>JBOICV010000153.1:0-12675 GCA_050740255.1 Nevskiales bacterium | reverse complement strand
CTGCTTCGCCGCGCCGCTGGCGCGTCAGGCGGAACTTGCCGCCGCTGGCCGCGATGCCCTCCGTGTAATCCTGACCGGGAATTTCCAGACGGTAGCTCGGCACGAACGGATCGGCGTTGAAGTCCAGCGTCTTGGTCGCAATCCGCTGTCCCTGCGGATCGGAATAGCTGATGGTGCCGCCGATATTCCGCCCGTCTTGCCAGCGCTGCTCGTGCGCCTCGACATATAGCAGCCGGCCGGAACCCGGGTCGTAGGCGCAGCCGGTGTTCTGCAGCGTCTGCGGCTCCGCGGCGGCGGCCGTCAGGATTACCCCCGACAACAACCAGGCGAATAACCTTCCCAGCGCCTTCATGACTTATTCGGGCTTAGTAGTTGTAACGGAATTGCACAAAGACGACACGGCCGGAGTCCGGAATCTGGTAGAAATGGCCGGGCGCGACGGCGGGAATCTCGGCGATCGCTATCGCGATGGGCTCGTTGGTCAGGTTCTCGCCTGTGACCCGCAGCGACCAGGTCTGGTCCACGTCACCCACCCCGAAGCTCGCACGGTAACGGTAGTACTCATCCTGCCGCTTGCGTTCGTCGAGATCGTCGTTGAGGAATTGCTCATCCTGATATTCGGCGGTGAGGCTGGCCGCAAACCCGATGTTGTCGAGAAACGAGGGCAGACGCGACCCGAGGAAGGGAATGGCGCTGAACGGCAGCGTGACGGCCGAGGTCAAGGTGCCGGACCGTTTGGGCGCGCGTGGCAGCGGCTTGCCGGAAAGGTCACAGCGCGGCTCGCTGTCGCCGTCGCTGTTCTCCCGGTCTTGGGGGCAGGTGCCGATCGGGAACTCCAGAAACTCCGAGTCGTTGTAACCCAGCGTGCCGATCAGCGTCAGCCAGTCGGTTGCCAGCCAGGTGAAGTCGGCCTCCGCACCCTGCGCGCGCGCCTTGGCCGCATTCTCGATCGTGATTCTGAGATTGCCGGGGTTGGCAGTGAGCACCTGGAAATCCTCCAGCTCCATGCGGAACACCGAAATGTTGAGCTTGGCCGCGCCGTCGAAGAACCGCAGCTTGGCGTCGAACGCCACCTGCTCGACTATTTCCGGTTCGAAGATGAGTTCTTCGTCCGAGCCGCCGGAGGCGAAGGCATTGAAGCCACCGGCCTTGTAGGCATTACCCCAGCTCAGGAACAGGCTCACATCGTCGCTGGGCTTGTAGTTGAGGCTGATCTTGGGCGAGACTTGCGATTCCTCGCGCTCGACTTCGCGGTCGAACTCCTCCCACATCAGAACCGAAGTGAGAAGCAGGGTGTTCTGCGTATCGAACTGACGGCGGATGTGGGCCTGCTTTTGCTCCTCGCTCCAGCGCAGGCCGCCAGTAAACGTCCACTCCGGCAGGAAGTACCAGTTGAATTGACCGAATGCGGCGCGGGTATCGCCCTGGTCGTCATAGAAGATGGTGGTCTGCTCTTCAACGAGCGGGCGCAGCAAGTCACCGGTTTCCAGATCGGACGGCAGCAGCGGCAGTATAAAATTCAGCAGCGGGCCGAGGACGGGCCCCAACTGCGGGGTCTGGTCCTGTATGAGAAATTCCACCAGCAGCAGATCGTTGATGTTGAGCGTCGAGAAAAGGTTGGAGATTTCGCGTTGCTGGCTGAACACGCCGAAGGTGAAATCGGTTTCGCCGAGGGCTTTGCCAAACACGCTGTCAAGGCCGAATAGCCCGGGCAGCCTGGGTGAATCGGTCCGCAGTTCGAAGGTCGTCTGCGAGGAGCTGCGTCCGGCCAGGGTGAAGGACACCGGCACCGGACTGAAATCCGTGTCGTTCTGCAAAGCTTCATCCAACTCGGCGCGCCCGCCCACTGCGGTCACCCCCCAGCCGTTCCAGTCGTCGCTCCAGTTGGCGATGAACGACTTCACGCCGATCTGAATGCCGTCCGGATGGTCGAAGGAGCCGATGAAATTATTGCGCTCGAAGTCCGCGTTCGGGTCGAAGCGCCGGATAAACGACCGCGTGTGCTCCGGAATCGTGTGCAGCTCATAGCCGCCGAACAGGTCGGCGTCCGACTCCTCATAGCTGAGCTGCAGTTTGGAGCCGACAATATCCGGCAATTCCAGCTTGAAGCGGAACGCCTGCCGATCACGCGCACCGGGATTGTCGGGTGCGGTCGGATTCGTCAATGCGGTGGTGTTCTCGAAGTATTCGTCACGCTGTTCATCGAGCAGCGCGAAGCGGAAGTTCAGGACGTCCTGGAGCAAGGGTCCGCCCAGTCCGCCTTCAATCCGGCGATGCTCCAGGTCGCCGTTCTGCACATCCAGGAAACCGGTCAGCTCGTCAGTGGGAGCTTTGGTCAGGATATTGATAAGTCCTGCCGTGGTGTTCTTGCCATGCAGCGCGCCCTGCGGGCCGCGCAGCACCTCGACATGATCGATGTCGAACAGCGCCGCTTGATAATAAGCCTTGTTGCCGAACGGGATGCCGTCCAGCACCAGCCCGACCGACTGCTCGAACACCGGATTGAGCGGGCTGGTGCCGAAGCCGCGGATGCGGATGTCGGGGAACACAGCGGTGGTCTGGATCTTCGCGTTGGGCACGAACGCTGCCAGGTCACGCAAGTCGGTGATGCCCTGCTCGGCAATGAATTTATCGTCAATTACCGAGATGGAGATCGGCACGTCAATCTCAGCCTGCGCGCGCTTTTGCGCAGTGACCACGACCTCCTCGATCACCCGGCTGGAAGAAGGCCTGGATTTGGCCTTGCTCTGGTCAGTTGGCGCGTCGGTGGACGGCGCGATCTGCGCGGTCTCACTCGGAGCGGGCGGCGACGTCTCCGCGGATTGACTGGGCGCCAGCGAAGGCGGCGCCAGCTCCGGCTTCGCGGCTTCAGGCTCACTGGGTTGCGCCGGGGGCGTAGCGCCTTCGGAGATCTGTTCGTCCTCGAACAAAAAATCCAATTCGTCCTGCGCCACGACCACCGGCGTCTGCACCAGTACCCAACTCAGCGCAGCGAGCAGCGTCGCGCTACGCCATTCTCGCCCGCTTGAACTTCTTGACGCCATGACTCTCCTCCATGTAACGGGCTCTGCACTTTCTTGCCGCTGGCAGTTCCTGCTCTAGACGGCGCCTGCTTCCACTTTCTTCTTCAACATCTTCAATATCTGCGGCTGGGCTTGCGCCAGCTTGCGTTTGACGATCAGCACGCGCAGCAGCGCGCCAAGTACGCCGAAGCGCATGCCGTATTCGAAGCGCTCGGTCACGCGGGTTTTCTGCGGCCCGAGCGCTTCAAGGCGCCAGCGCGCGATGCCCGGACCAAACACGCTCACCGGCGTGACGGTGTAACTCAGCCGCTGTTCCGGCTCCCACTGGAAGACCACTTCATCTACGGTGCCGAGACCCGGAATCTCGCAGCGCCGGCCGGCGCCCACGCCCTGCTGCGCGCTGCCGAGCGGCTGGGCGCGCACACCGCGAGACCATTTTCCCAAGCCATGGAAATCCCCCAGCACCGCCCAGACCGCGGCCGGGCTCGCGGCGAAATCCATCTGCGCTTCGGAGAAATAAGGCGGCGTTGACGAATTCATGCTGCAACTCCCTGCTTGGATGGAGAACGCCGCTGCAAGCTGCCGCGCACGCCGCCTTTGGGCCGCAACGACAGCGAGGGGTCCGGCACAATCTGGTAACCGGACGCGAGCGTAAATTTGTAGCGCTGCAGAATGGTCGTCAGAAACAGCGTCGCTTCCATCATCGCCAACGGCCGGCCGATGCAGCCGCGCGGGCCGGCGCCGAACGGAAAGTACGCGTGTTTGGGCAAGTTCTTCTCGAACTCCTCGGTCCAGCGTTCAGGCATGAAGCGCTCCGGTTCCGGGAACCAGCGCGGGTCGTGGTGCGTCACCCACTCGCTCATCGAGACGAAGGCCTTGGGCGGAATCTTGTAACCGCCGATCTCCACTTCACGCACGGTCTGCCGCGCCAGGATCCAGGCGGGCGGATACACGCGCATGGATTCCTTGAGCACCTTTTCGGTATAGGGCAGGCGCGGGATGTCCTCGACTGTGGGCGGCCGGTCGCCGAGCGCGGTCTGGATTTCCTCCAGCAGCCGCGCCTCCGCTTCCGGGTGTTGCGCCAGCAGCGCGAAACTGAAAGATAAGGCCAGCGCTGTCGTCTCGTGCCCGGCGAGGAACAGCGTCATCACCTCGTCGCGTATCTGTTGGTCCGACATCGCCGAGCCGTCCTCGTAGCGCACGCCCATCATCATCGAGAGCAGGTCGCCCGGATCGTCGCCGGATTTTCGGCGCTCGTTGATGAACGCCTGGATGATGCGGTCCAGTTCGGCCACTTCGCGCCGGAAGCGCACCCGCCCGGGCGTCTGGAACCAGCGGGGCAGCAGGCGATAGATGAAGTTGGCGTTGGTGCCGAAGAAGCGCATCACCCATTCCATCGAGCGCCCGACCTGCGCCGCGTCGGTCTCGACATTGGCGTTGAACAACACCTTGGCGACGCTCTCCAGCGCCATGCGCATCAGCATGGCGTGAAGATCCACGACTTCGCCGACCGGCCACTCCGCGATGCGCTTCTGGCAGATGTCAGACATGATCCGGCCGTAAGCCATGATGCGTTCGCGATGGAATGCGGGCTGCGAGATATGGCGCTGCTTCAGCCAGAAATCGCCTTCGGCGGTGGCGAGGCCCTTACCTAGCAGCAGGCGCCGCTCGGGCCCGATGTTGCCTTTGCGGAAATCCTTGCGGTTCTCGAACACTTCCCGGATGTGTTCCGGGTGACTCAACATGTAAAACGGCAAGCCCGCGATATGCACCAGCGTGACGTCGCCGTAGCTCGCCACGCGGCGCACAAAGCCGAGCTGGTCGCGCTGAAAAGCCGGCAGCACGCCCAGCACCGGCCAGCCTTTCGGGCCAGGCGGAACTGCGTTGCGCGCGAGCGGCGTGGGAACAGTATTCACGCAGCCGCCTTCTTCGGCGCGCCTTCGGCGCACTGCGCGCCGCGGGTGGCGATGGAACGGATGCGTTTCCACTGGCGCAGCAGGTGGCGGTCAATCGCATCGGTGAGATAGACGAAAGTGAGGCCGGTATCCGGATCGGTCAAGGCGGTCTGACCGCCGGCGCCGTCGTGGCCGAAGGCGCGTGGCCCAACTGCGTAGCCGAGACCGCGCAGATGCGCCAGCTTGTCCGAACCGGCCACCAGCAGGCCGCCGAGCGAACGGTTGGCCGGCGGTCCGCCGCGCAGCAGGTCCGGGCCCTTGGCGCGGATGCCCATGGTGAACTCCGGCAGCAGCGCCGCATCCCAATGCCCGCCCGGGTTGTGCAGCAGCGCCTGGAAGAACAGCGCGAAATCCGCCGCGGTGGCGACCGCGTTGCCGCCCGGCACGCCGCGTTCCAGCACGAAGGACTCGCCCATCGCGGCCAGATGCGCGTCAATCGCCTCGCCCACGTCAATGCCGGGAATGCCCAGCGCCGCCATGAATTCTTCTTTGGTAGGTGGCTCGCCCACGAGCTTCGGCGTGGCGATGTCCTTCTGCTCGGCTTCGGGCACGCCCAGGCGAATGCTCTTGAGCCCCAGCGCCACCGAGATGCGACGGCGGATCGCTTCGCGGTAGTCCAGCTTGTCGAGACGGCCCAGGATGTCGGCCTGCACCCAGTGGGCCGAGGTGATGTGGTATTCGAACTTTGAGCCGGGCTTGAACTGCAGCGTCCACTTCGCATATTCCTCCATGCGGCTCTCGACCGTATCCCAGGCCGGCGGCATCATGGTTGAGCGGGGGAAGCCGCCCTGGTGCGTGAGCAACTGCTCGATGGTGACCGCGTCCTTGCCATTGGTGCCGAATTCCGGCAGATGATCAGCGACGCGATCGGTCAAGCGAATCTTGCGTCCTTCGCCGATGAGCTGCCAGAACGCCGCCGACACAATCGCCTTGCTGGCGGAGAACACGACATAGCGCGTCGCATCCCCAGCCACGGTCTTGCCGATGGTCTGGAAATGAACGATCTCGTTGTCCATCGCCAGCGCAATCTGGCAGGAGGGCAGCAGGCCCTGGTCCACTTCCTGATGTGCGCGGCTGACAAGGTCTGCCACCGCCTGTTTCACGATTCCCGACTTCTTCATGTGACGCTATCTCCTATTGGATGAATTTGAATTGGCCTTGTCTCTGAGCGCACGCGTGCCGCCGACCACCATGCGGGCGAACACTTCCACGATCTCGCGGCGCGGTGCGCTGCGCGCCAGCGCCAGTTCCAGCACGCCGGTGACCGCCGCCTGCCAGATGGCGGACGCCACGGCGGCCTGGCGGGCCGGCACGCCGACATCCTGTTCCATCATTTGTGCGAAGAACTTCTCGACGAACTGCTGGCGCTTGCGGCGCGCCGCTTCCAAGGCGCCGCCGTGCCCACGGTGCTGCAGCAGCCGACCCAACAACGGCCCGCGCGCGGAGACCACCTCGAAGGTCTCGTCCATGATGGCGCGCATGCGCTCTTCGGCGTCGTTCACGCCGACGATGCGCGCCAACACCCGCCGGTCCAGGCCGGCGACTTCGCGCTCGAACACCGCCGCCAGCAGCCTGTCGCTGTTCTCGAAGTAGCCGTAACCGAGCGCCTTGCTCACGCCGGAACGTTCAGCGACTCGTTCCATGGTCACCGACTCGATGCCGCTCACGACGATCAGGTCGGCAGCAACGTCGAGAAAGCGCTCGCGCCGCTCGGCGCCCGTAAGGCGCGACTTGCCGGTCCGCGCGGTCTTGGCTGCACGGGGATTGACGCGGAGGTTTGCGCGGGCTGGCACGCTGGGCGGCCTTGGGTTCATCGCAAAGTAAGTGACACTGACGTTACCGTAAGTTATGATGCGGTGTCAAGCGCGAAGTAAACGAGGAAAGAAACGGATGGCGGCGCGGCCTTATGACCTGGTCCTGTTCGGAGCCACCGGCTACACCGGCGGGTTGACCGCGGAGTATCTGGCGCGGCACGCGCCTGTTTCCATGCGCTGGGCCATCGCCGGCCGCGACCGCAGCAAGCTGGATGCGCTTGCGGCGCGGCTGGCGGCCGGCGGCGCGCAGTCCAGGCCCTGGTGTGTGCAGGCGGACGTACAGGATGCTGCAAGCCTTGCGCGTCTCTCGCAGTCCACGCGAGTCGTGCTGTCCACAGTCGGCCCCTACGTGCTGCATGGCGAACCGCTGGTGAAAGCCTGCGCCGACGCCGGCACCGACTACGCGGATATCTGCGGCGAGGCTGAGTTCGTGGACCGGATGTGGCTGAACCACCACGAGACCGCGATGAAGACGGGCGCGCGCATCGTGCACTGCTGTGGCTTCGAAGCGCTGGTGCCGGATCTGGGCGCCTACTACACCGTCCGCCAGTTGCCGGTGGGCGTACCGATACAGATCGAAGCCTTCGTCTTCGTGGACGCGACATTCTCCAAGGGCACGCCCCTGCATTCCGTGATCACCGCGCTATCGCGCATGGATCAGCGCCGCGCGGCGCATCGGCAACGCACGGCGGCCGAGTCACGACCCGCGCACCGCCGGATCGGCAACACGCACCAGCGTCTGCATTTTGAGCGCGCACTCGGGGCCTGGGTTGTCCCCTTCCCCGCCGTGGATCCACAAATCGTGCGGCGCAGTGCCGTGGCGATCGAAGGGTATGGGCCGGATTTCCGCTACGGCCATTACTTGCAGGTTCCGAACCTCGGCAAGCTCGCAGGCCTGCTGACCGGCGCCGCGGCGCTACTCCTCGCCAGCCAGATGAGCCTCACGCGCAAATGGCTGTTGTCACTGCGCCCGCCTGGTGACGGCCCCAGTGTCGAACAACGCGAGCGCAGCCGGTTCACCGTTACGTTCTTTGGCGAAGCCTGTCCCGAGCCTGGTCGAGGGAGCGGCGGCGAGAGCATCCGCACTCAAGTGAGCGGTGGCGATCCCGGTTATGGCGAGACGAGTAAGCTGCTGGCCGAGTCCGGCCTGTGCCTTGCGCTGGACGAGTTGCCGCTTGATCGCGCAGGTGTGCTCACGCCGGTCGTGGCGATGGGCGACGCCCTATTTCGCCGCGTGGAAGCGGCCGGCATCCGGTTCGAGACCCTCCATGCCCGCGAACCAGCCCGTAGGAGCGGCTTCAGCCGCGATGGGTTGGACGGTTCGCGCCCCTACAAGATCGCGGCTAAAGCCGCTCCTACGATCCCGCCTTCGCGGGAATGACTTATGCAGAGTTTCACTAAATTCGATTTCGCCGCGATGCGTTTGTACAGCGCGCGGATGGCCGTGAGCCCGCTACGCGTGCAGCTTTTCCTTGCCGAAAAACAGATTCAGATTCCAGAAACCACGCTCGATCTGCTCATGGGCGAACAGCGCAGCCCGGAATACCGGCGCATCGCACCCAATATGCGCGTGCCAGCGCTGGTGCTGGCGGACGGCACGGTGATTCGCGAGAGCCTGGCCATCTGCCGCTATATCGAGGCGCTCGTTCCGGAGCCGGCGCTGTTCGGCCATGGCGCGCTGCAGCAGGCCCAAGTGGAACAGTGGCAGCGCAGCATGGAGCTGGATCTGATGCTGCCGATGGCG
Source organism: Nevskiales bacterium (assembly GCA_050740255.1). Taxonomy (GTDB): domain Bacteria; phylum Pseudomonadota; class Gammaproteobacteria; order Nevskiales; family JBOICV01; genus JBOICV01. The sequence continues at coordinate 4,139 of JBOICV010000153.1, read as the reverse complement.
ATGGCGTTCCGTCATGGCCACCCCATGGCCAAAGCGATCCAGCAGCAGGTGCCCGAGTTCGGCGTGCAGCAGCGCGCGGTCGCACTCAAGCGCATCGCAATCCTTAATCGCGAATTGGCGGACCGGAGCTGGATTGCGGGTGATGATTTTTCAGTGGCCGACATCACCGCCTTTGCTGCGTTACGCTCATTCCGCTTTGCCGATTTCGCCATCCCCGACGATCATACCCATCTCACCCGCTGGTTCGGCGCGGTTCGCGCGCGGCCAGCGGTCAGTTCCCTGTTCAATTCCTGGAGTACAAAATGAAATCGGACGCAAGCATCGATCTCTACACCGCGCCCACGCCCAATGGCTGGAAGGCGTCGGTCGCGCTGGAAGAGCTGAACCTGAAATATTCGGTGAAGCTCGTGAATATCCTGAGCGGCGAACAAAGAAAGCCGGAGTATCTCAAGCTCAATCCGAACGGCCGCATTCCGACGATTGTTGATCACGGCAATGGCGGTTTCGCGGTGTTTGAGTCCGGCGCAATTCTGGTTTACCTCGCCGAAAAAACCGGCCGGTTCATGCCTACCGACGTCAAGGGCCGCTCACAGGTTATGCAGTGGCTGATGTTCCAGATGGGCGGAATCGGCCCGATGATGGGTCAGGCGAATGTGTTCTTTCGCTACTTCCCGGAAAAAATCCAGCCGGCGATTGACCGTTACCAACATGAGTGCCGGCGCTTGTTCGAGGTGCTGGACCGGCGGTTGTCCGAGTCCGAATACCTGGCGGGCGACTATTCCATCGCCGACATCGCCAACTGGTGCTGGGTGCGTACCTACAAATGGTCGGGTGTTTCGGTCGAGGGCCTGGACCATTTGCAACGCTGGCTGACGGCAATCCGTGCGCGGCCCGCCGTGCAACGCGGCATCGACGTGCCGGTCAAGATCCCGGATGTCGAACAAGACGCAAAAGCCGCGGAAGAGTTCGCCAAGGGCGCGCGCAACATCGTGCAGCGATAAGGAGACGCTGATCAATTCGCTATGCGTCATTCCGGCGAAAGCCGGAATCCAGAAGATTCAAAGCACTGGACCCCGGCTGGAGTTCATCCTGAGCTCGTCGAAGGGCCGGGGTGACAGAACAAATCAGAGTTTCCTTGGCAAATTGGGAGCACAAAAATGAACTGGATGATATATGGCGCCAATGGTTACACCGGCGAGCTGATTGCGCGCGAAGCGCGGCGCCGTGGGCTCAAGCCCGTGCTGGCCGGCCGCAGCGTGGACAAGGTCGCCGCGCTGGCGACTGAGCTCGGATTTGAATCCCGTGTGTTCGGCATCGGCACACCGGATGAAATAGCAGCGCAACTCAAGGGTGTGGAACTGGTGCTGCATTGCGCCGGGCCGTTCGCCGCAACCAGTGCGCCGATGATCGCGGCCTGTCTCAAGGTCCGGGCGCACTACCTCGACATCAACGGCGAGATCGGCGTGTTCGAGCACGCGCAGAGCAAAAACGCCGAGGCGCAGCAGGCTGGCGTGGTGATCTGTCCGGGCGTGGGTTTCGACGTGATTCCGCTGGACTGCGTGGCCGCCACGCTCAAGCAGGCCCTGCCGGATGCGATACATCTGGCATTGGGTTTCGATTCGAACGGCAGCATCTCCCCCGGCACCGCCAAGAGCACGGTCGAGGGGCTAGCTCAAGGCGGCAGAGTGCGCCGGGACGGCGAGATTATTCGCGTGCCGCTGGCTTATCGCGTCAGACGCATTGATTTCGGCGGTGGCGAGAAGCTCGCCATGACCTTCCCCTCCGGTGACGTCTCGACCGCTTACCACACCACCGGCATCCCCAATATCGAGGCCTACCTCGCCGGCACGTCCGGCATGATCGCCAACGCCAAGCGCGCCAACTACCTCCTATGGTTTTTGCGCCTCGCACCGGTCCAGTCCCTGCTCCTGTGGATGGCTGGAAAAGTGAAGGGGCCGAGCGCCGAGCGGCGCGCCAAGTCCTTCTGCTATGTCTGGGGCGAAGCCACCAACGCCAAGGGTCAGAAAAAGACGGCGCGCATTAAGATCGAGAACGGCTACAGCCTGACTGTGTCGGGCTCGCTCGCCGTGGTGGAGTTTCTGAGCAAGCACAAACCGGCCGGAGGCAGTTACACGCCTCCCAGGCTGCTGGGCGCGGACCTGATCACGCGACTGCCGGGCTCAGGCCCGATGACGATCGAATAAGGGGTAATCCGATGAGCGCTGACGAAATCACTTTCGGCGAAGTCGCGCGGCGGCTATATCGCAAGCTGCGCGAACCGGGCGCCATGCAGGCGCTACGCACGACCTTGTTCGTGGATCGTGAGTCGAGGCTCTCGCTCGGCCTGTTGCTGGAACAGCGCGCCGCGGAGCACGCGCAGAACATCGCCATCAAGTTTGGCGATCGCAATTGGACCTGGGCGGAACTGAACGCCTGGGCCAACCGTTATGCGCATTGCCTGGCGCAACACGGCGTGCGCCGGGGCGATGTGGTCAGCATCAACATGAACAACTGCCCGGAGATCGTCGTAACCATGTGTGCGGTGGCGAAGCTCGGCGCGGTCGCGGCCATGATCAACACCTCCCAGCGCGCAGAAAGTCTTAAACACAGCCTGACCCTGGTGAAGCCGAAACTCATCGTCGCCGGTGAAGACCAGCTTGAAGCCATGGCGACCGTGCAGGACCTGGATACGGACTACGCGGGCCGGCTGTTCTGTGTGCGCAGCGCAGCGACCAAGGCTATCCCCCATGGCTGGATTGATCTTGCCGCGGCAGCAGCAGCCTGCCCCGCGACCAACCCCGACAGCACGCAGCAAGTGCAGCTCAAGGACCCGTGCTTCTACATCTACACCTCCGGCACCACCGGCCTGCCGAAGGCGTCCGTCATGAGCCATTACCGCTGGTATCGCGCCGCGCTAGGTACCGCGCGCCTGACGCTGAGTCTTACCCCGGACGACGTCTACTACTGCTGCTTGCCGCTGTACCACAGCAATGCCACTAACTTCGCGCTGGGCCCAACGCTGGTGTCGGGCGCCGCGCTCGCCATCGGCCGCAAGTTCAGCGCGTCGGGCTTCTGGATTGAGGCCCGCGCACAGCGCGCCACGGTGTTCAACTACATCGGCGAGATGCTGAGGTATCTGCTGAACCAGCCACCGCGAGCAGACGACCGGCAACATCAAGTGCGCATGGTTTTCGGCAACGGTCTGCGGCCGGACTTGTGGAATGCCTTCAAGACGCGCTTCAGCATCGAGCGTATCTACGAGTTCTACGGGTCCTCGGAAGGAAACAACGGCTTCGTCAACTTCTTCAACTTCGACAAGACCTGCGGCTGGTCGAGCTTCGGCTGGGAAATCGTAGCCTATGACCTGGACGTGGACGCACCCATCCGCCAGCCGAGCGGGCGACTGAAAAAGCTTGGGCGGGGAAACACCGGGCTCCTGCTATTCCAGGTCAGCGACACCCTGCCCTTCGACGGCTACACCGACAGCGCGGCGACCGAGCGGAAGCTGTTGCGCGACGTATTCAAGAAGGGCGATTGCTGGTTCAACACCGGGGACCTGGTGAAGCACCAGGGCGCCGGCCATGTCCAGTTCGTGGATCGGCTCGGTGATACCTTCCGCTGGCAAGGCGAGAACGTCGCGACCACAGAAGTGGAAGCGGTCGTCAACGCCTGGCCGCAAACCGCCGACGCTGTCGTCTATGGCGTCCGGGTACCGGGACGCGACGGGCGCTGCGGCATGCTGTGCTACACGCCCAGGCCCGGCGAGACGCTGGATCTCGCCGGCTTCGTCGCGCACCTGAGGGAACACCTGCCGAAGTACGCCGTGCCGCGCTTTCTGCGCCTGCACGGAGAACAAGCGACGACTGGCACCTTCAAGCACCAGAAGGCCAACCTGCGCAAGCAAGCTTACGACCCCGCTCAGATTGATGAGCAGCTCTTTTGTCTATCGCCGGGAGCCGCACGCTGGGAGCCGCTCACTGCGGAACTCAAGCAGGCGATTGACACAGGTGTTGCCAAGCTATGAGCGGGCGAAATCCGTCATGCCCGCTTGTAGGAGGGGCTTGTAGGAGCGGCTTCAGCCGCGATCCTTTCTTGTCGAGGAACGGGAGATGAACAAGATCGCGGCTGAAGCCGCTCCT
>JBOICV010000152.1:0-1381 GCA_050740255.1 Nevskiales bacterium | reverse complement strand
CTATATGACCTCGCTGAAAAATCCGGCTCAAGGAACGGATTTGCGCGGCATCGAAATGCGGGTCAATGGTGGTATAAGAACGCTGCCAGTCGCCGAGTATCCCGAGCCGGATGAAATCCGCGCGCTGCCTCTCGATCTGCTCGCTCGCATACTCGCGGCAATGCTTGCGGAAGGTCTTGGCATCCACCTTCTGCCCCACCTTGCCGATTTTCTTCTCCACCTGCAGCTCGATCGGCAGGCCGTGGCAATCCCAGCCCGGCACATAGGGCGCATCGAAGCCCGACAGGACTTTGGATTTGACGATGATGTCCTTTAACACCTTGTTGAGCGCATGGCCGATATGGATGTCGCCATTGGCGTAAGGCGGCCCATCCATCAGCACAAAGCGCGGCTTGCCCCGTCCGGACACGCGGAGTTTCTGGTACAGATCGGCCCGCGCCCAGCGCGCCAGGATTTCCGGTTCGCGCCGGGCCAGATCGGCTTTCATCGGAAAGTCGGTCTGCGGGAGATTGAGCGTGCTCTTATAGTCAGCCACTGCTTAAGCCATTGGTCTCGAAAAATTCACGTGCTGCCACAGCGTCCCGATGCATTTGCTCGCGCAGCTCATCCAGGCTGGCGAAGCGCTCCTCGGCGCGCAGGAACTGCTGGAACTGCACCTCTAACCGCCGGCCGTAGAGTTCACCGGCGAAATCGAATACATGCACCTCCAGCCAACAACCCTCGCTAGTCACGCTCGGCCTTATACCGAGGCTGGCGACGCCGAGGCGTGCACCGCGGTCCAGCCCCAGCACCGTCACGGCGTATACGCCAAACGTCGGCGCCGGCTTGCGCCGCACGGCAAGATTGGCCGTCGGCATGTCCAGCTTGTTGCCCAGACCCTGACCGCGCAGCGCGCGACCACTGATGCGATAAGGCCGTCCCAGCATGCGCGCTGCGCCAGCGACATCTCCGGCCGTCAGCCGCGTCCGGATCGCAGTGCTGCTCACGCGCTCGTCATCAATCTGAATCTGCATCAGCCGGATCGCCTGCATCCCGTGCTGCGCTCCGCGAGCCTGCAGGAAGGCAAAATCGCCCTTTCGCTCAGCGCCAAACCGGAAATCATCACCGACCGCGATGACTTTCGCGCCGAGACGCTGCACCAGCAGCTCATCTAGAAAATCCGTCGCACTCATGCGCGCCAGTGGCGCGTTGAAGTGCAGACAAAACGCCCGGTCAAGGCCGCTACTGCGCAAATCTTCCAGTTTCTCGCGCAAGCTCGACAGCCGCGCCGGCGCGCCTGCAGGATCCAGAAAGTCGCGCGGCGTCGGCTCGAAAACCATGGCCGTCGCCGGCAGCTTGAGCCGGGTCGCATGCCGGCGTAGCTCACCGAGCAGCGCCTGAT
>JBOICV010000151.1:0-6189 GCA_050740255.1 Nevskiales bacterium | reverse complement strand
GGCACGACCAGATCGTCGAAGAAGCCTTCGTCATAGCCCTTGGCCGCGTTGCTATGCGAGGCGTAGGCGAGCTGATCCTGGGCCTCACGCGTAATGCCCCATTCCTTGACCATCAGCTCGCAGCTATCGCCCATGGAGAGCTTGGTGCGCGGCTCCTGCACCGAAGGGGTGAGTGGCACCAGCATCGAAAGACGAAAGCGCAAGAGCAGCCGCGCGCGCTCGCCGCCGCTCTTCGCCCGATTCAGGTCCAGCAGCAGCGTGCGCAGCTTGTCGCCCACCGCGATCGGCGCATCTGACGTCGTGTCCACGCCGCCGGCGATGCCGCAGTCAATCTGGCCCAGCGCAATCTTGTTGGCGACATTGATGGCGGCTTGCAGGCCGGTGCCGCAGGCCATCTGCACGTCACAGGCGGCCGTTTCCGGCGCCAGCCCGGAGGACAGCACCGACTCGCGCGTGAGATTGAAATCGCGCGAATGTTTGAGCACCGCGCCGGCCACGACTTCGCCCAGGCGTTCGCCGACCAGGCCGTACTTGTCCACCACCGCTTTAAGTGTGCCGGTCAGCATGTCCTTGTTGGACAGATGCGAATAAACGGTATTGGAGCGGGCGAAGGGAATGCGGGCACCGCCGACGATGGCGGCGGGGCGAACGGTCTGGCTCATCGAAAAACTCCTGTTGGAAATTCTTTTTGTCGGGGGCTTGAAACGCCTGCGACCGGCCTTATTAAAGCCTGCGCCAAGCATTCAAAGCCGGAAAAAATGAGGCGTAACAGTAAGCGCAGCGCAGCACGCTGGCAACGGCTGCGGCGACAGCGGCGCTTGACAGTCCGGCAAGCGCGACTATCATTAGCACTCTCAAAAGATGAGTGCTAACGTCATCTTATTGAATTGTAAAGAATTATTGGTTCAGGTGCTTTGGGCCGATACCGTTTGAACATTTCGCAACGCAAGCTTAAGGAGCAACAAATATGAAGATGCGTCCCCTGCATGATCGCGTGATCATCGAAAGGCTGGAAGCCGAGACCAAGTCGGCCGGCGGCATTCTGATCCCCGACAACGCCGCGGAAAAGCCCATCAAGGGCAAGGTCGTCGCCGTGGGTAAAGGCAAGATTCTGGAAGACGGCAAGGTCCGTCCGCTCGACGTAAAAGTCGGCGACAAGGTGCTGTTCGGCAAGTATTCGGGCACCGAAGTGAAGATGGACGGCAAGGAACTCCTCGTCATGCGCGAGGAAGATCTGATGGCCGTTCTCGAAGGCTAATTCGAGCCTAATTCGCAAGATCAAGGAGTAAGAAATCATGGCAGCTAAAGACGTACGTTTCGGCGAAGACGCCCGCGCCAAGCTGGTGGCCGGTGTCAACGTTCTCGCCAATGCAGTGAAAGTCACGCTCGGCCCGAAAGGCCGCAACGTGGTGCTCGACAAATCCTTCGGCGCACCGACCGTCACCAAGGATGGCGTGAGCGTGGCCAAGGAGATCGAGCTGGCCGACAAGTTCGAGAACATGGGCGCGCAACTGGTGAAGGAAGTCGCCAGCAAGACCAGTGATGAGGCCGGCGATGGCACCACCACCGCGACCGTGCTGGCCCAGTCCATCGTGGTCGAAGGGCTGAAGAGCGTGGCCGCGGGCATTGACCCGATGGAAATCAAGCGCGGCATCGACAAGGCCACCGAAGCGGTGGTGCAGGAGCTGAAGAAGCTTTCCAAGCCCTGCAAGGACCGCAAGGCCATCGCGCAGGTCGGCACCGTGTCCGCCAACAACGACGAGTCCATCGGCGAGCGCATTGCCGAAGCCATGGACAAGGTCGGCAAGGAAGGCGTGATCACCGTGGAAGACGGTTCCGGTCTGGCCGACGAGCTGGACGTGGTCGAGGGCATGCAGTTCGACCGTGGTTACCTCTCGCCTTACTTCATCAACCAGGCGCAGTCGCAGACCTCCGAGCTGGAGAATCCGCTGATCCTGCTGCACGACAAGAAGATCTCCAACATCCGCGAAATGCTGCCGGTGCTGGAAGGCGCGGCCAAGTCCGGCCGGCCGCTGGTCATCGTGGCGGAAGACGTGGAAGGCGAGGCACTGGCGACGCTGGTGGTCAACACCATCCGTGGCATCGTCAAGGTTTGCGCGGTGAAGGCGCCGGGCTTCGGCGATCGCCGCAAGGCCATGCTGGAAGATATCGCCATCCTGACCGGCGGCCGCGTGATTGCCGAGGAAACCGGCATGACGCTGGAGAAGGCGACGCCCGATATGCTCGGCAACGCCAAGAAGGTTGTGGTGGACAAGGAAAACACTACCATCATTGACGGCGGCGGCGACGAGAAAGCGATCGAAGCGCGCATCAAGTCCATCCGCAAACAGATTGAAGATGCGACCAGCGACTACGACAAAGAGAAGCTGCAAGAGCGCGTGGCCAAGCTGGCCGGCGGCGTGGCGGTGATCAAGGTCGGCGCCGCGACCGAAGTGGCCATGAAGGAAAAGAAGGCGCGGGTGGAAGATGCGCTGCACGCCACCCGTGCCGCGGTCGAGGAAGGCATCGTGCCGGGCGGCGGTGTGGCCCTGGTGCGTGCGCAAAAGGCGCTGGATGGCCTCAAGGGCTCGTCCGACGACCAGCAGGTGGGTATCAACATCCTACGCCGCGCGCTGGAAGAGCCGCTGCGTCAGATCGTCAAGAACGCCGGTGAAGAACCGTCTGTGGTCATCAACAAGGTCAAGGACGGCAAGGGCGCCTTCGGCATGAATGCCCAGAACGGCGAATACGGCGACATGATCGAGATGGGCATCCTCGATCCGACCAAGGTGACGCGCATGGCGTTGCAGAACGCGGCGTCCGTGGCCAGCCTGCTGCTCACCACCGAAGCGATGGTGGCTGAGATGCCGAAGAAGGATGCACCGTCGATGCCGGGCGGCGGCGGCATGGGCGGTATGGATGGCATGATGTAAGTCGCAGCTACTCAAGCTGAGACGAAAACGGCCCCGCTTGCGGGGCCGTTTTTTATCGTGTGCCTCGTTTGCGGTTGCGGAGCGACGGTGAATCTAGAAGCTAAGGCGCGCGAGCGGCGTACCGCGAACGGCGCTCTTGAGCGACTGGCTGGAGCGCACAACCTTCATGTTTGTGCCGCGCAGAAAAAAGGGGCCCGTCGGCCCCTGTTTCATGTTGCTGTCCGATAAAACTCAGCCGCCGCCCCACTGCACGCGTACGCCGAAGATCAGGCTGTCCAGCTCAAGGTCTCTGCCGGTGCCGCTGTATTCGCCGGTGCGATAGCGCAGGTTCAGCGCGAACCAGCTGGCGGTATTCACCTGGACACCCGCGGTCAGAAACTCGCCGTCGACTTTGCCGACATCTATATAGGCGACTTCACCCAGCAACTCGAACCAGTTGATCGGGCTGAAGCGCGCCCCGGCATGCAGGCCAACGCCGTTGTCGTCAATCAGTTCAAGCGGGAACAGAACACCGCTACCGAAGGATCTGACGATGGTGTCGAACTTTATGTCCTCATAGGAGATCATCCCGTACAGGTCCAGGCGCGGCCAAGAGGTGTTCATCCTGCTGCGCACACCGAGTCTGATCGAGGTCTCTTCACCTTCAGTAGCGCCCATGTCGTAGTCATTGAAGCGCAGATCGGTAAAAACGTAAGGCCCGAAGATCCAACCTGCTTCAATCCCCAGTCCGTCGCCATCCGCTGAAGTGATTCCTTCCGGCTCCACTTCGGCGTCGAGGATGCCGTTGAGCTGGACGAAGGCATAGCTCATCGGGTCGGCTAGCGCCGCACCCGGCAGCGCCGCGGCGGCAACCGCCATCGCTGCACACCATTTATTCATTCGCATGTTTCTCCCCTTTAAGAAGCATCGAACCCAAAATTCGAGACGCCGACAATATCACAGGCCCCGTGTGGATATGCAATAGTCTGGAGCGACCGTGTCACGCACACGCTTGGGTTGGAAAATGCAGAAACCGGACCTATCCGGCCTGCCGGAAATCTTAGGCGAACGGGTCTCGCGGCACTGGCAGTCATGGGGTGAAAGCGCCGCGCCATGCCTGCCGGAGCCGGTATTCGCGGAACTCGCCAAAGTTTGGGCTTGCAGTAACTTCGTGGCGCAAAGCTGTCTGCGCGATCCCGGTCTGTTGCCCGTCTTGGTCGATGCGAGTGGATGTATCGGCGCCTTCGATGCCACGGCCGTTGAACGAATCCATGGCGAAATAGAGGCCGCGACGGACGAGGCCACGCTGAAACGAGTGCTACGCGAATGCAGACGGCGCGAACTGGTACGCATCGCCTGGCGCGACCTCAGCGGCGGCGACGCGCTCGATCAAACCCTGCTGTCGCTGAGTTTGCTGGCGGACACCATGATTGCGGCGGCGTTGGACAAGCTGGAAGTGTGGCTGGCGGAGCGCCATGGCAGGCCACAGTCACCGGATGGCATGCCGGTCAAGCTGGTGGTGCTGGGCATGGGCAAGCTCGGCGGCGGCGAGTTGAATCTCTCCTCGGACATCGACCTCATTTTCTGCTATGAGCACGAAGGCGAGACCAAGGGACGGAAATCGATCAGCCACGGCGAGTACTTCGAGACGCTCGCGCGCAAGCTGGCGCAGGCCTTATCCGACCGCACCGAAGACGGCATTGCCTACCGGGTGGATACCCTGCTGCGGCCTTTCGGCAGCGCCGGCCCTTTGGCGATGTCATTCAACGCGATGGAGCACTACTACCAGACGCATGGCCGCGAGTGGGAACGTTATGCGCTGATCAAGGCGCGGCCGGTAGCGGGCGATATCGCTGCCGGCGGGCGGCTTTTGGCGGTGCTAAAGCCTTTCGTGTACCGGCGCTATCTGGACTACGGCGCGTTTGAATCCCTGCGCCATGTGAAGGCCTTGATCCATCAGGATGCGGTGCGCCGCGGCAGCAAGGACGACATCAAGCTCGGGCGGGGCGGTATTCGCGAGATTGAGTTCATCGCGCAGCTGTTCCAGCTCATCCGTGGTGGCCAGGAGCGCCGGCTGCAGCAACGCTCGTTGCGGACCACCCTGCGCGTACTGGGTGAACTCAGTGTGCTGCCGGCGCCGGCAGTGACGGCGCTTGACGACGCTTATGTTTTTCTGCGCCGGCTGGAGAATCGGCTACAGGCTTATCGCGATGAGCAGACGCATGCGCTGCCGCACGAGCCGGACGCGCAAGCGGCGCTGGCGCTGGCGATGGGCTATGCGGACTGGCCCACTCTGAGTCAGGCGATTGCGACGCAGCGCCGCGAGGTAGAAGGCCATTTCGAGCGGGTGTTCGCGATGCCGCAGGCCGCAGCCGGGGATGAGCGCGGCACGCGCCTGACGGCTTTGTGGCAGGACGAGCTAGCGCCGGAAGCGGCTGCCGGCTTATTGCAGGAGATCGGCTTCAAGGATCCGCCGGCCGCTATCGCCGGCCTCACGCAGTGGCGCAGCCGGCTGCGCTATCGCACCGTGGGCGAACTGGGACGCCAGCGTCTCGCGCAATGCATGCCGCTGATTCTGGCGGCGGCCGCCGAAGCGGACGAGCCGGATACGGTGTTGAACCGCATCGCCGACGTCTTGGTGGCGATTGCGGGCCGCTCGGCCTATCTCGCCCTGCTGCTGGAGCATCCGGGCGCAATTTCCCAGTTGATCCGCTTGTGTGGCGCGAGCCCCTGGATAGCGGAGCAACTCGCGCAGCATCCGCAACTACTGGATACCTTGCTGGACCCGCGACAGTTGTACGCGCCACCGCGCCAGGCCGAGCTTGCTGCGGAACTCAAGGAATGGATGGACTCGGTGCCTATTGAAGACACCGAGCAGCACATGGAGTTGCTGCGACGCTTCAAGCACACCCAGGTGTTACGCGTCGCCGCGGCCGATGTCAGCGGCTCGGTGCCGCTGATGGTGGTCAGCGACCACCTCACGGAAATCGCCGAGGTGGTGTTGGCGCAGACGCTCGATGTGTCCACGCAGCAACTGGCGGCGAAACACGGTCGGCCGCGTTACGATGATGGTGATATAGGGCGCGAGGCCGGCTTTGCGGTGATCGGTTACGGCAAGCTGGGCGGGCTCGAACTCGGCTACGGTTCGGACCTGGATCTGGTGTTCGTGCACGAAGGTGCACCGGAGGCACTGACGGATGGCGACAAGCCCATGGAGCAGGGCCTGTTCTTTGCGCGGGTGGCGCAGCGCATGGTCCATTTACTGACGACGGCGACC
>JBOICV010000150.1:0-91562 GCA_050740255.1 Nevskiales bacterium | reverse complement strand
TGCGCTACGACTTCGACTGGTTCACGCTGGTGTCGGAAACCTCGCGCGCCAAGAAATTGTCGGATGCAAACTTCGATGGCAGCTTCGTGGCCGAGGCAGCCGCCACGCGGGGGGTCTACTCGCTGCGGGAGCGCATTAGCGCCGACACCGACGCGATTACGCAGGAACTGCGGCTGGTATCCCCACCCAGCGACAGTCCCTGGGCTTGGCTAGCCGGGGCTTACCTCGGCCGCTACGACGCGCGCTTCACCTTCAACGAGTCGGTCGCAAATACGGAGATTCTTGGGCAACTACTGACGACGCTCGGGCTCCCGCTGCCAGACCCTTTGAACCTGACGGTGACACCCGAAGGACTTTCGGTGCTGTACCTCCGCGTCGATCCGTTGGAAGCGAAAGAAGAAGCGCTGTTCGGCGAGCTGACACGCAAGTTCTTCGACAACCGGCTGGAATTCGGCCTCGGAGGCCGTTTCTACCAGCAGCAGCTGACAACCCAAGGGGTCGAAGGGGGCGTGCTGGGACCCGCAACCATCGTCCTCGGCGTCCTCGGCACGGTGAGGGGAACCGACGGGGGTTTCCCGCCGAAGGAAAGGGGCTTCAGCCCGAAGGGCAGCGTCAAGTTCCAGTGGACCAGGGATCTGCTGCTTTACGGCGCCATTGCGCGCGGCTTCCAGTACGGCGGCAGGAACGGCCAGGCGTTGATACCCACCGACAACGTCTACCCTCTGACCTACAAGTCGAGTTCGGTCTGGAGCTACGAGGCAGGTGTGCGTACCGACTGGCTGGACAAGACCCTGCAACTGGACCTCACCGGCTTCTATATTGACTGGACCGACATACAGATATTGCAGAAAACGGCGAGCGGCAACACCGACTACACGTCCAATGCGGGCAAGGCACGCAGTGTCGGCGTCGAAGGCGCCGTGCGCTGGGTGACGCCCATTCCCGGACTTTCGCTGAGCAACGTCGCTTCGTACATTCGCGCCACCATACAGGAGACCTATACGACGGCTGAAGGCTTCGTCATCGCCAAGGGCGACGACCTGGCGAGTGCGCCGCACCTTCAGACCGCGACGACGCTCGGCTACAAGCTGCCCCTCGGCTCGTTCTCCGCGGGCGCAGGCCTGACTTACGCTCACATCGGCGAGGCGTTCAACAACATCACGCACGACTTCACGATCTTCGACTACGGCACGCTGGATGCCAGCATCACCCTGGGCGCCCCACAGTGGCAGTTCGCGCCGGAACTGACGTTCTCCGGCACCAACCTGACCGATGAGCGCGTCCTGACCGGCGGCCGGATCTCCGGCAACAATAACCCTGCCCTCCAAGGCGCCTTGGAGATCAACCGGGTGACCTACAACCGGCCGCGGGCCTTTGCCGCGCGCCTCAGTTTTCGTTTTTAGAGCCGGGCGAGCCATGAGACGCGCCCTGGTGGCGGTCACGGCGACCTTGACGAATCAGTTCTAACGGGAGGATTCATCATGCTGTGGAAAAAAACAGGATTCATCGGCGCCTGTCTGATCGTCGCCGGGGTGCTGCCGGCGCCGGGCCGCGCGGCTGACGAGCCCGCCGAGGCACCGCAGCGCGCCGCCTGCGACGAGCTCAAGTTCGCCGACTTTGCCGGCATTCAGGATGCGCCGACGCGCGTAATGGACAGCCGCGTGGCCGAGGCCGGCGGCGAGATTCCCGCCACCTGCCTGCTGCGGGGTCATGTCGCGCCGCAGGTCGGCTTCCAAATGAAGCTGCCGCTGGCGAACTGGAACGGCAAGCTGGCGCAGCTGGGCACCGGCGGCTACGCCGGCTCCACCCAGTCCGCGGGCGATCTGCGCTTGTGCGACGAGATGGTCCGCCGCGGTTATGCCTGCGTGAACTCCGACTATGGCCATACCTCGGGCATCACCGCCAAATCTCTCGCCTTGCTCGACGGCGTGTGGGCCTATAACAACCTGCAGGCCAAGCTGGACTACGGTTACCGCGGCATCTACGTGGTCGCGCTTGCGGCCAAGGCGGTCGCCAAACACTACTACGGCAGCGAGCAGCAGCGTAGCTATTTCATCGGCTGCTCCAACGGCGGGCGCCAGGCGATGGTTGCAGCGCAGCGCTTTCCCTGGGAATTCGACGGCATCCTTGCGCTGGAGCCGGCCATCAATATTTCAGGCGCCTTCCTCAGCTTCGCCTACAACGAGCGCGCCGTCACCGGCGCAGATGGCCAGCCGCTGTTCACGCCGGCTGAGCTGGAGATGCTGCACAACAGCTCAATCGCGCGATGCGATCTCGATGACGGCCTGAAGGACGGCATCATCGGCAACCCCAGCGCCTGCGTCTTCGATCCGGCGCAGGTGGCTTGTTCGGACGAGCGCAAGGAGGCCTGCCTGTCGCCGGCGCAGATCGCAGCGGCGAACAAGGTTTACGCGGGCGGAATGACCTCCACCGGCAGGCAGTGGTATCGCGGCGGTGTCATGCCGGGCGCGGAGCGCGGCAGCTTCGGCTTTGCGGCGGCGCGGCCGTTGGTGCGGCACGCACTGAAGGACTTCGTGCGCTATCTCGCCTTCATGCCCGACGCGGGTCCGGGGGCGAAGCTCAGCGATGTTGACTTCGACCAGGACTACAAGCGTCTTGCCCTGATGGAAGCGCTCTATGAATCGTCAAATCCCGATCTGCGCCCGCTCAAGGAAGCCGGTGGAAAACTGATGATCGTGCAGGGCTGGGACGACAGCGGCACGCCGTTCCCGCTCAATACCATTGATTACTACGAAACCATGCAGCGCACCATGGGCGGCCCCAAACAGACGCAGGATTTCGCGCGCCTGTTCATGGTGCCGGGGCGTCAGCACTGTGTCGGTGGCGAGGGTGCGAGCGCCGCCGATTTCATCGGCCAGCTCGAAGGCTGGGTCGAGCAGGGCAAGGCGCCGGACATGATCAAGACCTATCACATCGAGTCGGACAATCCGATAGATCACCTGCGCGAGCCGACCGATCCCGCCAAGATCAAGTTCTCCCGCCCGCTGTATCCGTACCCGCTGGCGGCGAAATACAAGGGCAGCGGTGATGTCAACGACTACCGCAGCTTCAAGCCGGTGGACCTTTCGACAATCCGCGTGAAGTAGGTGAGCCCATGCGCAACCGATCTCTAGTGTCGAGACACATAAATTTTGAAGCGTCATACCGGCGAAAGCCGGTATCCAGTTGTTCTGGGGATGCGCCTTGCAAGCGGGGCCTGGATTCCGGCTTTCGCCGGAATGACGGGAAGGAAGGAATGTTGCGAAATTTCGGTGTCGCGCTACTGGCTGTCCCGCTGATACTTGCCGGTCTCGCGCTGGGCGCCGCCTGTGCGCCCGCAGCGCCAACGCTTGAACAGCGGTTTGCGCAGCCCGGCGCGAGCGCAAAACCGCGGGTGTGGTGGCATTGGATAGACGGCAACGTGACGCGCGAGGGCATCACCCGCGATCTGGAATGGATGCAGCGCATCGGCATCGGCGGCTTTCAGTTGTTTGACGTCGGCCGCTCCTATCCGGCGCTGGTCGAGCAGCCTGCGGACTTCATGTCGCCGGAATGGCTGGCGCTGGTCCGTCACTCCGCAGCGGCAGCGGATCGCCTGGGTCTGGAGATGACGCTGAACTCGTCCGCCGGCTGGAGCGAAACCGGCGGCCCCGGCGTGCAGCCGGAAGCGGCGATGAAGAAGCTGGTGTGGAGCGAGACGCGCGTGCAAGGCGGCTGGCACTACACCGGCGTCTTGCCGGCGCCGCCCTCCGCCAACGGTCTGTTCCAGGACCTCGCCATCAAGCCGCAGTGGAGGCTCAATGGCGAGCCAAAATGGACCGCGCTGCAGCCCACTTCACGCCACTACGCCGACGTGCGCGTCATCGCCTATCGCGTGCCGGCGGCCGAGCGCGCCGAAGAGGCAGCGACGGTGCACGCCAGCGCCAGCGGCGGCGAGCCCGATGCCGGCCTGCTGCGCGACGGGCGTTTTGATCAGGCCTTCATCATGCCGGTGGCCGCCGCCGACCAGCCGAACTGGGTACGCTTCGACTTCAGCGCGCCGGTCACGATTCGCTCGCTGCGCCTGGGCATTGCCTGGCCGGGAGACAAGGACTCGCCGATACCCGAGGGTAGCATCGAGGCCAGCGACGACGGCAGCAGCTTCCGCGCGGTGGCGTCCCTGCCCGCGCCGGAAACCGCCAGAGGCCTGCCGCTGTACACGCTCACGCTGCCGGAAACCCGGGCGCGCTATTTCCGTCTGGTGGTGAAGCCGGGCAGCGGTTTTCTGTTTCCCGGCTTGCCGCTGCGGCAGATCAGCGAATTCCGCTTCAGCGAAATTGATTTTTCCGCCGCCGCGCGTCCGCACCGCTTCGAGGCCAAGGCCGGCTACGCGGTGTTGCGCGACTACGAGGCCGCGGCCACCCCTGCTGCCGGTGCGGATGCCGCGATTGACGCCGGCAGCGTGATTGATCTCACCGGCCGCATGCAGAGCGACGGCGCGCTGGATTGGACGCCGCCGGAAGGGGAGTGGAACGTGATTCGCTTCGGATATTCGCTGACCGGCCAGGTCAACCAACCGGCAACCGCCGCCGGCACTGGCTACGAGGTGGACAAGTACTCGGCGCGCGAAGTGCGCGGCTATCTGGATCAGTACTACGGCAAGGTGCTGGCCGAACTGGGCGAGCTCTCCGGCGCACGCGGCTTGCAAGCCGTGCTGACCGACAGCTTTGAGGCCGGGCAGGCCAACTGGACGCCGGCGATGCTCGAGGAGTTCCGCGCCAGGCGCGGCTACGACGCCACGCCCTACCTGCCGGTGCTGGCCGGTTACATTGTCGGCAACGCGCAGGACAGCGACCGTTTCCTCTGGGATTTCCGCCGCACGCTGGCCGACCTGCTCGCGGACAACCACTACCAGACCATCGCCGACTACGCCAAGGAACATAAGCTCGGCTTTTACGGCGAGGCCATGGGTGTGGACCTGCCGACCACCGGCGACGGGTTGCAGCTCAAGCGCTACCCGACCGTGCCGATGGGCGAGTTCTGGCAGACGGCGCCGGACGTGGCTAGCCAGGGCAACTCCATCGCCGACGTGCGCGAGGCGGCGTCCGCCGCACATGTCTACGGCCAGAACATCGTCGCCACCGAATCCTTCACCGGCCTGCCGCTGCCGGGCGGCCCGCCGCCGCCGTACACCACCACGCCCTGGCTGCTCAAGCCGCTGGCGGACCGCTTCATGGCGCACGGCGTCAACCGCTTCGTCATCCACACTTCCGCACACCAGCCGCTGGAGCAGGGCCCCGGTTTCACGCTGGCGATCTTCGGCCAGTATTTCTCGCGCTTGGAGACCTGGGGCGAGCACGCGAAGGCCTGGATGGACTATCTCGCGCGCTCGTCCGAGCTGCTGCAGCAAGGCCGTTACGCCGCCGACATCGCGTACTTCTATGGCGAAGGCGCGGCGGTGACCGTGCCCGACGGCGGCATCACCGACCCGCTGATCCCGGCCGGCTACGGCTTTGATTTCGTCTGCCGCGATATGCTGCTCAAGGACTTCCGCGTGAAGGACGGCCGGCTGGTCGCGCCGTCCGGCGTTTCGTATCGCGTGCTGGTGCTGCCGGCGTCAACCACCCGATTGACTTTGCCGCTGGTGCAAAAGCTGCGCGATCTGGTCGCCGCCGGCGTGCTGCTGGTTGCGCCACGGCCGCAAGGCGCCAACGGGCTGGCGAACAGCAATGCGGAAATCAAGGTGGTCGCCGACGAGTTGTGGGGCGATCTCGACGGCAAGACGCGCACGGTGCGCGAGTTCGGCAAGGGCCGCGTTTATTGGGGCGCCGCGCTGACGGATGTCCTGGCCGCCGAGAAGCTCGAGCCCGATTTCAAATTCGAGGGCGACGGCGCCGCCAAAATCGTGGCGATTCACCGCAAGCTTGCCGACGGCGAGATTTACTTCGTCGCCAACCAGGACAAGGCGCCGGCGCGGATCGAGGCGAGCCTGCGCGTCGCCGGCCGCGAGGCCGAGCTGTGGCATGCGGATGACGGACGCATCGAAGCGGCTTCATTCCGCCAGCAGGACGGCCGCACGGTGGTGCCGCTGGCGCTCGGAGCGTATGAATCGGTGTTCGTGGTGCTGCGCAAGCCCACGCGCGAGACCTCGCGCACGATTGCGCAAGCGGTGATGCAGCCGCTCGCGAGCGTGGACGGAAGCTGGGAGCTCGCATTCACGCCGGATCGCGGCGCGCCGGCCAGCGCGCACTTCGACAAACTCACTCCATGGAATGAGTCCGCCGATTCCGGCCTGCGTTATTTCTCGGGCACCGGCACCTATCGAAAGACCGTTGATGCGCCCGAGTCCTGGCTCAACAAGAAGGAACGCATCGTTCTCGATCTGGGCGAGGTGCATGCGACGGCGAAAGTCGTGGTCAATGGCAAGCCCGCGGGCATCGCCTGGAAGCCGCCCTATCGCGTGGATATTTCCGGGCTGCTGAAGCCGGGGCGCAACGATCTGGAAATCGAAGTCGCCAATGTCTGGGCCAACCGCATCATCGGCGATCGTCAGCCCGGCGCGCCGCGCCAGTACGCGTTCAGCACCTTCGATCAGTACATGCCCGGCATAGTGAAACTGCCGTACACCAAAGACACGCCTTTGTTGCCTTCGGGTCTGATCGGCCCGGTGCGGATATTTACTGAGAACCCTTAGATGGAGAACGCCATGTCACGCTGCGCTTTCGTTACCTCACTCTTGTTGCTTGCCGGCGTCGCCACGGCGGCGGAAAAACTTGACCCCGACGCCCGCGCGGCGGCGGTGGAGGCGCAGATGACGGACGACGAGCGCTTCCACATGCTGCACACCCATTTGCCGATAACGATTGAAGCCGGCAAGCCCTCTCGCCTGATCCCGAACATGCCGATCGCCCCGGGCGTCATGCGCGGCATTCCGCGGCTCGGCATTCCCGGTCTCGTGGAAACGGACGCGAGCCTGGGTGTGGTCAATCCCTTCGAGCTGCGCGAGGGCGACGTTGCGACGGCCCTGCCTTCCGGGCTGGCGCTCGCGGCGAGCTTCGATCCGGCGCTTGCGTTCAAGGCAGGCGCGATGATTGCCGGCGAGGCGCGCGCCAAGGGCTTCAACGTCCTGCTGGGCCCGGGGGTCAATCTCGCACGCGATCCGCGCAATGGCCGTAACTTTGAATACCTCGGCGAGGACCCGCTGCTCGCGGGCGTGCTCGGCGGCGAGGCGAGCCGCGGCATTCAGAGCGCCGGCGTCATCGCGACCATCAAGCACCTTGCGATGAACGACCAGGAGACGCTGCGCCGCGTGCTCAATGCGAGAATCGAAGAAGCGGCCCTGCGCGAGTCCGACCTGCTGGCGTTCCAGATCGGTATCGAGCGCGGACAGCCCGGCGCGGTGATGTGCGCCTACAACCGTGTCAACGGCCCGTGGTCCTGCGGCAGCGACTTCCTGCTGAACCAGGTGCTGAAGGGCGACTGGGGCTACAAGGGCTGGGTGATGTCGGACTGGGGCGCGGTGCACGAGGTCGGATATTTCAACGCCGGCCTTGACCAGCACTCTGGGGCCGAGCTCGACCAGCAAGTGTGGCTGGACGCCCCACTCAAAGCGGAATACGCCGCCGGACGCGTATCCAAGGCGCGGCTGTCGGATGCGGTGCGCCGAATCCTGCGTTCGATCTACGCCGTGGGTGCGGACTGGAAACCGCAGAAGCGCAAGATTGCCAAAATTGACTATGCGGCAAACGCCGAAATCGCGCGGGAAGCCGCCGCCGCCGGCATCGTGCTGCTGAAGAACGACGGCGCGCTGCCGCTGGAGAACGACGCGAAGTCCATCCTCGTCATCGGCGGCTATGCGATAGCCGGGGTGATCGCCGGCGGCGGCTCGAGTCAGGTAACGCCGGTCGGCGGTGCCGCCGCGATCATCCCGACCGACGTGCATCGCCTGGTGAAGCGCCCGACCGGACAGATGATTGTGCCGTCGTCGCCGGTCGCCGCGCTCAAAGAGAACCTGCCGCAACACGCGATCTCGTTCGATCCGGGCTACGACGCGGGGTTCTCTGCCGCGCGCGCCGCGCGCGCCGACGTCGCCATCGTGTTCGCGACGAAGTTCGAGAGCGAGGGCTGGGATTCGACCAGCCTCGACCTGCCGCTCGGCCAGGACGAGCTGATCGCTGCGGTCGCCAAGGCCAACAAGAACACCATCGTCGTGCTCGAGACCGGCAACCCGGTTGCAATGCCCTGGCTCGCCGACGTGAAAGCCGTGATCGAGGCCTGGTATCCGGGCCAGAAGGGCGGCAACGCCATCGCGGACGTGCTGACCGGTGCCGTGAATCCGTCGGGACGCTTGCCGATCACGTTCCCGTTGTCGCTCGAGCAGAACCCGCGGCCGCAGCTGCGCGGCCTCGGCGAACCCGATTCCATGCAGGCCAAGCCGCAGGCGGTCGATTACAGCGAGGGCTCCGATATCGGTTATCGCTGGTTCGCAGCGGAAAAACTAAAAGCCCTGTTCCCCTTCGGACACGGCCTGAGTTACACGGAGTTCAGTTATAGCGGATTGAAAGTGAATGGCGGCGACGTCGTCAGCGCGAGCTTCAAGGTGAAAAACGTCGGCGAGCGCGACGGTGCGGATGTTCCGCAGCTGTATCTCGTCAGCGCAGCGGGTCGTCCGCTCCAGCGCCTCGCGGGATTCGAGCGCGTGACGCTCAAGCCCGGTAAGAGCCGTGAAGTGGCACTCAAGGTTGATCCGCGGCTGATCGCGGACTGGAATGACGATGGCTGGCTGATCAAGGCCGGGGATTACGCATTCGCGCTTGGGAAATCTGCCGAGGATCTGGGGCCGGTCGTCACCGTGACGCTCGGCGAGCAACGGCTCAAGCCTTGAAGGAGATCCGCCATGGCTAAGAACGTCATCCTGAGCCCTTCGACTTCGCTCAGGACAGGCTCCGCGAAGGATCTATTTTCCGATGGCGCCAAAGCGAGATTCTTCGCTGGGCTCAGAATGACACGAGATTTATAAGATGAGTTCTAGTCAGGCAGGCCGTCAAGCGCCGGCATTGCTGCTGGCCGGCGTCGTGGCGCTGTTCTTCATCTGGGGCGGGATCACCAGCCTCAACGACGTGCTGATCCCGAAGCTGAAAGACCTGTTCCGGCTCAGCTACGCGCAGGCGATGCTGATCCAGTTCGCGTTCTTCACCGCCTACGCCGTGGTGTCGCTGCCGGCGGGCGGACTGGTGGCGCGGCTCGGTTACGGACGCGGGATCGTGGCCGGGCTCTCCATCATGGGCTTGGGCTGCCTGCTGTTCGTGCCGGCGGCGTCCACGGCGAGCTATGCGCTGTTTCTCGGAGCGCTGTTCATCCTCGCCGGGGGCATCACGATCCTGCAGGTCGCAGCCAATCCGCTGATCGCGAACCTCGGCACGCCCGACACCTCGCACAGCCGCCTGACGCTGGCGCAGGCGTTCAACTCGCTCGGCACCACGGTGATGCCGTTCCTCGGCGCGCAGTTGATTCTCGGGGGGATTGCGGACGTCGATTCCGCGAGCCTCTCCGGAGCGGCGCTGGCCGAGTTCCAGGCACGCGAGGCGGCGGTCGTAGGCCACGGCTATCTGGGTCTGTCGCTGGTGCTGCTGGCGATCGCGGGCCTGTTCTGGCTGTGGCGCGATCATCTCGGCGGCCAACTTGGCGGCGGGCGGCCTGCGGCTACACTCGCCGGCAGCCTGGCGCTGCTGCGCCGTCGTACGCGCCTGGCGTTTGGCGTCGCCGCGATCTTTCTTTACGTCGGCGCCGAGGTCACGATCGGCAGCTTCCTGGTCAACTATCTGATGCTGCCGGCGACGCTGGGCTTGGCCGAGCGCAGCGCCGGCGAGTACATCTCGCTGTATTGGGGCGGTGCGCTGGTGGGGCGTTTTATCGGCGCCTGGTTGCTGCGCCGCATCGCGGCGGGGCGCCTGCTCGCGGCGGTTGCCATCGGCGCGGCGACGCTCGCAGCGCTGTCCGCAGTTTCGCAGGGCCCGCTCGCCGCCTGGTCGCTGATTGCGGTCGGCCTGATGAACGCCATCATGTTTCCGACCATCTTCAGTCTCGCCGTCGAGCGCATGGGCGTGGAAACCCCGCGCGCCTCCGGCTTGCTGTGCATGGCGATTGTCGGCGGCGCGATCGTGCCGCTGCTGGCGGGTGCGGTCGCCGATGCCAGCAGCATTGCCGGAGCATTGATCGTGCCGGCGGCCTGCTACGCGGTGATCGCCGGCTTCGGCTGGCACGCGCGACACCCCGCTCAGCCTTATGTGCACTGAGGTGATCACGGTCGTTCAATCGGCTGGTATTGATTCCAGGCTCGACAGAACTCGAGCCGAGCAATAGGAGGAGCAAGCGATGGAATATTCAAGAGGACGTTTGCTGGTCGCTGTCCTGGGTGTGACCTTGTATGCGTCGGGTGCCCACCGGCTCGCGCTGGCCGAAGAGCCGGCCGATCCTGCGACAGCTCCCGCCGCCCAGGGTGAAGGAGCGCCGGCAACAACCGACAGCGTCACGCCGCCATCGTCAGCCGAGGGCGCCACTACGCCGCCGACGAACAGTAGCAATAGCGCACCAGTCGGGCGGGACGAGATCGACGACATCCTGGCCGAAGAGCCGGCTGATCCTGCGACAGCTTCCGCCGCCCAGGGTGAAGGAGCGCCGGCAGAAACCGACAGCGCCACGCCGCCATCGTCAGCCGAGGGCGACGCTGCGCCGGCGACGAACCGCAGCGATAGCGCAGCCGCGGCCGCCGGTCTGGAAGAACTCGACGACATCCTGGCCGAAGAGCCGGCCGATCCTGCGACCGTTTCCGCCGCCCAGGGTGAAGGAGCGCCGGCAACAACCGACAGCACCACGCCGCCATCGTCAGCCGAGGGCGACGCTGCGCCGGCGACGACCAGCACCAAAAAAGCACCCGTGACCGTCGGACTGGAAGAGATCATCGTCACCGCCACCAAGCGCGAGGTATCGGTGCGCGAGATCGCAGCCACGGTGAACGTGCTTTCGGGCGAGGACCTGGAAGCAATCGACGCGCGCGAAATGCAGGACTACCTCCGGCTCGTCCCCGGCATCACGCTGCAGGAGGGTTTAAACGGCAGCCGATCGCTGGCCGTGCGTGGTGTCGGCCCGCAGTCGGGCGGGAACATCACCACCGGCGTCCTGATTGACAATGTCTCGATGGGCGATCCCGTCGCGAGCTATCTGGTGCCCGACCTCGATCCCTTCGACCTGCAGACCGTGGAAGTGCTCAAGGGGCCGCAGGGCACCTTGTTCGGCGCCGGCGCGCTCAACGGCGCGATCCGCTACGTGCTGACCAAGCCGCAGCTCAGCACCCTGGACGCCAAAGGCTTCGTCAACCGGCTCACGGTGGAGCAAGGCGGGGAAGGGGTGACTTGGGGCGCGGCGGTCAATATACCGCTGGGCGAGGAGGCCGCTCTACGGGCCGCCGCAGTCTCGCAGGAGCTGCCCGGACTGTACGACGATGTCAATGCCAACGGCAAGAATCAAAAGGACGCCGACGAGGGTGACAAGCAGATGTCTCGCGTGTTGGGTCTCTGGAAACCCACCGATGCGCTGAAGATCACTGCCTTCTACCTCCAGCAGGAGAATTTTCGCGGCGATCTCAGCGTCGCCAACAATCTGGACTTCGAGTTCGTTCGCACCAACACGCCAGGGCCCAGCACTTCGCGCCAGAAATTCGATGTGGCCAATCTGGAGGTGAGTTACGATTTCGACTGGGCCTCGCTCATTTCGGAAACTTCGCGCGCCAAGAAACTCAACGACACCGACTTCGACTTAAGCTCGATAGTCGAGCCGCTCGCTGTCGCCGGCATCGAGTCGCTGCGGCTGCACACGCGCATCGATACCGATGCGATTTCGCAGGAACTGCGGCTGGTGTCCGCCCCCAGCGATAGTCCCTGGGTCTGGCTTGGCGGCCTCTACTACAGCCGCTACTCGGCAGTGCTGGAGCTCAACACATTCCTCGCGAACACGGCGATACTCGCGCAACTTTTCGACGCGCTCAATCTGCCCCCGGAACTCCAGTCGCAGCTGACGCCGACCCCCGAGGGACTTTCGGTAATATTCGTCCGCTTCGACCCGTCGGAAGCGCGGGAAGAGTCGCTGTTCGGCGAACTGACGCGCAAGTTCTTCGACGACCGGCTGGAGCTCACTCTCGGAGGCCGCTTGTACCAGGAGAAGCTGCAGGCCAACATTACGAGCCGCGGCCTGACTGGACTGTTGGCCGCAAACAGTGGTTTCACCGGCGTAAAGAAGCTGGAGGAAAAAGGCTTCAGTCCCAAGGCGGCGGTCAAATTCCAGTGGACTGACGACATCCTGCTGTACGCGAATGCCGCGCGCGGCTTTCAGTTCGGCGGCTTCAATGCTCCGGCGCCCCTCCCATCCGATAACGTCTTTCCGCCGACTTTTAAGCCCAGCACGCTCTGGAGTTACGAGCTGGGTGTGCGTACCGACTGGTTCGACAACACCCTTCAGCTCGACCTTACAGCCTTCCACATTGACTGGACCGACAGGCAGCTTTCGCAGAGCACGCCCAGCGGCAATACCGATTTCACCGACAATATCAGTGGGTCAGTCAGCCAGGGCGTGGAAAGCAGCTTGCGCTGGCTGACGCCGATCCCGGGCCTCACGCTGATCAACACGGCCGCGTATATTCGGGCCACCATCGAGGAGCCGTACACGACCGCCGACGGGGTCGAGATTCCGGTCGGCACCGAGCTGCCGGCGGCGCCGCGCCTGCAGACGGCCACCACGCTGGCCTACACCAGGAACTTCGGTTCACTGGTCGGGGGCGTGAATCTGACTTACGCCCATATCGGTGAGGCGTTCAACAACGTCGAGCATGACCTGCTCATCTTCGGCTTCAATACCCTTGACGCCGGTGTCAAACTGAGCGCGCCGCAATGGAAGCTCTCACCAGAACTCTCGTTTTACGTCACCAACCTGACCAACGAGCAGGCGCTGCTCGGTGGTGGTACCCGCCGTCTCTTAAATATCCCCACCGGTGACCTGGGCGCCTTTCTGCGGCCGCGCTCCGCTGCCCTGCGCTTCAGCTTTTATTTCTGAGCCATGCCATGCGGCGCATCCCGCTTGCCACCATTCTGGTTTGGCGCCTTGTGCCCGACATGGGCCGAAGCCTGGAGGCGATGGCGGGTCTCTGGAAGCTGCGTGATACCTCCCGGTGACTTCCCGAGGACCGTCCGGCTACGTGGGCGCCGGGGCGAGCGTCAGCCGGGCTGAGCAGCGCCGGGTCATCGTTGCCTCCTCGCTCGGCACCGTGTTCGAGTGGTACGACTTCTACCTCTACGCCACGCTGGCGCCGTTCTTCGCCGCGCTGTTCTTTCCCAAGGGCAACGAGACCGCGGCCTTGCTGTCCGCGTTCGCCACCTACGCCGCCGGCTTCCTGGTGCGGCCGTTCGGTGCGCTGGTGTTCGGGCGCATCGGCGACCTGGTCGGGCGCAAGTACAGCTTCCTCATCACCATCGTGGTCATGGGCGGGTCCACCGCCGCGGTCGGCTTCCTGCCGACCTACGAAACCATCGGCTTTGCCGCGCCCGTCATCCTGGTGACGCTGCGCCTGTTGCAGGGCCTGGCCCTGGGTGGCGAGTACGGCGGCGCCGCGACCTACGTCGCCGAGCACGCGCCGGATGACCAACGCGGCTACGCGACCAGTTGGATCCAGACCACCGCGACGGCCGGTTTCTTCCTGTCCCTGCTGGTCATCGGCATCGCCCGCGTCACCCTGGAGCCGGCGCAATTCGCCAGTTGGGGATGGCGCATCCCGTTCCTGCTGTCAATCATCCTGCTGATCTTTTCGGTCTACATCCGCCTCAAGCTCAATGAATCGCCGCTGTTCCAGGCGATGAAGGCGGAAGGGCGCGGCTCGAAGTCGCCGCTGACCGACAGCTTCCTGCGCTACCCGAACAACAAGTACGTGCTGCTGGCGCTGCTGGGCGCCACCGCCGGCCAGGGCGTGGTCTGGTATACGGGCCAGTTCTACGCGCTGTTCTTCCTCACCATCACGCTCAAGCTGGACTTCCTCAGCGCCTACCTGCTGATCGGCGCGTCTTTGCTGATCGCCACGCCGTTCTTCGTCTTCTTCGGGTGGCTGTCGGACAAGATCGGTCGCCTGAAAATCATCATGGCCGGGTGTCTCCTGGCGGCGGCAAGCTACCTCCCGATCTTCCACGGCCTGACGCATTTCGTGAACCCGGCATTGGCGCAGTACCAGGTCAACACGCACTTGCAAATGGCGGCGAGCGATTGCAACTTCCACATCTTTGTCGGCCCCAACACCCGGTTCAGCGACTGCGACCGCGCCACGGACTTCCTGACCAAGTCGGGCCTGTCTTTTACCTCGGTGCCGGCAGTGCCAGGTATGAGCGTGGTGACGACCATCGGCAGCCATACCATCGAAGGCTGGGACGAAACCGGGCTGAAAGCGGCGCTGGCCGACACCGGCTACCCGGCCGCGGCCGATCCGGCACGGATCAACTATGCCGGCGCGCTGGGACTGCTGGTGCTGCTGGTGCTCTATGTGACCATGGTCTACGGCCCCATCGCTGCTTTCCTGGTGGAGCTGTTCCCGACCCGGATCCGCTACACCTCGATGTCGCTGCCCTACCACATCGGCAACGGCTGGTTCGGCGGCATGCTGCCCCTGCTGGCCACGGCGATGGTGGCGGCCTACGGCAACATTTATGCCGGCCTGTGGTATCCCATCGTCGTCGCCGCGGTGACGCTGGTGATCGGGACCCTGGCGCTGCGCGATTCAGGCCGTCACGGCTTGCAAGACGACTGACTCACTTGGTCCCCGAACATGCGTGTTGGTTGCCAACGCCGGGGGCGTTAATGGTCGCGTCTTTCTTGCCGAGTCTCGTTTTCACAAACCAGTTCGCCGCTCCTTTAAGTGCAGCTTGATCGGAGACGAAGATGTGAATGGGGATGTTCTGCATGTAAGACGACATCGGGCCTTTGGCGGAGAAGCGCCGTACAAACTGGCTCTGCAAGAGCGCGGAAGTATTCGGCACCACTATACCGCTGCCAAGATATAAGCCTCCGGTTGCTCCATGCGTCAACGCGATGTCTCCCGACACGCCGCCGAGCATGGAGAAGAATAACGATAGCGTTCGTGCGCAGCGGGCCACTTCAGCCCTTGCGCCGCTGCAGATTTCTTCGGGAGAGATATCCTCCACCGGTTCCCCATAAATCCGCGACAAAGCGACATGCAGCCGGGAAATGCCCGGCCCCGACAGCAGGAACTCGACCGAGACGTGCCCATGTTCGCGTGACAACAGACGCAGGATCTCGATTTCCAATTCGTCGACCGGGCTGAAGCTTTGATGGCCGGCCTCCGTCGCGGCAACGGTCCAGGTCGCTTCATCCCTCACCAGCAGCGCAGCGCCAAAGCCCGTCCCGACACCGACGACGCTGATAGGGCCGGTCGCCGCCGCGTCACCTCGCTGCAGCGTCGTTCGCTCGTGCGGACTCAGGTGGACCACAGCGGCCGCGACCGCTGCGAGATCATTGATGAGCGTCACCTCGGAGAAGTCGAAACGTCGTGCAAGCTTGCCCGCATCAACGGTCAAGCCGGCATTCGTCAGCCGGCATATGCCCTTAGCAACCGGTCCCGCCACGCCCAGGCTTGCATAGCGGGGCCGATGGCTCAGGCCCGCCAGATACGCGTCCAGTAGTGCCTCGAAATCGGTGAACTCGGCGCAACTGAAGTTGCGGACCTCTTCGCAGGAACCGGGCTGGCGTGAATCTGCGCAGTCGATCACTGCGAAGCGCGCATTCGTGCCGCCAATATCGGCGACCAGCAGCTTGGTCATCGGTTCAACCTTCAAAAGTTGGATTAGCCGTTAGTTTATTGAAGCCGATCGTCGTAGCGCGGCGCTCACGCGCCTTGCGGGTACGCCAAGCGGTTTCGCGGTAGCACGCCGGAAGGAAATCACCAGGCTTTCAGTTCCAGACTTGTTGCGCGCGGCGCGCATCCCAGGTCGCCCAGGCCGGATGGTTCGGCGTCACGTGCGCATTGGGGTTGCCGGATTCCACGAAGCCGCGAAGCGCGGCCGCCATGCGCCGGTGCAAGGCTTCGCGCGCGCCGGCGTTTTCAGCGGTCCACGCAAAGCGCGCGAAGCTGGGTTGATCGACGATGAAATTGCCGAAGACGAATGGCACATCCAGTCCGTGGAAGGCGCCGAACTGCCCGCGCCATGGTTGCGGGAACGCATCCCAATCGAAGGTATAGACATACAAAGCGGGCAGCTTGGGTGCCAGCCGGTCATACAGCCCCTCGATCTTGTGGTCGAGAATGCACTCGCCGAAGAATCGGGACACACGATAGCCCAGGTGTTTCCAAAACCCGAGCAATTCATACGCAGAGGTCGTCGCGGTGGCGGTCTCACCGCTGAGCAACTCCCAGCGCTGCGCCGGGCTGAGCTTGGGAGTCAGCGCGAGCAGTGAGATTTCGTCACGGACGGTACCGATCATCAGTGGCACAGGGCTGCTGACTTCCACAGGCAACTCGTCGGGCTGGGGGTTTTGCGGAAGGACGGTGCCGTCGGCAAGGTAGCCCCCTCCGGGGGGGAGGCCTCTTCCGGCCTCGACCAGTTGTGCGCCACTCTTTCCCAGGAGATAGTGGCGCAGTCCGGCCTCGCCGATTTCCTGCACACGTTGCGCCAGCGCCTCGGCTCCGCGGATCGAGCCATCCTGCCGCATCAGGGCTTCGAGCAGCGCCTCGCTGTGCTCGCGCGCCTGGTCGGGGGAAGACGAGAACGGCAGGCCCGAATAGCTGATGGCGCGCTGGAATTTGCCCGGCGCCAGCGGCGAGCGCAGCAATGCGAGGACGCTGCCCGCTCCGGCTGAATGGCCGGCGATGGTGACGTTGCGCGGATCGCCGCCGAACGCAGCGATGTTGGCCTGCACCCAGTCCAGCGCCTGGATCAGATCGAGCAGGAAGTAGTTGCCGGAATCCTCGGCGGCCACGCCGGTTTTCAGTGCAGGCAGATGCAGCGAACCCAGCACACCGAGGCGGTAATTGACGGTCACCACGACGATCTGGTTTTCGGCTGCAAGCCGCGCGCCGTCGTAAATGGGGAACGCCGAGTCGCCCGCGACTCCGGAGCCGCCGTGGATGAAGAACAGCACCGGCCGCGGACCCTGGCGCTCGGCCGGCGTCCACACGTTGAGGTACAGGCAATCTTCCGAGCCGTAAGGGCGGTCGAAGGTCGCTGGATCGTTGCTGGCGTACAAACCGCCGATCTGCGTGCAGGCTGGGCCGGGCGCCGTCGCCTTGCGCACGCCGATCCAGGCATCGACCGGTCGCGGCGCCCGCCAGCGCAGCTCGCCAACGGGAGGCGCCGCGTAGGGTATTCCGAGATAGCGCTCGACCTGACCGAGCCGCTCACCTTCCAGCGCGCCGGAGTTCAGATCTACCTGTTGCGCATCAGCACAGAAGGGAAGCAGGATCGCCAGCGGGATGACGCGCAGGAGCCGGTTCATTCGAACTCCAGGCTGAAGCGGGCGGTAATCGTCCGTGGCGGATTGAGAATGAAGAAGGTGTCCCCTGCTAGGGAGCCCAGCCCACCGATGGGTGCCGTCACATCGGTCAGATTCGTGACGCTCAGCGTGAGCGAGGGCTTTCCCGGCCAGTTGGCGGAACCGACCTGCATATTGGCACTGTAGATTCCGTAGTCGTTCAAGGTCGCGGGAACCTGCAGGGCGCCCGCGGTCTTGCCGACATAGGCATAGCTGATCGCCGCGCCGAAGGTCAGTGGCCCGCCGAAAGGCCAGAAATAGGAAATCTGGCCGCTGTACTGCTTTTCAGCCGACCCCGGCAGCCCGACGCCCGCCGGCACTGGGGTCTGGCCGGCCAGGAACGGTTCTGTGGTATGAGCGTCCACGACGCCACCGCTGGCGGAAAGTGCAATGCCCGGAATCGGTGTCAGCCACTCGAAGCTTGCTTCGACACCATCGCTGACGGCGGCGCCGACATTATCGTAGTAGTTCAACCGCACGAGGTTTTGCAACTGAACCTGCGGATCCTTGTAGTCGATGTGGAACCTGGTGATGTCGAAATGCATCGTATTCCCGAACCAGGCGGTGCGCAGGCCCAGTTCGTAGTTCCACAGGGAGTCCGACTTGAACGTCGCCGGCACGTTCTGTGCCTCGTCCGGTGGGATGTTCTGGATCCCGCCAAAGCGGAAGCCCCGGCTGGCCAGCGCGTAGAGCGAAACTGACTCGGTGAAGCGATAAGTCGCCGACAGCTTCGGGTTGACTCCTTCCTCCGTGAGCGAACTGCGCACGTCCACCGGCGACATGCCGTTGCCGATAAGTCGTGCGGCAACCCCACGTCCGATGAAGCCGCCATCGACGGCAGTGCGGTAGAAGCGCGCTCCCGCGGAAAGCTCGAGGCGATCCCAAAAGCTGTACGAGAGGTCGAAGAACAGGGCATCCTCCCGCGCCTTGGCCCGCGTCTCGGCACATAGCACGGCAAGCTCGCAGGGGAGCTGCCCTAACGTCGGTGACAGCAGGGCGATCAACTGGCTCAGCGGATTGCCGGGCCCGGCAAGATTGGTAAGAGTTTGATTAAGACCGGCGAGTAACTGGCTGACGTCGCCGGCCAATCTGCCAAGGTCTTGCAGAAGTTGCAAATTGAGGACCAGCGCGTAATTGATCGGCGCCCGATAGTAGTAGCCGCCGATCAGCCACTCCAGCCCCCCGGATCCCAGCGACTGCAATCTCAGCTCCTGGGAGAATGAGGTGGAATCCTGGTCGGTAATGAACGGCAGCGCCAGACTGTCCGGCGTGCCCGGCGGCGGAGTACCGAGCAGGGTGCCCAGGGTATCGATGATATTGTGCCGCTCCTTCTCTGTGCGTGAGGTGGACGACACCAGCCGCATGCT
The DNA here is from genome assembly GCA_050740255.1 of Nevskiales bacterium. Lineage (GTDB taxonomy): Bacteria > Pseudomonadota > Gammaproteobacteria > Nevskiales > JBOICV01 > JBOICV01. The sequence continues at coordinate 72,639 of JBOICV010000150.1, read as the reverse complement.
GTCGAAGTCGTACTGAAACTCGAGGTTGTACAAACCAAACTGGTGACGGTTTGGCCATGGCAGCAAGGAGACCCGCGTCTCGCGGGGGCCTTGTCGTTCGTCGGCGAGAACCAGCCCATTGTCCGCCGCGTAATCCTGATCCAGGTAGGTAAATTTGAGATGCCACCGGTCCGATGGCCGCCACAGCGCGCCGACGCGGATCTGCTCGCCACGGCCCTGGTCCACATCCTGGGCCGCCTGCTCCGGACGCAAATCGTCGTAAACACCGGGATATTCCCGGTCAATATAGACCAGTCGCAGGCCAAGACCGCCTTCGTTCACTGCAATCGGCACGTTGACTGCGACGCCGTTAGTCAGCGCGGTGCTGCCCTCCTTGAGATCCGTGTACTGGGAGAATGCGCGAAGCTGCCAGGCGTCCGGAATCGGCTCGTTGAGGCGATAGCGGATCGCGCCGGTGAGCGCGGCGCCGCCGAACAGGGTACCTTGCGGCCCTTTCAGGATCTCGACGCCGGCGAGGTCGAAGGCACTCAAGTCCGGCGTGATGCTCGCGGCGTAGGGCTCATTGAGGGCCGTATCGCCGATGAAGATACCCACCGGAAAAGGCGCCGTGGTTGTTGCTGATGCCGTCGTGGAGATGCCGCGCATGATGATGCGTTGATCCCCCGGTCGAATCGAGTTGGAGGTGACGCCGGGAGTCGTTTCGAGCACCTCATTGATGCTGAGAATCGCCTTGGCTTCAAGATCACGGCCGTCAAACGCGCGGATCGATGCCGGAATATCGCGCAGCGACTTTTCGCGCTTGGTGGCGGTGACGATGATCTCTTCCAGTCCTACGGTCACGGGTGCTCTTTTGGTGCTGCTCGTCGTCGGCGCTGTGCCGCCCTCGGCTGAAGATGGTGGCGTGGCGTTGTCGGTTGTTGCCGGCGCTCCGTCACCCTGGGCGGCGGCAGCGGTCGCAGGATCGGCCGGCTCTTCGGCCAGGATGGCGTCGAGTTCTTCTAGTCCGACGGCCGCGGCTGCGCTAGCGCCGCGGTTCGTCGTCGGCGCAGTGTCGCCCTCGGCTGACGATGGCGGCGTGGCGCTGTCGGTTGTTGCCGGCGCTCCGTCACCGTCGGGTTTGGCTATCGCCGATGCCGACTCCGGGGCCGGCGTGTCGGGCTCCGGGGTCGTCTCGTCCTGGGCCAGCAAGGGGCGGCTAGCCACTGCCCACAACAGCGCAATGACCAATGACTTCCGCGTCATGGATTCTCCTCCTTGAGCTGCTGGTCATTTCCCGCGAGTTCGCCCGCCGTTCATACGATCCCGCTGCCCGCTGTGACCGGGCGGCGTTCGCGGGCCTTGCGCTGGCGCCAACCGGACTCGCGGTAGGCAGCGATGGGATCTATTGCGCCACCGGCCTCGTGGCGAGCCATCGCCAGGATTGGCGCGACGTCAAGGTTGTAGGCGCGGCGCAGCGTCTGGAACGCCATCATCACGTCGTTGTTGCGCTGGTATTCGGCCAGCGCTTCGCGATCCACCAGCAAGGCACGCACGAAAGCCCCGGCGATCGCTTCGGCGCTGGAGAGCAGGCTTTCGATCGGATCGGTGATGTTGTGCGACTGATCAATCATGTAGGCCGGCTTGAAGTCTTGAGGAGAGCGTTTCTCGGCTTCCACCAGTTCGTTGAAGACGAGGAATAACTGGTGCGGGTTGATTGAGCCGGAATCGAGGTCGTCGTCGCCGTACTTCGAGTCGTTGAAGTGAAAGCCGCCGAGTTTTCCGAAGCGATGCAGGCGTGCGACGATCTGTTCGATGTTGACGCTCGGTGCATGGTGGCCGAGGTCCACCAGACACTGCGCCTTCGGCCCGAGCTGCTGCGCTGCGAGGATGCTGGTGCCCCAGTCCGAGATCACGGTCGAATAGAAGGCGGGCTCGTAGAGCTTGTGCTCCAGCAGCATGCGCCAGTCGCCGGGCAGCGCCGCGTAGATCCGGGCTGCCGACTCGAGGTAGCGGTCCAGCGAATCCGCGAGCGACTGCTGTCCCGGGAAGTTGCTGCCGTCGCCAATCCAGACGGTGATCGCCTGCGACCCCAGTGCTTCGCCAATGCGGATGCACTCGATGTTGTGCTCGATGGCCTGCGCCCGCACCGCCGGGTCGGTATGGGTAAGCGAGCCATGGCGGTAACTGAGCGGCTGACCGGGCACATCCTGGAAGGTGTTCGAGTTCACGGCGTCGAAATGCAGGCCCAGATTGCGCGCGCGATCTCGAAGCGCACTGGAATCACCGACCTTGTCCCATGGAAAATGCGGCGACACGCCGGGCGTAATTCGGCACAGTTGATGGACGACGGCGCAGTCTTCCAGTTTTTCATCAATACCGTTCGGCTCCCCCGGAATGGGGAAGCGAGCGAAGCGGGTGCCGCCGACGCCGACGCCCCAGGTGGGCTGCGCCAGCTCCAGAGTCGCCGCGCGCCGCTTGATCGCGTCGATCGCGAGGCCGCGACGATTCAACACGCGGCCGAGGCTCTCGTAATCGTCCTGCAGAGCATTGAGCCGCCCAGCGTTGTGCTGGCCAATGAAGTCAGCTTCGATGGGTAGGTCGGCAACGCTCATTCTGCTCCCCTAGCGTGAAAACGCCTGAGCATTGCCGGCGTCAACGTTGATGATGTTGCCGGTCGATTTCGCCGAAGCATCGGAAATAAAGAACAGCACCGCTTCCGCAACGTCCTCCGGGAGCACGTCGCGATTTAGAAGGCTGCGCGCGCGGTAGTGCTGCTCCAGCGCCTCGCCGGAATCTACCCCGTGCGCTTGCGCGCGCTGCTGGCGCCAACTGCCGTCCCAGATGCGCGAACCGCGGATCACCGCGTCGGGGTTGACGACATTCACCCGGATGCCGCTGGGGGCGCCTTCCAGGGCGAGGCAGCGCGCGAGGTGCACGGCAGCGGCTTTGGCCGATGCGTAAGCCGAGGCATTCGGTGTCGCCGCCAGCGCGTTCTTGGAGCCGATGAACACGATCGATCCGCCCTGACGCTTGAGCAGCGGGAATGCCGCCCGCGCGCTCAGAAAATAGCCTGCGGCCAGCACGTCGTAGTTAAGTTTCCACATGGCAGTCGTGGTCTGCTCGATCGGTGCTGAAGACGCGAGGCCCGCATTGGCGACCAGAAAGTCCAAGCCCCCGAATTCAAGCGCGCATCGGGAGAAGGCGGCTGTAACGTCGCCTTCGTTGGTGACGTCGCACGGGATGGCGCGCACAACATCGTGGCCGAACTGCGCGGCGAAGCGCGCGCGCGCCTGTTCGAGCGCGGCGGCGTCGCGGTCGGTCAGCATGACGCAGGCGCCTTCCACCAGCATGCGCGCGGCCGTCGCGGAACCGATGCCTCCCGCCGCGCCGGTGATGAGCGCGATCCGGCCAGCCAGTGATCTGGCTTTGGGCAGGCGGCGCAGCTTGGCCTCTTCCAGCGCCCAGTACTCGATGCCGAAGGCTTCGCGCTCGTCGAGCCCGATGTACTCGCCGATCGCGCCTGCACCTCGCATCACGTTGATCGCATTGCCGTAGAACTCTCCCGCCAAGCGCGCCGTGGTCTTGTCGGCAGCGAAGCTGAAGCGGCCGACCCCGGGCAGCATCACGATCACCGGATTGGCGTCGCGCATCGGCGGATCGCCGGGCTTGGCGCAGCGCCGGTAGTAGGCCGCGTACGCGAGACGGTAATCGCTGATCGCCTGTTGCAGGTAAGCCCCGTCGTCAACGCGCGCGGGGTCAAGCGCCAGCGGCGCGATCTTCGTGCGCAGGAAATGATCGGGACAGGAAGTGCCGATTGCCGCGAGCTTGCGGAAATCACGACTGCAAGCGAACTCCAGCGACTCGCGCGCATCGCTGAAATGGCCGACCTTGGGACGCTCGCTGCTCATCATTGCGCGCAGCCGCGGCATCAGCTCCGCCGCAATGCGCAGCCGTAGTTCGGGTGGCTGTGGTGACACGGCAGTCCCGCCGAATGCAGGACCCGTCGCAAGACGCTGGTTCAGGTAGCGTGCGGCGGCGGCGATGATGTTGATCGAGTTTTCGTAGCAGCTCCTGGAAGTGTCGCCCCAGCAAATCAGGCCATGGCCGGCCATCACGACACCGCGCAGGCCGGGCCTCGCCGAGACGTACTCGCGCAGGCGCAAGCCGAGATCGAAGCCGGGACGCTGCCACGGCATCCAGCCGACTGTTCCGCCATAGACCTCGGCGGTGATGGCCTCGCCGTTGCTTGACGCCGCCAGCGCGGTCACCGCGTCCGGGTGCAGGTGATCAACCTGCGCGAAGGGGAGAAAGGCATGCAGTGGTGTGTCAATCGAGGCCGCGCGCGGATTCAGGTTGAAGCTGCAGTGCGGCAGGAAGCCGGCCATTTCATCTTCGCGCTCGACACCGCGATAGAGTTTCTCCAGGTCCAGGAGCTTGTCGAAGTAGAGCGTGGCAAAGCCATCGAGCTTCATCGAGCCGAGGTCGCCGCCGGAGCCCTTCACCCAAAGCACCTTGACCGTCGCGGCGGTGAGCGGATCGGCCGCTTCCAGTTTGGCGGAGGTGTTGCCGCCGCCGAAGTTAGTGACCGTGAGATCCGCGCCGAGCAGCTTGGAACGGTAGAGCAGAAGTTCGGCGGGTGACTTGGCTTGCGCCTCGGCGTCCGACCAGCGAGTGTCGGGTACCTGGAACAGCGAGGCGGATGAAGCGCGTGCCGCCGCCGGGGATTCAAGCACCTGATTCATTTCACGCGTCCTTCACGGCGAGCCAATTTGTCAGATTGTGGCAAAAAGACTAGCATAATTCAATCATATTCGATATATATCAATCAACATACAGCAGAATGAGGCAACCTCGGTGGCAATAATCGTTCTGGACGTGGGGAAGAGCCTCACCAAACTCAGCTTGTGGACGGACGAAGGAGCGCTGATCGAGCGCAGATCCCGACCCAACGCAAGGGTCAACACGCGCGATTATGTCGCGCTGGATGTTCTGGGTATCGAGGACTGGGTGACTGGTGTGCTGCGCTACTTCGCGCGGACGGCGCCGGTCACGGCCATCATTCCCATCGGCCACGGTGCGGCGGTCGCCATCGTGCGGGACGGCTCGCTCGTTTGCCCGCCTATGGACTATGAGCAACCGATCCCGGCGGTCGAGCGTGCCCAGTACAACTCCGGTCGCGACCGTTTCTTGTTGACCGGCTCGCCGGCTCTCCCGGATGGGCTGAATCTCGGAGCGCAGCTACATCAGCTTGAGCGGCTGGTCCCGGATCTTCTGACCGGCCATGCGCTCATTCTGCCGTGGCCGCAATACTGGGCGTGGTTGCTCTCGGGCATCGCTGCTTCCGAGGTGACCAGTCTTGGCTGTCACTCCGATCTCTGGCAGCCGCTCGCGGGCGCACCGTCGGCTCTCGCCCGCTCGCGTGGCTGGGTCGATCATTTTGCGCCCCTGCGCAAGGCGAGTGACGTGCTAGGGCCAATCTCGCCGGAATGGGCGGTGCGAACCGGCCTATCGCCCGAGGTTCGTATCTATTGCGGCCTGCACGATTCCAACGCATCCCTGTTGGCCGCACGCAGCTTTCCCGAAATCGCGGGCCGGGAATCGACCGTGCTGTCGACCGGCACCTGGTTCGTGGCCATGCGCACCCCAGCTTCTGACGCCGAGATCGCGATTGCGGGACTACCGGAAGCGCGAGATTGTCTGGTCAATGTCGACGTCGATGCTCGTCCCGTGCCCTCCGCAAGGTTCATGGGCGGTCGCGAGATCGAAATCCTGCTGTCTACGGATGCGCGTATCGACACGACGGCCGATCAAGCGGATCTGTTTGCCGCCCTGCCCAAGCTGCTGGGTAGCGGCGCCATGGTGTTGCCGAGCTTCAGGCCGGGTTGCGGACCGTTTCCAATAAGCCGTGGCCGCTGGACTTCCATGCCCGCGGTTGCGGCCGAGCGGCGCGCGGCAATCTGTCTCTATGCCGCCCTGGTGGCCGATGTTTCGCTCGGCTTGATCGGTGCGCAGGAGCGCATTCTCATCGAGGGACGCTTTGCGCATGCGGAGCTGTTCGTCCGCGCGCTGGCTTCGCTCCGGCCCGCTGCGAAAACATACATTTGCAACGTCGATAACGACGTGTCCTACGGCGCCTTGCGACTGATCGATCCGCGGCTCGCACCATCTACGCGCCTCACCGAGGCCGCTCCGCTGGAGCTCGATCTCTCCGACTATCGCGGCCGCTGGCTCAAGGCGATCGCACAGAGGGAGGCAGCGGCATGAAAGCGGCATCGCCGCTGGACTACCGCGAGCTCGCGCGGCGGCGTCTACCGAAGTTTCTGTTCGAGTACATTGATGGCGGCTCCTACGCGGAAGTCACGCTGCGGCGCAATCTCGAAGATCTTGCCGGCATCGAGTTGCGTCCGCGCGTGCTGCGCGACGTGTCGAGTCTGGATTTGTCGGTCGAGCTGTTCGGCCAGAAGCTGGCGATGCCGGTCGCGCTGGCGCCAATCGGGCTCGCCGGCATGAACGCGCGGCGCGGCGAGGTGCAAGCGGCGCGCGCGGCCGAAGCCGCTGGAATCCCGTTCACTTTGTCCACCGTCTCGGCTTGCCCACTCGACGAAGTCGTGCGCGATGTGACCCAGCCGATCTGGTTCCAGCTTTACATGATTCGGGATCGGGCCTTCATGCAGGATCTGCTCGCGCAGGCTGCGGCGGCGCGCTGCTCGGCGCTGGTCTTCACCGTTGACATGCCGGTGCCAGGCACGCGCTATCGCGACTACCGTTCCGGACTTGCGGGCGCGTCCGGTCTCGCGGGGTCGCTGCGTCGTTTCGGCCAGGCGCTATTGCGTCCCGCCTGGGCCTGGGACGTGGGCATCTGTGGCCGCCCGCATGCACTGGGCAATGTCGCGCCGGTGCTCGGACCGAATACGGGCCTCGAAGACTTCTTCGCCTGGATGCGGGAGAACTTCGATCCGAGTGTCACCTGGAAGGACCTCGAATGGCTGCGCTCGCAGTGGCGCGGGCCGCTCATTGTGAAAGGCATACTCGATGCGGACGACGCGCGCGCCGCGGCCGACATCGGCGCCGACGGCATCGTCGTTTCCAACCATGGCGGGCGGCAGCTCGATGGCGCGCCCTCGACGGTGCGCGCCTTGCCGCCGATCGCGGATGCCGTCGGCGAGCGCCTCACGGTTCTTGCCGATGGCGGCATTCGCTCCGGGCTCGACGTGGTGCGCCTGCTCGCGCTGGGTGCACGTGGCGTTCTGCTGGGCCGCGCCTGGGCCTACGCGCTCGCGGCGCAGGGACAGGCCGGGGTCGCGCACTTGCTCGAATTGCTTGCGGCGGAGATGCGCGTGGCAATGGCGCTCACCGGCTGCACTCGCGTTTCCGCCATTGACCGCAGCATCCTGGTGGATGGCGGAATGGATTACCAGAACAACGTGAAGGGGAGATCTTGATGGTTCCGAATCCGCTGCTGGGTGTGGTGTTCCACTGGCTCGGCGGTCTGGCGTCCGCCAGTTTCTACGTGCCTTACAAAGGCGTGCGCCGCTGGTCCTGGGAGATTTTCTGGCTGGTTGGCGGCGTGTTCAGTTGGGTCATCGCGCCCTGGCTGTTTGCCAGTCTGCGTACCAAGGACTTGCTTGCTGTGTTATCGGCGGCCCCGAGCGAGACGCTGTTCTGGTGCTGGCTATGGGGCGCACTGTGGGGTTTCGGTGGACTCACTTTCGGCCTGACCATGCGCTATCTCGGCATGTCTCTGGGCATGGCGGTCGCGCTCGGTCTGACCACCGTAATCGGGACGATGGGACCACCGATCTTCCGCGGTCAGGTGCTGGCCCTGGCCTCCACGGCCAGCGGCATGACCACTTTGGCCGGTATCGGCGTCGCGATTCTCGGAATCATCGTGGTCGCACGCGCCGGCCGGGCAAAAGAGCGGGAGCTGAGCATCGAACAGCGCCAGGCAGCGATCGCCGAGTTCGATTTTCGCAAGGGGATACTCGTCGCCATCTTCTCGGGCGTGATGAGCAGTTGCTTTGCCTTTGGCCTTGCTGCCGGAGCGCCGATCCGCGAACTCTCGCTCGCGGCCGGCACCCACGCGCTATGGCAGGGGCTGCCGGTATTGTGCGTCGTCTTGTTCGGCGGCTTCACCACTAATTTCATCTGGTGCCTTGGTCTGATTTTGCGTAACGCGTCCGCGGGCGAATTCGTCGGCCGGCCGGGCCCGGCGGCGGACGCTGACGGGACCCCGCCACCGCTGTGGCGCAATTACCTGCTGTCGGCGCTAGGCGGAACCTTGTGGTACTTCCAATTCTTCTTCTACACCATGGGCGAGAGCCAGATGGGCGCCTACGGTTTTTCGAGCTGGACCCTGCACATGGCCAGCATCATCATTTTTTCCACGCTATGGGGCTTTGCGCTGAAGGAATGGGCCGGCTCGAGTGTTGGCGTGCGGCGCGGGGTCTGGCTTGGCATCGCGACGCTGGTGGCGTCGACAGTAATCATCGGCTGCGGCAATTACCTGGCAGCAACATAACGGAGAGATCACATGCAGCTCGCGAGAACGCTTGCATTTCCGGCCCTGTTGTTCACTAGCCTGGCGTCTGCCGAGGTCCCGCAGGCCAGGTTCGCGCCGGTGACACAGGCGGCCCGGGGATTCCCGGCCGAGGAAGCCCGCGCCATACAGGAGAGCTACGACCCGCAGCAGACGCCCGCGGCCCGTGATCAGACGCTTTACATGTACCTCAACATGGCGCAGTTCTTCCCGCACCAGGTGGTGTCGCGGTCCGGCTCGATACGCGAACTGCCGGTGGCGCCCAATCCGAAGATCGGCGGAGTCGTGGTCAGGACTGCGCTGGGCGAGTTGTCACTGGACGACATGCTGAAGGATCCCCGGTCACGCGTGCAGGGCTACATCGTCGTGCATCGCGGGAGAATCGTTTACGAGCAGTATCCAGGCATGCGGCCCAACGACAATCATCTGTGGTGGTCGGCCAGCAAGACGCTGGCTGGCTTGTTGGCTGCGCAGCTCGTTGCCGAAGGAAGGCTCGACGCAGACCAGCCGGTGGAGCACTACCTGCCGGAGTTCGCGACGAGCGGCTGGAAAGGCACGCCAGTGCGCGATCTGGCCGACCAGGCCAGCGGAATCAATGCGGAGGATTTGGGCCTTGAGTCCTACAGTTCGCCGAAATCCGAACTGAGCCGTCTGATTTTTGCCGAGCGCATCCTCACGCCGCCCGTGGCGGCGCCGGCCCTCGGACATCGGCAGGCGCTGATGAGCATGACCCGCAAACGTCCGCCGGGAGAGGCGTTTGAATACTCGTCGGCAAATACGAACATGCTGGGCCTGCTGCTCGAGCGCGTGACCGGTCAGCGCTACGCGGACCTCGTGACCGAACGTATCTGGTCACGAATCGGCGCCGAGGGCGACGCGATGGCAGGGCTGACGCCCGAAGGCGACGCCATCGCGCACGGCATGTTCTCATCGCGCCTGCGCGACATGGCCCGGTTCGGGATGGCGTTCACACCAAGCGGAAAGCCCCTGAAAAAGTCCGCGATGGCGGCTGTTCCCGACGCGGTGCTCGATATGATTCAGCATGGAGGGCGACACAAGCTCCACGTGAAACCGCAAAAGCTCGCGGCGATGGTGGCGACGTTTGGCGAGGAACCGATTGCATACTCCTGGCAGTGGGACGCGGTATTCAAGGACGGTGATCTCTACAAGAGTGGATTCCATGGCCAGGGAATTTATGTGTCACCGGCACACGATGCGGTGGTTGCCGTGTTCTCGACCAGCAACGAACGGGCGGAGGCCGGCTATGCGCGGGCGATCGTGAATTCGGGACTACTCAAGTAGCCGGCCTTAACGCAGTCTCTCCAGCAGGGGACTCACCAGTGCCGCCGCCGCCGAGGAAAGACTTTGCTTGCCCAGGGTGACCGCCTCGCACAGATCCACGACGGTCTGCGACCGGCTGTTGATGAGTTCACCTCTGACGAGTTCGGCTGCTGCCCATGCGAGCATGGCGCGAGCCCTGTCTCTGTCGCGAGCGGCCTTGCCGCCAGCAGCGAGCCTGCCGGCGATGTGCTGGATCGCGCCTGCGAGTTCGTCCAGGCCTTCAGCGGAGATCGCCTTGGTTTTCACAACGGCAACGGCTCGCGCGGATTCCCTGCGGAGCTTCAGCATGTCCCTTAGCTCCAGCGCGGCCTGATCCGCCAGCGGCGAATCTGCCTTGTTGACGACCAGAATGTCCGCGATCTCCAGAATCCCCGCTTTGATTGCCTGTACGTGATCGCCCAGGCCAGGGGCCATGACCACGACCTTGATGTCCGCGATCTGAGCGACTTCGGTTTCAGACTGGCCCGCCCCGACCGTCTCGACAATGACCACGTCATAACCGGCCGCTTCCATCACCTGGATCACGCCGTGAACCGTGGCGGACAGGCCGCCCACGTGTCCGCGCGAAGCGACGGAGCGAATGAATACGCCGTCATCCGCGGCATGATCTGACATGCGGATTCGATCGCCAAGAATGGCGCCGCCGGTCAAGGGGCTCGACGGGTCAATCGCGATGACCGCGACGGTTTTATTTTCTCTCCGCAACAGGTTTATGTATGCCCCGATCAGCGTGGACTTGCCGGCGCCCGGCGGTCCGGTGATTCCTATCACCAGCCCCTTTCCACGATGCTGTTGAAGCAGCCGATGGCACTCGGCGCCTTCGGCGGAATCGTTCTCGATCAGGGTGATCGCACGGCCAATCGCAGCCCGGTCCCGAAGAACGACCCTTTCCGCCAAGCCTTGTATGTGGGTCACTCGGTCAATGCCGGCCACGCTCGCGTTCATACGAACACGAGGGGCTGACCGAAGCCAAGTTCCTTGCGCAGGCAGGCGACGATTTCGCCGTGGGTGACGCCAGCGTCCGCCGCCTCGATGACACGCTCGAAGACATTTTCTGTCTTCGAGTTGCTCGCCCTGGCCAGCGCGTCCAGCGCCGATCGCACGGCCGCCTGGCTGCGTGAGGCCTTGAACGCTTTGAAACCTTCAACAAATGACGTGACCCGGGCAAGGTCTGGCCGTTCGGTCTTTTGGATCGTCGAATTGGATTCCTCAGTCTGGTAACAATTGACGCCGACGATTTTTTGTTCGCCGCTTTCAACCCGCTGTTGAAAGGCCAGCGCGGATTGCCCAATCATGCGTTGCACAATGCCGGATTCAACCGCCTTGTACATGCCGCCGGCGGCGTCAATCTTGGCGATGACCGCCTCGATTTGCCGCTCCATGTCGTCCGTCAGGGACTCCACGTAGTACGAGCCGCCCAGCGGATCAATCACATCGCACAGGCGCGCTTCATCGCGCAATATGTTCTGGGTCGCCACCGCGATACGCGCCGATTCCGCGGTCGGAGTGGAAATCGCTTCGTCATAAGCGTCCGTGTGCAGAGACTGAAGACCGCTGAAAATTCCCGCGGCTGCCTGAATGGCGACGCGCGCAATATTGTTCAAAGGTTGCTGCTGCGTCAGGTCCACGCCCGAGGTCTGGCCATGAAACTTGAATCGCCAGGAGACGGGATGCTTCGCTCCGAGCCGCTCGCGTGCAATCCGCGCCCAGATCCGCCGGGCCGCGCGAAACTTCGCGACTTCCTCAAAAAAGCTGATGGAGATATCGAAGAAGAAGCTGTAGCGCTTCAGCACCAGGTCCGCATCCATGCCGCGAGCGATGCAGTCCTCGGCGTACTGAATCGCGGTTGAGAGGGTGAATCCCATGGTTTCGGCGGGCGTCGCTCCGGCCTGCTGCATGTGCTGTCCGACCACCGATACCGGATGCCAGTTTGGAACATGCTTCCGGCAGAACTCGATGTGATCCAGCAACACGCGACGGGAGCCGGCCAGCGAGAGCCGGTAGAACATGTGGTTGGCGACGTAGTGGGAGATGTAGTCGCTCTGATTCGAGGTGCCGGTAAGGCGGGTCCAGGCAACGCCGCGCCGTCGAGCGGTACCCAGCAGAAATGCCAGCAAGGTAAATGGCGACGGGTCGTTCAGCGCGGTGGATATGGTTTCTATCGGCACGCCGGCCAGCGCGGCATCCATGTGATCGGTGGTATTGATCACGGTTCCGCAGGTGCCGAGCAACAAGGGGTCAACCTCGTCGCAATCAACTCCGCGGAAGCCCGAATTGCAGGGCAGCAGACTGATCGCGGTCGCGCCGTGCTCCAAAAGGTGGCGCACGCGCTCGTTGTAGTCCTGTGGAACTCCAAGGCCTATGAGCTGCCGCTGGGTCCAGGTGCGGCCGCGGTGCATCGTTGGGTAGATGCCGCGGGTGTAAGGGAATTGACCCGGGAAGCCTAGTTTCGCCGCATATCCCTCGGCCTCCTTGCCGTCCGGGAGATAGAGCGGATGAATCTCGAGGTCCGAGCGATTGCGGATCGTTTGATCCCCGATCTGGGACCGGTATTCCTGCGTCCAGATTGAATGCGCCGTTTCGGGCGCAGCTACCTGGAGCGGGGCTGGGTTCTTCTTCAAGGCGACTCTCCGCCGATGTTCTGAGCGCGCGCCAGTTGCGCTTGAGCAGCGAGCTTGCCGACGCAGGCAACAATATCGTCGCGTGAGGAACCGGGATCAAAGATGCGGCTGACGCCGCTTTCCAGCAGCGCGGGTTTCTCATCGGCCGGCACGATTCCGCCGACCACGACGCCGATGTGCGTCAGCCCGCGCTGCCGCAGCGCATCCATGAGCTGCGGCACGATACGATGATCGGTCGCCAGGGAACTGATGCCGATGACGTCAACGTCTTCGTCGCTCGCAATTCTTACCACGGCATCAATCGTCTGCCAGGGTGGCGTATAGATCACTTCCATCCCGGCGTCGCGCAGAAAGGCGGCGATAATCCGGCTGCCACGGTCGTGACCATCGAGACCGATTTTCGTGACCACGACTCGTGGTGGCGCAGCGCGTATCGTCATGGCTATGTCTCCCTCTGATCGTTATCCCGCCGCAGCAGGCGGGTGAATACCCTGGCAATTGCATCGACACCGTCCTGGTCCGGCCGGTACCAGGAGGGCGTCCAGTTCAGGCCGCCCAGCAACAAGAGCCGAGCGAACTTCCGCTCGCGGGGACTCAGTCTGGGGATCTCGTCTATGACGGCGCGAAACCGCTTCTCGTACAGATTTCGCTGAGACTTCAATTCATCCGACACTTCTTTGACGTCATCGGGAAAGACGCGGATCACGACGCGCGCATAGTCACTTTGGTCAAGAATCGCCTGTAAATGCGCGATGGCCATTTTCTCCAGTTGCTGCCAGGCAGCGGCTTCCGGCGCGGCAATTTGATCCAGTCGGCTCAACACCCTGCGCACACCTTCTTCGTACACTTCGAGCAACAGCGCGTGTTTCGATGCGAAGTGGAAGTAGACGGCGCCCGGCGTCATGCCGGCGCCCACTGCGATGTCACGAATCGTGGTTCCGTGGTAGCCGTGGTGCGCAAACTGCGCCGCCGCCGCGTCCAGCAAGGGCTGAATCCGGTTGTTCTGCCGTCTGACAGGACTGATCGCAGGCCTCATATGACCCCATAGCTAAGTAAACATTTGTTTTGTTATACTCGAACGCGCTTGATTGTTCAAGACGTCACAAGCGTCGGGCGCGATGGCTGGGCCACTGGCGAATCCCATCGCCGCCGCATGCAGGAATGGAGGAAAAGCAATGAGCGAGAGTGTGTTTTGGGCGAAGTCCAAAGAGACGCTGTCGCGCCAGGAACGCGAAGCGGAAGTCCTCACACTGATCCAACATCAGCTACATCGCGTGTACGAGCGGGTAGCATTTTACCGGGAACACTACCAGCGAGCCGGGTTCCACCCGTCCCAGGTCAAGTCGCTGGAGGACTTCACGCGAAAGGTGCCCATCATCACCAAACAGATGCTGCGCGAAGACCAGGCTAAACACCCGCCGTTTGGCTCGTACCTGGGCGCGGAAAATGGGACGATTGCGCGAATCCACGGCTCATCCGGGACCACCGGTACCCCAACGCTGTATGCGATATCGAAGAACGACTGGAGCTATATCGCCGAGGTCATGGCGCAGGCGTTCTATACGGCCGGCGTCCGACCGGATGACAAAGTCCAACTGGCGACCCTGTTCAGTCTGTTCATGGGCGGTTGGGGCGCCCTGCTCGCCACAGAACGCATCGGCGCGACCGCTTTCCCGCTGGGCGCCGGCGAGACCGAACGGCAATTGCAGCTCATGTGGCGGGTGGGCTCCACCGTACTGGTGACTACGCCCACCTATGCCTTACACATGCTCGAAACCGCAAGAACGCTCGGTTACGACACCGCGCAATCACCGCTACGCCTGGGCATCTTCGTCGGAGAACCGGGAGCGGGCGTTCCGGCCACGCGGCGCACGCTGGAAAAGGGCTGGGGGATATCCGTGAGAGACATGGGTACGACGTCCGAAATGACGCCATGGGCGACGAATGTCGAATGCGAAGCGGGTAGTGGCATGCACGTCATTCAGGATCAGGTCTGGACCGAGATTGTCGACAAGTCCGATCCGAACCTGCCGGTTCCGGAGGAGGGTGAAGGCGTCATCATCTACACGCACCTGCGCCGCGATTCACAACCGATGATCCGGTTCCATTCCGGCGACGAATCGCTGATGACGTACAAGCCCTGTGCCTGCGGCCGGACCTACCCGCGCCTGCCATTCGGCGTATACGGCCGTATTGACGATATGCTGATCATCCGTGGCGTCAACGTGTATCCGAGCCAGGTTCAGCGATCATTGCTGGAGGTCGCGGGAACCGGCGTTGAATTCCTGATCGTCATGGAATCCAAAGGCGCCCTGGATCAGGCGACGGTTCAAGTGGAAATTGATCCATCGCTGAAGGCGGAAGACTTCGACGCGCTCGCAGCCGATCTTGGTGAGCGCGTACAACGCAAACTCAAGAACGACACCAACATCAACTTCACGATTGAAGTACTCCGGCCCAACACGCTGCCGCGCGCCGTATCAAAGGCAAAGCGGGTGGACGATCGGAGACCCAAGTATCGGCCGGTCGTAGCGCCAATGACGTGAGCATCGAACAGGAGAACAACACGGTACGGATCATAAATAGGTCCGTTTGAGTAATTCCGCGTAGAACTGTGTCGCGCCGCGTCCAAGAATTACCCCGTTGGGGGTCCAGTTGCAGGGGAGCGCAGTCAACATCTAAGCAAAAAAAGACGGGTTAGCTGTCCGCCAGCCGCCGGAAGAAATCCGCGGTGAAATCGTCGCCCGGATAAAAGTATTCGAGCCGCAGCTCGTCGGCGGTGATGTCCTGGGCGGTGCCGAAAGTCGAGATCATGGTGAACACCTTCAGTGAAACATCGCCGACGCCCAGCTCGAGCGGCAGAATCGGCGGCGGCGGTGCCTGCCAGTTGGTCAGCATGCGTGCGGGCATGCCGGGATAAGCGCTGACTTCCTGATACAAGGCGCGCAATTTATGGCTGGCGGGAGCAGCCGCAACTTCGCGCTGCAAGCGGCTCAAAATCAGAGTTACCACCTGCTCCCAGTTTTTCAGGAGCGGCTGCATACCTTGCGGATGCAAGGTCATGCGCATGGCATTGAATTCACCGCTGGGATCAACCCGCGCCCAGACTTTTTCCGGCGGACCGAGCAAGCCCAGAAATTTCTCCGCCGGCTGGTTGCGCAGCACGATGTTCCAGTCGAGATTCACCACGATCGCCGGAAATGGCTCGTGGTGCTTGAGCGATATTTCCAGCGCCTGGCGCACGACGTTCATCTCGGCGCTATCGAGTCCGCGTTCGCGGTAAAGCGCGGCGAAGCCGGCGCCTTCCAGCAGGGTGTTGCGCTCGCGCAGCGGCACATCCAGCGCGTCGCAAAGCTGCAGCACCATCTCGCGGCTCGGCTGCGCCCGGCCGGATTCCAGAAAACTTAAGTGCCGCTGCGACACGCCGGCTTCCAGCGCCAGATCGAGCTGACTCAATTTGCGCGCGCCACGCCAGGCTTTCAGCAGCGACGAGAATCCACCGCTGGCGGCGGTGAGGGCTTCAAAAGGCATGACTGCGGACATGGTCGTCTCCTGATTAACGCGGTCATCCTCGCGCCGCGTAGAGTCGGTTGCGATTACCTGACGGGTAATTGCCAGCTTGACCTGTTGGGGGGATTGTAAGCCCGTCGCTGACCAATGGAGGGCAATATGAAACTCAAATTATTTCTGCTGTACTTCCTGCTGATTGATTTCGCCGTCTATAGCGGCTGGGTAATGCTGGAGTACGGCTACTTCGGTATCTGGAAGGCGGGCTTCGCCAATCCGGCGTCAATGCAGGTGTTGTTTGACCTGGTCATCGGCTGCCTGCTGATCAGCGGCTGGATGCTGGCGGACGCGAAACGCCGCGGTGTGAATGCCTGGCCCTGGGTGATTGCGACGCTCGTTGCGGGAACCCTGGCGCCGCTGGTTTATCTGATCCGGCGCGAATACGCCGTCATTAATCAGCCCGCATCAGCGATCGCGAATGCGTAGCTGGTCGCCCTGCTCTTCGACCGGCGGCGTGCCGGTCGGAGCAGCGGGCGGCGCATCGGGTTTGGGTTCCTGGATAGGGTAATTCTTCGCCGGCGGTTTGGGACTGGCGACGGGGATTTCTTCTTTCAGATTCTTCTCTTTCTGCTGTTCTTCCTTGAGCTGGCGGAGTTCTTTCAGTTCACGTGAAAAATCCTCGTCGTTGCGCGGCGAACCCATCAGCGGCTCGTAAGTTTCCGGCAAAGGCTCGTCCACTTTGCGGCCGGAGCCTTTTTCCTTGTCGGGTTCTGTGGCTGACAGCGCCACGCCACAAAGACTCAGGCCGAACAGCAGGATCAAGCTATGGATGACGCGGATGTTCATGGTTTTTAGAGTCCTCTTACGCTAAGCAGTTGCACCCCTACTGAAAGGCAATTCCCGCGGACGGTTGTGTCTCAGTTTGCCGCTGAATTCCCGAGTTCGTCATTCCGGCGGGGCCTGCCCCGGCGTGTTTTAGGCCGGGGGCCGGAATCCAGTATTTCCAAGCCCATGGACACCGGCCTGCGCCGGTGTGACGGCAAACTGAGACACCACCCCGCGGGCATGACGAGTTACATCATGCCAAGCTGCAACCGCGCCGCCTCGCTCATCATGCTTTGTTGCCAGGGCGGATCGAATACGAGCTGCACGTCCGCCTCCTTCACCGTTGGAATTTTTTCCACCTTGGACTTTACATCGTTGACCAGAATATCGCCCATGCCGCAGCCTGGCGCGGTGAGCGTCATCTTGATGTTGACCTTGCGTGCGTCATTCTCGGCCTTCTCGATCTTGCACTCGTAAACCAGACCCAGCTCGACGATGTCCACCGGAATTTCAGGGTCGTAGCAGGTGCGCATCTGCTCCCAGATGAGTTTTTCCACGTCGGCATCGCTGGCATCGGGTGGCAATTGCGGGCCGGTGACGACTTCCTTGCCGAGCGCGTCCGCATCCTTGCCGTCCACGCGGAACAGGCGGCCCTGGATGTATAGCGTAAAACTGCCGCCGAGCGCCTGGGTGATGGCGACCTCGGAGCCGGCCGGGATATGCACCTTGTCGCCCTGCGGGACCAGTACGCCGACGAAATCCCGCTGCGTGGTAACGACTTCGCTATTGGGTATCAACATGCCGTAATTATAGACCTCATGCTGGCATGCCGGCGGCCGCTGGGGTATGTTTAAGCTGTTGATAAATCAATAATCCCGGGCGGTTGGAGCAGGAGCGAGCCTTATGCGGATCGGCGTGGTGGTGGATTCCAGTTGCGATTTGCCTCCGGAATTTATGGAGGAACACGGCGTCAAGATTTTCCCGAATAGCATCCGCATCGGCCAGGACACTCTGGTGGACGAGCGTGATCCTGACGCCACGCTGGCTTTCTTTTCCAGCCACATCGGCGACAAGAGCCATGACGCCGAGACCTCGCCGTTCTCGGTGGATGCGATACAAAAAGTCTTTCTCGAGCGGCTGGTGCTGGACTACGACTTCGTGTTCTGCATCACGGTCTGGAGCAAGCGCAGCCACGTCTACGAGAACGCGACCAAGGCGTCCTTTGCGATTCTTTCGACCTATCGGAAGACCCGCAGCGCCGCCGGCGTCACCGGGCCTTTTTCCATGCGCGTGATTGACTCCAAGACCTTGTTCTGCGGCGTCGGCCTGGTCGCTGCCGAGACGGTACGCATGGCGCAAGAGGGTTTGCAGCCCAACGAAATCCGCGCCAACCTCGATCAGCTAATCCCCAACGTAGTCGGCTATTTCGTGCCCGCCGATCTGGCCTATATCCGCATCCGTGCGCTAAGCCGCGGCGAGAAGAGCGTTGGACTGGCGACTTATCTGATCGGCACCGCGCTCGACATCAAACCGGTACTCGGCATTTACAGGGAAGATACCAAGCCTGTTGCCAAGGTACGCGGTTACGACGGCGCGGTGGAAAAGATGCTCTTGCATATCGCAAAGTCGGTGAAAACCGCCAATCTTTTGTCCAAATATGTGGTGGTGAGCTATGGCGGCGATCTGGACGAGGTGCGCAATATGGCGGGTTACGCGGAACTGGAGCGCGCCTGTCAGGAACGCGAGCTGACGCTGATGCTTTCCATCATGAGCGCCACCGCCGTGGTCAATGTGGGGGCAGGCGGTATCTGCGCGGGTTACGCCGGCGATCTGGTGCCGATGTAGCCTCGCCTCCTTCGACGAACTCAGGACAGGCTTCGATACCTCAGGGCGAACGGGCAGAAAACTAGCGCAACGCAAGGGTCATCGGCACACCCTGCATGGGGCGCAGGGTGATTGAAGGGTAAGGCGTCGGCGCTTTTTCGGCAGCGTAGCTGAAGTGGTAGCGCTGGATCAACGCCGCCAGAATCAAAACCGCTTCCATCACCGCGAAGCGATCGCCGATGCAGGTTCTCGGTCCGCCGCCGAAGGGCATATAAGCGAAGCGCGGCAGGCGTTTTTCGAGATCATTACCCCAACGTTCAGGGCTAAAGCGCAGCGGTTCGGGAAAATGCAAGGGATTGCGATGCAAGGCCCAGGCCGACAGATAAATAACGGCGCCTGCCGGAATGGCGTGGCCGCCGATGCTATCCGCGTTGACCGCTTCGCGGCCGATCAGATAGGCGGGCGGGTAAAGCCGCATGGATTCCTTCACCACCCAGTCCGTGTAACGTAGCCGCGGCAGATCGCCGACCTGCGGCGGCTGCCCGTGGAGGCTGCGCAGTTCATCAGCAAGCTGCGCTTCGACCTCGGGGTGTTGCGACAGCAACCACAGCGTCCAGGACAGGGTAATTGCGGTGGTCTCATGACCGGCCAGGAACAGCGTGATGGACTCATCGCGCAACTGCCGATCCGACATCGCGGCTCCGTCTTCGTCGCGCGCCGCCATCAGCATGCCGAGCAGGGTGTTCTTCGGCTGCGGCGCCGCGCGATGATCGGCGATGAAGCGCTCCACCACGGTGTGCAGGCTCGCGATGGCAGCGAAATAACGGCGCTGCATCGGCAGCCAGTCCGGCAGCTTGAACGGCAGCACCAGGCGCTGCGCAATCTCCTCGACCATGGTGTCCATGGCCGCGCCGACTTCGCCGAGATCGCCTTCCACATGGTCATCGTCGAATAAGGTCTTGGCCACGATCTTGGAAGTCAGCGCCATCATGTCGCGGTGCAGGTCGCGTGTTTCGTCCGGGCGCCAGCGCTGCATTTCGCGCAGCGTGTAATCCACCATCACCTGTCCATACTCGGCGATGCGCGGCGCATGGAAGGCCGGCGCCGAGAGCCGCCGCTGACGGCGCCAGAAATCGCCCTCGGAGGTGAGCAGGCCGTTGCCGACCAGTGGCTTCACATGGCGCCAGAAAAACTGGTTCTTGATGTAGTTTCTGTGATTCGAAACCAGCGGATATTCAATCAGCGCCGGCTCATTGATCAGATACGCGGGCTTGTTCAGCAAGCGCAGTTGCACGACCGGCCCGAGCGTAGACCAGCGCGCGAGATTGCCAAGCACATCCTTGCGAAAGGAGAGCAGGTGACCGAATAGCCAATGGCCCGGTGGGCTCGGTGGCGGTGCCGACATGGCAGCGGAGGACATGCAGCTAAGTGTAACTGGCGGAAACGCCGCCGTTCGCCCTTCGATACCTCAGGGCGAACGGTGGAGATCTGTTCGGTGTGTCGAGAAAGAATTTCCGTTCGTGCTGAGGTATCGAAGCACGAACGGCACGACTTTCTGTGCTCCTATGGCTCGTGCGGCGGATCGGCCGGCAGCGGCCCTAGTCCGGCGGCATCGACATGCACCGAAGCCAGGATGTTGTTCAGCACCTTCTGGCGTTCGGCGGGGTCGCTGCCGAGCTTAGTGATATCCACGTCGTGTACCCAACCGCCGTATGCGATGCCGAGACGCATGTGGCCCTTGCGGTTATCGCTGCTCAGTACGAGCGGATGGTCAAAACTCATTTCCACAAATGCGGGGATGACCGCGGACCCATCGTCAATGACATCCGCGGTCGCACGTTCTATACAGGGACCGTTGGGCACGGTTTCCGTGGGGAGGCCGCGCTGGCTGCAGTAGTCAGCCTTGATGGCGAAGGCTTTGCCGGCCATATCCGGATGGCCGGGCACCGGCGGATCGCCTTCATCCGCGACAAACTCCGGCTTGCCGTAGGCCCCTCCGGCCAGACGCACGAGTGAAACGCGCACGCCGCAATAGCGCCCGGGCGCCAGCGCGGCATCACCCAGGACCAGCGTTTGATCGTCTAGCGCCATCAAGTCAATGACATTGGGTTGGTCGAGTGCGCGGCCGCCTACCGGGCCGGGAGCATTGCCACCATGCGCATAGGCCACGCCCAATAGCCTGTCCAGTAACAGGCCGGGCACGCGCGCGACACTGGCGCACTGCACGAGTTGCAACTGATTCAGCACCAGGTAAATCCGGTATAGCGACAGGCCTTTGCCATTCGTGTCGCTCGCGTGACGATGCTCCAGCCCATCGTGGTTGTAGCCGCCGCCATGGGAGCCGCCGTGCTTGAAATCATCCTCCGGCGCGGTGCTCGCGCTCGCTGCTGTTGTCTGCTTGGCGTGATGCCCTTCGCCGTCCTTGGACTCCATATGCACCTCGGCGAAGCGAACCGAAATTCCCGGCTCGATACTGCTGTCGCCGCTGCCGCCCGGGCAAGCGCTCAGGGTAAACACAGCGCCGAGAACCAACGCGGGATAAGTCGCACGCTTAAAAGTCATAGGTCACTCCCAAACGGAATACGCCGTCTTCTTCCTGTTCGCCGTTCAAGTCCTCGACGGCCGGAATCTGATAGGCGACGTTTACGATCAAATCGGTGATCACGGTCCAAGCCACCCCCGGCGTCACCATCACCAGCAGGCCGCCGGAGTCGGGATCGCTGCCGTCGTCGAAACGGTCTTTTTCTTTCAGGCGCGCGTCCAGACTGAGCTGCAGGGCGAGCTTCTGATGTAAGCCGTACTGCGACAAGCCGGTGAGCAGCAATACATTGCCCGCCTCAAAACCCTGATAGCCTTCGTCCGCAGCAATTTGTCCGATAGCGCTGCCGTACAACAGCCAGGGCAGACGGTAGTAGCCGTACCAGGCGCCCGCGCTGGGAATGATCGCGCCAGCGCCGGGCTGGGCATCGAAATCAATGGGCTGGCCATTGCTCTTTTGTTCGGCGGACGTCGGCAGGCGCAGGCCGAACTGCAGCCCCCACAGTCGGCGCGCGGGAAAGCGCTCGTCGGTACCCAAGAACCAGCGTGCCGACAAATCCGCGTCGCCCAAATCATCGGCCTGTTCTTCGGAAAGATCGAAGCGTTCGAGGTGCTTGCGCACGAAGGGCAGGCTTACGCCCAGAATCCAACGGTCGCTAGGCGCGTAGCTGAAACTATAAGTCACGCGGCCTTCTTCGATTTCATGCTCGCTGACTCCAGACGTGCCAACCGTCTCGCTACGCGTCAGATATTCCACGCTGCCGCGCATGCGGCCTTTGAAGGGCTTTTCCGTGCCGAGCGTGGTGATGCTGGGGTCACCGCAGAGACAGGTCGCGCAGGCGTAACTGGCCGCGGGCGCGGCAAGAAATATCAGCAGCAGGAGAAAGCGCATGGCCGCGCATTCTAGGAAGTGCGGGCAGCGCTGGGAATGCGGCAGAGTGTCGCACCGTAACGAAAATTACCACTCGTTTGATTTTTGCGTCTGCACAGGCCATATTGACCGAGAGGGGTACGCCGCGTTACCGGCGTGCCGGGAGAAGGAAAGAATGCCGTCCAAGAACGCGAGTCTCGCGCTCTACCAGAAGTTCGAGAAACTGCCCAAAGGGAAATGGCTGTTTTCCAAAGCCGCCAGCTTTAAGGCGCCCTACTTCCGCACCATCCGCCCGCGCATCATCGAATTCCGTCCCGGCCATATCGAAGTGGCCATGAAGAAGCGCTGGTCGGTGCATAACCATATCGGCACGGTGCACGCGATCGCCTGCTGCAATCTGGCCGAATACGCGATGGGCGTCATGGTGGATTTGAGCCGGCCCGCGCACATCCGCTGGATCCCCGCCGGCATGGACGTGCAGTACCTGAAGAAAGCCAATAGTGACCTGCGCGCGATCGCGCAATTGCCGGCGAACCTGGACTGGGAAGTGGAGCAGACCATGATCGTACCGGTGCGAATTCTGGACCGTGATGGCGTGGAGGTCGTGCACGCCGATATCCGTGTAAAGATTTCGCGCGATCCCAAGGTCCCGGCATGAATTGTCCGGAATGAGCCTCGTCCGGCTGCGCGATAACGAACAGCTCTACGTACGCGTGATCGGCCGCGGCCGGCCGGTGATGTTGCTGCATGGTTTTGCCATGCATTCGCTGCATTGGTTACCGTTCGCGCTGCCGCTGGCGCACCGCTACCGTTTCATCCTCCCGGACTTGCGCGGTTTCGGCCGTTCGCACGACGTGGCCTTCAACCAGCCGGACATCCTGCGCAACCACGCCGAGGACGTGGAAGATATCCTCAACTACTTCGGCATACACAAAGTAATGCTCGGCGGAATTTCGATGGGCGCTTACACCGGGCTGCAACTGAACCGCATGGGCAAGTTCGACCGCGTCGGCAAATATCTGCACATAGATCAGTCGCCGCAGTCGCGCAACGCCGGCACCTGGGATTTAGGTCTGTTCGGTCACATGCAACGGCGTGAGTTCCAGCGCATGCGCGAGCTGGTGCGCGAAGCTGAGAGCTATGGTCCGCAAACGCCGTATTGGCGGCTGCCGGAAGACGTGCGCCGGCGCATGCGCGAGAGTCTCGCGGATTTCTTCTGCTATGCCTTCAACAAGCCTTATCACCGTTTTCTGGCGCAGCGGCTCAAGGACTATGAGCGCCTGATGACGCGCCTGATTCCGGTGCGCAACTGGTACGCCTATATCCAGTGCCTGCGCGCGTATATGGACGAGGATTACGATATGCGCGACACACTCGCGCAGATTCAGACGCCGATGACGGTCATGGTTGGCATGCGCTCACGCATGTATCCGGCCGCAGGACAGATATTCATCCGCTCGCAGGTGCCACATGCGCGCGTGGTGCGCTTCGAGCGCTCCGGCCATGTGCCGATGATAGACGAGCCGGTCAAATTCCAGTGGAATCTCGCGCAGTTTCTCGCCATCTGATAAATCATTCTTCCTGATCCCCTCTCCCCGCTTGCGGGGAGAGGGCGAGGCGGAACAAGATCAAGCATCGCTTGATCCCGACGAGCGGGTAGACCACGGACGGTCTGCCCGGGCTTGCAAGCGGAGCAGGATTGCGGCGCGACGCAAGGGTGAGGGGCTTACAACGCACTGAGGTTCGCATAACCGAGCATCAACCACTTGCTACCGGTGTTGCCAAACCTGACCTGCACTCGCGCACGCTCGCCGTCGCCTTCGAACTGCAGGATCACGCCCTCACCGAAGCTCGCGTGACGCACGCGCTGACCCAGTTTGAAACCCGCAACGGCGTCATCCGCTACCTTGATGTTGAAATTGCTGCCGATCGCTTTGCGCGGCGCCGGATAGCTTGGCCGCGACACCGAGATCTGCGGGCGCACTTCCAGCAACAGCTTGGCCGGCAGCTCACGCAGGAAACGCGAGGGCGCGCCGTAGTTCTCGGCGCCGTGCAGGCGGCGCACCTCGGCATAGGACAGATGCAGGCGCTCACGCGCGCGGGTCATGCCGACGTAGCACAGCCGGCGCTCCTCCTCCAGGCCGTTTTCATCCTCAATCGAACGCTGGTGCGGGAATAAGCCCTCCTCCAGCCCGACCAGAAAGACCAGCGGAAACTCCAGACCCTTGGCGGAGTGCAGGGTCATGAGCTGCACGCAGTCGTCCCAGGCGCCGGCCTGCATCTCACCCGCCTCCAGTGCCGCATGCCCCAGGAATTCATTCAGCGGATTGGTGCCTTCTTCACCCTGCTCGAAACCGCGCGCGGCATTGGCCAGCTCCTCCAGGTTCTCCACCCGTGCCTCGCCTGCCTGGCCTTTTTCCTTCTGGTAGTGCGCAATCAGTCCGCTGTGTTCGACGATGTGCAATACCTGCTCGCTCAAGCTCATCGTCTGGGTATCCGCCATCAGCCGGTCAATCAGATCCAGGAAGACCTGCAGCGCGCCGGCACTTCTGCCGCCAATGCTTAGCATTTGCTGCGCGGCACGCCAGAGCGAAATACCGCTGGCACGGCCAGCGGCGCGCAGCTTGTCCAGCGTGGTATTGCCGATGCCGCGCGTCGGCAGATTCACGATGCGTTCGAAGGCGGGATCGTCGTCGCGGTTGGCGACCAGACGCAGATAGGCCAGCGCGTCCTTGATCTCCGCGCGCTCGAAGAAGCGCAGACCGCCGTATACCCGGTAAGGCATGTCCTCGCGGATCAGTGCCTCTTCGAATACGCGCGACTGGGCATTGGAGCGATACAAAATGGCGACGTCGCTGCGCTTGCCGCCGCCGTCCAGCCAGCCGCGGATGCGGCCGAGCACGTAGTGCACCTCGTCGTACTCGTTGAAGGCCGCGTAGAGCTCGATCGGTTCCCCATCACGTCCTTCGGTCCAGAGGTTTTTTCCCATGCGGCCGCTGTTGTGTGCGATCAGCGCGTTCGCCGCTTTCAGGATGGTGCCGGTGGAGCGGTAGTTCTGCTCCAGGCGAATCAACCTGGCGCCGGCATAGTCCTTCTCGAAACGCAGGATGTTGCCGACCTTGGCGCCGCGCCAGGAATAAATGCTCTGGTCGTCGTCACCCACTACGAACACGCAACCGCCCCCGTTTTCAATAGAAGGGCCGGCCAGCAGGCGCACCCAGGCGTATTGCAGGCTGTTGGTGTCCTGGAACTCATCCACCAGAATGTGGCGGAAACGCCGCCGGTAGTGCGCTTGCAATTCGGCGTTGTCGCGCAGCAGTTCATGTGCACGCAGCAACAACTCCGCGAAGTCCACCACACCGGCGGTCGCGCAGGCCTCTTCATAGGCCTGATAGACGCGCAGCAGCGTGTCGCGCGCATAGTCGCCGGTCGGGGAGAGATGCTGCGGGCGCCGGCCTTCGTCTTTATTGCCATTGATGAAACTGGCGCAAAGCCGCGGCGGCCAGCGCTCCTCGTCAATCTGCTGTGCGCGCAATACCCGCTTGATCAGACGGAGCTGATCCTCGCCGTCCAGAATCTGGAAGGCCTGCGGCAACCGCGCCTCCTGCCAATGCTGGCGCAGCAGCCGATGTGCGAGCCCATGAAACGTGCCGACCCACAGCGCCTGCACCGGTACATCCACCAGATGCTCGATGCGCGAGCGCATCTCGTGCGCCGCCTTATTGGTGAAGGTCACCGCCAGCACCGAGTAAGGCGAAGCCTTCTCGACGTGTACCAGCCAGGCGATCCGGTGCGTCAGCACACGGGTCTTGCCGCTGCCGGCGCCGGCCAGCACCAGCAAATGCCCCACCGGGGCCGTTACGGCCTCGCGTTGGGCGTCATTGAGATTCTCAATAAGGGGAGTGACATCTTCCATGGGGTCTTCCACGGGCGCGATTTTACAGGCGTTCAGACACCGTTCAGCGTCTATTGCCTAAGCTGGGTTCAGGCGAGGGCGTAAAATGCCGGTGCCAAAGGCGCCGCCGCGGAACTTGTGACCAAAGCCATTTTCAAAGCTTCTGCGGACGGCGCAGCGCCCAAGGTCGGTAGCTAAGACGCCGCTTCGTACCCGATAGATTTACCGTTCCATGATTCGTTCCATTGCATAACGAGGTTCACCATGCATTCCCGGCTTGCGGTTCTCCTGATCTGCCTGTTCGCCAGCAGCTCCGCGCTGGCCTTCAAGCTCGCGCTGTTTTCGGATAGACAGATGGACCAGATGGGCGATGAGGCTTACACGGAAATCAAGAAGAAGACGCCGATTTCCAAGGACGCGCGCGGCACTGCGCGGGTACAGTGCGTCGCGCAGGCGCTCACGCGCGAAGTCGGCGGCAAATGGGAAGTCAATTTGTTTGCCGGCAAGGAGGCAAATGCCTTCGCGCTGCCGGGCGGCAAGATCGGTGTCTACGAAGGCCTGCTTCAAGTGGCGACCACCCAAGGTCAGCTGGCAGCCGTGCTGGGCCACGAAATCGGCCACGTGCAGGCCGAGCACGCCAATCAGCGCGTGTCTACCTCGGTAGTTACCGACCTCGGTTTGCGCGCGCTTGAAGGCTTCACCAACCTGGGCCAAAGCCGCACGGCGATGGCGGCACTCGGGCTGGGCGCGCAATTCGGCGTACTGCTGCCCTTTTCGCGCGGTCAGGAAAGCGCGGCGGACGGGCTGGGGCTGAAATTCATGTCGCGCGCGGGCTTTCATCCCAGTGAGAGCGTAGCCCTGTGGCAGAACATGCAGCGGGCCAGCGGCAAGGGTCCACCGCAATTCCTCTCCACCCATCCTTCGAGCAAAAACCGCATCCGCGATTTGCAGAAGGCGGCACCGCAGTATGTGCCGGTTTACCAACAAGCACAGGCGAGCGGCAAGCGGCCGAACTGTTAGCCCCGGCGTTCTTCCGAAGGCGGGAATCAATCACAGGCGCAAGATTCCGGCTCACGGCCGTGCAACGGCCTTGGCCGGAATGACGGCGCGGGTGGGGTAAAATCCAGGGCGGAGAGGAGTTTCGATGTCCGCCCTTATTTACTTTTCCATCCCGGCGTTTTTGCTGCTGATCGGCGGGGAGCTCTGGTACGCGCGCGCCAGCCGACAGCAGCTCTATGAATGGCGGGACTCGATGGCCTGCCTGACGATGGGGCTGGGCAACGTCATCATCAGTGCGGCCTGGAAGGCGCTGGCGATGGGCGCGCTGTTCGCCTGGATCTACCAATACCGCTGGTTCGAAATCCCCGCCAATACCTGGTGGAGCTGGGCATTGCTGATTGTGCTGGAGGACTTCTTTTACTACTGGTTTCACCGTCTGCACCACGAAATCCGCTTCATGTGGGCGGCGCATGTGAATCATCATTCCAGCCAGCGCTTCAACCTGGCGGTTGCGCTGCGCCAGAGCTGGACCACGCCGATGACCGGTTTCATCTTCTGGGCGCCGCTCGCATTGATCGGCTTTCATCCGCTGATGATCATCACACAGCAGGCGATTTCGCTGCTATATCAATTCTGGATTCACACCGAGTCCATCAAGAAGCTGGGGCCGCTGGAGTGGGTCATGAACACGCCTTCGCACCACCGCGTGCATCACGGCAGCAATCCGCAGTACATAGACAGGAACTACGCCGGCATCTTTATCGTCTGGGACAAATTGTTCGGCAGCTTCGAGCCGGAAGTCGAAAAAGTTAAGTACGGCCTGACCAGGAATGTTCAAACTTTCAACCCGATCATGATCGCCTTTCACGAGTGGGTAGCGATGTGGCGCGGCTTCTGGCGCTGCAAAACCTGGCGCGGACGGTTCTCACAGTTGTTCGGCCGGCCCAGCGCTGGCCTGATTGAAGCCTAGATATCGGATACGGCGAGCCGGTGCTGAACTCCGGCATGACTTTTCCATCCAAGCTTAAGTAAACTTTAGCTGCTGTTTCACCATCCAGGAGATCCGCGTGAAGTTGCTCATCATCTCAAAACTCCACGTCGGGGAAAGTGCGGAAACCGCTCTCACACGCTATCTCGAATCCCCGGACCGTAATCCACCGCCCGGAGTGAAACGGCTCGGTCGCTGGTTTTCGGCAAGCTTCGATACCAGTTATGTGTTCGTCGAGACACCCGATCTGGCGCTGCTTTCCGGATGGCTGCGGCAGTGGACTGAGCATGGGGCGCACGAGATCATTCCCGTGCTGGATGATGCGGATCTCGCGAAGACACTCCCCGACAAATAGCGGTTGCCGTCAGCCCGCCACAAAATGACAGGCGGCGTAGCTGCCGCCGGACAGCTTGCGCAGCCCCGGTATCTGCTGACCGCAGATATTGTCGGCAATCGGGCAGCGCGTTCTGAACACGCAGCCTTCGGGCGGATCAGCCGGCGACGGCAGCTCCCCCTCCAGAATGATTTTCTCGCGCGCGCGTTCAGCGCGCGGATCGGGAATCGGCACCGCCGCCAGCAGCGCACGCGTATAGGGATGACGCGGCTCGCGGAATAATTGCGCGGTGGGGGCCTGCTCCATGATTTTGCCCAGGTACATCACCAGCACGCGGTGGCTTATCTTGCGCACTACGGAAAGATCGTGCGCGATGAAAATCATCGCCAGGTTCATCTCGCGCTGCAACTGCATCAGCAACTCGACAATTTGCGCCTGCACGGTCACATCCAGCGCACTTACCGCCTCGTCGCAGACCAGCACGCGTGGCCGCACCACCAGCGCGCGCGCGATGCCGGTGCGCTGATTCTGGCCGCCGGAAAATTCGTGCGGATAACGGTTAGCGTGCTCGGGTTTCAAACCGACCTTGGGCAAAATTTCCAGCACTCTTTCCCATTTCTGCGCTGCGTCCAGTTCCGGGAACAGATTGATCAGCGGCTCCGCGATGTTCTGGCCGATGGTCAGGCGCGGATTAAGGCTGGCCAGCGGATCCTGAAACACCATTTGCATCTGCCGGCGCAACTGGCGCCAGCCCTGTTCGCCGAAGCGGGTGATGTCCTGGCCGTCGAGCAGCACGGCGCCGGCAGTCACCGGCTGCAGCCCTACTAATGCACGTGCCAGGGTAGATTTGCCGCAACCCGATTCACCGACGATGCCGAGGGTTTCGCCGGCGTTGAGATCAAGCTGGATACCATCCACCGCTTTCACCGGTCCGCTCCTGGTGCGGCCGAAGCGGCTGAGCGGCGGGAAATAGACCCGCAATTGCCGCACCGTGAGCAGGGCGGAAGCGGTGGCGATGGCGGGGACGGTCACTGAATGGGCTCCAGCCGCTGAACAGCGGCGAGCAGCCTCTGCGTATAAGGCCGGCGCGGGTTATAGAAAATTTCTTCCGCGGTGCCGGATTCCTGCAACGCACCCTCGTGCATTACCAGCACGCGCTCGCAGTTACCGGCCACGACACCCATATCATGGGTGATCAGAATCAGCGCCGTACCCATACGCGTGCGCAGCTCGCGAATCAATCTGAGTATCTCCGCCTGCACCGTTACATCCAGCGCGGTGGTGGGTTCGTCGGCAATCAGCAGTTTGGGTTCACACAGCAGACTGGTCGCAATCATCACACGCTGGCGCATGCCGCCGGAAAACTCGTGTGGATACTGCTCGATGCGCCGCGCGGCGTCGGGGATCTTTACCGCCTGCAACATTTCGATGGCGCGCTGCTGCGCCTGCTTCTCATTCATATTCTTGTGCTCGCGCAGCACTTCCGTCATCTGCGTGCGGATCCGCAAATGCGGATTTAGCGAAGTCATCGGGTCCTGGAAAATCATCGCGATCTGATCGCCGCGGATGTTGTTCAGCACCGTCGCCCTGGCGCCGACCAGCTCCTGACCTTCCCATCTCACTGAGCCGCTGACTTCGGCATTGCGGTCGAGCACGCCCATGATCGCCATCGCGGCCTGCGTCTTGCCGGAGCCGGATTCGCCGACCACGCCAAGCGTCTCGCCCTCGTTGAGCTGAAAGCTCAGGTCCTTGACGGCTTCCACCAAGCCGTCACGGGTGTGATAACTGATGCTGAGGCGGGACACATCAAGCAGCATTAGCGATCCTTGGGGTCACTTTCTAGCGGTCCTTCGGATCGAGCGCATCGCGCAATCCGTCGGGTTCAAACGTCCCTGTTACTGGATCCCGGCCATTCCTTGGCCGGGATGACGGTGGATACTTTTGTGCGATGGTGTCAGCGATCTTTGGGATCAAGCGCATCTCTTAATCCATCTCCAATAAAGTTAAAACACAGCAGAGTCACGGCAAGAAAGCTGGCGGGATAAATCAGCAGCCACGGCGCACGTTCCATCTCGGCCGCGCCTTCATTCACCAACGCACCCCAACTCGTGGCCGGCTCCTGTACCCCCAGGCCGAGGAAGCTCAGGAAGGACTCGACCAGAATCACCTGCGGGATCGTCAACGTGGCGTACACCACTACCACGCCGAGCAGATTCGGCACGATGTGATGACGGATGATGCGCGCATTCGGCGCACCCGCCATGCGCGCCGCCTCGATGAACTCTTTGTGCTTCAGCGAAAGCGTCTGGCCGCGCACGATGCGCGCCATGTCCAGCCAGTTGACCAGGCCGATAGCGACGAAAATCAGCACCAGATGCCGGCCGAAGAAAACCATCAGCAAGATCACGAAGAACATGAACGGCAGCGCGTAGAGGATATCCACGATACGCATCATGACCGCATCCACCTTGCCGCCGAAGTAACCGGCCACCGCGCCATAGGTCACGCCGACCAGCAGGCTGACCAGCGTGGACACGACGCCGACCAGCAGCGACACGCGTCCCCCTTCCAGCACCCGCACGAAAAGATCGCGGCCGAGGCTGTCAGTGCCGAGCGGATGCACGCCGCTGAACTGCGGCGCCAGCCAGATTGCGTCCCAGTCAAGATCATCCACGGCGAAGCTGCTGGCCCAGGGGCCGATCAGCGTAAGCGTGGTCATCGTGGTGAGTATCAGCAGGCTCAGCAGGGCGGCGGGATTGGCGGCCAGCCGTGCGAAAGCGTCCTGCCAGAGGCTGCGGCCGCTGACTTCGCCGGCCTTTCTCAGAACTGAGCTCGATCTGAACATCAAAGCGCCCTCACCCTGACCCTCTCCCAGAGGGAGAGGGAACTATTCTTGCCTCTCCCTCCGGGAGAGGCCGTGCGCGCGCAGCGCGCGCGGGTGAGGGCTTTAGCCGGCATCAGTATTTCACCCGCGGATCCAGCCAGGCATACAGCAGATCCACCAGGAAGTTGAACAGAATAATCAGCATGCCGTAGAACAGCACCACGCCCATCACCAGCGTGTAGTCGCGATTCAAGGCGCCCAACACGAAGAAACGGCCCAAGCCGGGAATGCCGAAGATGGTTTCGATCACCACGGAACCTGTGATGATGCCCGCGGTGGCCGGACCGAGAAAGGAAACCACCGGCACCATCGCCGCCGGCAAGGCATGCCGGAAAATCACTTGCGTGGTCGGCAGGCCCTTGGCACGGGCGGTGCGCAGAAAATTGGAGCGCAGCACTTCAATCATGCTGCCGCGCGTAAGACGCGCGATATATGCGGTATGCGCAGCCGACAGCGCCAGCACCGGCATGATGTAGTTCTTCCAGCCACCGAGTCCACCGGCCGGCAACCAGCCCAGATACACCGCAAATCCGAGAATCATGAGTGGAGCGAGCACATATCCCGGAATGGAAATGCCGAGCATTGCAAACAGCATCACGCCGTAGTCGGTGGGGCCGTTCTGCCGCAGCGCTGCGGCCGTGCCGAGCAGCACCCCCAACAGCAGCGCCAAGGTGATCGCGCCCAGACCGAGCCTTAGCGAGACCGGAAAGCCGTCTGCAATAAGCTGATTGACGGTCTGATCGCGATACTGAAATGACGGGCCGAAATCACCGGTCAGCACATCCGCCAGATAACGCAGGTATTGCTTCGGCAGCGGCTCGTCGAGATGGTATTTCTTGTTGAGATTGGCCTCGATCTCCGGCGGCAGCGCGCGATCCGTGTCGAACGGTCCACCCGGCGCCAGCCGGATCATGAAGAAGGCCAGTGTGAGCAGCACGAACAGCGTGGGCAGAGCGCCCAATGCACGACGGAAAGCGTAGCTGAGCATTTTATGCCCCCTCCCCTGTATCCCCTCCCTCGGGGGGAGGGGAAAGTAATTCTTGGGAGTGCGCGCGGAGCGGCCATTCGATCCAGAGATTCTTGCTGTAGTGATGATCCAGTACGTTGCCGGCGTAGCCCTTCACGTAGGGCTTCATCAAATGCTTGTTGACGTAGTGGTACAACGGAATGATCGGCAAATCGTTCAGCAACTGGCGTTCGGCGGCCTGCAGCAGTTTGCGCCGGTAAGCCGGATCGGCCTCGTAACTTGCCTTGTCCACCAGCGCATCGTATTCCGCGCTCTGATAGCCGGTGCCGTTTAAGCCAAAGCGCGAGTACATCAGCTCCATGAAGGTGTTGGCATCGTCGTAGTCGCCGAACCAGCCGAGCCGGTAAACCTGGGTGACTTTCTTGTACTGCACGTTCTGCAGAAAAACCTTCCACTCCTCGTTGATCAGGCGCACCTTCACACCCAGCGCCTGTTTCCACATATAGGCAATCGCGACCGCAATCTTTTTGTGCGCTTCCAGCGTGTTGTAACGCAGTTCCAGTGGCTCGTCGTTGGCGTAACCTGATTCCTGATATAAACGCCGCGCCTCGGCGAGTTGCTTGTCACGCGGCCACTCGGCCCAGACGACGCGCTGCTGCTCGTAGTTGTGGACACCGGGCGGCACCCAGGCATAGGCAGGAATCTCGCCGCCGCGCGTAACTTTCTCAACCAGGATTTTGCGGTCAATGGCAAGCGTCAACGCCTGCCGCAATTTGGTATTACCCTTGAACGGCGCGCGCTCTGTATTCAGACCGTAGTAGTACACCCCCAACGTCGGGAACATGTAGAACTGATCCTTCAGCTGCTTGCGCACCGCTTCCAGCCGCGGAATCGGCACGCCGCCGGTCCAGTCTACTTCGCCGGAGAGATAACGCTTGAACTCGGAGTCGGTGTTCTCGATCGGCAGATAACGCACATAGTCCAGGCGCGTGTTCACGTTGTCCCAGTAGTAGGGATTGCGCTCGATCAGAATGTAGGAACTGGTGACCCATTCCTTGATGCGGTAAGCGCCGTTGGTCACATGCTTGCCGGGACGCGTGAACTGGTCGCCATGCGCTTCGATTGATTTGCGCCAGGCCGGAAAACTGCTGGTGTGCGCCAGCATGCCCAGAAAATACGGCGTGGGCGCCTTGAGCTGGACGATCAGGGTGTGATCGTTCGCCGCCTGGGCGGCGAGCGCGTCTGGTTTCAACTTGCCGGCGACGATCTCTTCCGCGTTCTGAATGGGTTTCAGGATTTCCGCATAAGCCGAACCCGTGGCCGGATCCACGCAGCGCCGCAGGCCGTAGACGAAATCGCTGGCGGTAACGGCTTCACCATTGGACCAGCGTGCGTTCGGTCGCAGGTGGAAGGTGTAGGTTTTACCGTCGGCGCTGACTTCCCAGCTCTGCGCAGCGGCTGGCGAGAGCCTGCCGTCCGGCTCGGCCCCGACCAGGCCTTCGTAGAGATCGCGGATGATGTTCGCCGCGTTGGCGCTTTGCGCGCGGTGCGGGTCGAGCGTCTCCGGCTCCGCGCCATTGGCACGGCGCAGCACGAATTTGCCGTCAATTTTCTCCGGCGTAAGGCGCGAAACGAGCCGGGTGTCCTCGCCCTGGCCGACGGGATTGCAACCTGCCGCCAGAAAAATCAGCAGCACCGCTGCAACGCAGCGCATCAAGCGCTGCGGCGCAAGCTGGCGCCGGTTTTCTTCAAATGCACCAGCAATAAGGAGACCGCGGCAGGCGTGACGCCGGAGATGCGGCCTGCCTGACCGAGCGTGGCCGGACGATGGCGCGCAAGTTTTTGCCGCACTTCGTTGGACAAACCGCGCACCCCGGCGTAATCCAGGTCTTCCGGTAGCGGCAGGGTTTCGTAGCGGCGGGTACGTTCGATCTCAGAATGTTGGCGTTCGATATAACCGGCGTACTTGATCTGAATTTCTATCTGCTCGGCCACCAGCGGATCATCCACCGCCGGGCCGGCGCCGAGTTGCATCAGTGACGCGTAATTGATTTCTGGACGACGCAGAGCGTCGAGCGCTGCGATTGAAGCGCCCTCACCCCCGCCCTCTCCCCGAGGGAGAGGGAGAACCAGGCGCAGTTGCGCCAGGCGGGCCTGTTCGCATTCGATCGCCTCGCGCTTCTTGCTGAATCGGCTCCAGCGCTCGTCATCCACCAGCCCCAGCTTGCGGCCGGTTTCGGTCAGGCGCAGATCGGCATTGTCTTCGCGCAATAACAGCCGATGCTCCGCGCGGCTGGTGAACATGCGGTAAGGCTCAATGGTGCCGCGGGTGATGAGGTCATCCACCAGCACACCGATATACGCCTCGTCGCGTTTCG
Organism: Nevskiales bacterium; assembly: GCA_050740255.1. GTDB lineage: Bacteria > Pseudomonadota > Gammaproteobacteria > Nevskiales > JBOICV01 > JBOICV01. Next base: position 38,152 of record JBOICV010000150.1, on the reverse strand, counting down.
GCGTCCAGGCGTCGCGGCCCTGCGTGGCCAGCGCGGCGTTGAGGCCAGCGAGCAGGCCTTGAGCGGCGGCTTCCTCGTAGCCGGTGGTGCCATTGATCTGACCGGCGAAATAAAGTCCGCCCACGAATCGGGTTTCCAGCGAAGGCTTGAGGTCGCGCGGATCGAAATAGTCGTACTCGATGGCATAGCCCGGCGCGGTGATATGCGCGTGTTCGAGCCCTTCGATGGAATGCACCAGCTCGACTTGTACGTCATAAGGCAGGCTGGTGGAGATGCCGTTGGGATAAACCGAGGACGTATTCAGACCTTCCGGCTCCAGGAATATCTGGTGTGAATCCTTGTCGGCGAAACGCATCACTTTATCTTCCACCGACGGGCAGTAGCGCGGGCCGACGCCCTCGATCACGCCGGTATACATCGGCGAGCGATCCAAGCCGCTTTTGATGAGCTCATGCGTGCGCGTATTGGTACGCGTGAGATGACAGACGGTTTGCGGCGGATGCTCATCGCGCGAGCCGAGGAAGGAAAACACCGGGCGCGGGTCATCGCCAGCTTGCGCCGACAGTTTCGAGTAATCAATCGTGCGGCCGTCAAGCCGCGGCGGCGTGCCGGTTTTCAGGCGACCGGCGTTGAACGGCAGCTCACGCAGCTTTTGCGACAAGGCATTCGCGGGCGCGTCGCCCGCGCGGCCGCCGGGGAAATTATTCAGCCCGACGTGGATGCGACCCGCGAGAAAAGTGCCCGTAGTCAGCACCACGGTGGGTGCGTGAAATTTCAGCCCGGTTTGGGTGACGACGCCGGTGATGCGGTCGCCTTCGACGATCAAATCGTCCACGGCCTGCTGAAACAAGGCCAGATTCGGCTGCGTCTCAAGCATCTGCCGGATGGCTTGCCGGTAGAGCTGGCGGTCGGCCTGAAAACGGGTGGCGCGCACCGCCGGGCCTTTGCTCGCATTCAATCTGCGGCAATGGATGCCGGCGCGATCCGCCGCGCGTGCCATCGCGCCGCCGAGCGCGTCGATTTCCTTGACCAGATGCCCCTTGCCGATACCGCCGATCGCAGGATTGCAGGACATCGCGCCTAGCGTCTCGATGCTGTGCGTCAGCAGCAGCGTGCGCGCGCCCACACGCGCAGCAGCGAGCGCCGCTTCCGTACCGGCGTGACCACCGCCGATGACAATGACGTCGAATTCATTCTTCCCGGAAGCTGTCATAACTTGGTAAACCGCGCCGATACGATCACCCCTCCCCTCAATCCCCTCCCACAGGGGGAGAGGAAGCTAAAGCTTGGGGGCGCTATTTTAGCTGAGACCGTTTGTTCTCATTAGTTATACTCGCGTCATGTCCAATCCAGACCAGGAGCGCCAGCCTTTCGGCAGCCGCGGCGCGGTCGAATACTACGAAAGCAAGCGCTACAAGACCAGCCTGCAGAAACGGGTGGACCGCCGCGAACGGTCGGTGCTGGCGGAGCTGATCGAGCGTTATGCCGGCCGTGGTGGCAGCGCCTTGGACGTACCCTGTGGTTACGGTCGCATCGTTCCGATATTGCGTGCCCTCGACTACCGGCTGGTGCTGGTGGATATCTCCGACGACATGGTGAACTTCGTCAAGGAACGCGACGATCTGGGGCTCGGTGCGCGCGCCTTTCAGGGCGATTTGTTGAAGGGCCTGACGCTTGGCGACGGTGAAATGGATCTGGCCTGCTCCATCCGGCTGTTTCAACACCTGCACAACCCGGAGTGGCGGATAGCCGCGCTAAAAGAGTTGGCGCGAGTCTCCAAACGCTGGGTGATTCTGACTTTCTACGACGCCGGCAGCGTGCATTGGTATAGCAAGCAACTGCTGTCCAAGCTCAAGCGTAAGCCGGTTCGGGTGAAGATGATTCCGCGTGACTTGTTCGCGCAGGAAGCCCGGCAAGCGGGGTTAGTCGTGCGTGAATTCCGGCCGATGCTGCCGCGGGTGCATGCGCAGACTTTCGTGGTATTGGAAAAAGCGGCAATGTCTCAGTTTGCCGTCACACCGGCGCAGGCCGGTGTCCATGTGCGTGGAAAGACTGGATTCCGGCTTTCGCCGGAATGACGAGCATAAAGGTTAGGCGGCGAACTGAGGCGCTACCGAAAAAGCAGGGCGCTTTAAAAGCCGCCGGTGTGACGGATAAATCAGAGATTCCTTAAAGCTTGATTTTGCCGGTGAGGATTTCCTTGTACATCACCCAATCGCCGATAAAACTATAGAACGGGTGCTTGAAGGTCGCCGGCTTGTTGTGCTCGAAGAAGTAGTGGCCAATCCAGGCCATGGCGTAGCCGAATACCAGCCCCGCGAGCAACCACCATAGGTTCATCGTGGCAATGGCCAGCACCAGACAGACCAGGCCGCCGCTCGAGCCGACAAAGTGCAGGCGGCGGCAGGTTATATTGGCGTGCTCGCCCAGATAAAATGGGTAGAATTCGTTGAAGGTCTTGAAATCGCTGGACATTTTCCCGCTCCCGGTGCCGAACACCTTGCAGTATAGTGCGCCGGTGGCAGCGCTTCAAAGCGGGTCTTTACTCAAGCCTTTGCGGAGTTGATGACGATGAATGCCGCACCCCTCTCGCGTTGCCCCTGGGCCGAGCACTACTCTGGGGCGGCTGCCGAAAACTATCTCGTTTATCACGATCAGGAATGGGGCGTGCCGGCGCATGGCGAGCGGCATTTGTTCGAAATGCTGATACTCGAGGGCGCGCAGGCGGGCTTGTCCTGGTCGACGATTCTGAACAAGCGGCCAAACTACCGGCGCGCCTTCGACGGTTTCGACGCGGAGAAAGTCGCCCGCTACGCCGAAGCGAAAATCGAAAAACTGCTGGCCGATCCCGGCATCGTGCGCAACCGGCTCAAGATCAATGCCGCGGTGAGTAATGCGCGTGCGGTGCTGGAACTGCGTGAGGAATTCGGCAGCCTGGATGCTTATTTATGGCGTTACGTGGAAGGTTCGCCGATTCAGAACCATTGGCGCAGCCTCAAGCAGGTGCCGGCCAAGACCGCGTTATCGGACCAGATCAGCAAGGACTTGCAGCAAAGGGGTTTCAAGTTTGTCGGCTCGACCATCATTTACGCCTTCATGCAGGCGGTGGGTATGGTCAACGATCATGTTGTTGGCTGCTACCGCCACCAGCAGGTGGCGCCGCTACGTTAACAATCACGCTAACAGCATGAACAACACCACCTCGATCTCGATGATGAGGTGCGCCAAAAAGGGCAGCAACACATTGTTGCGCGCCAGCGCCCAGCGCGTCAGCACCAGCGACAGCAGCACCATGCCGCCGGCTTCCAGCAGCGGCTTTTGCAGGTGATAAACCCCTTCCGCGAGCGGCGGCAGCAGCCAGCCGAACTGGGGCCAGCGTGCGCTGACCGAGCGCAGCAGGAAATAGCGGTGCATGAATTCCCAGCCCAAAAGCCAGGACAGAATCCAGATAAGCTGGCCGTTGAAATAGTCCAGCTTCACCGCCGGGTCGAGATGGCTGAGATTGGGGTAGGCGCGCCGCAGCTCCGGCACCTGTGGGATTAGGAACATCGCGGCCGCACCACCGGCCGCCAGCAGGCCGAGCACGAGCCAGTCTTTGCGCTTGAACCGCGTCACGCCGAAAGCACCCCAGTCCATACCGCGAACGCATAGAAGGCCGGGGATGACCAGCCAGATCAGAAAGGAATAGACGTCGAATTTCTGCGGCAGGCGCCAGTGCAGCCAGGCATACAGGCCCTCCGGAACACCAATCGCGGATGCCGCCGGATGGACCCATAGATAAACATCCGCCAACTGCCACCGGAACACGCTCCAGTCGAAAGGCCAGCGGACGCCCTGCACCGCGAGCGTGTCCACACCGAGCGCGAGCGCGACGTACAACAAGACCAGAGCGAGCGGCCAGCGGATCATTTATCTGCGCAGGAGAGATTTTTGGGTAGTGTCTCAGTTTGCCCGGAGCGAGATCGCCACGAGCCCAAGGGCCCCTTCGACAGGCTCAGGACAGGCCTCGCGATGACAAGCCCTTCGACAAGCTCAGGACAGGCCTGTCATTGCGAGCCCGCAGGGCGAAGCATTCTGCTTCTGCTTCTACTTCTACTTCTGCTTCCAGGTACCGCCGGCGTCCTGGTAATACCAACCGGCTGCCGCTTTATCCACCCAGCGCTTGGCAAAGGTGGCACGGATGTCGGCCTCCCATTCTGGATGGCCGTTGGCGACGGCGATTTCGCGATACAGCGCGGCACGATCGGCGTTGTCGTCGGCGACCAGTTTTTTTACCGCATTGCGCTGCGGCAGCGGAATCAGATTGGGGTCGCGGACGGCGACGTCGCCGCCAGCGGTCAGACCGACGGCGCCGCTCGCGTAATGGGCGGCGAGCTGACCGTGCCGTGCTTCCAGCGCCGCTTTGACCTGCTGTACCGCCGGTGAGGAAATATCAATATCGGCCTGGGCTTCGGCCAGCGGGATGATGAAGTTCAGCGTTCCCGCGGCGAAATACTGCAGCGCCGGCAATAAACCGGAATTCGGCTGAGTGGGTGTGCTTTTTTCAGTGCCGGGGGCGGAGCCACCCTGGGGTTGCTTGCCCCAGATGTCCTCGATGATGCGGTCGGCAGCCTTCTCGGCGGCGGCCGCCGGGAAGTAGACATTGATGGTGACGCAGCCGGCCGCCAAAGCGGCGCCGATCAGATTGAACGGCAGAGCGTGTTTCATGATGACTCCTTCCCCGCTGTGATGAGCGCCAAAGCTTAAGACCGCCTGACAATGCAGCGGTTCTATTTAATCACAGGCCCTGCGCCGGCGGTGGCGTTCCTGAGCTGCGCTAGCAGCACCTCCCAGTTCACTTCGCGCGCATAGCCCACCACGTCAACGCGCGGCAGCAGCGCGCCTTTGACGATGTAATAGCCGCCGTCCTTGGGCTCGATGCCGCCCATGCGGCAGATGCCGTTAGCCAGGACGCAGGACAGGCCGATGTGCTCGTAAGCGAAATCCTCGAAGAAGCGCAAGAAGCCCTTGGAGATGACGCCAGCCGCGCCGCCGCCGCCGATGGAGGAGATGTTCTCAATGGCGCGCTGGCTGATGCGGTGCCGCGAGCGGTCGTCCGGCGGCGTGTACAACTTCGCGTCGAAGGCGACTGGCCGCCAGTTGAGCAGTTGCAGTTGCGTCACATCGCCATGCACGCGCCCCTCGATGCGGCCGAACGAGAACGCGCCGGTGGCCTGCGCCAGATCAATATTGCGCAGGCGCAGATCGCCGTTCAGTTGCGGCAGGCGGCCGAAGGGACTGCTTAGACGAAATTTCTCGACGGTGACTGCGCCATCGAAGACCTGCGCGACGAGCGTCCCACCCAGACTGAGCACTTCGCCGCTATAGGTAAGCTGCGGCAGCGTACCGGCCAGCTTGCCGCTGAAGGCCGGCCAGCCGAGGGCCGAGGACAAGGCGTGCAAATCGATCGGCTCCAGTTTGCCGTCAAAACCCAGTTTTTGTTCGGGTTTGCCGAGGGCCTGCGCGCTGAGGCGTTCGATCACCAAGGCGCCACCCAGAAATGGCTGGCGCCAGGGCGCGAGTAGCGCCACGTCGCGGCCCTGGGTCTGCACCCTGAGCTCGGCAGCCTCGAAAGGAACCTGGTAGGCGCTGCCACCGGTCCAGCGTAAACGGCTCTCCGGCACCGCATCGGCTTCCGACCAGTGCACAACACCGTCGAGCGCATCGACGGAGAAACGCTCGCCGGTGTCGTGCAAATGCATTTGTTTCAACTCCGCATGCACGGCCTGCGGTTTGCCGTCCTGCATGCGCAACTGACCGGACAGCGCGCCCTGCGTCGTCAAGGAATCGAAGGCGGTGCCAATCAAAAACGGCTGGATATAGGGGTAGGCCCCGGGGAATTGCGCTTGTTCGATATGGGCACTTAAGTTCTGCAGCTTGAAAGCGGGTTTGAATTGCGCTGTCAGTTGCAGGTTGGCGTTCAGAATTTCCGCCTGCTGCAGCACCGCCTGACCGAGCACCAGATAGCTCTGAGACGCGTCGTAGTGACCTTGCGTACGCAACTCAAGCGGGGTGGTTGTGATCTCTACGAACAGCGGGTCAATGTAAATCTGCCCTCCGCTGGCGCGGGCGTCGAGCTTGAAATCCCAACCCGTTTTTCGACGCTCGAATTCGGTCTGAGCGCTCAGCGTGAACTTGTCGCTGGCATATTTGCCTTCGGCTTCGCTCGCCGTCACGTCACGCAGCTTGAACTCAAGCTGCCCGCCCATCTGCGGTTCAGGTCCGGGCGCGATGCTCAGATTGAAGGCGACGTCGGCGCCGCCGCTCGCGCTAAGGCCGGCGACTCCGGTGGCCACGATTAAAGGATCGGCCTGCGCCAGCGCAATGTCCTGAAGCTGGCCACGCAGACGCGTCCCGGTTTCGTCCATCGCAAGCTGTAGATTCAAGGCGCCGCCATACAGCCGCAGCGCGCGCAGCTCCGCGTTCAGCGCAGCGGTCGCCGCAACATATTCGAAATCGAGTTCCGCCGGCTTACCGCTCAAGCCCTGACCCAGGCCGACGAGTTGCGCGCCGCGACAGGCCAGGCGCTCCGCGCTGGTTTCGAGCTGCGGACAAGTCAGCGTGATCGAGCGCAGGCTGCCTAGCGGTGCAGGGAGTTCCAGCGCGCCGATACGAATGCTCGCTGCTCCGCCCACTTTCCGATTGGGGGTTTGCGCCAGGTCCAGTTCGATGGCGACATCGCGCGCGTGCCAGCCATTACCTTCAATCGCCGCCGCCGATAGAGTCATGCGCTCCACCGCCAGCGCGAGCACAGGCCAGGCGAGCAACAGCAGCAGAATCAGAAGCCGTGTCGCCAAGAAATCTTTGTCAAGGGTGGAATTGTCATTGCGAACGCAGTGAAGCAATCTCGCCTTTATGCGACTCAGAAACTTGCGAGATCGCTTCGTCACTCTGTTCCTCGCGATGACAAGTCAATCAGAGCTCCCGGGGAGCATAATGACAGCATGCCCAGTTTTCTGTTGTGGCCGCTGCCCCTGCTCGGCTTGCTGCTGGCTTCAGCGCGCTGCGCTGCTGAGCCGATGCCGTCCTCAAGTTATGGCGAGGTGACTCAGGCGCAGGAGATCGTGGTGCTGCTGCCCGGTATCAAAGACCGCGGTGCGGACTTTGACGATGAGGGCTTTGTCGCCGCCGCTAAACCGCTGATCCAGCAGCGACGGCTAGCGCTCATTGCGGCCGACGCGCATTTCGGCTACTACCGCGCGCGCACCGTGTATCAACGCCTGTATGAAGACGTGCTTAAACCGCTGCCACCCACGCCGATCACGCTGGCCGGCATCTCGCTCGGCGGCTTCGGTGCGCTGGGACTGGCGCGGCGCCATCCGGAGCGCGTGCGGCGCCTGCTCTTGCTGGCGCCTTTCCTGGGCGATGACGCTTTCATCGAGCGGCTGCGCCGCGACGGCTTGGCCGCGCGTAAAAACGATGAGGCTTTCGAGCAAGAGCTGCTGGCGGCGTGGCGCTATCTCAGCACGCCGCGCAAGCTGCCACAGATCGAGTTGTGGTACGGCGCCGGCGATGACTTCGCGCCGGCGTATGCACTGCTGCACCAGAAAAATCCGCAACTCACGATGCACGCGCTGGACGGCGGGCACGACTGGCACACCTGGCTCGCGCTTTGGAAAAGCTGGCTTGCGCGCCTCTCCCGCTAACGAATGGCGCTAACCCTTTAACAGCTCCGACACCGTCACGCAGCGCCATCCGCGCCACGCCAATTGGGCGAGGATGGAGGAGACCGCCCGCACCGTCGGCCGGCGATGCTGGCCGGGCAGATCGTGTCCGTCGTGCAAATCCACGATGTCGCCGGGCCGGATACGCCTGAGCACGCGGCGTGAAATCCGCTTCGGATTGCGGAACAGCGTGTCGCGCGCGTGCAGCGACCACATCACCACCTGCAGCCGGAGCCGGCGCGCGACGATCGCCAGATGCGGATTTTTCAGGCCGATCGGCGGGCGGAACAGCGCTGGCCTTACACCGGTCACGTGCTGGATGATGGCGGACGCGCGCTCGATTTCCCGTTGCATGCCGCGCGTCAGCTTGAGATTGAACAGGCGCGGATGGGTGTGGGTGTGATTGCCCAGCTCGTGACCCTCTGCCACGATACGGCGCGCCAGATCCGGGTATTGCTCGACATGCCGGCCGATCACAAAGAAAGTCGCCTTGGCCTTGTGGTGTCTGAGCAGGTCAAGAATTTTCGGCGTGACTTCGGGATCGGGGCCGTCGTCGAAGCTCAGCGCGACCGTCTTGCCGCGGCGCGGTCCGCGCGCCACCACCGGCAGGAACCAGGGCGAAGCGGGACGGAAAATGCCGTCGAGCACCAGCGCGAAAAACACGAGCGTGCTGGGCCCAAGGGTCCACAAGCTGACGCCGTAGATCAGCACCAGCCCGAGAGTGACGCCGGCGTAGGTCAGCGCCAGCCAGTCGCCGCGGTGCAAGCCCCGGTTCACGCGTCTACGCGTCTTTTTTCAGGGGTGTCGCCGCCGGCGGTCTGAGTAGTGTGCCCAGCACGCGCAGCAAGCCGACCAGATTGAGACCGCGCAGAAAGAGGCGCCAGGCGACCATCCGTGCAATTGCGAGGGTGTCGCGCCCCGCTTTGTAATGACTGGACCGGGTCGCCTGGAAGTATAGAGACTTGATCGGTACCGGCACGCTGCGCGCGCCGCGCCAGGCGGCGTCGACCAGAATCTCGCTCTCGAACACAAAGCTATGGCGGCGCGCGTGATGCACCCGCACGCGCCGCAGGACTTGCGCCGGATACAGTCGGAAACCGGACTGTGAATCCGGGATGAAATAACCCGCGGCCCAGGACACCCAGAAATTCGCCATGCGGTTGGCGAACAGCCGCAGCGGCGGCGCGTGCTCGCGGTGCTGCAGACGCGAGGCGATGATGATGTGCCCCGGCTGCGCGCGCGCTGCGGCCAGCACCCGCGGAATGTCCTCCGGCTGATGCTGGCCGTCACCGTCCAGCGTGATGACGGCGTCGAAACCTGACTCCAGCGCGTGTTGCAGGCCGCGCCACAAGCTGTCGGCCTTGCCCCTGTTCTGCGCATTGCGTAGCAGCACCACGTCCAGACCGGCCAGTTGCGCTGCGGTGCCGTCGCTGGAACCATCGTCCACCACGATGACGCAGTCCAGTTGCGCACGCGCGCGAATCACCACATCCCGAATGGTCGCAGCCTCGTTGTATGCCGGAATTACGACCGCAGCTTTCATGCCATACCGCCGTTGATACTGATGACTTGGCCGGAGATATAAGCCGCCGCCTCCGAAGCCAGAAACGCGATCAGCGCAGCCACTTCCTCCGGCCGGCCGCTACGCTGCATTGGCACCAGATTCTTGATGGCTTCCGCCGGAAAAATGTCCTGGCTCATGCTGCCCTGGATGATGCCGGGTGCAACCGCATTCGCCGTCACGCCGCGCGAGGCGAGCTCGATCGCCAGCGACTTGACCGCGCCATGCAAGCCGGCCTTGGCGGCGGCGTAATTGGCCTGACCGCGATTGCCCATCACGCCCGCCACCGAGGACAGCGCGAGCACGCGGCCCCAGCGCGTGCGCATCATCGGCAGCAGCAGCGGCCGGCTGACGTTGTAAAAGCCATGTAGCGACACATCTATCACTTTATGCCATTGCTCGGGCTTCATGCCCGCCAGCGGCGCGTCGTCGTGGATGCCGGCATTGTGTACCAGTATCTGAATCGGGCCGGCTTTGAGCGCAAGGTCGAGCGCCTGTTCGCAAGCGGCGGCATCCGTCACGTCGAACACGATGCTTTCCGCGCTGCCACCTTGCGCGACGATCGCGCCAACCACCGCTTCGGCCCGCGCGGGCTGACTATTGGCATGCACGTAGACGTGCATGCCCGCCGCGGCGAGCGCGTGACAGATCGCGCCGCCGATATCGCCGCTGCCGCCAGTGACCAGTGCGCGCTTCATGCCTGCTCCCTGTTCAGGGATGGGAGCAACATCACCGTCACCCGGCCGCTGCCCAGCGGTCGGCCTCCGGCGCTGGCCTTGAATTCATAAGTCCAGCCGCCGGCGCCGCCGAGCAGCATGCGCGCCTCGGTTTGCAAGGGTGCAGCCAGATCGTCGAGCCGGTTCACCTGCAGCTTGAGCTCGCGGATCACCGCCAGAAAACCCGGTGGCGCGCGCTCGCCGCGCTCGCGCGCGAGTAAGCCGCCATGAATCGCCATGGCCTGCGCGCCGTACTCGGCCAGATGCAGTGCGTGCAGCCGACCATCGCGGCGCAGCGGGTGCGTGGTATCGCAGGCGTTGGCGGCCTCGCAGCGAATATGCTCCGCGCTGTGCTCCAGCACCGCATCGTGCAGACACATGGCCCCGGCGTGCGGGATAAGCATGAGGATTTCCTCGCGGCCGATCAGCATGCCGTCACTTCAATCTGAATGCCGCTGCCGCTCACGCCCGTGAGCTGAACCCTACCTGGCTGCTGCCGGGCCATCAGCGCCAACAGCGGCAGCATGCGGGCGGCGGGATTGCCCGTGCGCAAACGCTCCAGTTCCGTGTCTTTTATCTGCGTCGCCGGCTGCTCGGCGCCATAGTCAATTTGAAAACACCAGCCCGAGCTGGCCGTGCTTGCAGACGTGAGTACCAGCGCCGCGCCGAACGGCGCCAGCACGGGTCGTTTGGCCAACAGCGGCGGCGGCGGCGGAATATCGTAAGCCACCAGCAACACCGGCATGTTTTCGACGGCGCACAGCGCGGCGGCTTCGAGCAGACCGGCCGCGACGCTGGCATCGCAGGCCGACAGGCTGGTCGAGGGCATACGCGAGCGGGTGGCGATGCTCCAATAACCCGCCGGCGCGTTGTGCACCGAGTTGTGAAAATGCGTCGGTGACACTTGGCGCTGCGGTGTCGCCAGCACCTCGCACAGCAGGTGCAACACCTCCAGGTCGCCGCTGCTGGAGGCAAACACCGCCGCCAGCGAATCGGCTGGCACACTGGCGCGCTGGATCGCCTCCTCTGCTGCCTGGAACGCAAGCCGGCAGATATTGGTGGCGCGCCGCCGCTCGTTCGGCGGCAGCAGCGTGGGTGCGTACTTCGGCAGCTCCGCGCCCAGATAAGCCTGCTCGCCGCGCAACACCGCCTGCCCCTGCGTCCAGCCGTTGAGTCCCGGCGCGGCCACACCGGGCGCTTCAGCCCAAACCGTCAGCCGGCTCATGCCGCTTTGCCCAGTATCAGGCTGCAATTGCTGCCGCCGAAGCCGAAGGAGTTGGTGAGCGCATAGCGCTGCGGCTGCCGCCGCGTCTGCAACAGGATCTGATTGGGAATTTGCGCATCGACGTTGTGGGTATTGAGGCTCTTCGGTGCGAAGCCGTGCTCCAGCGCCAAGGCACAGAACAGGGTCTCGACGATGCCGGCCGCGCCGAGGCAATGTCCGGTCCAAGCCTTGGTTGAGCTACCGGGCACCCGCGTGCCGAATAGGCGATGCACTGCCTTGCCTTCGGATAAATCGTTGGCCTGGGTGGCCGTGCCATGCAGGTTGATGTAGTCAATCTCGTCCGCAGCGAGGCCGGCCCGGTTCAGCGCGCGCTGCATGGACAGCAGCGCGCCGGCCCCTTCCGGATCGGGTGCGGACATGTGATGGGCGTCGGAGCTTTCGCCATAGCCCAGCAGGCGCACGCCGGGGCCGGCGTCTTTTTCCAGCACCGCGAAACCCGCAGCTTCGCCGATCGAGATACCGTCGCGTGCCGCATCCGCCGGCCGGCAGGGTTGCGGCGACACCAACTGCAGCGCCGAGAATCCGTACAGCGTGGTGAGGCACAGGCTGTCCACGCCGCCGACCACCGCCGCATCAATCAAGCCGGCCTGGATGTAGCGCGCGGCGCAGGCGAACACTTTCGCGCTGGACGAGCAGGCGGTGGAAATCACCAACGAGGGTCCGGTCAGCTCGAGCGCCGTGCGCACGAAATATCCCACCGAGTAGCAATTCTGCGTGTGCGGATAGCTATACCACTCCGGCAGTTCACCGGCCGCGTTGCGCGCGTGATAAGCGAGTTCGGTCTGATAGACGCCGGAGGTGCTGGTGCCGAGGAATAAACCGATTCGCTGCGCGCCGATGCGCTGGCGCAACGCGGCGACCGCCTCGAGCAAGCCGTCCTGCTGCAAACCCAGCCAGGCCAGGCGGTTGTTGCGGCACTCGAAAGCCGCCAGCGGCTTGGGCAAGGGCGAGTCCTCGAGCCCGGCGACGCGGCCAATCCAGGCGGGCAGTTGGGCGTCGCCGAAATCAGTGCAGGGCGTAAGTCCGCTGCGCTCGTCGAGCAAGGCGCGCCGCTGTGCCTGGGCGCCGCGCCCAAGCGCGGTGGTCAAGCTGTAATGGCTGATACGCAGAGCTTGCATCGGCTCGGGCCCGAACGCCGCGCACCCGCGCGGACTTCAGCGCCCGTTTCTCCTCTCTAAGCGGCCGGTTTTGTTGTCATCGGTCGCGCACCGAGCAGCGCCAGCACGAAACTGAGCGCCACACCCAACGCGACCGTGCTGCCAATCGCCCGCAGAACCGGAATCTGGGACAGGCCCAATATACCAAACACACTTAAAGTCGAGAGCAGGCACAGCGCAACGGCGTGCAGGCTGCGCGCGCGCTCGGCCGGGTCGTCTTCGGCCGCGCCGAGGAATAGCGCGTAGTCCATCGCCACCCCGGCGACCAGCATCAACGAGACCAGATGGAACAGGTTGAGCCTCAAGCCCAGCAAATGGAAAGCCGCCATCACGCTCAACACCGCCGCGCTATAAGGCAACACGGTGGGCAATATGCGCGCCAAGGGCAGGCCCCAGAACATCACTAGCAGCGTGGCGGCGACCGCGAAGGCGATGCGCCACAGCGCGCTCTCGCGGAAGCGTCCGACCATTTGCTCGGACTCGCCTTTCAAATCCAACAGGCGCAGATCGTCGAAGCCGGCTGCCGCCAGCGCCTGCGCGAGCTCGGCCGGCGCGCTGACGTCCTGCAGCGTTACCAGCGCCAGCCAAGCCGCTTCGTGCTGATAGAGCAAGGGCGTCACGCGCAGCGCCAGCGGCGTGTCGGCAATCGCCGCCGGTGTCAGCGGCGCAAGCCCCCGTGCTGCCTGGACCTCCTGCAGAAAGGGCGCGAATAAATCGTTTTGAAACGGCAGTCCGGTTTGGGCTTGGCGCAAAGCAGTCTGCAGCTCGCCGGGCGTCGGCAGGTTTTGCTGGCGTGCCTGCTGCGTGACGATTGACGGGAGATAGCGCGCGGCCAGATCGTAGCCACCGAGCAACTTATCGGCGCGCAGCGGCTCCAGTACTCCGATCAACAGCTCGCTGCGCCGCAAAGCGGTTTCCGCATCGGCGGCCCGCAATACCGCCAGATAACGCAAATCGGGTGCGCCGAGCGCATGGCGGAGACTCTCGTCCAGTTCCTGCAAGGGCTTCGGCACGGGTGTCAGACCAGAGAGTTCGTCGTCCCAGAGTGGCTGCCTGGAAATCACCAGCACCGTGAGCGACAAGCCCAGCAGAATCAGCGCCGGCACTTGCGTGACGGGTAGACGATCCAGCCGCGCTTGCGCAGCGGCGGCGAAACCGCGGGCAGGATCCAGCCGCGGTGCCGCCAGCAACGGCAACAACAGCCAGCGGGTGCATACCGCCGCCGTCACAAGACCGACGACCGTGAACAAGCCGAGCTGTGCCAAGCCGCCGAAGTCGGCCAGCACCAGCGTGAGATAGGCGATCGAAGTCGCCAGCACCGACAAGCGCAAGGTGGGCCAAATGCGCAGGACTGACGCAGGCGGTGTCTGCTCGGGCTGCAGATGGCTGAACACGTGCAGCGGGTAATCATTGGCGACGCCAATCAGCGTCATGCCGAAGGCCAGCGTGATGCCGTGCACACCGCCATAAACCAGTTGCACCGCAAGCATGCCCAATATGCCGGCGCTGAGCAGCGGCAAGGCGCCTAGCAAAACCAGCCGCGACGAGCGATACGCCCACAGCAACACGGCCAGCATCAGCCCCGCGGCCAACAGACTGAAGCTGGTGGCCTCGGTGCGCGTCTGTTTCTCCAGCAGCACACCGAAAGGCCCCGGTCCGGTCATGATCAGCTTTGCGGCGCTAGCGCCGGCCGCGCCGCGGAACGCCGACTCTATGCTGGCGACCGCAGTGGTTTGTGCCGCCACGTCGAAGCCCGGAGCGGCCGTTTCTGCGACCAGGAGTGCGCGCGCATTGGCCGCGTCATACCAGACGCCGTCGTGATAACCGGGACCCCGGGACGGCTGCCAGGTCAGCAGTACCGCCAACAGCTCGTGCGTCGGATCGCGCGCCAGCCAATCCTTGACCACCAGTTCCGTGGGCGAGGCCAGTTCGTTGAGCCGCATTTCCAGCGCGCTGCGCAGCGCGCTGGTGGTGAAGCCTTGTGCAGTGATCTGCGGACTGAGCAGGTAGCGGTAACGCAACAAGAGATCCGTCAATTCTGATTGCGCCGCGAATTCACCGTTCTCCACCCGCCGGAATGGCGCCTGGCTGCGCAAGGCCTTACTGAGCTTGCGGCTGATAACGCTGAGTTGTTCCGGCCCGTCCCCTTCTATGCCGATCAGAATCAGGCGCGAGGCCACGCCGTGACGCAACTCCTCCAGCAGCAGGGTTTCGGTTTCGCTGGCCGCATCCGGCAGGAAGGCGGTGAGGTCGCTAGCCACCCGCAAGTACCGCGCGGTAAGAAACGCAGCGCCCGCCAGCGCCGCCAGCCAGAGCGCCAGCAGCGCGAGCTGTTTGGCCTGCATAAATGTTTTAGGAGCTGGGTAGCAGCGAGAAAAACATTATCGAGCGGTCGCCATCGGCCTGCGTGGTCTCGAATTCCTGCACGCGTTGGCCGGCGCCGCTCACGCGGATGGATTTCACGCGCGCCGCCAGCGCCGGATCCTTGGGCGTAAGTCTGAGCACCCAAGCGTGCTCGTGGCCGCTCAGCGCCAAGCTGTAATGCTGCTCAAGCCGCGCGAGATCGCCGGCCAGCGTGGCGGTCAACGCACCGACAAAAGCCTCCAGCAAGGGATATTGCGCCAGCTCCACCCGCCGCACCGGCCCGGTGCCGTGCTGCAGCTCCAGCACGCCACCGCGCAGCAGAAAGCGTTCCGGTTGCGGTGTGATGACGGTTTTCTCCAGCGTATCCGGCGGCGTATAGCTGACGCGGCCGTCGAGCTTTAGCGGCTGCTTGAGCGCGGCCAGATATTTAAGCTCGGTGAAGCGCATCGCCCCCGTCGGCGTGCGCGCCAAATCCGCAGCGAGCTGATCCAGCCCCCAGCCGCCCGCATTCGCCGCTGACAGCAGCAGGGGTAGAACTGAAAAAAGAATGGCTCTGGAAAAGGCGAGGAATTTCATCGGGGTGTTGCGGCTACCTGGCCGGCAAAAGGCGCCGGAGTTTCATTCCAGAAATCATAGAAGTTGAACCAGTTCAGGGGTGCATCCTTGACGTAGTGCTCCAGACGCTCCGCATAACGCTGCGCCCATAGGGCCGCGTCGCGCTCGCGGTGCTTGCGATCGAGTTCGATCCGCTCGGCCAACAGCTCGAAATGAATGTCATAACGCGCGCCGCCGCGATATAAACCAAAGCACAGCAGCACCGGCACCTGCATCACAGCGGCCAACAGCAGCCAGCCGAGCGGGAAATCCGCCATGCCTCCCAGGAAGCGGCAAGCCGCGGTCTTCTCCGCGTCCGAGTTCACGCGGTCACCGAGCAGACTGACCATGCAGCCGTCGGCCAGCGCGTCGCGGATGGCCAGCGCCGTATCGGTTTCACCGCCACTGGTATCAATCATGTGCTGGAGAATGTCCGGATTCAGCGCTTCGAGCAGACGCGTGAGTATTTCGTTGTGGCCGCGCCGCATCAGCATCCTGACTTTGACTCCGGCCTGGCCCCCGTCGTTCACACCCAGCGCGCGCAATACCTCGAAACTGCCGAGGTGCGAACCCACCAGCAGGCAGCCGCCGGGCCGCCGGCCATACTGTTTTGCGATGTCCTCTCCGCAGACCTGCACGGCCAGCATCTGGTGACGGCCGCTGAGCAGATAGACGCGGTCCAGAATCGTGGCGGAAAAATGATGGATATGCCGCAGCGTATCGCGCCAGGTCGCCGGCCGGCCCCAGACGCGCGTCAGAAACTGCTGCGAGGCCTGGCGGGGAATAGTCGCCCTGAACAGGTAATAGGCGGCGATTGGCCACAGAATCGGCCGCACCAGATCGCGCCCAAGGTTTAACGCGCCCCAGCGGATGAGCTTGAGCGCAAACGGCGTGCTGCGTTCCTTCTGGTCGCGCCAAGCCAGACTCATAAATGACTCAGGTTCTGCTCTTCATGCGCTGACGAATTCCATTATCCCCTTCACCAATACTTGTGTACCGCTGATACATTCAAAGCTGATACGCGGCGGGACGCCGCTCAGCCGGATATCGAAACTCTGCTGTGGCAGCAGCGGGTGCAGAAACTTGACCTGCGGCAGACCGGCCAGTGCCTGTGCGCCGTAGGCCTCCTCGGCGGCGGCGCGCACAGTATCCAGCAGCACCACGCCCGGCACCACTGGCCGACCCGGAAAATGCCCCGGTAGACTGGGATGCTCTGCGCCAATCACGCAGCCGCGTTTCAGGTGCTCAGCCATGCCGCACGCTCAATTCCTGCAGCATTTGCAGCAGTCGCGCGCGCGGCAGCTTGCTCGCCTCGCTGCGCGGCAACCGTTCCACTTTATATAACGGCCGCGGCAAAAAGGCCGGATCCAGCCGGGCGCGCAGTGTATCCAAAATCTGCTGCTCGGTGAGGGTAGGTGCGACCACCAGCGCCGCCAGCCGCGACACATGCTGGCCGTCGGCCTGGCCAGCCTCGTCCGGCAGCAGCATGACGCCGTCTTCAACCCCGGGAATCGACAGCAACTGGTGCACCAGATCGGCCATCGAGGCGCGCTTGCCGGCGATATTCAGCATATCGGTGCTGCGGCCGCGCAGCGCGAAATGCGCCGCATCGAATACCTCAATCACATCCTGAAACGGCACCGCTTCGGGCAGTTGCGGCCCGGTCATCACCGGACCCTCGGCCGCCTGCGCAATCTGCATCTCGGGATACATGGACCAGCGCTCGCCTTCAACCGTGCGGCGCGAGGCCAGGGAGCCGGCCTCGGTGCAGCCATAGATTTCCCGCACCGGTGCGCCAAGCCCGCTCTCCGCTTCCGCCGCCAGCTCACGCGCCAGCGGCGCGGTGGCCGAGATCACGAATGCGATCTGCGGAAATTTCAGACCGGATTTCACGCAGGCGCGCAGATGAAACGGCGTGGTGACAAAAACCCGGGGCGGCGCCAGCTCCGCCAAAGCCGCGGCCACATCGGCCGGAAACAAGGGCCGGCCGGAATGCACTACCGCCCCGCCCTGCAGCGCAAATAACACGGTCGTTTCCAGCCCATACATATGCTGCGGCGGCACGGTGCCAAGCACCGATGGCGTGCCGCTTAGCTCATCCAGAAAACAGCCGGCGGCGAGCCGCGTGCCGGCCACCAGATCGCCCCAGTTTTTGCGGTTCGGTTTGGGTTTGCCGGTGCTGCCGGAGGTGAATACCAGCGCCGCGAGATGCGCAGCCGGAATCGCCGGAATCGAATCCGCGGGCCTAGCGCCGGCGCCATCGGTCCGATTGTGAACCGAAGCCAGCTCGGGCGGACCCGTCTGGCCATCGTGCAGGTAGTAGCAATCCGGATAATCCTCGGCGATCGAGCGCACCAGCTCGGGCGCGCGCGACGGCGGCATCAGGTTGGTCTGGCCGCGCAGCAGCACCGCCGCAAAGCCGACCGTGAAATTGTAGCGGTCTTCACAACAGTTAAAAGCGTATGCCCGCGCGGGCAAAACCGCCGCCAAGGCCTGCGCCTCGGCCAGAAAGCGGCCGACGCTCACCACCACCCCGCGATGCTGCAGCAGCGGCGCGTCGAGTCGGTGGCGCGCGATTAAGGGCAGCATTTGTGCAGACATTTAATCAAGCAACAAGCGCGAATAGTCCAGGCGCGCGACTTCGCGCACGAAATCCAGAAAATTCCGGTGCCGCGGATTGGGGTATTTATGGCTGTGATACAGATATTCGCCGCCCATCAGCACGAACACGATGCCGAAGTTCACCAGATCAATGGTCAGGCCGACGCTGGCGGATGGCGCGTAAAACACCAGCACCAGGCTTTGCAGGACGAACAGGCCGAACATCACCGCCCAGAACCAGGTCAGCACGCGCGTATAGCGCCGCAAGGCCGGCGCCATCTGCGTGACCGCCTGCTCCGGTGTGTAGCCGCGCGCCGCTGCCGCGACGCGCGTCGCCAGCGGTACGTCACCGGGGCGCAGAGTACGACCGAACAAAATCATCAACAACAGGAATACCACCAGCGAGATCATTTGCAGCACATAGCGCCCATCGCCCTGCATCGCGACCAGCAGGCCCAGCGCGACGATCAGCGCCAATCCACCCCAGGCCCAAGCGCGCCCGGCCACGAGCGCCGGTCGCAGCAAGCGCGCGCAAATCAGCAACAGCGCGGCCAGCGCCAGCAGCGGCATGGAAAAAAACACGCCGGCGAAAATCAGGGCGGTGTAGAACAGAAACAGGAGCAGGCGCCGCATGGTGGCGCTGGTCAGGGCCTGTTCGCCCTTATGCCGCGGCGCGGTGCTTGTCTATATGCTCCGCGAGTGAGCGCAGGCTGGCGAAAATCTGCTTGTTATTGGCGTCGTCGGCGCGCAGTTGCACACCGTACCTCTGCGACACCGCCAGCGAAATTTCCAGCGCATCAATCGAATCCAGGCCGAGGCCTTCGCGGAATAGCGGCGCCAGCGGGTCTATCGCCTCGGCGGTCACTTCCTGCAGATCCAGCGTGTCGATAATGAGCTGGGCCAGAGCTCGTTCGCTTGGGGTTTGGCTTGCCATAGGAAAAACCGGTTTATTGCAGCGTTGACTGAGGCCGCAATCATCTCAGGCCCCGGCGAGTGTGTAAATCGCCACCGCTTCGGCCCTTGATGAATATACGTCAATGACGTATAGTATCTCCATGTACCTGACCATCGTCGAGTCGCCACAGTTCACCAAGCTCTGGCCTGATTACTGGACGGAGGATGAACGTGGCTCATTTGCGGCGTGGTTGGCCAACAACCCGGATACCGGAGATGTGATCCCCGGTTCAGGCGGTTGCCGCAAGATACGGTGGCATGTCGAGGGTAGAGGTAAACGAGGTGGTGTGCGGGTGATTTATTTCACCCGCTTGAAGCGCGGCGAGTTGCTGTTGTTGACGCTCTATGCCAAGACGAAACAGGAGAATGCGCCTGCGCATATCCTCAAAAAGATGAAGGAGGTATTTGCCGATGATTAGGAAGAAGCTGAGTAACAAGAAACTGCGTGCGCGGGATGCCAAGCGCGACGTCTGGCAGGAAGCCTTGGATGCCCTGCGCGACATCAAGGCAGGCCGCGCAGGGGCTCGCTACAAGCTTGAGCTGACGCTAGCCGCCGCTGCGCGTTCCAAGACCGGGCTTTCCCAGGGTGAATTTGCATCCATGCTGGGCGTGTCCAAACGCACACTGCAGGAATGGGAGCAGGGGCGCCGCAACCCTTCTGGCGCGGCAAAGGCCCTGATCGCGATAGTGACGAAACACCCCGACGTGGTGCGGGAGTTGGCGGCGTAGCCGGATGCAGAGAGCATGTCCCCAATAAACCCGGGGCGATTCAGTTCTGGATGCACCTCCACACTCAGACCCCGGCGAGTGTGTAAATCGCCACCGGTTCGGCCAGGCCCTTGACCGCGTGCCGGCCCAGCCCTTCGGCCGCCAGCTCCGACCCCAGTCGTGCCCGGGTCGCCTCGGTAAACAGTAGTGGCCGCTTAAGCGACTTGGTCAGACCTTCAGTGCGCGAGGCGAGGTTGACGGTGTCGCCGATGGCGGTGAATTCCAGCCGCTGGGCGGAACCTATGTTGCCGACGATGGCCGGGCCGGTGTGGATGCCGACGCCGATTTGCATGTCGAGCCCCGCGGTAGCGGCGAGCATGTCGCGGCCTGCGCGCACCGCCTGGCTGGCGTGGTCCGCCGCCCCGCCGGCGCCGAACAAGGCCATGAAGCCATCGCCGAGGAACTTGTTCACCATGCCGCCATGCCGGCTTTCGACGATCTCGACCATGGCGGTGAAGAAGCGGTTGAGCCAGGCCACCGTTTCTTCCGCGCTTTGCGCGGCAGTGCGCGCGGTGAAGTTGCGGATATCGCAGAACAGTACCGTAACCTCACGTGCCTGACCGCCGAGACCAGGGTCACGCGCCAGAATCTGCTCGGCAGCGGCGGCGCCCACATGCAGGCCGAAGGTTTCGCGCAAGCGCTGCTTCTCGCGCAGCTCGGAAATCATGCGGTTGAACTCATCCACCAGCGCGCCGAACTCATCCGCCCGCAGCAACTGCACGCGGGTGCTGAGATTGCCGCCCGCCACGGCGCGCGCGGCCTGGCTCAGGCGCTGAATGGGCGCCACCACCAGACCGCCGAACAGCCAGGCGCTGACGAAGGCGAAACTCATGCCCAGCACGCCGACCGCGAGCCGGAAGAAATTGAGCGTGCCGCGCTGCAAGTCATCCGCCCAGCCCAGCAGCAAGAGCATTGTGATGGGGCCTATGCCGCCCGCAATCGCCATCAGCAGGGCGCGCAAGGGCAGTGACAGCGGCAGCGCGCCACGCGTCTCATACGGCCGCGCCTTGCTGAACAGCAGCGGAAAAATCAGCACCTGCACCAAGAGCTCCACCAGGAAGAAGGCGATGGTGATGGTGATCAGCGCGGCGATCGTCACCGCAATGACCAGGTGTGCATCGAACACTGCATAGACCGGATCGCCGCTTAAGTGCACGCCGGCGTAAACCACGACCACTACCGCCACGTTGGCCAGCGCCACGATCAGGGCGAAATGCCAGGGCAGATTGATGGCGCGCGCCCGCGCGCCTTCCAGCGCCGGTCCGGCCGCCGCCGGCGGCTCGGATATAGCCCGAAGCGGGCCGCGCAAGGAGGCGACGATTACGCCCCACACCAGGCCGGCCAGCGGAAAAACGACCAGATTGAAGATAACCACGGCGTAACGCAGAAACTCGTGCTGGCGCGGGGTCAGCAGCGGCTCGATATAGGCCACGCCATACCAGACGTTGAACACCACGCTGGTCAGCACCGCCAGAATCGGCGCCATCCCGATGGTCCAAAGCGGATGCCGCCGCCACCAGCTTGTTTGCACCGCTTCCCCCCAAAGCCGCTAGGCGGCGATACCGTTAACCTGACGCGGTAGGCTAGAATTCAAAACTGCGGCCGGTTGCGCATAAGTCGGCCGCGTTGTTCCCAACTACCCTGCAAGAATTCAATCTATGTCGCAAGTTCCCGCACAAACCACCCACCAATGCGACGTCATGGTCGTCGGCGGCGGCCCCGGCGGCTCGACCGCGTCGGCCTTTCTGACGATGAAAGGCTGGGACGTGGTGATGGTGGACAAGGTGCATCATCCGCGCTTTCACATCGGCGAGTCCATGCTGCCCAAGTTCATGCCGATCATTGACAAACTCGGACTGAACGAAGAGGTGCACCGCATCGGCATTCCGAAACCCGGCGCGGACTTCAATGCACCCAGCGGTGCGCCCAAGCGTCATGACTTTTTCTTCGCCAATGCGATCGACAAAAAGGACCCCTACGCCTTCGAAGTGCGTCGCAGCGAGTTCGACGAACTGCTGTTCCGCACCAGCGCGAAGAAGGGCACGCGCGCGTTCGAGGGCGTGAAAGTCACCGAAGTGGAGTTCCGCCCCCGCATTGGCAAACAGCCCCAGACCACGCTGGTGCACGTCAGCACCGAACAGGGCGAGCAGCAAGTCTGGGAATGCCGCTACTTCGTCGATGCTTCGGGACGCGATACTTTCCTCGCCAACAAATACGCGATCAAGCGCAAGAATCCCAAGCACGCCAGCGCCGCGATCTTCGGCCACTTCCACGATGTGGATCGCCGGCCCGGCGAGAACTCCGGCAATATCAGCGTGTACTGGTTCGAGCACGGCTGGTTCTGGATGATTCCGCTCAAGGACGGCACCATGTCCATGGGCGCGGTTTGTGCGCCGGAATATCTCAAGGCGCGCGACTGCCCGCCGCAGGAATATCTGTGGCGCACTTTCAAGCTGGCGCCGGAAGAGATGCAGCACCGCATCCGTAACGCCAAGAACGTCAACGAAGTGCGCGCCACCGGCAATTACTCCTACCAGTGCAGCAGGATGTACGGGGACGGCTGGCTGATGGTCGGCGATGCCTATGCCTTCATCGATCCGATTTTCTCTTCGGGAGTGCTGATGGCGATGACCAACGGCATGCACGCGGCCGACGTGGTGGACGCGATTCTGCGCGGCGCGCCCGGCACCGAGGCGATGCTGCGGCGCTACCAGAAGCGGGTCGCCAAGGGCGTGGAGACCTTCTCCTGGTTCATCGAGCGTTTCAACACGCCCGGCCTGCGCGCGCTGTTTCTGAAACCGGGCAACCCGCTGCGCATCGAGGAGGCGGTGACCTCGGTGCTGGCCGGTGACGTCTACGGCAATCCGCAGGTGGACTGGCGTCTAAACTGCTTCAAGATTCTGTACTACATCGTCAGCCTGTCCGAGTGGCGCGCCGCCTCGGCGGCTTTGCGCAAGCGCATGCGCAACGCCCGCATTTTCTTTACCGGCGGCACGACCGAAGTGGATATCGCGTGAGCGCATTGCTGCGCCCCGCGGGGGCGCCGGCGCCGTTTCAGGTGCGCTACAGCACTGAGCCGGTCGAACGCATCCTGGCTGCGGCATCCGATCATCTGCTGGCGGCAGTGAGTTTCGGCGGCGCCGCCGCGCCGGACGATCCATGCCACATAAGCGTGCACCTGCGGCCGCTCGCTAGAAACTGCGTCGAGGTCTGGACCTCGACCACACCGGTGACGCGCGGCGCTGAACAAGGCCTGCGCTACGCCAGCAATGCGGACGTGCTGTTCGGTTGCCTGCAACTGGACGAACGCACACACGCCACGCTCGATGAGGCCGCCGAGAGCGGCTATCGCCGCATCCTGGCCTTTCTGCGCCAGCACAGCTACCGGCACGCGCTGCGCATCTGGAATTTTTTCCCCGGCATCAACGCCCAGACCGATACCGGCTGCGCCGACAGCGAGCGCTACCGGCAATTCTCCATTGGCCGCGCGCGCACCTTCGACAAGTTCGCCCTGTTCGAGCGCGCACTGCCGGCGGCGAGCGCAATCGGCACCTACGAACCCGGGCTGCTGGTTTACTTCATCGCCGCGCGCGAGCCGGGCCTGCAAGTCGAGAACCCACGCCAGGTGCCGGCCTTCCAGTATCCGCGCCAATACGGGCCGACAAGCCCCTCGTTCTCGCGCGCCCAGCTCAAAAGTTGGGGCGCGGAAGCGCATCTCTATATTTCCGGCACGGCCAGCGTCGTCGGCCATGAAAGCCGGCATCTGGACAACGTGGACGCGCAGATCGAGGAGATCAGGCGCAACATCGATGCCCTGCTGGACCAGGCAGCGCAGACCGATCCGCGTTTCCGCGGAACCGGCCCGGAGAAACTCTCGCTACTGCGGGTTTACGCACGGCCACCGCACGATATCGACGCCATCCGCGCCAGCGTGAATAAGCGCTTCGGACCGCTGCCCACGCTGTATCTCGAGGGCGACATCTGCCGGCAGGAATTACTGGTCGAGATCGAAGGTTATTGCTGCGTAAGTGGTTAGGCTCCGGGGCTAGGCTGCCGCCAGCTTTTCCATCACTTCCGCCATCCTTTGGTTCAACCGCGCAAAGCGGCCGCCATCGGCCTGCAGCGCCGCGGGCTGCTGCACAAAGGAGGCAGGTTTCAGCTCGCCATTGTCCGGCTGACGTAGCCACTCGGTAATGTCCGCCGGCGTGATCTCCAGATGGAACTGCAGGCCCAGCACGCGCGCACCATGCTGAAAGCCCTGATTGCGGCAGCCGGCGCTGGAAGCCAGATGCAGTGCGCCCGGCGGCAACGCGAAAGTGTCGCCGTGCCAGTGAAACACCTCGAGTTCCGCCGGCCAGTCCGCGACCAGCGCGGATTGCGCCGCGCCAGCTTCGCGGCGCACCGGAAACCAGCCGATCTCCGTGTGCGTGTTTCGCGTCACCCGTCCGCCAAGCTGGTCGGCGATGAGCTGTGAACCCAGGCAAATGCCCAGCACGCGCTTGCCGGCGTCGATCGCAGCTTTGATCAGGCGCTTTTCATCCTTCAGCCACGGATAACGCGCCTCCTCGTAAATATTCATCGGCCCACCCATCACGATCAGCCAGTCGAACTCGTCAGGGCCGGGCAGGCTCTCGCCGCGCGGAAAGCTTGTGCGGGTGATGACATGGCCGCGTGTCATCAGCCAGGGCTCGATGGAGCCCAGCCCTTCGTGCTCGGCATGTTGCAGCCAGTGGACGCGCATGAATTGAACTCGTCAACGCAGACAAATTGCTAATCTTCGCCGTGCACAGTTAGTATGACATCGGCGTAAGAGCCCTCTAAACTCCTTGATGAAACGACAGCTGTTGCGCAGCTTGCGCCGATTGGCGCGCGCCTTAGGCCATGAGTTGGTGCCGCAGCAAACCGGTGCCGAGAGCTACCGGGCCGCTTCCCACAGCACCGAAACGGCGCTGCCACCCGACGCGCAGACGTGGCTCAGAGCGGATCATCCGCAACTGCAGGTCTTGCGTGAACGCTATCAGCGGCTGACCAGTCCGGCCACAGTGCCGAGCCATTGGAACACGGAGTTTCTGCGGGGCAATCTCGACCTGTGCTATTTCCGGGGCGATAACGCTTATGTGTGGCAGTACCGCGCCGCCGGTTCCGATCTGGAATTGCGTTATTACCTGAGCCTGCTTTACCTGAAGAAGCTGGACCAGCGGGGTCTGCTGTCTGCGCTCGGAGAGGACGGTCTGTTTGGCTGCTGGAAATTTACTTTCCCGGACCATCCCGCCATCAGCCGCGATTTGCTCGATTCGGTCAATGAGCTTTATTTCCTCGATCGGCACATGCAAATCTTCAGCCGTGCCGGCCTGCGCGTGCTGGACATCGGCGCGGGCTATGGCCGCCTGGCACATCGCATGGTCACGGCGCTACCGCAGCTCGAGCGTTATACCTGCGTTGATGCCGTGCCGGAATCCACTTTTCTGTGCGACTACTACCTGAGATTCCGCCAGTGCGAGGCCAAGGCCCGCAGCATCCCGCTGGATGAAATCGAACAGGCGCTGACGCCTGGTGGCGTGGATCCGGCGGTCAACATCCATAGTTTCAGCGAATGCACGCTGGCGGCGATCGAGTGGTGGCTGGCGTGGCTGAAACGCCTGCGGGTGCCGGTCCTGATGATTGTGCCGAATAACGGCGACAAATTGCTCAGCACCGAGCGTAATCGCAAGCACCTGGACTTCCTGCCCGCGCTGGAGGCTGCGGGCTACCGGCTCAAGCTACGCGAGCCCAAGTATCTGGATGAAACGATGCAGCGACTGGCCCAGAAGAATCCGGACTATTACTTCTTGTTCGAACTCGCGGGCTGAGGTTCGAAGGCCAGCGACGCGGAATTGATGCAGTAACGTAGGCCGGTCGGCTTTGGCCCATCCGGGAAGACGTGGCCGAGATGCGCCTCGCAGGCGCTGCAATGCACTTCGGTGCGGCGCATGAACAAGCTGCTGTCGTCCTGTGTCGCAACCGCGTTCTGCTCCGCCGGCGCGCAGTAACTGGGCCAGCCGGTGCCGGAATCGAACTTTTCGCTTGAGCGGAACAGCGGCTGGCCGCAACAGACACAGCGGTACATCCCGGGCGCGTGATGCTCGGCATATGCGCCGGTAAAAGCGCGCTCGGTGCCATGCTCGCGCGTCACGCGATACTGCTCGGGCGTAAGCTGCGCCCGCCACTCCTGATCGGTTTTACTGATCTTCGACATTAGCGGCGGGGACATCGCCAGCGGGAGCATTGCCAGCCGCAAAGCGCTGGGCGAGCTTGTCGAGTCCGTTCTGAAAATCGGTGCCGATCATCGGCTCGAAAATTTTCTGCATGATGCGGTTGAGCGGATTGCCGCCGCTATCACCCGAGCAGCTCCAGGTGACTACGCTGCTGGCCTCGCCTTCTGCAACCGCTACCGCGGCGATGCGGCAGTTCATCTGCCAGCGGCCTTGATCCATGTCGAGCGCGTAGCCCAGATGAGTATTCGGCTGAAATTCAGTGACTTCGAGCTCGCCATCCATGGAGCCGTCGTGCCATTTCTGCAGCGCGCCGACGCCGCTGGTCGCGCCCGGAAACTCCAGCGTCATGTCCGGATACTTCTCCTTCGTCCACACCGTCCACTCGCTCCAGTTGCGCAGCTCGCCGACGTAGGCCAGCACCATTTCCGGCGTGGCCTTGACTCTGGCGCTGCGCTCCACAGTCCAGCGCGGCTCGATCAGCAGGCCCGCGCCGACGACCAGCGCGATCAGCACCCCGCCAAGTATTAGAAGTATCCGGAGCAGTTTCATGCACCCATTCTGCCCGGAGACGCGGGCCGCGTCATCGGCCTGTCACATCCACCGCCCAAGCTGCAATCGGGGCCGGCCGCCAAGCTTCGTCTCTCCTCCCCGGCGCCCGTGGCTTTATTTAAACGTGGCCCCAAGACCCGGCGCTGAACATCCAGTTCGGCGTTCGGGTCTTTTTCGTACATATTTTTTTTGCGGCGCGGCCGGGATACACTGCGACGAACTTGCGGCCAATCCCATGGACTTCATTCTCTGCTCGCTGATTGCGCTCTGCGCCGCGTTGACGATCGCCGGCAAATACCGCTCACGGACGTTGTTGTACATCTTCAAACCACTCACGACGCTGCTGATCGTGCTGCTGGCTTTGGACGAAAGCCGCGTCGGCAAACAAGAAATCTATCAGTGGTTGATTGGCGCCGGCCTGCTGTTCTCACTGCTGGGCGATGTGTTTCTGATGTTGCGCCGTGAGCGCTTTCTCGCCGGCCTGATCAGTTTTCTGCTGGCGCACCTGTTGTATATCACCGCCTTCCTGCAGGACATGAGTCCCGCCGACGGCCCGCTCTGGCTGTGGGGCGCGTTCCTGCTCTATGCGGCCGGCGGCTTGTACCTGCTGCTGCCGCGCGTGGGCGCGCTCAAGCTGCCCGTCGCCGCCTATACGCTGGCGCTGAATGTCATGGCGGTTCTCGCTTGCAGCCGTTTGCTGGTGCTCGAAACCCAGGCGGCGACTTACGCCGCCATCGGCGCGGTGCTGTTTCTGCTTTCCGATTCGATTCTGTCCTGGAACAAGTTCGTCAAGCCCTTCGCCGTCGCGGAACTGCTGCTGCTCAGCACTTATTTCGCCGGCCAGACGCTGATCGCTCTGTCGGTATAAAAGGCTCCACGATGAGCTGGCTACGCAGATTCCGTCGCGACAAGGGCAGGTGCGCCCCGCCCGCGGGACGTGACCCCAAGGAAGTTTTCACCCGGATTTTTGAAAGCAATTTCTGGCGCGATGCGGATTCGCGCTCGGGCGCTGGCTCCATCCGCGAGCAAACGCGGGGCATCGAGCGCGAAATTCCGCGTCTGTTGCGTCAGCTCAAGGCCGGCAGCCTGCTCGATATCCCCTGCGGCGATTTCCACTGGATGCAACACGTGGATTTGTCCGGAATAGATTATCTCGGCGCCGACGTGGTGGCGGCCTTGATTGCGGGCAACAAACACCATGAGCAACCCGGGCGCCGCTTTGAACTGCTGGATTTATTGAACGACAGCTTGCCGCGCCACGATGTGATTCTGGTGCGCGACTGCCTGGTGCACTTCTCGTACAGCGACATACGGCGTGCGCTGCGCAATATTCTGCGCAGTGGTTCAAGCTATTTGCTGACCACCACTTTCCCGGCGCGGCCCGCGAACCAGGATATCCAAACGGGTCAGTGGCGCGCGCTGAATCTGCAGCAACCGCCGTTCAGCTTTCCGCCGCCGCAGGAATTGATCAACGAGGGCTGCACGGAAGACAGAGGCAAACACGCCGACAAGTCGCTCGGCCTGTGGAATATTACCGCGTTGCGCGAACGGATTACCGCTCTATAAAACCAGCGCAGTGGCGATACCGAGGAACAGGCCAAGGCTGGCGATATCGGTGGCAGTGGTCACGAAAATACCCGACGCCGCCGCCGGATCTATGCCGAAGCGCTTGAGCAGGAGCGGCACCGCCACGCCGGAGAAGCCGCTGGCCATGCAGCTGCCAATCATGGCGAGCCAGACGGTTGCCGCCAGCATCGGCGGATTGGTCGCCTCGGTGATGATGGCGTAGCCGTACATCGCCGCCGCCGCGATCGCCCCGACCGCGACGCCATTGCCGAAACCGAGCAGCGTTTCCTTGGCCAGTAATCGCCGGAAAGCTTCAAAGCCATACTCGCCGAGCGTCAGGCCACGGATGGTCACCGCCAGTGCCTGTACACCGGTGTTGCCGGCCTGACCAGCGAGCACCGGCAGAAAAACCGCAAGCGCGACGACTTGCGCAATCGTGGCCTCGAAACCGCCGACGACCGCTGCCGCGAGAAACGCGGTCATCAAATTGAGCTGCAACCAGCCATGACGCCAGGTAAAACACAGCCGCCAGGGCGTGGAGTAATGCTCTTCCTTGCTGGCGCCGACCATACGGCCCGCCTGCGCGGTCAGGTTGAAGTCATGCTCTTCAAATATGCGATAGCCCTGCACCAGACCCAGCAACTTGCCGTGCTCGTCGCAGACCGGATAGACCGGATAGTGCCGCGCCACTACCGCGCGCATCGCCTCCTCGACCGGCGTCTCCGGACGAAACGCGAACGGCTGCTCGATCATGATTTCGCCCAGCGTCTGCTCGGGTCCGGCCAACAACAGTTCACGCATTACCGCGATGCCGAGCAGGCGCTGTTCCGCATCCACCACATAGGCATAGGTAATGAGCTGCTGCTCACTGATGGCGCGAATTTTCTCCACCGCGTCCTTGATGCGCGTATTCGGCAGAAACACGCCCACCGGCGCCTGCATCATGCGGCCGACGGTATTTTCCGCGTATTTCATATGCTGGCTGTAACCGTCCTCGGCGGCGTCCGCCAGCATTCCGGCCAGATTTTTGCGGCGCGACGGGCGCAGGCGGCGCAGCACCTGCTGGGCGAAACCCGGCGCCAGCCGGCTCAGCACCGCCCCGGTCACGGCCTCGTTTTCTTTTTCCAGCAACGCCGCGGCGTCGAGCGGCGCGCGCCGGTGCAAAACGCTCGCGAGCTGATGGGTGCGGGCTTGTTCTTCCTGAGTCAGCGACGATTCGGCCATGGCACTTCCTTGAACCGTAAGGACATCCGATAGACATTCTGCGTCAAACAGCGTTCTTGGTCTAAACTCCCATCATGCAAACCTCATCCGAGAGCGTTCACTACGTCGGCTTCTGGGCGCGCGTTCTGGCCAGCCTGGTGGATACGGTTTTGATACTGATCGTCATCGCCCCGGTGGCTTGGCTGGTGGTTGGTCCGGCATATTTCGACCCCTTGCGCGGCGCCAGCCCTTTGAGTGTGCTGCTGGAATGGATTTTCCCAGCCATCGCGGTCGTCGTGTTCTGGCTCTACCGCTCCGCCACACCCGGCAAGATGGTGATTGGCGCGGTGATTGTGGACGCGAAAACCGGGCAGAAACCTTCGACCGGCCAGTTCATCGGCCGTTACCTGGGCTATTTCGTTTCGATCCTGCCGCTGGGTCTGGGTTTGGCCTGGGTCGGCTGGGACGAGCGCAAGCAGGGTTGGCACGACAAGCTGGCCGGCACCGTCGTGATCAAGCAGCAATAAAACCGCTGCAGCTCTCGCGCGCAACGGCGCGTCGAGACTTGGTGTATGGTGTCGCTCGCGCGGCCACGGAAAGGGGCTGTCGCGGCGCTCAGTCTCGATAGGACGCATGGAAGCGACATTCATATCGGCTAACCGACGCACGCTGCTCAAAGGCATTGTTGCCGGTCTCGCGGTCTGGCAGACCGCGTGTTCCGACGGCGGCCATAGCGCGGCCGCCGCCGCCGAGTTCAACGCAGCCGCTGGCAACAAGCTCGCGCCGCAACCGCTGCCGCCACCCGACCCGCTGTTGCATCTGCTGAAGCGCACGCGCTTTGGCGTGTCGCGTGCCGATTTCGACCGGATCAGGCGCAGCGGTGCATCAGCTTATGTAGACGAACAACTTCGCTGGCGGCTATTGCCGGACGCGGCCGAACTGCTGGCGCTGGTGCATTTCCCGCTGGCTCATCTGCCCGCGATTGCGACCGGCCTCGTAGCTGGGCTGGGCTACCCGATCCAGTCCGGGCTGTACCAACAAGTCCAGCAGCAGCTACGCGGCAAGACGCTGTTTCTCGCCACCTACAGCGAGCGTCAGTTGTGCGAGCTGATGGTGGATTTCTGGAGCAACCATTTCAACATTCCCAATGATCTCGGCGACTTGGTGGTGCTCAAGGCCGACGACGACCGCGACGTCATTCGCGCCCATGCGCTCGGCCGCTTCCGCGACCTGCTCGGTGCCTCTGCGCGCAGCCCGGCGATGCTGGTTTATCTCGACAATGCCTCCAACACGCGCAATGGCCCCAACGAGAACTACGCGCGCGAACTGATGGAGCTGCATACGCTGGGCGTTGACGGTGGTTTCAATGAAGGCGACGTCAAGGAAGTCGCACGCTGCTTCACCGGCTGGACCGTGGATAGCACGCTGCGCATCGCCCTGTTCCGCCCGGAGCTGCACGACAACGGCGAGAAAACCGTGCTGGGACAACGCATCGCCGCCGGCGGCGGGACGCGCGATGGCGACACCGTACTCGACTTGCTGGCGGCGCATCCGTCCACGGCGCGTCATATCGCGCGCAAACTGGTGCGTCGTTTCGTGTCCGACGCGGAACCGGAGGATTTCGTGGCGTCGGTCGCCGGAGTTTTCCAGCAGAGCGGCGGCGATATCCCAACGGTGTTGCGCGCGCTGCTGCTGGACCCGCGCTTCAACGACTACGCTGACGAGAAGTTGCAGCGGCCGCTGGAATACCTCGCCAGCGCGGTACGCGCACTGGTGCCGGAGCCGCTGGCCTACCATGGCCCCGACCTGCTCGACTCCGTTACGCGCATGGCGCAGGCGCCGCACGGTTGGCGTGCACCCAATGGCTATCCGGACAGCGCGGACTACTGGCTGAGCACCACCGGCCTGCTGGAGCGCTGGAACTTCGCCGCGGCGCTGGCGGAGTCGCGCAACCTGCTCGATCGCTCGCATGTGCAGAACCTGGTGGGTGGGCGGCAGTCAGCGGCGGGGCTGGTTGACATGCTCGCGCAAAGCCTGCTGCAGCGGCCTTTGCTCGACCGCGACCGCGACGCGCTGGTGACGCGGGTCGGTGAAGGCAACCCTGAACGCATCCTGTCGGGTACGTCATTGCGCGACTACGCCGAAGCCATTGCCGGTCTGCTGCTGGCTTCGCCCTACTTCCAGTTGCGCTGAGCTGCGCCATGAATCGCCGTGATCTTCTGCTGGCGCGCGGGCCTGCTGCTGAGCGGCTCGCCGGCCGTGACGTCCTGGTCTGCGTGTTCCTGCGCGGCGGGGCCGACGGTCTCAGCTTGGTGCCGCCCTACGCCGATCCGCACTACCGCGCCTTGCGCCCGAGCTTGGCGGTGGGCGCGCCCGGAACTGCGGGCGGCGCCATTGATCTTGATGGCTATTTCGGCCTGCATCCCGCGCTGGCACCACTAGAACCGCTCTACCGCAGCGGCCAGCTCGCCATCGTCCAGGCCGTCGGCGCGACTCAGGTAGATCGTTCGCATTTCAGCGCGCAGTCACTGATGGAGCGCGCCGTCAACGCCGACTCGAGTCTGCGCACCGGTTGGCTTGGGCGTCATCTGCAACTCGACGCCGGTGGGCAGCGCAGCCTGCGCGGTGTCGCTATTCAGTCGGCTGTAGACCAGGCTTTGCTTGGCGCCCTCGACGCGGTGGCTATCGCCGATGGCGCCAATTTTGCCTTGCGCTCGCGCTACGGCGCAGCGTGGATATCCGGACTCGAACAGCTCAGCACTGACGGGGACTCGTTTTACGCGTTGGCCGCCGAGGCGACCCTGCGCACGGAACGCGAGTTCCGCGAGCGTGGCATCTTCACGCTGCCGCCGGGTAACGGTGCTGTCTACCCGAGCAGTCTATTCGGCGTACGCATGCGCCAGGCCGCGCAATACATCAAGAGCGGGATCGGGGTCGAGGCGATCTGCGTGAATGTGGAGGGCTGGGATACGCACGCCGGCCAGAATCCGGTACTGGCCCGCAATCTGCGCGATCTGGCCGAAGGGCTCGCGGCCTTTGCCACCGATCTGGGCGCAGGCATGGCCGAGGTCAGTTTGCTGACGATGAGCGAGTTCGGGCGGCGCGCTGACGAGAATGCTTCCGGCGGCACCGACCACGGTAGCGGCAACGTCATGCTGGCGCTGGGGGGCGGCGTGCGCGGCGGCCGTATCTATGGCCAATGGCCGACGCTGGCGCCGGCGATGCTCGATGCCGGCGCACTCGCGATCACCACCGACTATCGCTCGGTGCTGCTCGATTTGCTGGCACAGCGCACCGGCAACGCGCAGGCGGCGAACCTGTTCCCCGGCTTCAGCGCCAGCGCGCTCCCAGGCTTGTTTACCGCACGTTGAGCCTCGCTCTCGCCGCGCGCGGTTTATTTCAGCGCGGCGCCCAGACCATCTCGTCGAGCGATTGCGGCGCCAGCTTCGGCGTGACGCGTCCGCTCGGCGCCACCTTCACCCCCTCGGCCTCCAGGCGCCGCTTTTGCTCACGGAAGAAGCGGCCGCCGCGGGTAAACACAATTTTGTTGCCGGCACCGACTACCCGATGCCACGGCAGGTCCTTCGGACACTGGCTCATGGCCTGCCCGACCAGGCGCGCGCGGCGCGGCAAGCCGACGCGGCGTGCGACCTCGCCGTAGCTGGCGACAGCGCCGCGCGGAATCGCGCGCACCGCACCCCAGATGCGCCGAAAGTTATCCGGAATTTTTGCCACGCTGGGCTTTGGGAGCTAACAGCAGCGCCGCACGCCGCTCCATTTGCGCGTCAGCTCGGCGCGATAAAATGCTTTGCGGTCGAGCGGTGCACCCTCCTTCGCGTGCCGTACGCGCCAATGCACCAGATAGCGCTCATAGGCATCGTCGCCACTAAGCTGGCGCAGCCAGCGCCAGATTTGCCGGAATCTTGTATTCATAGTTGCAAGTACTGGGTTGGAACGTAGGCGGTTTCGGACAAGGGCGGATGCACGCGGCCGCGCAGCGCGCGCAGGCTTACGCGCAAGGTCTCGAACACCAGCAGCCAGGTCACCAGCAGGAAAATCACCGCCAGCACCGCGTTGATCTGATCGTTGAGGATTAATGTTTGCGTCTGCGCGATTTTATCCGGCGGCAGCGTGCCGGCAACGAGTTTGGCGGACAAATCATTGGCGTGCGCGATGAAACCCACCCGCAGCTCGGGGCTGAACAGTTTTTCCCAGGCGGCCCAGCTAGTGATGGTCACCAGCCAGGCCAGCGGCAGCGCCGTGATCCAGACAAAGCGCCGCTTGCGGGACTTGATCAATATGGTCGTCGCCACACACAGCGCAATCGCCGCCAGCATTTGATTGGAGATACCGAACAGCGGCCACAGGCTGTTGATGCCGCCGAGCGGATCAATCGTGCCGATGTACAGGAAATAACCCCAGGCGCCGACCACGAGTCCGCTGCACAACAACACGCTCGGCATCCAGCTGGTGCGGCCCAGCGCGGGAATGATATTGCCGAGCAGGTCCTGCAGCATGAAGCGCGCCACACGCGTGCCGGCGTCGAGCGTCGTGAGAATGAACAAGGCCTCGAACATGATCGCGAAGTGATACCAGGCCGACAGCAGCCCGGCGCCGAAGGCGGTGGCGAAGATGCTGGCCATGCCGACCGCCAGCGATGGTGCGCCGCCGGTGCGCGCGAATAGCGTGGCCTCGCCCATTTCCTTGGCCAGCGCATTCATCTGCTCGACCGTCACCGGGAAACCCCAGGATGAGATCGTCGCCACCGCCTGCGCGGCCTCGGCGCCGACCACGCCGGCCGGCGAGTTGATGGCGAAGTAAATGCCGGGCTCCAGCACGCAGGCCGCGATCATCGCCATCACCGCGACGAACGACTCCATCATCATGCCGCCATAGCCGATGATGCGGATGTCACCCTCGCTCGCCAGCAGTTTGGGCGTGGTGCCGGAGGCGATCAGCGAGTGAAAGCCGGAGATCACGCCGCAGGCAATGGTGATAAACAGAAACGGAAATAATTTTCCGCCGAACACCGGACCGGTGCCGTCTATGAAGGGCGTCAGCGCCGGCATCTTGATGTCCGGCCGCAGAATCAGAATCGCAATCGCCAGCGCAATCACGGTGCCGAGTTTCATGAAGGTTGACAGATAATCGCGTGGCGCCAGCAGCAGCCACACGGGCAGCACCGCGGCGGCGAAACCGTAGACAATGATCATCAGCGCCAGTGCCGGCCCCGCGTAATTGAACCACTCGCGCAATTCCGGCTGCTGATCCACCCAGCCGCCGCCGAACACCGCCAGCAGCAGCAACACGACGCCGATCGCCGAGCCTTCCAGCACGCGGCCGGGCCGGATGCTGCGCATGTAAATCCCCACCAGCATCGCAATCGGTATGGTCGCGGCCACCGTCGAGGTAGCCCAGGGGCTGTGTTTCATGGCGTTGACTACCACCAGCCCGAGTACCGCGATCAGGATGATCATGATCATCATCACGCCGACCAGTGCGGCCGCACCGCCCAGCGCGCCGAGCTCGTCGCGCGCCATCTGGCCGAGTGAACGGCCGTCGCGACGTGTGGAGAAAAACAGAATGCACATGTCCTGCACACAACCGCCGACCACCGCGCCGACCAGCAGCCACAAGATGCCCGGCAGATAGCCGAATTGCGCCGCCAGCGTCGGCCCCACCAGCGGACCGGGACCGGCGATGGCCGCAAAGTGGTGGCCGAATACGATCCAGCGATGGGTCGGCACGAAGTCGCGGCCATCGTTGAAGCGCTCCGCCGGGGTAGCGCGCGAGGCGTCAATCATCAACACCTTGGTCGCGAGGAAGGCGCTGTAAAAACGATATGCCAGTGCGTAGATGCAGACCGCGGCGACGATGAACCAGACGCTGTTAATGGTTTCGCCGCGATGCAGCGCGATGCCGCCGAAGGCGCCCGCGCCGATTAAGCCCACAGCTCCCCAGGCCACAGCCTTGGCGGGCGTCAGACGGGCTAAGTTTTTCGCGCTGGATTCGTTCATGGACCGCGAGGCCTTCCTGTTCTGTCCGAAGGGAAGATCATGCCGGACTGGTTAATGGGCGCAAGCCCTATAGTCCTATGCCTGCTGCCGCTCAGACGGCACAGCGCTTGCTTGGGTATTGGGGTAGTGTCTCAGTTTGCCGTCACACCGGCGCAAGCCGGTGTCCATGGGGTTGAAAAAGACTGGATTCCGGCCCCCGGCCTAGAACACGCCGGGGCAGGCCCCGCCGGAATGACGAACTCGGGAGCTAGGCGGCAAACTGAAACACTACCGGTATTGGTCATGATTTCGCCATAAGCGGGCGGCATGCTATAAATCCTCTAAGACTTCGCGCAAAAGCCCGGGTATAAGGGCCGCCGGAGTCTTGGGGACAACGGAGAACGCAGGGAGTTTGATATGCGGCGTCTGCTTACCAGCGGATTAATTGCATCCGCACTGTTCGCTTTTATGCCTCAGCTCGCCTTCGGCGAATCGCCGGCTGGCTGCGCAGAAATAGGCCAGGCACGCGCACGTTTGGCCACCGATAGCGCGTCGCATCGGCAGCGCCTGATCGGCATAGAACGCGGCCTTAACGCGCGCCGGGTTCGTTATCAGTTGCGCACCGAATTGCTGCGGGCGGATTTGCGCAAGCAGTATCAGTCCGGCA
The DNA here is from genome assembly GCA_050740255.1 of Nevskiales bacterium. Lineage (GTDB taxonomy): Bacteria > Pseudomonadota > Gammaproteobacteria > Nevskiales > JBOICV01 > JBOICV01. Next base: position 2,214 of record JBOICV010000150.1, on the reverse strand, counting down.
TCGCGCTGACCTCTGAGCAGGAGCGGCAACTTATCGAAGCCGAGCGGCTCGCCCAGCAAATGGGGGTTTATAACGAGCAAGAAAGACAGCAAATCGCCGCCACCGAGCAGAATCTTCGCCGCCTCGAAGACGGCTATCGTCAGCGTCACGGCGCCGCCTGGACGGAATGCCCCGGTTACCGGCCACTGAAGGCAGCCGGCGCGGGACTCGCCGCAGACCCGTACACCGTGGCCCAGCACCCCCTCAGCGCACGTTAATCCGCCGCCTGACGACACGCGTATAACGCGCGAGGTAATTGCAGCCCTCGCCGTCTGCTTCTAGCCTCGGATTATTCAATCCGGAGGCCGCATGAATCCCCCCGCTCTCGCTATTCTCGGCGTCGCTGTTGGTTTCGCCCTGATGGGTCTCACCGCGCTCGCGCGGCCAGCCTACATAGGCAGTTTCTTCGACGTACGCATCGAATCGATTGACGGCCGCAACGAAGTACGCGCGGTGTATGGCGGTTTCGGCCTGGCGGTGGCACTGGCACTGCTGCTCGCGACACAACGTGCCGAATGGCGCGACGGCATCATTATCTGCGTCAGCCTGGCGCTGGCCGGCATGGCCGGCGGGCGTCTGTTCAGCGCCCTACTAGAACGCCCCGGCATCTGGCCGTGGATCTTCTGCGGGATTGAAGCGGGCGCCGCTGCCTTGCTTTACTCGACACTCCAATAATTTTCAGGAGCCAGGCATGCTCAAGATGAAATCAAACTGCGAGACTTGCGGCACAGACCTGGCTCCAAGCGCAGTGGCCTACATCTGCTCCTACGAGTGCACTTTCTGCGCAAGCTGCGCCCAAACCATGCAGCACATCTGCCCGAACTGTAGCGGCGAGCTGGTCTGGCGCCCGACGCGTGTGCTGAAGCCGCTCGCCGTCGCCTCGGGGCTACTGAAGCGACGGGTACAAAGACTGCTACAGCCGGTACAGCTCTGAGCTAACCCGACATCCCGGGCAGACGCTGCAGCCCGCGCATGATGAGCGCCACGCCTACACCCCAGGCTGCGTTCAGAATCAGCGCGCCGACGAAAATCTTCGGATCCCAGCCGCCCATCATGCCCATGCCCTTCATCGGCATGACCACGAACCAGGCGATGATGCTCGGGCCGATCGCGCCGATCAGGAGCGCGGCGCCCCAGTGCTGCATGCCCGTCAGATTCCGGATCAGCAGCCACAGTACGATGCCCCAGAGACCACCCCAGAACGCGAGTGAGACCACGGCCGGAACATGCAAGGGTGCGGTGGCCGCCATATTGAACGGCGCCGGCACCTTGGAATCGGCCGCGTGCAGCAGCGCCAATACGCCCTGATGAAACACCAGGGTCGAGACAAATCCTGCGATAAACGCCTTCACGTATAGCATTTTCGTCTCCTTCTAGAGCCTGCAGCTCACCGCCAGTATCCCCTACCGGCAGCGCAGGTTAAAGAGCAGACTGAGGTATGCACTTTTCCTACAGGCCGCGGCGATAAAGCCTGTCCTGAGCCTGTCGAAGAGCCCTACCCGCAAATTGACTGCCCCTAGCTAAGATAGTGGCTGTGCGGCAGCGGGCGGTATTGGCATGAAAGCACCGGAGCGGGATTTGTTAGCCATCGCGGCGATGGCGGCCGCTTATTACATCAGCGGCCGTCTCGGTTTGCTGCTGGCCATACCGCCGGGCTACGCGACGGCGGTATGGCCCGCGTCAGGCATCGCACTGGCCGGCGTGTTGATCTATGGCTGGCGCCTAGGCATAGGCGTCTGGCTCGGCTCCTTCCTGGTCAATGTGCGCACCGGACTGGATACCTCCGACGCCGCCGCCTTGCTGCAATCCATGCTTGTGCCGGTGGTCATCGCGCTGGGTGCGACCGCACAAGCAGTCGGCGGCGCCTGGCTGGTGCGCCGCTTCGTGAGCTACCGAAATATTCTCACGCAGGAATTCGACGTCCTGCGCATTCTCCTGCTGGGCGGTCCGCTCGCCTGCCTGATTGGTGCGAGCCTCGGCGTCACCACCCTGTGGCTGCAGGGCGCCATTCCTGATGATGCGCGGCTGTTCAACTGGTTCACCTGGTGGGTGGGCGATGTCGTCGGCGTGCTGGTGTTCACGCCGCTGCTGCTGGTCTGGACGGTGCGCCCGTATCGCCGCTGGCTGCGCAAACAGCTCGCGGTCACCGTACCGATGCTGTTGATGTTCGTGCTG
>JBOICV010000149.1:0-1575 GCA_050740255.1 Nevskiales bacterium | reverse complement strand
GACCGAGCGCCAGGGTTCGGCGAGACGCTGCCAGCGCGTGAGCGGCTGCGCCAGCCGCGCCGTAAGCTGCGGATTCTGCGCGTCCATTCGTTGCAGTTCGCGTATCACAAGACCGTAGGCACTACCGTCACTCTGGTGAAAGCCGCGTAAATTCTGCTGCGTAAAAGCCCCCAGCACTGCGCGCACGCGATTGGGATTGCGTGCGTCGTAGCGCGGATGCGCCAACAGACTCTCGATGCGCGCGACCGCCTGTGGCAGCGGCGAGCCGGCCTGTAACGCAAACCATTTGTCGAGCGTCAGCGGGTCTTGTTCAAAGTCGCGGTAAAAAGCGTCCAGGGCTTGGGCGCGTTGTGGACAGTCCAGTTCGTTCAGGATGGTCAGCGCCGCCCAGCGGTCAGTCATGTTATCGGCCTGTTGCGCCTGACTGGCGACCAACGCCACCGCTTCCGGGTTTTGCAGCCGACCCAGATAAGTCAGAGCCAGCGCCTGCAGCCGCCGGCGGGCGCTTTCGTCGGCGGAGTAGCGATAGCCACCCGTGGGCCGGAGCCGCCGATAAAGTTCGAACCACTGTTCGCGGCAGCGTTGCGCGAGCCGATCGCGCATCCAATCGCGCGTCTGAACCAGACGCGTTGGGTTAACCGCCTCCACCTGCTCCGCCACGAACTGCTCACTCGGCAAGCCGAGCATCTCCGCCGCCAGTGCCAAATCCGCCGGCAGCTTCTCCAAGGCCGCATCACAGGCTTGCAGCCAAGTGTCGTTGGCTGGCTCCCCATGCAATTCGATCAAAAACGCATCGAGCATCAATTGCTGCAGGTGCTCGCTGCGGTTGAAGGCGTCCGGCTCCACCGCCGCCAGCAGACTGCGTTGAGCCGCGCTGTAGTGGGAATCGAGTCGTACCGGCGCACTGAAGCCGCGCAATAGCGAAGGAATCGGTTCCTCCGCAATCCCATCAAACCCGAACACCTGCTCAGCTTGCGTCAACTCCAGCAGCGACTCGTGCAACAGCCGGCCGTCGCCGGCGAACAGGGCGACCCGCACCGGAATCAACAGCGGGTACTTGTCCGGCTGGCCCGGTGTCGCCGGCGTCTGCTGCGACAGCGTCAGCTCATAGCTCTGGGCCGCCGCATCGTATCGGCCGCGCGCCACGAGCTGCGGGGTTCCAGCTTGGGTATACCAGCGCCGAAACTGCTTGAGATCGCGACCGCTGACCGCCGCATGCGCCGCCAGCCAGTCATCTATGGTGGCCGCACGGCCATCGTTGTCCTGCAGATAGCGGCGCAAGCCCGCGCGGAAATTTTGCTCGCCTATGAGGGTGTGCAACATGCGGATCAGCTCGGCGCCTTTCTCATATACCGTCAGCGTGTAGAAATTATTCACCTCGATATAGCTTTGCGGCTGCACCGGATGCGCCAGCGGGCCGGCGTCTTCCGCGAACTGATGGGTGCGCAGATAGCGCACGCCATCCAGCCGTTTGACGGCCGCGGAACCCATCGCTGCGCTGAATTGCTGCTCGCGGAAAACGGTCAGGCCTTCTTTCAGACTTAGCTGGAACCAGTCGCGGCAGGTGACACGGTT
>JBOICV010000148.1:0-1716 GCA_050740255.1 Nevskiales bacterium | reverse complement strand
GATTTGGCGTCAAGCTTTATCCGGCGGGCGCAACGACTCATTCAGACGAAGGCGTGACGGATATCAAGCGATTTTATGCGGCGTTGGAGCGCATGGAAGCGCTGGGGCTGCCCTTGCTGGTGCATGGCGAGGTCGCCGATCCGCAGGTTGACGTGTTCGACCGCGAGGCGCGCTTCATCGAGCAGGTGCTGATTCCGCTGCGGCAGCGTTTCAAGAAACTTAAAGTGGTGTTTGAACACATCACGACGAAAGAAGCGGTGGACTACGTCAAGACTGCAGAAGAATCCATTGCCGCAACCGTGACGCCGCAGCATATGCGTTATAGCCGTAACGAGCTGTTTCGCGGCGGCATCCGGCCGCACGCTTACTGCCTGCCGGTGCTGAAGCGCGAATCCCATCGCCGCGCCGTGCTGGAAGCGGCTACCAGCGGGCATCCGCGGTTTTTTCTGGGTACCGACAGCGCGCCGCATGCGCGCCACGTCAAGGAAACGAGCTGCGGTTGCGCCGGCATTTACTCCGCGCATGCAGCGATGGAGCTGTACGCCACCCTATTTGAGCAGGCCGGCGCACTTGACCGTCTGGAAGCCTTTGCCAGTTTCCACGGCCCTGATTTCTACGGCCTGTCGCGCAATTCCGAAAAGCTGAAGTTGAAGCGGGAAGAATGGCAGGTGCCGGCGCAATACCCCTTCGGTGACGCTGAGGAACTCGTACCCATGTGCGCAGGCGAGAGGCTGGGCTGGCGTGTCGTCTGATTCGCTTGCTGTTGACGCGACGCCAGGGCCGATGGCGCGGCGCTTCCGCGGTTTCCTGCCGGTCGTGGTGGACGTGGAAACCGGTGGCTTCAACAGCAAGACCGATGCCTTGCTTGAGATCGCCGCCGTGATTCTGGGCATGGATGCGGCCGGCAACCTGCAGCGCGAAGAGACGCTCTGGTTTCATGTACAGCCCTTTCCGGGCGCCAATATCGAAGAAGCATCACTCAAGATTCACGGGATCGATCCGCACCACCCCTTGCGTCCTGCGGTGCCGGAAAAGGACGCGTTGAATCACATTTTCAAACGCGTGCGTGAGGTGATGAGCCAGCAGGCTTGTACCCGCGCGATTCTGGTCGGGCATAACGCGCATTTCGATCTCGGCTTCGTCAACGCGGGTGCAGAACGCTGCAATCTGAAACGCAGTCCCTTCCATCCTTTCAGCGTATTCGATACCGCGACCCTGGCCGGAGTGGCCTGCGGCCAGACAGTCTTGCGGCGCGCGACCGAGGCCTGCGGCCTGCCCTGGGAAGATAAAGCCGCGCATTCGGCGCGTTACGACACCGAACGCACTGCCGATTTGTTCTGCCTGATCGTCAACCGGTTCAGACCCTTGTTCGAGCAGGCGCTGGCCGTGGCTCCACTCATTCCTGTGGCCGGCGCAACTGCGGCACCGGTTGAAGAAGGCATCAACTCATGAAACGCGCGCTGCAAGCGATTGCGCTGCTGTTGTTCACGCTGCTGGTGGCGCTGGCCGTGCTTTTGCGGCTGCGCTATGGCGGCGGTGAAATATTTCCGGATCGTACGGGTACGCCAGAACTGGACGCCGAGGTGCTAGAACTCGTCGCCGATCTGCCCTCACCGCCAGGCAATCTCGCTGTCAGCGCGGACGGCCGGCTGTTTTTCAGTTTCCATCCGGAGGCCAAGCCGGAGATCCAGATTGCGGAGTGGCGCGACGGACAGG
>JBOICV010000147.1:0-1491 GCA_050740255.1 Nevskiales bacterium | reverse complement strand
AGATCACGCCAGCCGTCGTAGTCCTCGCGTTGGCCGCGGATATACACCATGCCATTCATCGAGCTGGAGCCGCCGAGCATGCGACCGCGCGGCCAGTACAGCCTGCGATTGTCCAGCTGCGCCTGCGGCTCAGTATTGAATTGCCAATTGCGTTGCTGGTCCTTGACCAGCAGCAGATAGCCGACCGGGATGCGGACAGCCCAGTGCTGATCGTCTCCGCCCGCTTCGATCAGCAGTACGCGGGTGTTGGGGTCAGCGGACAGCCGATTGGCGAGCACACAGCCGGCCGAACCTGCGCCGACGACCACATAGTCGAAATCGCATTCATGCGTGAAGAATCGGCCAAACATCGCGCTCCCTCCTGCACGGCCTCGCCTACGGGATCAGGTCGAACTCTGCGGTCACCGTCGCGCTGTATTTTATCTCACCGGTTTCATAAGTCTGCGCCGGCGCCATATCAGCGGCTTCGGTCTTCATCATGGCCATCGCGCGTGGATAGGGCGGCGGTATGAAAGTCTGCTGCGCATTGAGGACGCGCACGCCGCCCAGCTTGACGCCGGCGCCCTGTGCCAGCGCGACGGCGCGCAGCCTGGCGTCGGCTGCGGCCTTGGTCAGTGCCTCGCGCTCCAGCTCCTTGGCCTTGCTGGCACGCAGATGCGGCGGCGATACGTTGGTCACGCCGCTGGAGATCGCGCGCGTGGTCAGGGTGCCGAGCTTGCTTAAATCCTTGAGTTCAACCTGGAGCTGGCGCGATACGAAAAACCCGATCAGCCTGGGTTTGCCGCCGCCCTCGGGCCACTGGTATTCGGGATTGATGTTGAGGCTGGTCGCCGTGACGTACTTGCGGGCGATGCCGAGCTCGTCGCAAAGCTGCAGAAACTTGCCGACCACCTCGTCCACTTCCGCTTGAGCATCGTCCAGATTCTTGGCGCGCGCCTCCACCCCCATAGTCACCGTGGCTTCGTCCGGCACCGCGTTGATTTCGGCCTGGCCCGTCACCTGAATCACACGTGGCGGCGGTTCATGCTCCGCCAGCGCGGCGCCGTTCCATACCAGTAGCGCAAGCGCGGCCACCATCAGCTTGTTCATGTTCATCTTCCTTATTCCGTTTTCTCGAAACCGACCAGATGCACCCAGCTGCCGCGGTCCTGATAAGGCATTGTGACGCAGCTCGTGCCGGGAATGGTGCTGGACCCCGGTCCAATCACCCCAGACAGCGAGCAGATCTCGCTTCTGGGATGTACGCGTCGGAACTGTTCCAGGGACTCCGGCGTCAGCGCCGCCACACCGAACTGTACGCGCAGCCGCTCCAGCGCCGCACCGAGCGCTGCCCGCAGTATCTGATCCGCGCTGCGCCCGTCAGTGTAGTCCAAGCGCGGCGTCAGGCCGGAGTAACCGGGCCGCAGCCCGCGCACGATCAGATTATCCAGCACGCTCTGATCGAATACATGGCTGCCGATACCCGCCGAACGCGAGAACACGGTGTAGGCC
>JBOICV010000146.1:0-1447 GCA_050740255.1 Nevskiales bacterium | reverse complement strand
GCACCTTGGGCGTTTTGCAGGCGCTGGCGCCGAACTCGGCGCAGACGCCGGATTTTGGCGAGCATCCATTCCTGGATGATTACTGGGCAATGCAGCCCGCATCGTTTCTGGATCGCGTCAAGATTCCGGTGCTGGGCTGCGTCAACTGGCAGGACACCACCGTTTACAGCCGCGGCTTCAACATGTTTCGCACTCAGCTCAATCCCGAAACGACGTGGGTGGTGGGCGGCAACGGCGCGCATGCCGACTGCCCGATTTCGCGCGCGCGGTTGGTACGTTTCTTTGACCGCTATCTCAAGCGGCAGGCCAACAACTGGGAATCCACGCCGCACGTGCTGCTGATTCACGAAGTCGCCGGAACGACCGGTGTGCGCGAAATGCTCAAGGACGACGCCGGCGCCTGGCAGACCCATTATCCACACTGGTCAGACTACGAAGCCGCAATTACGCCGCTGACTTTTTATTTGCACAGCGGTGGGTTGCTGCAACTGATGCCGGCAAAAGATGCAGCCAGCGAGAGTTATCGCTATCCACTGCCCAGCGCCAACACGCCGGCGGACTGGGCCGGCATCAATCCCTGGGGTCTCCCGGTGCTGCCCGGCGGCGCGCTCATCTACACGACGCCGGCGCTGGCGCAAGACCTCGAATTCGCCGGCAGCGGCAGCGCCAATTTGTGGATTGAGTCCACCGCCAGCGACGCCGACGTGCAGTTGACGCTGAGCGAAGTGCGCCCGGACGGGCAGGAGATGTTTGTCGAGAACGGCTGGCTGAAGTTATCGCACCGCAAACTGGATGAGGCCAAGTCCTCCGCACTATTTCCGTTTCATACCGACCGTGCCGAAGACGCGCAAGATTTGCCAGCGGGCAAAGCGGTACTCGCGCGCGTTGAAATGCAGCCGTTCAATCATGTCTTCCGCACCGGTTCGGCCCTGCGCCTGACCGTGGATGCGCCCGGAAGCTGGATGACGCCCGTCGCGGCTCCGGCGACCAACACCCTGCATCTGGGCGCTGAGCAGGGCTCGGAATTGGTACTGGGCTGGGTTGCAAGCGGTCACGCGCAAACGCCGTTGCCGGCCTGCGGAACCCTGCTCAATCAGCCCTGCCGCTCCAACACGACGCCGGTGCCCGAGGGCGCGATGGCTATTGTGGGCGAGGTACCGGCGGAGCCGCGTACCGCAGCGCGCTTCGGCGGCGCAATGGACCTTGCTGCACTGCTGGGATTGATGGGCCTTGTGGTCACGTCGGGCTATCAGCAGCAGCGAACGACCAAGCGTTTAAGAACTCCGCAGCACGCGGTGCCTGGAATCCCCGAACTGCCTGGTTGTCCTCCGGTTTGATGCTCACGTCATTGGCGCTACGACCGGCCGATACTTGGGTCTTCGATCATCCACCCGCTTTGCCTTTGATACGGCGCGCGGGAGCGTGTTGGGCCGGAGCACTTCAATCG
>JBOICV010000145.1:0-2146 GCA_050740255.1 Nevskiales bacterium | reverse complement strand
ACGACCTCGACCTGTCCGAGCAGCTTCCACGACACCACGTCCCCGCGCTCCGGCAATGGCTTGCACGCATCCGGCGTGACGCCCGGCTGCGGCGCTTGGTCGCCGGACTTCACTTGCGCCTGTGCCGAGAGCGCAAGCATCGCGGTCAAGCCAAGGATCGCAGCGATGGACCTCATGAGTACGATTCTACGCCACTGTCCGGGTCGTATAGTCTTTGACGAGTTGCACGTGAATCAGCGTGGACACGCTAGCAGCTCACGCTGCCTTGCTTCTGCGCAACCGTAGGGAAGCAAACGCGGCGTCAATCTTTGCTAATCGGGACTCTAGCGGCCTGATGCAAAATGCATCGAAATGACGTAATGCATATTCATCGAGGAGCATCGCAGCATCGCGTGGACGCTTTGGGTGCCTGCGGTTGCTCTGTTTCGGGCTTGGTCGTGATGCAAAACACCCATTTCCGCGCTCTCCGGACGCACCTATCCCGTAGCGGGCTGCAAGCGACTCATCCTGAGCAGGTTGTAAGCCGCGCCCACGATGTAGGCGTGCAGTTGCACTCGGGCAAGGCCGCGCACGAGCGTGCGACGCAAGCCCCCATAGGTCTTCATCCAGCCGAAGATTTCCTCGACGCGCTTGCGCTTGCGCTGGCTTGTCGCGTAGCCCGCGTGCCGCGTGGTGCGCGCATCCAGTCCCGGCGTGTTGCGGCCTTCGATTTGCGCGATGTGCGGGGCGATGTTCTTCTTTCTCAGATGCGCGACAAAGTCCTTCGTGTGATAGCCCTTGTCGGCCCCGAGCGTGGTGGGTCGAACGTGTTTCTTGGTCTGACGCGCAAGGATCTCTTTGGTCGCCTCGGTTTCCGTTTCGAGCGCCGAGCGCACCTGCAGGTCCACGCACAGGCCGTTACGGTTCTCCATGAGCGCGTGCCCGCCGTAGCAGAGCTTGGCCTCTTTGCCCTTGCCCTTGCGCATGAGCTTCGCCTCATCGTCGGTGGTCGATTCGTGCGTGTCGTTGGTACGCCGCTGGCCGCGGAAATCGACCATCCCACCCGAGCTATCGCCCGCCGAGGGCGGGCCGTCCTTGGGCTTGAAGCTCTTCAGGCTCGCCCAGGCTTCAATGAGCGTGCCGTCGACGGTGAAGTGCTCATCGGAGAGCAGATTCCCCTCGCGCGCGGCGCGCACCACCGCATCGAAGAAGCGCTTGGCGGTGTCCTCCGCGACCAGGCGCTCGCGCAGCCGCGAGAAGTTGGACTGATCCAACCCCTTCTGCTCCAGGCTCATGTCCAGAAACCAGCGGAACAGGATGTTGTAGTCCAGCATCTCGCAAAACACCCGGTCCGAACGCACCGAGTAGAGCGCGATCAGCAGGCTCGCCTTGAGCAAGCGCTCCGGCGGAATCGAGGGTCGGCCCGTCTCGGCATACAGCTGATCGAACTCCGCAGACATCGACCCAAGCACCGCTTCGGCCTGCGCCTTGATCGGGCGCAGCGGATGGCTCGCCGGTACCCGAGACTCCGGCGAGAAGTAGCTGAACATGGCCCCTTGAGGATTGACTCGACCGCGCATGGCTTGTTCTCCTTTACCAACACCACTGCGCATTCGACCGATCTCTCAAGGAATGATTCCGTGCGTTTTGCATCAAGCTGCTAGGGAAGCTCTGCGCAAGTGACCGAAACGATGCAATCGATGTCGATCATGCGCGATTTTCGAGTTGAACGATGCCCGAGAGGTGCTCGGGAGGTTTGCTTTTCATCGTTTCGGTGCTCGGGTGGTGCATTTTCGCCTTCACAGGGCGCACCGAGCCCCTTGCGGCAACAACCTTCGGCGCACGAGGTACAGGTTGGCCAGCGCGAACATCGCGAGCGCGCGCACCGTGTTCTTGTAGATTCCCCGATAGCGCACCTTCGCGAAGCCCCACAAGCGCTTGACCACGTGGAAGGCGAACTCGCCCCGGGCGCGACGTCGCGAGCGGCTGCGGTTGATCGACTTCTCATGCTCGGTGAGCTGCGTTCGGGGTTTCGCCCGGCGGTTCACCCGGTAGCGAATGCCCGCGTGCTTGCACTGCTGCCGGTGATCCTCGCTCCAGTAAGCCTGATCGCCGTAGAGCTCGGCCTCCTCACCGTGCAACAAATCGTCAAGCCGCGTGATGTCGG
>JBOICV010000144.1:0-2219 GCA_050740255.1 Nevskiales bacterium | reverse complement strand
GCGTAGGCCGGTGTCCATGGGCTTGAAAAGACTGGATTCCGGCCTCCGCCGGAATGACGAACTCGGGGAATCCAGCGGCAAACTGGTATTGCAATGCGGGGAAGCGGGGGCGAGAATCACGCCCTCGTAATTTCTTATAAGGAAGTCGGGCATGACCCGGGTCGTCGTCAGCGGTACAGGCTTATATACGCCACCCGAGGCTATCTCCAACGAGGAACTGGTTGTCGCGTTCAACGAGTTCGTTGATCGGCACAATGCCAGGCACGCCGCCGAGATTGCAGCGGGACGCGCGGAGCCACTGCAAAAATCCAGCGTCGAGTTCATCGTCAAGGCTTCGGGCATCAAAAGCCGTTACGTGGTCAACAAGAGCGGCATTCTCGATCCGGACCGCATGTGTCCGGAAATCCGCACCCGCAGCAATGACGAGCCCTCGATACTGGCGGAGATGGGCGTCGCCGCCGCCAGGCAGGCGCTGGAGCGCGCCGGTAAAGCGCCCCAAGACGTGGATGCCGTGATCGCCGGCTGTTCCAATATGCCGCGCGCCTATCCGGCGCTGGCGGTAGAGATTCAGCACTTCCTCGGTGTGGACGGCTGGGGCTATGACATGAACGTGGCCTGCGCCTCGGCCGCTTTCGCCTTGCAGGCGGCGGTGGATGCCGTGCGCAACGGCAGCGCCAAATGCGTGCTGGCGGTCAGCCCCGAGATTTGCAGCGGGCATCTCAATTTCCGCGACCGCGACAGCCATTTCATCTTCGGTGACGCGGCGACCGCAGTGGTCGTAGAAACCGCCGATACCGCGACCAGCGACGATCAGTGGGAAGTGCTGGGCACGCGCCTGAAAACACAGTTTTCCAACAACATCCGCAACAACTTCGGCTTTCTGAACCCGGCGGAGGCCGAACCGCGTACAAGTCGCGACCGCCTGTTTGTGCAGGAAGGCCGCAAGGTATTCAAGGACGTGGTGCCGCTGGTTTCCGAGATGTTGACCACGCATCTGCAGGATTTAGGCATCGAGCCGAAAGCCGTGAAGCGCTTCTGGCTGCATCAGGCCAATCTCGGCATGAATATGCTGATTGCCAAGCGCCTGCTGGGCCGCGAGCCGGACGCTGTCGAGGCACCGGTAATTCTGGACGAGTATGCGAATACCAGCTCAGCGGGTTCGGTGATCGCTTTCCACAAATACCACGAGGATTTAAAGAAGGGCGATATCGGGGTACTCTCAGGCTTTGGTGCAGGTTACTCCGCTGGCAGCGTGGTCATGCGTCGTCTTTAGATTTGCCCAGCCCTCAAACCAAGTATCTGCAGGACTACCGTCCACCCATCTACTGGGTGGATGCAGTTGAGTTGCACGTCGCAATTCACGATGACCACACGGAAATCAGATCGCGGCTGCAGTTGCGGAAAAATTCCGCGGCCGAAACCGGCGCCGACTTAGTCCTGGATGGCCGCCAGCTTGAGCTGCGCGAACTCAAGCTGAACGGCGTGACGCTGGCGCCGGAGGCCTACCGGCTTACCGAAGAGCATCTGATTATTCCGGCGGCGCCGGCTGACTTGGTGCTGGAAGGCGTTACGCGTATTCAGCCGGAGCGCAATACCAGTCTCGAAGGGTTTTACCGTTCCGGTCCCGTGTTGTGCACGCAGTGCGAGGCGCACGGTTTCTCGCGCATCACCTATTTTCCCGACCGGCCTGACGTGCTGGCCCGCTTTACCGCGACGCTCGAAGCAGATTCGGCGCGCTATCCATTGCTGCTGGCCAATGGCAACGAGGTGGGACGGGGCGGTTTGCCCGACGGCCGGCATTGGGTGCGCTGGGAAGACCCCTTTCCAAAGCCCTGTTATCTGTTCGCGATGGTCGCGGGCAAGCTCGCCTGTGTACAAGATCAGTTCCGCACCGCGTCCGCGCGCGAGGTGAGCTTGCGTATCTATGTCGAGCCGGGTGAAGAAAGGCGCGCCGCCTTTGCGCTGGCATCGCTCAAGCAGGCCATGCGCTGGGACGAGGAAGCCTACGGCCTCGAATACGATCTGGACCTGTACATGATTGTGGCGGTGCGTGACTTCAACATGGGCGCGATGGAGAACAAGGGCCTCAACCTGTTCAACAGCCGCTACATCCTGGCCGATGCGCGCACCGCGACGGACAACGACTATGAGCACGTACAGTCGGTAATTGGCCACGAGTATTTTCACAACTGGACCGGCAACCGTGTCACCTGCCGCGA
>JBOICV010000143.1:0-22056 GCA_050740255.1 Nevskiales bacterium | reverse complement strand
CTGCGGCATCGCCGGCGGCGTGGACACGACGTCAGATGCGCCGATCGCGGTGGGCGACAAGCTGCGCACGCTGCTGCTGGACCTGAACCGTGCGAAGAGCGGCGGCGATCGCGCCCGGTTGCTGCTGCGCTTTCGCTTGTCGATGCTGATGCCGCTCACCCCTTCGGTGCAGGAACCGCGCACCAGACTCTCCATGGGCGATAGCTGCGAACTCATGGTCAAGGAATGGGGCATTACGCGCGAGGCCCAGGATCAGCTCGCCTACGCCTCGCATAGCAACGCGGCCAAGGGCTATGACGAAGGCTTCTTCGACGATCTGGTCGTGCCTTTCCACGGCGTCAAGCGCGACAATAATCTGCGCGCCGACACCACGCTGGAAAAACTGGCGACGCTCAAACCGGCATACGACAAGAAAAGCGGTAAGGGCACGCTGACCGCGGGCAACTCGACCCCGCTGACCGACGGCGCCTCGGCGGTACTGCTGGCGACCGACGAATGGGCCAAGAGTCATAAGCTGCCGGTGCTGGCCTATCTCACGCACGGCGAAACCGCGGCGGTGGATTTCGTCGGCAAGAAAGAAGGGCTGCTGATGGCGCCGGCCTACGCCATGCCGCGCATGCTCAAACGCGCAGGACTGAAGCTGCAAGACTTCGACTACTACGAAATTCACGAAGCCTTCGCCGGCCAGGTGCTGTGCACATTAAAGGCCTGGGACGACGCGAAGTTCTGCCGCGACCGCCTCGGCCTCAACCAGCCGCTCGGCTCGATTGACCGCAGCAAGCTCAATGTGAAAGGCAGCTCGGTGGCACTGGGCCATCCCTTTGCGGCGACCGGCGGGCGCATCCTGCACACGGCGGCGAAGCTCCTCAGCCAGAAAGGCTCGGGGCGTTGTCTGATTTCCATCTGCGCGGCCGGCGGCCAGGGCGTGACCGCGATTCTGGAGAGATAGGAGAAAGCCGGGAAGCCGCGCGGCTGAAGCGGCGCCCCAATGCAACCGAACTCGTGGCTGGCACGATCGCGCAGCCTGCTGACCGCGCTGGCGCTGGTGCTCGCCGCCCCGGCGTTACATTGCGTTTCGCTCAGCATGCCAAGCGTTTAAGCTGCAGGCCTGTGCACGGCATGATGTGAAATCGCGCGGGGAATCATGACCAGAGAACACTGGGGCAGTCGTTTGGGTTTCATCATGGCGGCGGCCGGTTCGGCCATCGGCCTGGGCAATATCTGGCGCTTCCCCTATATGACCGGCAGCAATGGCGGCGGCGCTTTCCTATTGATCTATCTGGGCATCGTCATCGGCTTCGGCCTGAGCCTGATGCTGGCGGAGATGGTACTGGGGCGCACAGCACAGCGGAATCCGGTCGGCGCCTTCCGGCAGTTGGGTGGCGGTGCCTGGGCCATCGTCGGGGTGCTCGGCATCCTGACCGGCTTCATCATCCTCTCGTTCTACATCGTGGTCGCAGGCTGGACGCTCGCCTACATCGTATTCATGGCGCGCGGAGTACTCACGCAAACCGATACGCAGGGATTTGCCGAGATCTTCAATGGCTTCGTCAGCAGTCCGCTGGAGCCGATTGCGTACGCCGGCATATTCATGCTGCTGACCGCGCTGATCGTCAGCGGCGGCATCACCAGCGGCATTGAACGCTGGAACAAGATCCTGATGCCCGCGCTGTTTGTTCTGCTGTTGATACTGGTGGCGCGCGCGGTCACGCTGCCGGGCGCGGCGAAGGGGCTGGCTTTTTACCTTGTGCCCGACTTCAGCAAGGTGACGGCTGCAACCTTCCGTGACGCGATCTCGCAAGCCTTCTTCTCGCTCTCCATCGGCATGGGCGCGATGCTGACTTACGGCTCTTACCTCAAAAAGGACGAGAACCTGCCCTCAGCGGCGCTTACCGTCGTGCTGCTCGACGCCGCGGCTGCGGTGCTGGCCGGCCTGATGATTATTCCGGCCGTGTTCGCCGCGGGCCTGAGCCCAAGCGCCGGGCCGGGTCTAACCTTCATCACTCTGCCCGCGGTGTTCCAGGCCATGCCTTTCGGCGCTTTCTTCGGCGTGCTGTTCTTTGCACTGCTCGCGATCGCCGCGCTGACTTCGGCGGTATCCATCCTTGAACCGCTGGTGGCCTGGGGCGTGGACGAAAAGAAAATGTCCCGCAGTACTCTGGTCTGGAGCGCGTCGGCGGTGTGCTTCTTAATCAGCATTCCAGCCTCGCTGTCCTTCGGCGTCGGGAGCGGCTACACGATAGCGGGCAAGAGCTTCTTCGACCTGCTCGACTTCCTCTCCAATAGCGTGCTGCTGCAGGTGGGCGGAATTCTCACTGCCTTCTTCGTCGGCTGGCGCTGGGCCAAGCCGGCCTTGCAGGCGCTGTCCAACGACGGCGCATTGCATCAGCCCTGGGCGCCACTGTGGCTGTTCGTGCTGCGCTTCCTCGCGCCGCCGGGCATCGCCTGGATCATGATCTCGGCCTTCATCGGATAAGCAGAAACAATACATGGAACTTTTTTTCGCCTTTCTCGACTTCGCCAATGGCCTGATTTACAGCAATGCCGTGCTGTTCGTGGTGCTCGGTGCGGGCGCGCTGTTCACGCTCTGGAGCGTATTCATCCAGTACCGCGCGCTGACCCACGGCGTGGCGCTGACCCTGGGCCGCTACGATCACAGCGCCGGCAAAGGCGCACTGTCGCATTTCCAGGCGCTGTCTGCGGCGCTGTCCGCGACGGTCGGCCTCGGCAATATCGGCGGCGTGGCGCTGGCGGTGGCCATCGGCGGTCCCGGCGCGGTGTTCTGGATGTGGGTGGTGGGTTTCTTGGGGATGGCGGTCAAGAGCACCGAGGTGACGCTGTCCCTGCTCTATCGCAACGCCGAGCATGCGGGCGAGCCGCATGGCGGACCGATGTGGGTCGCGCGCAAGGCGCTGGCCGAGATGCACCCGAAACTGGCGGGCGTGGGCAAGTTCGTCGGCGGCATATTCTGCGTCGCGCTAATCATCGGCGGTTTTACCGGCGGCAATATGTTCCAAGCCTGGAACGTGGCCGATCTGACCTATAGTTATTTCGGCGTCCCGCAAATCGTGGTCGGCGTGATTCTGGCAGTCACGGTGGGCCTGGTGATCATTGGCGGTATCCGGCGCATCGGCCAGATCGCCGCCTTTCTCACGCCCTTCATGTGCGGCACCTACGTCCTGGCGGGCCTGTATGTGCTGGTCATCAACGCCGAACTCTTGCCGCAGGTATTCCGGCTGATCTTCACCCACGCCTTCAGCCCGACGGAGGCGCAGGGCGCCTTCATCGGCGGCGGCGTCGGCTATGCCTTTCTGTGGGGCATGAAGCGCGCCATCTTCTCGAATGAAGCGGGTTTCGGCTCCGCGCCCATCGCTCATTCCGCGGTGAAAACCACCGAGCCGGTGACCGAGGGCATCGTCGCCGGGCTCGAACCCTTTGTGGATACGCTCGTTGTGTGCACGATTACGGCGCTCGTGATTCTGGTCACCGGCCTGTGGCGCTACCCGCCGGAGGCGACCTGGGAAACCCCGCCCCCAGTGGTCAAAGACACGGCCGGTAGCTGGACGCTGGAGCGCTCACCCCTGCCGCCCAAAAACACCGGCGCATGGAAGGCCGGGGATAGCGTGTTCGCGCTGCTCGACGGCAGCCCCAACCCCCGCACCGGTGGCGACGTGCATCGCCTCGACGGCACCGTCGTCGCTCAGGACGGACAGCTTGTCGCGCAATGGGGCGCGGTCAGCGCCGACGCGGCGCTGCAGCTTAAGGACCGCGGCGTCTTCGCCAGCTACACCGGCGCCACGCTGACGGCGCGCGCCTTTGACCAGGCGCACGCGGGACTGGGCCGCTGGATGGTGACGCTAGCCGTGTGGTTGTTCGCGGTCTCGACCATGATTTCCTGGAGTTATTACGGTGAACAGGGCGTGGTCTATCTGTTCGGCGAACGCTGGGTGACGCCTTACCGCCTGTTGTGGTGCGGGCTGGGTTTCCTCGCCTGCACCGGCTTCATCCGCACGCCGCTGGAGCTCGACAATATCAGCACCTTCGGCTTCGGACTGATGCTGGTCATCAATCTGCCGTTGACGATTCTGTTCGCGCACAAGGCCATGCGCGCCTACCGCGCCTACCTCGATAAACTCAAGCGCGGCGAGCTCAAGCCCCGCACATGACCGAAGCGGCGCAGGCGCCGCGCTGCGGTGTACTGCTCATCAATCTGGGTACACCGGCTGCGCCCACGGCCGCTGCGATCCGGCGTTTTCTGCGCGAGTTTCTGCTCGATCGGCGGGTGGTCAATATCCCACGGCTGATCTGGTGGCCGCTCCTGTTTGGCCTGATCCTGCCCTTCCGGGGGCGCGCGCTGGCGCATAAATATGCGTCCATCTGGACGCCGCAGGGCTCGCCGCTGCTGGTCATTTCGCGCGAACAGCGGCAAGCACTCGCCAGGATTTTGCCCGAGCACAGCGTAGCGCTGGCGATGCGCTACGGACAACCGTCCATCGCCGCCGGCCTGAAAAACCTGTTGCAGGCCGGCGTCAAGCGCGTGCTGGCCCTGCCGCTCTATCCCCAATACTCCGAAAGCACGACTGCCAGCAGCCTGGCGGCCGTCGCCGCCCATCTCCGGCGGGCGGGCGCGCCGGCCGAGCTACGCTGTATCAAGGATTACCACGACGATGACGGCTATGTCGCTGCGCTGGCAGCCAGTGTGCGCCGGCACTGGCAGGAAAACGGCCGCGGCGGCAAGCTGCTGATGAGCTTTCACGGTTTGCCCCAGAGTTTCGTAGACCAAGGTGATCCCTATTCCCGCCAATGTGAAACGACGGCCAAACTGCTCGCGCAATCGCTCGGATTGAAAGACCAGGACTGGGTGCTGAGCTACCAAAGCCGGCTCGGGCGCGCGCGCTGGCTGCAACCCTACACCGACGCCACGGTGAGCGGCCTTGCCCGACAAGGCGTGCAGACGCTGGATGTCATCTGCCCCGGCTTCGCCGCCGACTGTCTGGAGACCCTGGAAGAGATTGCACAGCAGAATCGTGCTATTTTCCGCGCCGCCGGCGGAGAGGAATTGCGCTACATTCCCGCGCTCAATGCCGGCCCTGAACATATTGCTGCGCTCGCGGGTCTGATCCGCAGACATACGCAGAGCTGGGACTGATTTTCTACAAGGATATACGCGCTCATGCTTGATTACGTTTTCCAATACGGCTTGTTTCTGGCCAAGACCGCGACCGTGGTCGCCGCGGTGGTGCTGGTACTGGCGGCGCTCGCCAATCTGCGCCGGCATTTCAAGGAACAGGCCGAGGAACATCTCGATATCCGCCATATCAACCGCCGCTTCGAGAATATGGCGGACGCGCTGTTTCATGCCGTGCTCACGCCGCATGAATTCAAACAGCGCTTGAAGAACAAGAAGACCGAACACAAGCAGCGTGCCAAGGAGGCCAAGCTGGGCAAGGCGCCGCAGCCGCGTCTGTTCGTGCTGGACTTCGACGGCGACCTGCGCGCCACCGCGGTGGATCATCTGCGGGTCGAGGTCAGTACCGTGCTGCAGGTGGCGGGCCGTCAGGACGAAGTACTGCTGCGCCTGGAAAGTCCCGGCGGCATGGTGCACGGCTACGGCCTGGCGGCGTCGCAACTGCGGCGGCTGCGCGAGCAAGGCATCAAGCTCACTGCCGCGGTGGACAAGGTCGCGGCCAGCGGCGGTTACCTGATGGCTTGCGTGGCCGATCGCGTCATCGCCGCGCCCTTCGCGGTGATCGGCTCCATCGGTGTGGTCGGACAACTGCCCAACTTCAACCGCTTGCTCAAGCAGCACAACGTGGATTTCGAGCAGCATACCGCCGGCCAGCACAAGCGCACTCTCACCCTGTTCGGAGAAAATACCGACGAGGGGCGCGCCAAGTTCCGCGAAGAGCTGGAGGAAGCGCACCAGTTATTCAAACAATTCGTGCGCGACAACCGGCCGCTGGTGGAAATCGAGCAGGTCGCCACCGGCGAGCACTGGTATGGCCGGCGCGCACTCGAGCTGAAGCTGGTGGATGCGCTGCAGACCAGCGACGACTACCTGCTGGCAGCTTCGAAAGAGCGTGATATTTTCGAGGTGCATTACAAGGCACGTCAGCCGCTGCCCGAGCGCTTGCTTCAGGGGCTGAGCCGCATCTGGCAGCGTGCGCAGAGGAGCTAATCCGCTGAGGTCACGCCATGAAGCTTAGTAGCCAGAGTATTAAAGACGGCGCGCCGATTCCAGGTCGCTTCGCGTTCTGCGTGCCGGACCAAGCGATGCATGTTCGCCTCAGCGAAAACTTGAGCCCGCATCTCACCTGGAGCGAAGCGCCTAAGAACACGCAGTCGTTTGTGCTCACCTGCGTTGACGTGGACGTACCCTCGCGCGGCGACGATGTGAACCAGGACGGCAAGAGCGTGCCGGCCGATCTGCCGCGCCTGGATTTCACCCACTGGGTCATGGTGGATATACCTGCGAACCTGACCGAGCTGGCGGAAGGCGCCTGCTCGCAAGGCGTCACGCCCAAAGGTAAATCGGTGCCGGCGGGTCCGGCCGGCGCGCGCCAAGGCAAGAACGACTACAGCGGCTGGTTTGCCAGCGATGCGCAGATGGGCGGGACTTATCTCGGTTACGACGGCCCCTGCCCGCCCTGGAACGACTCCATCCCGCACCGTTACCGCTTCACGGTTTACGCCACCGATCTCGCGCGCTGTCCGGTCGAAGGCGCGTTCACGGTCGCGGAGGTCATGACTGCCATCAAAGGACATGTGCTCGCCGAGGCAAGTCTCACGGGTCGCTACACGCTGAATCCCAAAGTCGTGCTATGACTGCCTTGCCCTTGGCGGGTCGCGTGATTGCGCTGCCGGAGACGCGCGAGCTCGACCTGTTTGCGGAAATGCTGGAGAAACGCGGCGCGCTGCCGCTGCGCTGCCCCTTGGTCGGCATTCACGACGCGCCCGATCCGAAACCGATCGAAACCTGGCTCAAGCTGTGTTGCGAGGGCCAGTTCAATGATTTGATTCTGCTCACCGGCGAAGGGCTGCGGCGGCTACGCGGTTTTGCCGAACGCGCCGGTGTGCACGCCGACTTCCTCGCGGCGCTCGGCAAGCTGCGCACCGTCACGCGCGGCCCGAAGCCGGCGCGCGCCTTGCGCGAAGTGGATTTGAAGCCGCATTTCCCCGCGGCCGTCCCTACCACCGAGGGAGTGATCGAAACCCTGAGAACGCTGGAGTTGCGTGACCGCCGCGTCGGCGTGCAGCTTTACGGCGAAGAGCCGAATCGGCCGCTTATGGACTTTCTGGCGCAGGCGGGCGCGCTGAGCTTTCCCGTAGCACCCTACCGTTATGCCGACGCGGCCGAAAACCGCGAGGTCGCCGCACTGATCGATGCGCTGGCGGCAGGCCGGGTGGATGCGATTGCCTTCACCAGCACGCCCCAGGTGCTGCGCCTGTTGGACGTCGCTAAAGCCACCGGGCGCTCGGCCGTGTTGGCAAACGGTTTCAGGCAGGTGAAAATCGCCGCCATCGGGCCCATTGTCGCGGAAACCTTGAAAGCGCAGGGTTTGCGCGTAGATTTGATGCCTGCCGAATCTTACTTCCTGAAACCTCTGATAAGTGAATTGGTCGATCATCTTGGTCCCAAGACTTAGCGACAATAAGCGATATCAAAGTGAACTCCCCGCACCGTTTTCAGGTCTGAACGGCGCATCACCATCCCTTTATTGAGATCCCCCGCATGAAACGCTTGCTCGCCGCCACGCTGGCCGCCTGCCTTCTGACCGCCCCGGCCTTCGCCGCCGCACCCCTCGCAATGCTGCAGCAGGAACAGCCGACGCTGGCGCCGATGCTCAAGCAGGTGATGCCGGCGGTGGTGAATATCGTCGCCACCGGCAGCGTGCAGGCGCCGATGCATCCGCTGCTGCAGGATCCCTTCTTTCGCCGCTTCTTCGAGATGCCGGAAGAGGGTCCGCCGATGGAAGACCGCGCTTCCGTAGGCTCAGGCGTGATTGTGGATGCCGCGCAAGGCATTGTGCTGACCAATCATCATGTGATCGAGAACGCGGACAAGATTCTGGTACGCCTGTCCGACGACCGCGAAGTCGAGGCAAAACTGGTCGGCGCCGACCCGGATACCGACGTGGCGGTACTGAAGATCAAGGCCAGCGGGCTGACGTCGCTGCCCATTGGCAATTCCGACAAGCTGGAAGTGGGCGATTTCGTGGTGGCGATCGGCAACCCCTTTGGTTTACGCCAGACGGTGACCAGTGGCATCGTCAGCGGACTGGGCCGCTCCGGTCTCGGCAAGCAGTACGAGGACTTTATTCAGACCGACGCCTCGATCAATCCCGGCAACTCCGGCGGCGCTTTGATCAATCTCAACGGCGAATTGGTCGGCATCAACACCGCCATCCTGTCGCGCACCGGCGGCAACATCGGCATCGGCTTTGCGATTCCGGTCAATCTGGCGCGCGCGGTCATGAGCCAGATCGTGGATCACGGCGGCGTGCAGCGCGGCCGGCTCGGCATCATCGGTCAGGACCTGACACCCGAGCTGTCCAAGGCCTTCGGGCTGGAACGCGCGCGCGGCGTGGTGGTGGCGCAAGTGCTGGCCAAATCGCCGGCGGCGCAAGCGGGCGTGGAATCCGGCGATGTGATTACGCGCATCAATAGCGTCGAGATCCGCGACTTCGCCCAATTGCGCAATGCCATCGGCCTGCTCAAGATCGGCGACACGGTCAAGATTGAACTGCTGCGCGAGGGCAAGCCGCGCGTGGTCACAGCCAAGGTCGCGGCGGCGCCGCAGGAGCAGATCAGCAAAGCGGACAACGGCGGCGCCCAATCGGCGCTGGCCGGCGCGCGCTTCACCGAACTCAACGAAGAGCACCCGCTGGCGGGCAAGACAAAAGGCGTCGTGGTGGCCGGCGTAGACCCCGGCAGTTCCGCGATGCGCGCCGGACTGGAAGCGGGCGATGTGGTGACCTCCATCAATCGCCAACCCATAGAAGACCTGGACGATTTGAAGCGCTTCGCCGGCACCAAGGGGCAGATGTTGTTGCACGTGCGTCGCGGCAGCGGCGCTTTGTTCATCTTGCTTCGCTGAGCTTCCTCGCCCTGCTTGCGGAGCGCGCTTGCCGGTAGGGTCTCGGTGTTCGACCTGACTCCCCAGTTCGTCATTCCGGCGAAGGCCGGAATCCAGTCTTTTTAACCCCGTGGACACCGGCCTGCGCCGGTGTGACGACAAACTGGGACGCTACCCGCTTGCCGCGTTACTTGAATTAGGGCCGGCACATCGCTGTACCGGCTGAATTTACTGCGGCTACGCCGTGGCAGCTGCCTGCGATATACTGCTGGCATGTCCCGCGCCGTCACCGCACATGGACGCACGTCACTCCCCCGACTTCGATCTGTACCAGTTTGAAGACCGCATCGAAGAACTGATGCTGACCCTGCGCCGTCTGCGGGTCGAAAACCGCACGCTGCGCGGCGAATGGGAGGAGCAATTGCGCCTCAATGCCGAGCTCAAGCACCGGCTCGAATCCATCGTCGAACGCATCAAGCGCATCGAACAACTCGAAACCAAGAGCGCCCAGGGCAATAACGCCGAGGTGCCCTTGCAGTGAACGCCAAGGCCGGCAATCTGACCGTGCGCATCCTCGGTCACGAATACCAGGTCGCCTGCCCGGACGGCGAGCGTGAGGCTTTGCTCGCCTCCGCCGAGTATCTCGACCGGCGCATGGCTGCCATCCAGAAGAAGGGCCGCGCGCTGGGCATGGAGCGCATCGCGGTGATGACCGCGCTGAATATGGCGCGCGAGTTGCTGGACGCGAAAAATCCGCGCCGCAAGGCCGCCGCCGACCGCGAAATCAACGATCGGCTGCAGCAATTGCAACTGAAGATTGACGCGGCGCTTGAGGAAGATCGCGTCGCGCGCTAATCTCCGTACTGGCTCTCCTGTACGTGCGCGCTGCCCGCCTGGAACCCCTTGAGGCTTAAGCGACGACTTCGGGGTCGTGACCGCGTCAGCATTGTGCAGGCCCGCCTTGTAGCGGGAAGCCTTAAGTGACGCCGATGATCCCACCTGAGATGCTGTCTCAGGGTCAACGGCGGACGACGGCACGTGCGGGAGCAGCCTTATCTTTTTGAATGCGGCGGAAACGCGCGAGTTTAGTCGTTCCCTCAGCGAACCTCTGATTAGTCCGTCGTCCCGGCGGAAGCCGGGACCCAGCGCTTTGAATTTCCTGGATTCCGGCTTTCGCCGGAATGACGAAAATGCAATTGGTCAGAGTTCCCATGGATGAAGCGATCAATGCCAAATCCGGCTTCGGCAAATCCTATCGCCGATCGTGACCGGCTGCGGCGCGAGTTGCGCGCCAAACGTCGCCGGCTGTCCCCGCTGCAGCGCCAGCAGGCGGCGCGCGCCGCCACTCTCGCCTTTACGGCCAGCCGCAGTTTCCGGGCGGCCAAGCGCATCGCGCTTTACAGCACAGTGGGCTCGGAGCTCGATACCCTGCCGCTGCTGACCGCCAGTCTCGCCCGCGGCAAGCTGGTGTTCGTGCCGCGCATCAAGGCGGGGCGCGCGCGCCGCATGGACTGGGTCCGCGCGCATCCGGACAGTATCTGGCAGCGCAATCGCTACGGCATTGCCGAACCTCAACCCCGCTTGCGCGGCGACATCGAGCGCGCACTTAATCTGGATCTGGTGCTACTGCCGCTGCTCGGCTTCGACGCGCGCGGCCATCGGCTGGGCAGCGGCGTGGGATTCTACGACCGCGCGCTCGCCTTCCGTCTGCGCCGGCAGCGTCTGTGGCGGCGCCCGCGGCTGATCGGGCTCGCGTTTGCGTGTCAGAAAGTGTCCGAGTTGCCGGCGGAGCGTTGGGATGTGCCGCTGGATGGTGTACTGACCGAGCAGGGATTAGAACTATTTCGATGAACTACTGGCTGCTGAAGTCCGAGCCTGATGAGTTTGGCATTGACCACCTCGCCGCGCGCGCCAAACAGACGGAGATGTGGGACGGGGTACGCAACTACACGGCACGCAATCATATGCGCGCGATGCGCAAGGGCGATCAGGCCTTTTTCTATCACTCGAGCTGTGTGGTTCCCGGTATCGCCGGGGTCATCGAAATCGTGCGCGAGGCCTACCCGGACCCACGCCAGTTCGAGCGCAACAGTGACTACTTCGATGCCGCCAGTCTTGCCGACAATCCACGCTGGTCGGCGGTGGATGTGAAGTTCCTGCGCAAACTCCAGCGCGTCATCACGCTGGAAGAGCTGCGCGCGCAGGCGCCGAAGCTGGGTGAGTTCGTCCTGCTGCGGCGGGGGCGGCTGTCGGTGCTGCCGGTGACCGCGGCGCAGTGGAAATTTGTATTCACATTGGAATGAAGCAGATGCGCAAGCCCTTGCTCGTCATCGGTTACAAGAATTATTCGTCCTGGTCGCTGCGAGCCTGGCTGCTGCTGAAGCACTTCGGCATCGAGTTCGACGAATTGCGGGTGCACCTATATCGTGCGGAAGACGCCGCGCGCCGGGCGCAGTATTGCCCCACCGGCCAAGTGCCGGTGCTGCACGACGGGCCGACGGTGATATGGGAATCATTGGCGATTTGCGAGTACCTCGCCGACCGACATCCGGAAATGGGGTTATGGCCCGTCAATCCGGCAACGCGGGCCCACGCCCGCAGCATCAGCGCCGAGATGCACGCGGGCTTCACTGCCTTGCGCCGCACTCACCCGCTTAACTGTCGGGCGCGCGGGCGCCGCTATCGAGCCGACGCCGCGGTGATACGCGACGTGGCCCGCATCAATGCGCTTTGGAATGAATGCCTGAACCGCTATGGCGGGCCGTGGCTATGCGGCCGCTTCAGCATCGCCGATGCGATGTACGCACCGGTGGCTTCACGCTTCGTCACCTACGGCATTCCGGTGCAAGGCGTGGCGGCGGAATATTCGGGAACGATGCTGGCGCATCCCGCGATGCAGCTTTGGTATCGGGATGCGGAAAAAGAAGTGGAAGTGCTCGACCAGTACGAGCAGGGCCGCTAACCGATCCCCAGAAATAGCTGATACGCGGGGTTATCCGTTTCTTCCTGGTACTCGTACTGCAGTTTGTCGAAGGTGGCGCGGCAGGCGTCGCGTTCGCCAACCGGCACCTGCAGGCCGACCAGCACGCGGCCGTAGGCCGCGCCGTGGTTACGGTAGTGAAACAACGAGATATTCCAGCGGCTGCCGACTGAGTCGAGAAACTTCAGCAGCGCGCCGGGCCGCTCCGGAAATTCAAAGCGGAACAGGATTTCGTCCGCAACGCGTGCGGCGCGACCGCCGACCATATAGCGCACATGCACCTTGGCCATCTCATTGAGGCTCATGTCCACCACTGCGAAGCCGGCGGTTTGCAGGCGCGCAATCAGGCCCTGTTTCTCGGCCTCGCCCTGCTCCACCTGCACGCCGGCGAAGATATGTGCGCTGCTGGCATCCGCATAGCGGTAGTTGAATTCGGTGATGCTGCGCCGACCCAGCAGCTCGCAGAATTGCCGGAAGGAACCCGGCCGCTCTGGAATGGTCACCGCCAATAAGGCTTCACGATGCTCACCCAGTTCGGCGCGCTCGGCGATATGCCGCAAGCGATCGAAGTTGACGTTGGCACCGCTCTCGATTGCGATCACGGTCTGCTGGCGCAAACCGGTCTGCTCGACATACTTCTTCAGCCCGGCCAGCGCCACCGCGCCGGCCGGCTCGGCCAGCGAGCGGTTGTCGCGGAAGATGTCCGAGATCGCGGCACAGATTTCGTCCACGCTGACGGTCATCATCGCATCCACATGATGTTGCGCCACGCGGTAGGTTTCCGCGCCGGCCTGTCTGACGGCAACGCCATCGGCAAAGATACCCACCTGTTCCAGAACGACGCGTTTGCCAGTCTCGAAGGCGGCGAACAGGCCAGCGGCATCTTCCGGCTCCACTCCGATGATCTTTACCTCGGGTCGCAACGCCTTGACGTAAGCCGCCACGCCGGCCAGTAGGCCACCGCCGCCGCAGGGTACAAAGATGGCGTGTATGGGGTCTGGATGCTGCTCGAGGATTTCCTTGCCCACCGTGCCCTGGCCGGCGATGACCAGCGGATCGTCGTAGGCGTGCACAAAGCTCAGCCCGCGCGTGGCCGTCAGCCGCTGCGCTTCCTCATTCGCCTCGTCATAGCTGTCGCCATGCAGGTGCGTCTGCCCGCCGAGCGCCTGCACTGCTTCCACCTTGATGCTCGGCGTGGTGCGCGGCATCACGATCAGCGCCGGAATGCCGAGCCGGTTCGCGGCCAGCGCCACGCCCTGGGCGTGATTACCGGCCGAGGCGCAGATCACGCCGCGCCCACGTGCCACCGGATCAAGCTGCGCCATCATGTTATAGGCGCCGCGCAGCTTGAACGAGTAAACCGACTGCAGATCCTCGCGCTTGAGCAGCACCCGATTCGCCAGCCGCGCCGACAGTTTCGGCGCCAGCTCCAGCGGCGAGATCTGGGCGACGTCGTAGACCCGCGCGGCGCGGATTAGCGCCGGATAGTCCTGCTCCAGTGGCGTCCGATCCGCACGCGCTGCAGTGCCTTCGCTCAGCCAGGCGCGGCGCTCCAGTTGTTCTAGTCGCATGACACTCTTTCGCGGCAGGGCGGAATATGCGGCGCATTGTAGCCGCGGCCTGCGCCGGACAACATCAGTGCATTATGATAGGCCGCGTTTTAAGCAGGGATTTCACAGGCTTACCGGTATGCAACACGACATTATTTTTATCGGCGGCGGCAATATGGCGGCCAGCCTGATCGGCGGTCTGCTCGCCGACGGCTACGCGGCGAGCCGCATGCGCGTGGTCGAACCACTGCCCGAGCGGCGCGCCTGGCTGACCGCACAGTTTCAAGTGACCAGCCTGGCTGAGCCGCCGGCCACGCTGGCGGCGCAGGACGTCGTGGTACTGGCCGTAAAGCCGCAAATCATGGCGCAGGCCGCACGCGGTCTCGCGCCGGCCGTACAAGCTAACCGGCCGCTCGTCATCAGCATTGCCGCCGGCATACGTTGCACGGACCTCGACCGCTGGCTGGGCGGCAAGGTCGCGCTGGTGCGCAGCATGCCCAATACACCGGCGCTGATTCGCTGCGGCGCCAGCGCGCTCTACGCCACTGCGACCGTCGGCGCGGAACAGCGCATCGCTGCCGAACACATCCTGCGCGCGGTTGGCCTTACGCTCTGGGTCGAGGACGAGAAGCTGCTGGACGCGGTAACCGCGCTATCCGGCAGCGGGCCCGCGTATTTCTTTTTGTTCATGGAAGCACTGCAACGCGCCGGCATGGCGCTCGGCCTGCCGGCTGACGCCGCGCGTCTGCTGACGCTGCAGACCGCGCTCGGCACGGCCCGCATGGCAATGGAAAACAGCGAGCCGCCGGAAACCTTGCGCGCTCAGGTCACGTCCAAGGGTGGCACCACGGAACGGGCCGTGCAAAGCCTGCTGGCCAGCGATTTGCCAGGCGCGGTGCACAAGGCGGTAGCGGCCGCAGCGCAGCGCTCGCGCGAGTTGGCGGAACAATTCGGGGCAGGAAGCTAGCGATGCCAATGACCAGCAACGTAGACAGCGCCATGCTGTTTCTGCTCAACGCCGTTTTCGGGCTCTACCTGTGCGCGCTGATCCTGCGGGTTGCATTGCAACTCGTGCGCGCCGATTTCTACAATCCGTTGGCGCAATTCATCTGGCAGATCACCCAGCTGCCCGTGGAGCAACTGCAGCGCGCGATTCCGCACTGGCGGCGGGTGGACCTGGCCGCGGTTACGCTGGCCTACGTTGTTGCTGCTATAAACATCTGGATCGCGTTGCTGCTGCTCGATTGGTCTGCCGGCGCAATCTGGTCGCTGTGGTTTGCGGTGCTGAAGCTGATAGTGGTCACGCTGCATTTATATTCTTTCTGCATCTTCGTGCAGGCCTTGATGAGTTGGCTCGGGCCCGGTATGCACTCGCCGGCCAACACATTGTTGTGGAGCGTGACCGAGCCCATTCTGCGGCCGGTGCGCCAATATCTGCCGCCGGTGGGCGGACTCGACCTGTCACCGCTGCTGGTGCTGCTGGTGCTACAGGTCGCAGCGCGTTTGGTGCCGCTGCCGCTGGTGCTGCGCTGAAATGGCGAGTGAATTTCCGGCCGACTCCGTCGGCCTGGTCGAGCCGCAACTCTTCCGCCACGACGGGCCGTTAAGCCTGCGCAGCGGTGCGGTATTGCCGGGTTTCCAACTGGTGTACGAAACCTATGGCCAGCTCAATGCCGCGCGCTCGAATGCGATTCTGATTTGTCACGCCTTGTCCGGCGATCATCACGCGGCCGGATTTCACGACGCGGAAGACCGCAAACCCGGCTGGTGGGACAGCGCGATCGGCCCCGGCAAACCCATAGACACCCATCGTTTCTTCGTCGTCAGTTGCAATAATCTGGGCGGTTGCCAGGGTTCTACCGGCCCGCTCTCGCCCAAGCCGGACGGCAGCGGTTTGTACGGCCCGGATTTTCCGATCATCACGGTGCGCGACTGGGTCAAGTCGCAGGCACTGCTCGGCACGCATCTTGGGGTACAGCGCTGGGCCGCGATTATCGGCGGCAGCCTCGGGGCGATGCAGGTGATCCGCTGGACCATCGATCATCCGCAGGCGGTGGCGCACGCGCTGGTGATTGCCGCGGCGCCCAAGCTGTCGGCGCAGAACATCGCGTTCAACGAGATCGCGCGCCAGGCCATCATCTCCGATCCCGAGTTTCACGGCGGGCGTTATGTCGAGCACGGCACCCGGCCGCGACGCGGACTGGCGCTGGCGCGCATGCTGGGCCACGTCACCTATCTGTCGGATGAGGCGATGCGCGCCAGATTCGGACGCCTGCTGAAGGAGGGACAGCCCAGCTTTTCCTTCGACGCCGACTTCGAGGTGGAGCGCTACCTGCGCTACCAGGGCGAGAGTTTCGTCGAGCGTTTCGATGCGAATACCTATCTGCTGATGACCAAGGCGCTGGATTACTTCGATCCGGCGCGCGACTTCGACGACGACTTGTCGCGCTGCTTCGCCGCCACCGATGCCAGATTTCTGGTGCTGTCCTTCACCAAGGACTGGCGCTTTGCGCCGGAGCGCTCGCGCGAAATCGTGAAAGCCCTGGTCAAAGTCGGCAAGGACGTCAGTTACGCCGAGATCGAGTCGCAGATCGGGCACGATGACTTCCTGCTGACGCAAGCGGATTACGTCCGCACGCTGCGCGCCTATCTCGAGCGGGCGGCGCTGGAGGTCGGCACATGAAGCTCGACGCCAACGGCCTGCGCCTGGACTACGCGATCATCAGCGAATGGGTCGCACCGGGCGAAAAAGTGCTGGACCTCGGCTGTGGCGACGGCACTCTGCTGAATCATTTGCAGACCAGCCGCGGCGTACGCGGCTACGGTCTGGAAATCAATCCGCAGGAAGTGATCCGCTGCATCGAGCGCGGCGTGAACGTGATCCAGGCCGACCTCGATGCGGGACTTGCCCAGTTCGAAACCGGCGCCTTCGACTGCGTGATCATGGCGGAAGCCCTGCAAGTGGTGCTGCGTCCAGACGGGCTGCTCGAGGAAATGCTGCGCGTAAGCCAGCGCAGCATCGTGACCTTTCCCAATTTCGGTCACTGGCGCTGCCGCTTCGGGCTGACACTTGGCGGCCGCATGCCAGTGTCGCCCTCGCTGCCGAATCAGTGGTACAACACGCCGAATATCCATCTGTGCACCGTCAGCGACTTCGAGCAGTTGTGCCGCTCACGCGGCATTCGCATCTCGCGTCGCGCTGTGGTAAACCGGCATCACCGCGTCACCTTGGGCGCGCGGCTGTGGCCGAATATGCTGGGCGAAATAGCCTTGTACGAGTTATGCCGCCGCTGATGCGGTGCCTGCTTGCCGCGCTGATGCTGAACGGCACGGCTTGGGCGCAGAGCGAGACTTTCGGCGACTACGAAGTGCACTACGCCGCCTTCAGATCTGATGAACTGACCGCCGAGATTGCGGCCAAGTACGGCATCCGGCGCAACCGCAAGAGTGCGGTAGTACTGGTGAATGTGCAGAAGAACGGCAAGGCAGCCAGCGCGCGCGTCACGGGAAAGCTGCGCAGCCTCCCAGGCCGGCAGCAGGAACTGGTTTTCCTGGAAGCCCGGCAACAGGAATCAATCGACTATCTGGCGGAGGTTCCGATCGATCACGCAGCGCTGGCGATTTTCGATCTGGAGGTATTGCCACCCGATGTACGCACGCCGCGACGGCTGCAATTCCGCAAGACTTTTTACACGGACCAGTGAGTTAGTCGGCGTTGAAGTAGATGTCGCCGTACCACGCCTGCGCCTGGCCGCCGGCATCGTCGCAGTCCGTCATCAGCGCGACCGCATCGATGAATTCATAGTCGCGGCCAAAGTAGCGCCGGAGATCGGCCCGGACGTTACGCGCCTCGTGCAGCAGGCCGGATGCTGCCGGCGCACCGGATTGCAGCGCCAGCATGCGTACGTTCTGCGGCAGATACGCATTGGCCCAGTCGGCACCGCGCGGCTGCCGGCTGGCCCAGACATAGTTCAGCGCGCGGCTTTGCCAGCGCCGCCAGCCGCCGTCCACCGCCACGTACACCCGCGCGGGAAAGTCGTCGCCGGATTTCTGCGTTTCGTCGAGTCCGGTGTAAACCTGAGCCACGCGCCACGACCAGTGCAGCGTTGGCGTGGCGCGCAAATCGATGCGTGCACGATGCACCAAGCCGGAGGCGCCACGATCGCGGCAAGTGGCTTGCAGTCGCTTAACGCCCTGCAGCGCTACCAGGCGATAGTCCGTTTCGCCCCTCATCTGTTCCGCGCTCCAGCCGGTCAAGCTCCCGGAGGAGAAGCGTCCAATTTCAAGCCGCGTCTTGTCGGCCAGCGCCGGGGCGGCGCAGCAAAAGCACAGGGCAAACAGAACTATGCGAGCGAGCGCCATCGGGCCTTCAGCACGGGCTCGACCGCGGCGCGCAACTCGCCCAGCTTGCCGTGAAAAAAATGATCAACCCCTGGCGATACGACGAGTTGCGGCGAGGGTTCATACCGCTTCAGGCGGTCCTGGGTTTCTGGCCACGGCACCGTGGTGTCGGCCGTACCGTGCACCAACAGCCAGGGACAGCGCGGTTGCACCAGGGGTTCATGATCGAAGTACACCAACGGCGGCGCAACTGTTACTAGTTGCACTGCTTCGATCTGTGCCGCAAGGCGCAACGCCACCGCCGCACCGAATGAGAAGCCCATCAGCAGCACTCGCGCATCAGCTTGCTGCGCCCCCGCCCAGGCTAGTACCGCCGCGGCATCCTCGGTCTCACCCACACCGTTGTCGTAAGCGCCGCCGCTGCGCCCCACGCCGCGGAAGTTGAAACGCACCGCGGACAGGCCGATGCTCAGGGCGCAGCGCGCCAGCGTGTAAACGACTTTGTTGTCGAGGGTGCCGCCGTATAGCGGATGCGGATGGCAGATGAGCGCCAATCCCGTGGGACTGGCTGCGCTACGCGGCGCCTCGCGTTGTAGCTCCAGCGGACCCGCCGGGCCATCTATCAATTCCGTCATGCGTGAATGGGGCATCGGCTCAGTAAAGCAGAGCCTATAATGCCGCTCTTTCGGCCGTCGTTCACCGTGAATCCGTTCAACTGCGTCGAACATGTTTGATATCGGCGCGAATCTCTGCCACGCCAGTTTCGACGCGGATCGCGCCGAGGTTATCGCCCGCGCGCGTGCTGTCGGCGTAACGGCCATTGTCGTTACGGGCAGCGATGGCGCCAGCATTCGGGACGCAGCGGAGCTGGCGCGCGCATATCCTGGCTATCTCTACGCCACCGCGGGCTTGCATCCGCATCACGCCGACGCGCTCGACGATGCGCTGCTGGCACTGCTGCGCGAGTACGCCGCGCACCCGGAAGTGGTTGCCACCGGCGAGATGGGGCTCGATTTCTATCGCGATCTGTCGCCGCGCCCGGCGCAGGAGCGGGCGTTCGCACTGCAGCTTGAAGTTGCAGCGGAAATCGGCAAACCGGTATTCCTGCACCAGCGCGATGCGCATGAGCGCTTTGTGCCGCTGCTGAAAGAATATCTGCCGCGCCTGCCGGCCGCGGTCGTGCATTGCTTCACCGGCAGCAGCGCCGAGCTGCATGACTATCTTGAACTGGATTTATATATCGGCATCACCGGCTGGATTTGCGACGAGCGCCGCGGCGCGCAGCTGCTGGAGTGCGTGCGCGATATTCCGCTCGACCGATTGCTGGTGGAAAGCGACGCGCCATATTTACTGCCGCGTACGCTCCAGCCACGGCCGAAGACGCGACGCAACGAGCCGATGTACCTGCCCGCAATCATTGCCACCATCGCGGCGGCACGAGGCATGACGGCGTCAACGCTGGCGGCGCAGACGACCGCCAATACCCGGCGATTTTTTGCCCTGCCACCAGCGGGTTTGCCCGTAAAACCGCGAACTTGACAAAGGGCTTGCAGGTAAAGAATCATCTGCGCAATCAAAGCGTCTGGCCGGACTGGGCTTGTCGCTTTCCGGTTTGACTGTTATCTTACGGTTGCCTGCGGTACCGGCTAAGTTGTATTAAGGGGCAGTCGGGGGTAGATTTAGCGCGAGCCCGAGTGCGCGGCACTTGGCATAACAAACACATTTGAGGTGGAGGCAAATGCAAGCCTTTTATAAATTTCTAGGCCTTGCTGCACTGGCCGTCTTGGTCACCGGTGTCGTCAGCGCAGCCGAAGACCGTAAACCCCGCTTCACCGGCGCCGTGGACGGCTCTTCACCGGCCATCTGCGACAGCCCCTGCTGGGTATGGGTCTACGGAGAACCTAACTTCCAGGGCGAGAACGACGTGCTGTGTGGTCCGTTCAAGCGCGGCGAAATGGGCAAAATGCCCAACGCTCATAAGTCTGACTGGGGCAGTAACATTGGCAGCCTACGGGTCGGTCCGCGCGCCACGCTGCGCGTTTGGGAAGGCGATAACTTCGAAGGCCCGTCGTTCTTCGTCGAAGCCGGCGTAGCGATTTCGAACCTGGAAGCCGCCAACCGTGAGCAGATTGAATCGATGGAGCTTTTTTGCTGGAAGCTCAACCTCGACCTCGACGCTCGGCAAAAGTAATCAGTTCTAGCTGACTGTTAACAAAGCCGCTGCCCTGAGCAGCGGCTTTTTCTTTTCTGGCGGCTGAAAATACTGCTTTCTGCTTTTTCGTGATTCGCCCAAGCTTTGCCTACTTTCGGATAGCATCGTCGGACCCCCAATCCGCGGCACACCGATGTCCGATCTCTGCACCGGCAAATGAAAGAGCCCTCGCCCGTCCTGCCAGCCGACATCGAGTTGATCCGTCAGCTCGGCCAGGGCCAGCGCTCGGTCGGCTATGAAGGCCGCTGGCGCGGCCGGCGGGTCGCGATCAAGTGTTACCGGCCGGAGTTCATCGCCAAATATCCGCGGAAGTACGGGGTGGATATCGCGCAGTTCGAATTCGACCGCAACTTCGCTTTTCACGCCCTGCCCGGTTTGTCCGCGCTGAGTCCTGAACCCTTGCGGGTATTGCGCGCGCAGGATGGCTATACACCCGCTTTCGTGCAGGAATTCGTGAGCGGTCCCGACGTGCGCGGCCTGATCCGGCGGCTGGGTTATCTGCCGTTCGAGTTCTTGCAGCGCGCGCGCCATGCGGTGGATACCGCTCGGGCCCATGGCTTGCATGATCTCGACATCAACGACGGCAATGTCCGCGCGGTCCAGGGAGACGACGGCTGGCGCCCGATGATTTTCGATTTCAATATGATGCCGCAGCATTTGTTCGCGCCAAACCCGTTTCGCAAGCTGCAATTCACGCTGGGCCAGCGTGACAAATCCTTCCGCGACTACCAGTGTCTCGACATCTGGGTGTTAATCGCCAAAAGCCGCGTGATCCCGCCCGCTTAGCTGCGCACCTACTGCGCCTTGGTCTCCCTCTCCCCGCTTGCGGGGAGAGGGTTGGGGTGAGGGGCGGTCCGCAGAGTGCTTTAGTCAGTTACTGCGCCGAGACTCGCGCTTGATACCAGTTTTGCGTATTTCGCCAGCACGCCGGTGATGTAACGCTGTTTCGGCGGCTGCCAGCGCGCGCGGCGCTGCGCCAATTCACCGTCGCTCACGTTCAATTGGATTAAGTGCCGGTGTGCATCAATCGTAATGCTGTCGCCTTCCTGCACCAGCGCGATATTGCCGCCCAGCGCCGCCTCGGGTGCGACATGGCCCACCACCATGCCCCAGGTGCCGCCGGAGAAGCGGCCGTCGGTGATGAAGCCCACGCTCTCGCCCAGGCCCTTGCCGATAATCGCTGAGGTGGGCGCCAGCATCTCGCGCATGCCCGGCCCGCCCTTGGGTCCCTCGTAGCGGATCACCAGCACGTCACCGGGCTTGATCTGGTCGCCCAGGATTGCCGCCATCGCCTCGTCTTCCGAATTGAACACGCGCGCGGGGCCGGTGATCACCGGATTCTTGAGCCCGGTGATTTTCGCCACGCAGCCTTCCGGCGCGAGATTGCCTTTGAGAATCGCCAGATGCCCCTGCGGGTACAGAGGCTGGTCGAAGGGGCGGATCACGTCCTGATCTTGGCGCGGCGTGGCCGGCACCGCCGCCAATTCCTCGGCCATGCTGCGACCGGTGATGGTGATGCAGTCGCCGTGCAGCAAGCCGTGTTCGAGCAGCATCTTCAATACCTGCGGCACGCCGCCGGCCTGATGGAAATCGGTGGCCACGTACTGGCCCGACGGTTTCTGATTGCACAGCACCGGCACGCGCTGACGCACGCGCTCGAAGTCGTCAATCGTCCATTCCACGCCGGCCGCATGCGCGATGGCGAGGTAGTGCAGCACGGCATTGGTCGAGCCGCCGGTCGCCATCACCAGCGCGATGGCGTTTTCGATGGACTTGCGCGTGACGATTTGCCGCGGCAACACCTGCTGCTGGATCGCATTCACCAGCACGCGCGCCGACTCGGCCACGCTGTCACCCTTTTCCGGGTCCGGATTGGCCATTTGCGAGGAACCGAGCA
>JBOICV010000142.1:0-26244 GCA_050740255.1 Nevskiales bacterium | reverse complement strand
ATTCAAAACCGAGCACCATCAAGCTGCCGGAAGCCGCGCGACCCGCCAGCAGGCTGCTGGTCATATGCTCGAAGGGATCGAGCACGCGCAGTTGCGCCGGATACAAGCCCGCCTGCACGATCGCGCGCGCGGCATTCAGCGCCTGCTCAAAAGTCTTAAAGCGCACGCCCACTGTGCTGCGATGCTTGGGCACCGGCAGCACGCGCAGACGTACTTCGGTAATCACGCCCAAGGCCCCCTCGCTGCCGCACCACAGCCGGTTGGGATCGGGGCCGACGCTGCTTGCGGGCAGCGGCCGCGTCTCCGCGACGCGCCCATCCGGCAGCAGCACCTTCAAAGCCTGTACCCGGTCTTCGATCTTGGCGTGCAAGGTGCTGTAATGCCCAGCCCCGCGCGCGGCGACCCAGCCGCCGAGTGTGCTGTGGTAATACGACTGCGGATAGTGGCGTGCGGTAAGTCCTTTGGTCTTGAGCGCTTCGTCCAGCGCGGGGCCAAGAATACCGGCCTCGGCATGCACGACCTGATCGGTCTCGTTGATTTCGATAATGCGATTCAAACCCCGGAGTGAAACCGTGACGCAGCCGGGATAAGCCTTCATACCTTCCGGTGTCACGCCGCCCACTACGCTGCTGCCAGCGCCGAAGGGGATTACGGCATAGCCATGGCTTTGCGCCCAATCCAATACTTCGAGCAATTCTTGTTGCGACCGCGGCTGCGCGACGGCATCGGGCGCTACATCAAGTTTTCCGCTGCGCAGACTGGCTAGATCGCGGAAGCTGCGGCCGAGCGCATGCAGCAGGCGCTCCTGCGGAGCTTGCGTTACAACAGCCTGAAGTTTGCCCGGCACCGCTACGCGCGGAGCAGGCAGTTCGACGTGTTCAGACGTGGGCGGAGCGCGCCTTTCCAGTGGCCCGGCGCCGAACAACTGGCCGGCCATGCGCAGCAGCTTGTCGCGCTCCTTTTCGGTCAAAGCGAGGTCGGTATAACCCCAAGCAACCGGATTGAGGGTATTCATCCGCCGAGTGTCGCGGATGAACACGCCAAGTTCAAATCAGGAAGTACCGCAGGTCAGGCCGAAGATCGCGCCAGAGATCGTATGCATGATGGTGGTCGCACCATCAACGATGATCGCGAGCCCGATGTTGTGCGGACCACCGGCGGCAGCGATGGTCTCTCCGTCGAGCGAGACCGAGTAGATGCCGTTGATGCCGGAGTCCGTCGCCAGCACCGCAGTCTCCGTACAGGGGAGAGTCGCTGTGCCGTCATTGTTGACCGGATCAAGCGTGCCTTGGCCGGTCAGCTTGAAATCTGCTGCTTGCGCTGTGGAGGTCAAGCACACGGCTACGAGATGCCCCTCGCCCAGCTGCCCGGATGGCGAAGTTAGAGTGAAGCTGTAGCTAAGCCCGCACTCCGGCGCAACATTGTTATTCTGACCCGGCGCCGCGGCGGCGCCGCTCGGGGCGCCATCGGCGGCGGCCTGGTGGTGGAAACCCCGGTCAAGCAGCCCAGTGTCGCGGCCACCGCTGACGTTGGTCGTGAAAGGATGATCCGGCGGACAACCCACCAGCCCGCAGAAGAAACTGTCGGCATTGACGCTGCCGTCATTCACCGAAGGACCGGCCTGGTTAAGATAGAACCCACCGACGAATCCCGGATCGGCGCTTTCCAGCCCGGTCGAGCTGCCGGGCACGCACTCGTTGCGCTCGATCGTGTCGTTGTCGCTAAAGCCGAATGCCAGCGTGGCCTTGCAATCCTCACCCGTATCGTGCGTGGGGCTGACATCGCTGTTGTCGTTGAAGAAGATGATGTTGTGGTCAGCAGCCCAGACCGCGTTTGCCGCGTTGTGGAAACCGCCGCCGGCGCCGGCGCCGAGCTCGAAAGTCTGGTTGTAGGCGATCGTATTGAGCGACAGGCCGTAGGAGCCGTTGTTCCCGCTGAGCGCGATGCCACCGCCTCTGCCATTGGCAACGTTGCCGGCAATCAGGTTGTTGGTCAGTCTCACGGAGGTGTTGGATTCGACAGGATTACCCTCGATATGGATGGCGCCGCCCACGCAGGCCGCGTCGCTTCCGCAGTTGTTCGAAAGGAACCGCGTGTGGTTGATATTGGCCACGTCGCCGGATTCGGTGGGGGGTAAATCCGGGCTGACTATTCCCAGATAGAGCGCACCACCACCCTCTTGACCGCCGGGGTTGCACACCACTGTGTTGCTTGCGAATAGGCTGTGCTCAATGAGCAGCGTGCCCACGTCAGCCCCGCCCGGCCGCGCGAACACGGCGCCGCCGGCGCAGCCTCCACTCGGCACGCCAAAGACAAGGTTCTGCTGGAATCTGCTCTCGGTCGCGGTCAGGCTGGTTCCGTCGGTGTACACAGCGCCGCCCGCCGCGAAGGCTATATTGCCGGTCAGATCCGAGTCGTAGATCAGCACGCTCGTCCCGGTATCGCCATAGACGCCGCCACCCGCGCTGGCCTGGTTGCCGCTGATGTCCGAGTCGTAGATCTCCACGTTCCAGTTCTGAGCGGCGTAAATGCCGCCGCCGAACTGCTGCGTGCAGCTGTTGCCGACCTTGCTGTCGGACAACACCAGCACGGGACAGGACGAACCGCAGCCGCTGGGCGCCGGAATCGTCCGGATGCCGCCGCCGTTATTGCCAGGGCCGGTCACTTCCCCGTTGAGCAGCTTGAGCCCGATCAGGCCAAGATTGGACAGCTGTTCCTGTCCGACGGACACAAGCTGGCCGTGACCCGTCGCAGCACCGTCGCTGCAGTCGCCGCCGCTGTCGAGCAGCGAACCTAGCGCTTGATACAAACCCTGCTGGCTGGGCGCCGCCGCGGGATTGAGGCCGCCAATCACGACGACCACGCTGAACGCCGGCACTCCTATGCCGGGCGAGACGTTATCGTTGAGCGACAAGGTGGTGTCGCTGTAGTTATAGCCCGGATCGGCGGCGAGCAGCACGTAGTAGACCCCTGCGCTTGGCCGCGAGTTAAGCCAGCTATTCGCCGAGGTGATGTTCGCGGCGGCGTTCGCCCAATTCGACCCATCCTGGCTGCCGGCGCCTAATGGGCGCAGGTAAAACACATTGCCGCTTTCCGCGACCAGCGGATCGCTGCCGGCGTTAATTTCGAGAAAATCGTTGACGTCGTCGTTGTCGCTGTCCGGATCGTTCGGGTCGGTGTCGACTCCCGCCTGATAGCCGCTGGGATTGCCGTCCCGGTTGACTTCGTCGTAGTCCGCGAACCCATCTCCGTCGCTGTCCTGCAGATTCGGGTTCGTGCCCAGGCTGGCCTCCAGCGCGTCGGACAAGCCGTCGCCGTCGCTATCGGGCGATGGCGGCTTGCACTTGCCTGCGCTGCCGGCGCTAAGGATCGCAGCGATTTCTTGCGGATCGAGCGCGCGGTTGAAGATCTCAACCTCGTCAATGCGGCCGTGCATATGGAAAGTGTTTTCAGCCCGGCCAATAGTCAGCGGCGCACTTGCATCCACCACTGTCTGGGCATTGATCTCCGGCGTGCCGGCAACGCCATTGATATACATCGTATAGGTGTTCGTACTTGCGTTGCGAGTCACCGCCAAGTGATGCCAGGTGTTCGGCGCAGGAGCAAACGGGGTACTGGCGAGAAACGCCGCGTTGCCGCTCGTGTTATTAATATGGAACTGCAGAGCGCCGCCGCTGATCCAGAAAATCCATTTGTTCTGAGACCCGCTGCCATCGTCGCTCGCAACCAGTGCATACACATTGGAGGAACTGAAACTCGCGAAATTCACCCAGAGATCAATGGTGAAATCGTTCGAACCAAACGTCCAATCGGGGCTGTCCGGCACCTGCGCGAAGTCGTTTATGCCGTCGAAATTGAAGGCTTGATCCACCATGCCGGGGGCAAACGTCGCGCCGTTCTGCAGCGTCCCATCGTGCCCACCCTGAATGTCGTTGGCGTTGCCGTCGCCCGGGTACCACGCCACGAGGTTGGGTGGTGGCTCGACGCAGCCCGGGAAATCCTGGTCGTCATTGGGGTCGGTATCGCCGGCGCCGGGATTGAAGTTGTTCGGATTGCCGTCCTGATTGACTTCCTCGAAATCGGTGAAACCGTCACCGTCTGAGTCGGGATTGCTGGGGTTAGTGCCCAAAGCGATTTCCTGGCCATTGGTCAGGCCGTCGCCATCGCCATCCGCGCCAGCCGGGAGAATATTGATAGTGACCGTGATGGGTTCGCTCGCATTGCCGAGCGCGTCCTTCAGGACGTACCTAAAGCTGTCCACCGTGGCGCTGTCGCCGTTATGTAAGTAGCCAAAATGGTTTGATTCCGTAGTGAAGCTACTGAAATGAGTGGGCGGGATCAGCACCATCACGCCGGCCGCTGCGTCAGCTTCCGGATCGCAGCCCGTCATGAAATTAACCGAGGTGCCGGCGCCGGTTACGATATTGAAGGTTTGAGTTAAAGCATTCGCCACCGGCCCGATATTCAGATCAGCAGTCAATGCACTCTGGTTCACGACCAGCGCCGGCGTGCTGCTGTAAGCCGCGGCGTTATTGTTGCGGAAGCGGCTGATCTGCTGGTTCAAACTCATCAGGCCGGTCGGCATAGGCGCGCCGCCGGTGCAGCTCGGCAGGACGCCGACGGCAAGCGGGCTTCCGTCCTGCATGCTGTCAATCACGCCGTCGATCAGGTCGTTGAACACGGCATCCAACACGCAGTCATCCGGCTGTGGCCGCCCGAGTTTGACGGAGACCTCGTTTACCGTTTGGGCCAAGCCGCCCAGTAACATGCCGTACTGGCGCTGAGCCGGCGTACCGGTGGGCGCGATGGGATCGGGCGGGATGGTTGTGACAATGTCGAAACCGATGGCCACCTGCGCTTTGGCGCGGGCGGCCTCATGTACGGCCGGAAACCTGAGATTCGGACAAATCAGTTTCTTGTCGAAATGGTCCTCCGTGGCGCTTCCGGCCAGCGACGCCGTTGCGAGGTTGAGCGCGACCGTGGTCGCCCCGGCCGGCAGCGGACTGCCGAATGCGGTACTTGAGAGCAGCGCGATGGTGCGCTTGACGACCGCAGGGTCGGCCTCATCAACGTAATTGCCGCCGGAAGTCAGGATGAAATGCGGTCCAGGGGGCACGGTAACGAGGAAGTTGCCGCCGCTATCCGTAGTCGTCGCACTGCCGGTCAATTCCGCGCCGAGCGTATCCAGATTCGCGCCGATCAAGGGAAACACTTTTACCGCCGCGCCGCGCACCGGTCCTTTGGTCGCGCCGCCGCTCACAGCTTGCGAATCTTGCGGCGCAGGATCCGATGCGTTATCCCCGCCACTCCCCGCGCCGCAGGCCGTGAGCACCAGCGCCAGAGCGCTGACGATGCCGATACGGCACACAGGTTTCACAATCGCTGCTCCTGCCCCTATGGGGGCTTACTGCGATGGTAGGGCTGGATCGCCGAAGGCTGCCGCGCCGTTGACCTGATCGCCGTTGGTGTTGTTCAGCTCATAGGTCATGCCGGCGCCTGGTGGCGGGCCACTGCCGTTGCCGCCGGTGAAGAAGCCGGAGAACGAACCGTCGGCGGTACATGTGCTGGTGCAGCCGCTGGAATTCACGCTGTCATAGGACCCTGAGAATGTGCCGGGCTGCGTCGGGCTGAAGCTGCCGTTGCCGTTGGTCGCACTCCAGTTCTGCCCACCCACGCTCAAACCCAGCGTGCTGTTCACGGTTTGATTGGTGAAATTGGCGCTGAAACTGGCCGAACCGAGCACACCCACATCGCCGTTCTGGTCGGTCGGATTGGTATTTCCGATCAAGACGTAATTGTAGCTCCCGGTGACGGGCAGGATGGGCGTGTCGTTGGCGTAAATCCAGTGCAGGCTGCCGGTGCCGCTGGCGCCGCCGGCGCCATCCGGATCGTCCGATAGAACGGGATTCGTTGTACCGGAGGGACCGGTTATAGCTATCACGCCATTCGACCAGCGACCCCAGCGCAAACTCGTATCACCAGAGCTGTCCTGGCCGGTGTTGACGTCCGAGGCAGTGCCGCGGTGGTACAAGAAGTTATCCGGCCCTACCGTGTAGGAAAAGCCACTGATGCCAGTA
This sequence comes from Nevskiales bacterium, assembly GCA_050740255.1. Lineage (GTDB taxonomy): Bacteria > Pseudomonadota > Gammaproteobacteria > Nevskiales > JBOICV01 > JBOICV01. Next base: position 20,167 of record JBOICV010000142.1, on the reverse strand, counting down.
CCATCCGGCGTAACGTTTGCCGGAGTCGCAAACGGGGGATGCGTCGGATGTACGAAACTCGTCGGCTGCGTCGCACCGCCAGTGCCACCTATGCCACCTATGCCACCTATGCCACCCGTTCCACCAGAGCCGCCGCTGCCGCCCGAACCACCAGTGACCGGCAGTGGGGGCGGAGGCGTGGCAGTGCCATCGTCCAGGTCGGTGCCACCGGCGGTAATCTCTTGCTCCGGTTCGTCGGTCAAATCGCTTTCATTCGAAAGGCTTGAATCGCCGTCGGCAGAGTCCGCCTCTTCCTCGTCGCCATCGCCACCCTCACCCGGCGAGCGGCGGCCGCTATGACCTTCGTCGTCCCCCTGCTCGTCGCCGTCCAGCCCTTTCCAGTCGCCGTCGAGCGTCGCCTCTTCCATATCTTGCTGCAGGCTCTCGGGCGCGGTGGTGCTGACCGAGCCTTTCTGCTCAGACGATTTGATGCTGGTGAATTCGCCGGCATTCAGAGTGGTGCTGCCGCCGTCATTGTGGGTTTGCACCTCGCCGTTGACCACGCCTACATCCAGACCATTCGGCAGTTGTTCGCCGTTCTGCGCGAATTCGTTGTCGCTCTGCGCCAGGTACAAGGGGGCGCCGGCATCGCTGGGCACGAGATCGTTGAACCAGAGCGCGGCGAAGCTGGGCAGTCCCTGCAAGCCCGCGCGGCGTTTCGTTTTGCGCGGCTCATCCCGATAGCAATCGTTATTGCAGAAGCGGGCCACGTAATAGGTACCACGGATGCCGATGGTGGCGACCGGCGTGCGTACGCGGTAGCTGCTGAGGTCGCGCTCGCCCTTGGAATTGGTCAGCGTGCGGAAGCCGCCTCTGAGCAACGAGTAAAAGCTCTTGCCGAGGCGGCGCAGGCTGACGGCGTCTCTAGCCTGACCCGCCTCCGGGGTAGTAAATTCGTCAATGCGGAAGCGGCTATTCGGACGCAGCGCGATGCGATCGCCGTCGGCCATCAACAGTTGTACGCGGCCATCCAGATATGTGATGACGGTGTCGCCCCGCTCCACTTCAAATCCGCGCTCCAGCGGCAGTTGCTGCTCGCGCAACACGAAGGCCTGACCGGTGACGAAGATTACCTTGCCTGCGGCTGCCAGTGCCGCGGGCGACATGAACAGCAACAATAGCGCTGCGCAGCTATAACGGACGTTAAGTATACGCTGTATGTTATTGATACAGCGCAACATTACTATGTGCCACATGGCCCCACTCCCCCACCACCACTGAATGACTGGTTTAGCACAGTGCCGGGCGCTTTACCACCCCACGAACAGGGGATGGGCCGGGTCAGCGCGACGCCCAGCGGAACAGCACGCCAAGTTCAAAACGGTCGTATTCGAATAACTTGATGTCCGAGTCGTTGGACACGAATAGGGCATACGGGCCCCAACTCCATTTTGGATCAATGAAGTTATTGAGCTGCGCGGACAATCCGGCGACAAATTGATCGTCGGTGCGGCTCCGGCCAAAAAACGGGCCTTCAAAATCCGAGCGCAGAAAGCCGCCTTGCAAATACCAACGCACGCGCGGGTTGTAAATCCAGGAGTAGGTCGCGCGCAATCCGTTCAGGTCGCGGCCGTAGGGTGAATTGCTCGCACGCTCCTCGTCCTTGCCCAGAATAATCGCCAGGCCGAAGCGAGGCTGGTATACCAGGTTTTCCTGATACTCGAAATTGCCCACTGCTATGAACTGATCAACGTCGCGGATCTCCAGGTTGTCGTCATAACGCACCGCACCGGCACGCAGCTCGCCACCCAGGCGTACCCTGTTGCTAAGCGCGCGGCTGGCGCCGAAGTCCAGCGCAGCGCCCTTGTGGTTGAAATCGCCGCTGCCAATGAAGTTGGAATCGAGATAAGTCGCGTAAATGCCGAGGTTGGTAAATAACTCGACCGGCCCGTCGCGCCAGACCAGACCCGCTTCAGCATGGGTCCGGTCGGAATTGACGAAATCGGCGCTGAAGTTCCAGCGGTGTGAGCCACCGCCACCGACCAGCCCGGTGGTGCGATCCGACAAGGGGAAGTTGAACCGTAGACCGTAGTTGACCTGCGCAAAAGCAGAACCTTGTTCAACGTTCTGCTCGTCCAGGGTGAAGCCGAGGAATTGATCGTCCTCGGTGGAACCGTTGGCGTTGGTGTCGTAACCCCCACCCAGCTCGAAGAAGTAATTCAGGCCCGGCCGGCTGCCGAGCGTGCGGCGGTTGATCGCCGACAGATAGTTGCCGATCACACGCCGCGCGAAAGGCGGCGGATTGCTGCGCTCCAGCAGCGCAAATTCTTCGCGGGCAGCGGCGTAGTCGCCGGTCTCGTAATAGGCGCGCGCCAACTCCATGCGCGCCGCCGGATAGCTCGGGTCGGCTGCCACCACCCGCTGCAGGCTGAACACGGCTTCCGCGGGATGGCCGCTATCGAGCGCGGCTACACCGTACAGATAGTTGAAATCCTGATTGCCGGACCAGTTCGCCTCATGCGGCCGCAGCAAGTCGTAGGCTTGCTGCGCCTGCTTGCGATCCAGCAAGGCGCGCGCCTGAGCAAGCGTACCGTCCATCTGCCGGGTGGATGCGGCCGCTCTTGCGGTGTCGTCACGCTGCGCGGCGAGCGCCGGCGGCGCCAGAAACAACGCGACTGAGAGCGCGCAAACGCAAACTCCGATCCGGCCCATCGGTCCCCCCAAGCTTTGTATTTACCCCTTAGCCTTTTATATCACTTCAGGTGCAGCTTTGCGCGGCGGCTGAAACGACCATGTTATTCTGCTGCCGCACTTTGCCCTCCCTCACCCGATGCTTACAGCCCGTCCCGGCAGCCTACAGCGCATTTTTTCCGTCATGGGTCTGGTGATACTGGCCTACGGCGTCAATGAATGGCGTCAGCTCAGGCAACCGAGCGAAGCCGAGATCATGCAGATCGTGGAAATCCGATATCTGCAGGAGCTGATAAAGCTGAAACAAACCTACGGTCCCGACTACACGGAAGATGCCGAGTGGACGGCCAAGCGGCTGCAGGCCATCCGCAACGAAGTGACCGGCCCGGTCCAGCGCAAGCGCGAGCGGGCGGCGTCCATCATGTTTGCCGGCGGCGCGCTATTATTCCTTACCGCCAGCATGATGGTTTCGGCCTGGCTGTTCAAACGCTTCGATCCGGGCAACAAACCGCAGCTGAAAGCCTAGTCCGGGCACTCTGCAACCGATCCGTCGACGGTAAACGGGCTGGACGTCCCTGAATATTCTTCTTTTGGGAGCAGCAAGGTCTGCGCTGTGCCTTCGTGACGCAGGCGATAGGTGCCGAGCGGCGTGTTCTTAGGGATCGTCCACACCGCTTCGGCGGTAGAAGACAGTCCGCTCACTATAGGCAAGTCCAGCGGCAGCAACGATGGAAGCAGTGGCTTCCAGACGAATAGCAGCTCGGGATCCTTGTCGGTAAACACCACTTCCCACGAATCACCGGCGCCCTTGCGTTCGACATACACGTAGCTGGACTGGGTCTTCAAATCGTTGCGCGGATGGCCGGCCTGGAACTCGGCACGCACGGTGTCGCCGGGCGCGGTGGTCGCCGGCACGTCGGTCACCAGCGCGCCGTAAGCACTGGGCAGCGGCAGGTCGGCAGGCACATACGGCAGGCGCTGCAACACCGGCATGCCATCGACATAGGCGGGACCGGCCGGCGCGGGTTGGTTCTCGCGCATGCTCGTGGCCAGTTTGCTTGCTTCCTGTTGCACCGCCGCGAGCGACCATGGACCGAAGATAGTGGAGCCACCCTCGTACTGTTGCGAAGAGTATTCCTCGCGTGTGGTCAGATAGTGGCTGTAATCGTTGATCAAGCCGGCAACGATGATCGTGTCGATACCGACCGGCGCGAGCACCTCGAGCAGGCTTTGCCGCAGGCGACGCGCCGACATCGTGGTGACTTCCCAGGGAATCCCGAACACCGCCAGATTGCCGATGCGGAACAACTGGAAGGGCACGATGCTCGGTTCAGCGTTCAATGGCGGCCCGATGACAAACAGGATGGGCTTTTCAGCGTGGCAGGACAAATCCAGCAGCGGCAGTTGGTCGACATTGCACAGCACGGCGGTGGACGCAAGATATGGCGGAATATGGCCCGCCGCACCGGCCATGAAATCGGCTGCCGCGGCCGCGACCACATCCGGGGCGTCGCCACAGGCCACGCCTTCGTCGGTGAAACCCGGCCCATCTTCCGCGCCGGCGCCGAATGACACGCCGAGCGTAGCCAGGCAAGTACGCTTGACCGGCGCATCCAGCTCCGGTGGATGACGCAAACTGGCAAGCACCGCCGGATCGGCGACCGTGATCTGGTCCATGCGCACGTGAAAGAACCGGAAGTCCACCGGTCCGGACAGCGCCACGCCATGGCTGAACAGTTCCAGCGATTTGGCCAGTTGCTTGGTGCCGGAAATGGCGTTGGAGTCGAAATCATCCACGCCGCCACCGCGCGTGGGATCGGGGTGCGGTCGCTCGACGATGAAGATATTCGGCGAGGAGTCGCCTTCATCGGTCTGGGCGAAGGCCGCGACGAAGTTATCGACGCCCGCCGGCGCGTCGTAACGCGTACGCATGATACGTTCGAAACGCAGCGAGGCATAACCCTTGTTGTCGCTGCTGACCAGTTTCTGCGTCGGCCCGATCACGGTGGGATGCACACCGAACCAGTTGATCACGCCTGCAGCGGAACCGTTCTCGCGCACGAGGTTGAGTTGTACGAAGCGCTTGTCCACTTCGACCGGTTCACCGCGACTATTCAGAAACTCGCCACGCTCGGCATCCGTATTCATTTCGAAGGCCGGCAGCGAGCGGTTGATATTGGTATTGAGCAACTCGCCTACCGCGAGCCGGATCGAACTGGTTCCGGGGTGTGCATCAAGATTGGCGTGCGCCAGCTTGATCGCTTCGACGATGCCATTGACGATGACGGCAAGCGCAGTGGCATCGAAACCGAAGTGGAGCAGGTTGAAGGCTTCGTGGTGCGAATATCCGGCCGGACCTGAATGCGTATGGGTTGCCGACAGCATGATGTTGTCAGCGCTATAGAGTTGTCCAAGGATCGGGTCCGCGGCGATCGTGGCCAACACGCCCTGCCGGACCGAACCGAAGATCATGCCGGTGTCGGTGGATACGAAAACGACCCGCTTGCCATTGCAGGGTGAGGCCAGCGCAAACGCCCGCGCGTATTGACGCGTATGGATGCCGCTCAGCACCTGCGTCGGCGACTCCCAGCCCATGCCGCCGGTGTTGGCGGCAACTCCGGTGATGTCGTAAAGGCCGGAGCCGAAACGAAAGCGGGTGTTGTTCTGGCAAGGGCCCGCCGGCTGGGAACCCGCATTCATCGCGACTTCGAGGCGGCCAGGAGCGTCCAGACCCTGCCCGACATTGCGCCGCGGACTGTCAATCATGCACTGCGCGAGCCGCTTATCAAGCACCAGATCACCCGCGCCAACGGCTGATCCGGAGTTGCCGCTATTTCCGCCACAAGCGGCCAGCCCTACAATCACAGCGAGGCCCAGCCCCCGCATTAAGCGCCAACGCATAACACCTCCGCGCATCCTTTACGGATGGTAATACGTCTCGCCGTCAAGAGGGGTGGCAATTCGGTGGTGTCTCAGTTTGCGGTCACACCGGCCCCCTTCGACGGGCTCAGGACAGGCTTCGACTTCGCTCAGGATAAACTTCGGCCGGTGTCCATGGGTTTGAAAAGACTGGATTCCGGCCTTCGCCGGAATGACGAGCTCGGGAGTTAGGCCGCAAACTGAGACACCACCCGCAATACGGATCAGACGCCGGGTTCGATCGTCGCCAGAACTTGCCGCAGACTGACCTGTGTCCCTGGTGTCACGCTGACCGCCGCGATCTTACCGGCCACACCCGCGGCAATCTGAAATTCCATCTTCATCGCTTCCAGCACCAGCACGGTTTGACCTTTTTCGACTGTATCGCCGGGCTTGACATGCACGGAGACGATTTTGCCGTCCATTTGCGCGAGCACACGGCCATCACCGCCGGCTTCCGCCGGCTTAACCGCTTCGTAAGTGGCATCGGTGTAGGCATGAGTTTCGTTTGCACTAACGAGCCACAATCCGGCGTCGCGACGTGCGAAGAAAGCCTTGCCCTGCACAGCCTCGCAAACGTAGTGCACTTCGTGGCCAGCCACGGCCGTAATGCCTAAATGCTGCAGCTCCGCGCCGCCGGCATGCTGCAGGCGTACTTCAAATGTACCGCTCGGTCCTGCTAACACCTGCGCGGTAAATTCCTCCTTACCACAGCGCAACTTCATAGGCACAGCAATGGGATTGGCGCTGCGCCAGCTCAACATGCCGGCGTCAAAACCGGATTGCTGCTGCAGCGCCAGCGCATCAGTCTGGTAAGCTAGCGCCGCCGCCAGGGCCTTGTGCCACAAGCTGGGCTGCTCCGTTTCCTGCACCACCTCCGGCGGAAAATACTTGGCGATAAATCCAGTGGAAAAATCGCCGCCCGCGAACGCATCGTGAGCGGCCACGCGCGCCAGAAAATCGCGGTTGCTCGTAACGCCCAGGAGTACGGTGTCCCGCAGCATTTTGAGCAGCTTGCGCCGGGCCTGCTCGCGCGTCGCGCCGAAAGCGATCAGCTTGGCCTGCATCGAATCGTAAAACGGGCTGATCTCCTGCCCATTCTTCAGACTGTGATCCACGCGCATACCGTCGCCTGTCGGTACATGCCACACCAGAACCTGCCCCGTCTGCGGCATGAAATTATTGGTGGCGTCCTCAGCGCAGAGCCGGACTTCAATGGCATGTCCCTTGCGGCGCGCCAGGACTTCGTCCTGGCTCAAGGGTAGTTTTTCACCTTGAGCGACGCGCAACTGCCACTCGACCAGGTCAATGCCGTACACGAACTCGGTGACAGGATGTTCAACCTGCAGCCGCGTATTCATCTCCAGGAAGTAAAATTGCTTATCGCGGGCCAGCATGAACTCCACCGTGCCGGCGCCGACATAGCTCACTGCCTTGGCTGCCGCAACCGCCGCCTCACCCATCTTGCGGCGCAGGGCATCATCCACCGCCGGGCTGGGTGCCTCTTCCACTACTTTCTGGTTACGGCGCTGAATCGAACAGTCGCGCTCGCCTAGATGAATCACATTGCCGTGCCGGTCGCCGAAGATCTGGATTTCGACGTGGCGCGCATCTATCACCGCTTTCTCGATCAACAGTTGTCCGTCGCCGAAAGCATTGGCGGCTTCGGACCGGGCGGACTGGATGCTCGCCAGCAAGTTCTTCTCGTCGTGCACCAGCCGCATGCCGCGGCCGCCGCCGCCGGCGGCAGCCTTGATCATCACCGGCAGGCCGATTTTCTTCGCTTCCTTTACCAGTAACGCGTCGGTCTGGTCCTCGCCCTGGTAACCCGGCACGCAAGGCACCTTTGCCTCGAGCATTCGGATTTTCGATGCGCTCTTATTGCCCATCGCCTCGATCGAGGCCGGATCCGGCCCGATGAATACCAGGCCAGCGTCCTGCACCGCCTGCGCGAAATCCTCGCGCTCGGAGAGAAAGCCGTAACCGGGATGCACCGCCTGCGCGCCGGACTGCTTCGCCGCAGCGATCAGGTTCTGGATAACGAGGTAAGACTCCTTGGCCGGCGCCGGACCGATCCGCACCGCCTCATCCGCCGCCCAGACATGCGCCGCGTCGCGATCGGCGTCGGAGTACACGGCGACGGTTGCGTAGCCGAGCTTCTTGCATCCGCGGATCACGCGCACTGCAATTTCACCGCGGTTGGCAATCAGTACTTTGGTGAAACGGAAACCCTTCATACTTCCCTCACGCGCTTCTCCCCCTCCCCCTGTGGGAGGGGCTTGGGGGAGGGGTAAATGCCGCTGAGGCGCTCGATGGGTGCTGCGCACCCCCTCCCTTAATCCCTCCCCGCAGGGGGGAGGGAAACAAAATCATTCCGCCCACTTCGGCAGCCGTTTTTGCACAAAGGCCGTGGTCCCCTCCACACCTTCCGGCCCGCGCACCGCTTCGGAAAACTTTTTCGCCGCGTAGTCGAGGATGGCGTCCATGTCCATGCGGCCGGCGGACAGCATGATCTCCTTGGTCGTAGCATTCGCGCCGGGGGCACAGCGGCGAATTTGCGTCAATGTCTCCTGCAGAACCTGGTTGAGCTGCGCTTCATCGTCTACGACAAAATGCACCAGGCCGAGCCGCAGTGCCTCCTCGCCCTTGAAGCGAGCGCCACATACGGCGAGCCGGCGTGCCTGCGAAAGGCCAAGACGCTCCACCACAAACGGGGCGATTTGCGCCGGCGGTATGCCAAGTCCGGTTTCCGGCATGCCGAAACTCGCATCCCGATGGGCAATCGCGACGTCCGTGACACAGGCCAAACCGAAGCCGCCGCCCAGCACCGCGCCCTCGAGCACCGCCAGCGTGGCCTGCGGCGCATGGTTGACTTTCCGCAGCATGCGACCGAACTGGCGGTTGTATTCGGCCACGGGATCGCCGTTGGCGGTTACCTTGGCGGCGCGTGCATTGGCCATATCCTTGATATCGCCGCCCGCGCAAAAATGCCCGCCGGCGCCGCGCATCGCCACCGCGCGCACGCCCCGGTCGCTGCTGATTGCATCAAACACGCTGACAATGTCCTGCAACAAACCAAGCGACATCGCATTGCGCGACTCGGGACGATTGAAGGTCATGTGCAGCACGCCCTGCTCCAGACGCAGGAGCAGGTTCTTGACGTCGGGAAGATCCATAAGATGTATAGAACCGGGTTCAGGCCTTGTTACCAGCGCCAGCACCCAGGCTCTTGGCGATGATGCGCAGCATCACCTCGTCGGCGCCGCCACCGATGGAATACAAGCGCAAATCGCGATACAGCCGCGCTACCGGGTTGTCCCACATGAAACCCTGCCCGCCCCAGAATTGCAAACAGCCATCGGTCACTTCGCGTGCGACGCGCGCAGTCTTCAGTTTTGCCATGGACGCCATCAGCGAAACGTCGCGGCCCGCGATCAGGTCCTCGGTCGCGCGCCGCAGCATGGCGCGGCAGGCCTCGATCTCGACCTTGAGTTCGGCCAGGCGAAACTGCACATACTGGTTGTCGAGGATGCTCTGACCGAAGACCTTGCGCTGGCGGATGTAGGTCACCGTGTCGCGAATACAGTTACGCATCGCGGTCAGGATGCTCGCCGACAGAAACAGGCGCTCCTCCTGAAACTGCATCATCTGGTAGACGAAACCCTGCCCTTCTTCGCCGATCAAGTTGCGCGTCGGAACGCGTACCTCGTCAAAGAAAATAATGGCGGTATCGCTGGCGCGCTGGCCCAGCTTGTCGAGCTTGGTGCTGCGGTCTACGCCCTTGCTGTCCAGGGGCACAATGATCAGGGATTTATTGCCGTGGCGGCGGCCACTGCTTGCCTCCGAAGTATTCGCCAGCACGCAGGCCCAGTCCGCCTGCGTGCCGTTAGTGATCCACATTTTCTGGCCGCTGATGACGTAATCGCCGCCTTCGCGGCGCGCGCTGGTCTTGATAGCGGCGACATCCGAACCCGCGCCGGGCTCGCTGACCGCGATGCTTGCAACGAGATCACCCGAAATGGCGGGTTCCAGATACTCCTTCTTCAATTCACTTGTACCAAAGCGTGCCAACGCCGGTGTTGCCATGTCGGTCTGCACCCCGATCGCCATGGGCAGGCCCGCCGATTTGCAGTGCCCCAAGCCCTCCGCAAACACCATCTCGAAGGAGTAATCCAGGCCGAGTCCGCCGTCCGCCACCGGTTTATGAATGCCCAATAGGCCGAGTGCACCCATTTTTTTGAACACTTCGTGCGCCGGGAAAGTACCGGCGCGCTCCCATTCGTCCACATGGGGATTCAGCTCGCCGATGACGAAACGCTTGGTGGTGTCGTAAACCTCGCGATGTTCGTGGGTGACATCCATGGCTTAACTCTTTACTCGCTAGAACCGCGCGACACCGAAAGTATTGCGTGACAATGGCCGCAACTGCGCTTCGCGGCAGATGGACAGGGTGTAACCGAGCACGCGGCGCGTGTCGCGCGGATCAATCAGCCCGTCATCGAACAACCTGGCGGTCGCCGCCAGCGCATGCGACTCCTGGTCGAACTGGGCGACGATATTCTGGCCGATCATCGCCAGCATTTTTTCATCGTTGTCGTTGACCTTGCGCTCGTCCTGTTTCCATTTGCCGCGAGTTACAATTTCCATCACCTTCGCCGCCTGTTCGCCGCCCATGACCGAGGTGCGCGAGTTGGGCCAGGCAAAGATGAAATGCGGCCCGAAGCCGCGGCCGCACATGCCGTAGTTGCCGGCGCCGAAGCTCGCGCCCATCACAATGGTGATCTGCGGCACGGTGGCGTTGGCGACCGCCTGAATCATTTTGGAGCCGTGCTTGACGATACCGCCCTGCTCCGCGTCCGTGCCGACCATGTAGCCGGTGGTATTCATCAGGTAGACGATCGGAATGTTGGCCTGACAACAGAGCTGGATGAACTGGCCGGCCTTGGAGGCGCCACGCGTGGTGATCGGCCCGTTGTTGCTGATGATCCCCACCGGATGGCCTTGAATTACGGCGCGGCCGCAAATGGTTTGGCGATCGTATTCAATCTTGAAATCGAGAAAATCGGAACCGTCCACCAGTCGCGCAATCACTTCGCGGCAGTCATAGGGCTTGCGATAGTCCACCGGCACCACACCGCAGAGCTCGCCGATATCGTAGAGCGGTTCGCGCACCGGCAGGGTTTCGACCTGTGGACGATGCGTATTCCAGTTGAGATTCTTGACGATCTCGCGCGCAATGCGGATACCGTCACCGTCATCCTCGGCGAGAAACTCGCTGACGCCCGACACTTGGGAATGCATTTCGGCGCCGCCGAGGTCCTCGTCGGTGGCAATTTCACCGGTTGCGGCCTTCAATAACGGCGGACCGGCCAGAAAAACCTTGGCCTTCTTGCGCACCATCACGACGTAGTCCGACAGGCCCGGCGCGTAGGCGCCACCGGCGGTGCTGGAGCCATGCACCACCGTCACCTGCGGAATGCCTGCGGCCGATAGCCGCGCCTGATTGGCAAAAGTACGCCCGCCGGGAATGAACACCTCCGCCTGATACAACAGATTCGCGCCGCCGGATTCGATCATGCCGACCACCGGCAACTTCTGTTGCAGCGCGATTTCCTGAATACGCAGACCCTTTTGCACGCCCCAGGGCGTCATCGTGCCGCCCTTGATGGCGAAGTTTGAGGCGCTGACCATGCAGCGCACGCCTGAAACATAGCCCACGCCGATAATCGTGTTGCCCCCGGCCAGCGAACCGTCCTTGTCGTCGTGATGCTTGTAACCCGCCAGCGTTTGCAGTTCGAGGAAGGGTGAGCCGCGATCCAGCATGAGATTGACGCGCTCACGCGGCAACAGTTGGCCGCGCTTGTGGAATCTCTCGCGCTTGCTTTCCTCAGTTGCGCGGACTTTGTCCTCCACCGCGCGAAACTCGACGATGGACTTCAACATGTCCTCACGGTTCTTCCTGAACGGCTCGGAGCGCGTGTCGATCTGCGATTCGATAATTGGCATTTCCGCCGGCTAGCCCCCGGTGCATATAGGTTTTATTTTAACCATCACCACTGAAACATATCTATAGGTAATTTTAGTTACCTATCCAGATCAATAGCTTTCCAGCAATGTACCTGAAAAGCCTGCTGAGCTAGCCGCCGATTGCGCGTGGCCGGCGTGCGCGATGAAAACCAGCAAAGGGCTTGGAGGGCGGGCCGCTTAGCGGGAATAGTTTGGTGTTCCGGCTGGAGCCGCCGTCTATCGTGATACAGGCACCGTTGATATACGCCGCACCGGGCGACAGCAGAAATACGATGGCGGCGCTGACTTCGGCTTCCTCGCCCAAGCGTTGCAGCGGCGACTGACCGGCGAGCCTGGGCATGACTTCCCTGGCAAAACTCGGGTCGTACTGATCCAGTCCGGATGAGGCGATAAAACCCGGCGCGACGGCATTCACGCGGACGCCGGAGCCGCCCCACTCGACCGATGCCGTGTGCGTGAAGTTCAGCATGCCGGCACGCGCGGCACCGGAATGCCCCATGCCCGGCATGCCGCCCCACATATCCGCAATCATGTTCACGACGCCGCCGCCGTGCTGCTTCATGCACTGGTTATAAATCTCGCGGCTGACAAGGAAGCCACCCGTGAGATTGTTTGCGACTACCGCTTCCCAGCCTTTCTTCGAAATCCCCGCCAACGGCGTCGGGTACTGACCACCCGCGTTATTGACCAGACCGTGAATCTGGCCGTGCTCGGCCAGCATCCGCTTGACGGTCTGTTTTACCGCTTCCTCGTCGCGAATGTCGAAGGCGTACGGAACGGCCGTGCCACCGTCTTCGGCAATCTCGGCTGCGACGGCCGCCAGCTTCTCCGGCCTGCGGCCGGTGATGAGAACTTTCGCGCCGAGACTGGCCAATTCATGCGCGGTGCAGCGGCCGATACCACTGCCGCCGCCGGTGACGACGATCGTCTGGCCGGAGAAGAGACTGGTCCGGAATACGGAGTTGTACAAGTTGCGTCCCCTTTTCTTCGTCGGCGTAGGCGAAATGCTTTTTCAAGCGCATCGCCACGGCTTCAATCCACTGGAAGCTGAAATGCGCCAGTGCGATCGTAAGGCCAAAGCCGATAATGGCCGAGAAAACCGGCGGCAAATCATACACCGAGATCAAGTAGGGACTGATGGCGAAAACCACCGGCACATGCAACAGGTAGATCGAGTAACTGATCGTGCCCAGATGCTGAAGCGGCCTCAGGTTCAGCAGGCGCGACATCGGCGCTCTGCCTGCGTACAGCGGAGCAATAAACACGCAGTAGCCGATCCAGCAGAAGCCCAGCAGCGCGAAGTTGAAGTAGGGCTCGAATACCGACCTGGCCAAAACGTCAGGTATCAGCGTTCCGAACCAACCGGCGAGATAAGGTATAAGCGCTAGCAGTGGCACGATCCACAGCCAGCGGAAGCTGGCAGCGGCAAGCTGAGCCAGCGGCCGCTTGTTGGCGACAGCCACTTCCAGAAAAGCCAGCGCGGCGCCGAAAACGAAGCCGTCCAGCCGGCTCAGGAGAATCCAGTAGTCAGCGAAATGATCGGCCTGCTGCCGCAGCATCGCGGCAGTACCGATCGCGGCAGCGGCAGACAGCAGCAGGATGGACGTGGACCGTCCACGCAGCAGGAACAGCAGCACGAACGGCCACAATAGGTAGAAGTGCTCCTCGACGGCCACCGACCAGGAATGAATGAACAGGATCAAGTAGTTAAATGGCTCGCTGCCAGAATAGACTTCCGTGTTCTGCAGATATACGAGGGGGAAAACGAGCGCCTGCCAACTCGGTTGCCAGTCGGCAGCATTGCTCAGGCCGAAATCCTGCAGCGTGCTGCCATCGGTGAGATAGAACACGGCGAAGGCGAACATCATGGCGACGTAGTACATCGGCCAGATGCGTAGCACGCGCCGGATGAAATAGTTCTTGAGGAAACCCGGCCGCGTGAGGTTTTCCAGCAGGATGCGCGTGATGACGAAACCGGAGATGCAGAAAAAAATGTCCATGCAGCCCCAGACCCAGAACAGGGGTCCCCCATGCATCATATGCTGGGCGACGACCAGCAGAGTCATGATGCCGCGAATGCCTTCGATTTCCGCAATGCGGCTCGGGAGTCCATTCCTCATATAGCTCCTCCATGAGCTAAACGGATCGCGCCGGCCTTGGCACGAACGCGCTGCGTCCTGCAGCGCAATAACCACGGGTGGAATCGGCGGGCGGCGCTACCCTGCGCCGCTCTGCTCCAACCTCATCTATCCCTTGGGCAGTCTACCCCCTCGATCAGGCCGTGGAAAGCCTGAACGTCGGTTAGTGCGCCAATGGGCGCTGCCGGGTCAGAGCTTGCTGGTGAGCTCTGGCAGCAGTTGGAACAGGTCGCCCACGAGCCCTAGGTCCGCAACCTCGAAGATGGGTGCTTCAGGGTCCTTGTTGATCGCCACAATCGTGCGCGCGTCCTTGATACCGGCGAGGTGCTGAATCGCGCCCGAGATGCCCACGGCGACATACAGTTCCGGTGCGATGATCTTGCCGGTCTGGCCCACCTGCATATCGTTCGGGACGTAACCCGAGTCCACAGCAGCGCGCGAAGCGCCGACACCGGCTTTCAGCTTGTCCGCTAGCGCGTAGAGAATCTTGAAGTTGTCGGCGCTGCCAAAGGCCCGGCCGCCCGAAACGACACGCCCTGCGGACTGCAGTTCCGGCCGCTCCGATTTATGGGACTCAATGCCCTTGAAGCGGGTGTGACTGGGAATAGTGGCCGACACGCTCAGCTTTTCCACCGCTGCGTTGCCATCCTGCGCCACAGCCGTGAACGAGGCCAGACGCACGGTAGCAACGACCGGCGTGCCCGGTACTTCCACCGTCGTAATCGCATTGCCGGCGTAAATCGGCCGGTCAAAGCTCGTGGCTGAGTGCACCGCCATGACATCGCTGACCTGCGCGACGCCCTTCAGGGCGGCGATGCGGGGCATCAAGTCCTTACCGAAGGTCGAACCGGGGCCGAGAATGTGAGTTACACCGCGGGCCTTCGCCAACTCGACGATTTGCGGCGCGAGGACGGCGGCAATCGGATGGGAATTGGCGGCGTTATCCAGCTGTAGGGTTTTACTGACACCGTTCAGCTTGGCCGCTTGAGCAGCCACCGCGCTGCCGTCGGTTGCCAGCACAACCACTTCGATCTCACCGCCAATTTTTTGCGCGCAGGCAACGACTTTCGCCACACCGGCACTCAGCTTGCCATCCGCATGTTCCGCGATAATCAGAATCTTGCTCATTTTTCCTCGTCATTCCGGCGAAAGCCGGAATCCAGTCAGATGATATCTGCGTACAAATCCGGCTTTCGCCGGTATGACGGTAAAATTAAACCAGCCCCTTCTGCTTGAGTGCTGCGACCAATTCATCCACCGTTTTCACCATCACGCCCTTGCTGCGCGTGGGCGGCGAAGCGGTTTTGGTGATTTTCATGCCGGCCGCAGCTTGCACGCCGAGATCGGCCAGGCTCACCGTTTCAAGCGGCTTCTTCTTGGCCTTCATGATGTCCGGCAGCTTCAGATAACGCGGCTCGTTCAGCCGCAGGTCGGTGGTAATAATGGCCGGCAAGTCCACCTCGATGGTCTCCAGCCCGGCATCCACTTCGCGTGTGACCTGGGCCTTGCCGCCGTCCACTTCAACTTTGGACGCGAACGTGGCCTGCGGCAGATCCAGCAATGCAGCGGTCATCTGCCCGGTCTGATTGTTATCGTCGTCAATCGCCTGTTTGCCGAGCAGTAACATTTGCGGGCTCTCCTTCTTGAACACCGCTGCCAGCACGCGTGCTGCCGTGAGCGGCTGTACTTCGCCCTCTTCCTTGATGTGAATGGCGCGATCGGCGCCAAAGGCCAGTGCCGTGCGGAGGGTCTCTTCGCATTTGGCGCCGCCGATAGTTACCGCGACGATCTCGGTGACCTTGCCCTTCTCCTTCAAGCGCACCGCTTCTTCCATTGCGATTTCGTCGAAGGGGTTCATGCTCATCTTGACGCCGTCGAGATTGACTCCCGAGCCGTCGCTTTTGACCGAAATGCGCACGTTGAAATCAACCACGCGCTTGACGCTGACTAGAACTTTCATTTTTCTGCTCTCTTAAATAAAACTCGTAGCCTGGATGCAGTAATACGGAATCCGGGGTATCGGGTCCCGGATTCCGCTGCGCTTCATCCGGGCTACTCATGGGGGCGTCACATGTTTGCGTAATTGGGGCCACCGCCACCCTCAGGCGCCACCCACGTGATGTTCTGCGCGGGATCCTTGATGTCGCAGGTCTTGCAGTGCACGCAATTCTGCGCATTGATCTGAAAGCGCTTGTTGCCCTCGTCGCCCACCACCTCGTACACGCCGGCTGGGCAGTAGCGCTGCGCGGGTTCGTCGTACAGCGGCAGGTTCTTGCTGATCGGAATACTCGGATCGGTCAGCTTGAGGTGAACCGGCTGGTCTTCCTCGTGGTTGGTACTGGAGAGGAATACGGACGAGAGCTTGTCGAAGGACAGCTTGCCGTCCGGCCGCGGATACTCGATGCGCCTGGATTCGGCGGCGGGTTTCAGGGTTTCGTGATCGGGTTTCAGGTCGCGCAGATTCCACGGCGCTTTACCGCCCAGCCAGTTCTGCTCGATGTAGTTAAGACCACCACCGACGATCGCGCCGAACTTGTGCAGGGCTGCGCCGAAATTACGGCTGCGGTACAGCTCGTCATGCAACCAGCTCGCCTTGAACTTATCCGTGTAGTTGCTGAGTTCGTCGCCGCCTTGCGAGCCGGCGAATAATTTCTCCGCGACCGCTTCTGCCGCGAGCATGCCGGATTTCATCGCGGTATGGCTGCCCTTGATCTTGGCGAAGTTCAAGGTGCCAGCGTCGCAGCCAATCAGCGCGCCGCCTGGAAAAGTCATCTTCGGCAGTGAATTGAAACCACCCTTGGTGATCGCGCGCGCGCCATAAACCAGCCGCTTGCCGCCTTCGAGATACTGCCGGATTACCGGATGGTGCTTGAAACGCTGGAACTCATCGAAGGGCGACAGATAGGGATTGCTATAGGACAAATCCACAATCAGGCCGACCACCACCCAGTTATTTTCCAGGTGATACAGGAATGAGCCACCGGAATTGGCGTTGTCCAGCGGCCAGCCCGCGCTGTGCACCACCAGACCCGGCACGTGCTTCTCAGCGGGAATCTCCCATAGTTCTTTGACGCCAATGCCATAGTGTTGCGGATCGGCGCTCTTGGCCAGGTCATAGCGCGCAATCAGGCGCTTGCCGATATGGCCGCGACAGCCTTCCGCGAACAAGGTGTATTTGCCGCGCAATTCCATGCCGGGTGTGAACGCGCCTTCTTTAGACTTGCCTTCGCGGTCCACGCCCATGTCGCCAACCACAATGCCGCGCACAATGCCTTGCTCGTCGATGATTGCGTCCTGCGCAGCAAAGCCTGGGTAAATCTCCACGCCCAGCGCCTCGGCCTGCGTACCAAGCCAACGGCAGAGATTGCCGAGCGAGATGATGTAATTGCCCTCGTTGTGCATGGTCTTGGGCACAAACAGGTTGGGCATCTTGAAGGCCCTTTCGGCCCCGAGGAAGAAATAAACGTCGTCACCCTTAACCGGCGTTTTCAGGGGCGCGCCCTTCTCTTTCCAGTCGGAGAACAACTCGTCCAGCGCACGCGGCTCGAATACCGCGCCGGAAAGAATATGCAGGCCAATTTCAGAGCCCTTCTCCACCAGGCAGACGCTGATTTCTTTGCCTGCTTCAGCGGCTTTCTGCTTCAGACGGCAAGCCGCGGCCAGACCAGCGGGGCCGCCGCCGACAATGACCGCGTCGTATTCCATGACGTCGCGCTCGACCGTCATTCTATGCTTCTCCCGTTGACGAGCCCGATCCGACGGAGGGGCTTGGTTCTGTGCGCCGATTTCGCAAACCCGTGCTAAGCAGCAACCCGACCCTCAGCGAAGGGGCACATTGTCCGGCAAGAAGCACTTATTTGCCACTGGCCGGCTGGCTGCTATTGGCTGCGATGGGCTTGAATTTCTGCCAATAACTCGCTGCGATCGAAATAAACCTCGTTGCGGCGGATCAAACCTTGCCCGTCGAACTGGACCAGACAGACGCCGGTGATCTGGAGTATTTTTGCACCGACCGGAATTTTCGCCAGCCACTTATTCAGAAAGCCGCCTTGCAATTATGGCTTTGCTCAGCCGTTGGCAACCTTCGGTACTGCTTGCGGCTTGTCATCTTTCTTCTTGCCCGGCAAGGTGCCCATCAGCTTGCAGATGATGCCCTGCATGATCTCATCGGCGCCCCCGCCGATGGAGAGCAGGCGCGTGTCGCGGAATGCGCGCGACACGGGACTGTCCCACATATAGCCCATGCCGCCCCAATACTGCATACAAGAATCCGACACTTCGCGCGCCAGCCGGCCCGCTTTGAGTTTGCACATGGAGGCCAGCTTCACGACTTCCATGTCGTCCTTGTTCTGTACGTAGCGCTCGCAGGTGAGATAGACCAAGGCGCGCAGTGCCTCAATCTCAGTTTGCAGCTCCGCCATGCGGAAGTGCACGACCTGGTTGTTGATGATCGGTTGGTCGAAGGTCTGGCGTTGCTGGGTGTACTCGATGGTTTGCTGGACTATGCGGTCCAGCCCGATCAGCCCGGAGGCCGCGCCGAACATGCGCTCTTCCTGGAACTGCTGCATCTGCATCATGAAGCCCATGCCTTCGATGCCTATGCGGTAGCGCTGGGGCACGCGCACGTTGTCGAAGAAAATCTGCGCGGTATCGGAAGACCACATGCCCAACTTGCGCAGTTTCTTGGCGCGAACGACGCCCTTGGTTTTCATCGGCACCACGATCAGGGACTTGTTCATATGCGGCTTGCCGTCCGAGGTATTGGCCAGCAGGCAAATCCAGTCGGACTGCATGCCGCTGGTGATCCACATCTTGGTGCCGTTGATGATGTAATCGCCGCCGTCCTTCCGGGCGGTGGTCTTCAGTCCCGCAACGTCGGAACCCGCGCCGGGCTCGGATACGCCTATTGAAGTGACCATCTCTCCGGCGATAGCCGGGGCTAGAAATTCCTTCTTCAACTCAGCGGAGCCGAAACGCGCCAGGGCTGGCGTCGCCATGTCGGTTTGCACGCCAATCGCCATCGGAATGCCTGCGCAAGTGCAATTCCCCAACCCCTCGGCCATGGCGACCGAATAGGAATAGTCGAGGCCCATACCGCCGTACTCAGTGGGTTTGCAGATGCCGAGCAGTCCAAGATCGCCCAGCTTCTTGAACACCTCGTGGGCCGGAAACATCTCAGCCTCCTCCCACTGATCCACATGCGGATTCACTTCCTGCTGGATGAATTTGCGCACCGTGCGGCGCAGCTCTTCATGCTCTGGCGTGAATAACATGGCTTACTCCTCTATATACGATGCACCGACATTCCAAGAATATCAGGTAACATTTGTTACCGCTCGACGCTATTTTCGGCGCCAACGAGACCAGACACGCTTACCATATGTGCGGTAATAATTATTACCTTAATTCAGGTTGGCCGCTCAGCACGGCCGCAATAACGGCAACATTCACGATGTCTTCGGGCTTGCAGCCGCGCGACAGGTCCATCCAGGGTTTGGCCAGGCCCTGAAGAATGGGGCCGATGGCATTGGCGCCGCCGAGGCGCTCGGTGATTTTGTAAGCAATATTGCCCGCGTCCAGATCGGGAAACACGAACACATTGGCCTGCCCCGCAACGATGGAATCCGGCGCCTTGCTGGCGGCAATGGCGGGCACAAAAGCCGCGTCGAACTGCAGCTCGCCATCGATAACCAGACCCGGAGCAAGCTGGCGCGCAATGTTCAGTGCCTGACGCACCTTCGCCACTCGCGCATGCTCCGCCGAACCACGGGTGGAAAACGACAGCAGCGCGACCTTGGGAACGTCGCCGGTGAGGCGCTGATGGCTGGCGGCGCTGATGACGGCAATTTGTGCGAGCTGCTCAGCGTCCGGATCCGGCACGACCGCACAATCGGCATAGGTCAGCACCCGCTGCGGCAACTCCATCAGGAAAATACTGGAAACGAGCTTGGTTCCCATCGTCAATCCGACCCCGCGCAGCCCGCAGCGCAAGACCTGCGCTGTGGTGGCGACCGAGCCGGCGACCACCGCGTCGACATAACCCAAGCGCAGCAGAACAGCGGCACGCATCAGCGGTTCGCGCCGCGCCGCCTCGATCGCAGCAGTGCCCTGCGGCGCGAGCAACACGGCGAGCGTGTCATCCACGCTCTGTTGCCATTGCGCCGCATCGGATTGGTCGGAGAATATCTCCGCACCGGGAACCGGTGCGGCTGGGGTCGAAAGCAGCACCGGCATGGCCAGCTTATGCGCCGCCAATTGCCTCGCCGCCTCAAGCACGCGTGGATCTTGCGATTCAGGCAGCAGCACCCGCCGCGGCCGTGCGGCGGCATGTTGCCTCAAACGGTCGAGGAAGTCGGTCACTGCCGTGCCTCTCCCCGTTTACGGGGAGAGGCCGCGCGTAGCGCGGGTGAGGG
>JBOICV010000141.1:0-123130 GCA_050740255.1 Nevskiales bacterium | reverse complement strand
CTGCCCAAGGGCGCCGAGATGGTGATGCCGGGCGACAACGTGACCATCAACGTGAACCTGATCAACCCGATCGCCATGGACCAAGGCCTGCGCTTCGCCATCCGCGAAGGCGGCAAGACGGTCGGCGCCGGGGTGGTTACCAAGGTTGTGGAGTAAGAGAAACAGTCATGGCCAGCACGACCCGTCAAAACATCCGCATCCGCCTGAAGTCCTTCGATCACCGGCTGATCGACAAGTCAGCCAAGGAAATCGTCGAGACCGCGCGGCGCACGGGTGCGCAGGTGCGCGGGCCGATTCCGCTGCCGACGCGCAAGGAGCGTTTCACGATTCTGGTTTCACCGCACGCCGACAAGGATGCGCGCGACCAGTACGAGATCCGCACCCACAAGCGCGTGATGGAAATTGTGGATCCCACCGAGAAAACGGTGGACGCATTGATGAAGCTGGAACTGGCGGCCGGTGTGGACGCACAGATTAAATTGAATTAGTAAATTTGCACTGATTGAAGTTTGAACTGACGACTTAAATTCAACCAGAAATTGAACTAGCGCCCGCTTCCCCGACAGTCGGGTGGGCTGTGGCGAAAAGCAAGAGGTTAACGAGATGGCTATTGGCGTGATTGGCCGCAAGGCCGGCATGACCCGCGTGTTTACCGAGGACGGCGCCGCCGTGCCGGTGACCGTGATTGAGGTCAGCCCCAACCGCATTACCCAGATCAAGACGGTCGAGAACGACGGCTACCGCGCTGTGCAGGTGACGGTCGGCTCGCGCCGCGCCACCCGCGTGACCAAGGCCATGGCCGGTCACTTCAAGAAGGCCGGCGTGGAAGCGGGCCGCGGAAGCTGGGAATTCCGCCTCACCGAAAACGACCAGACCGAGCTGGCCGCTGGCGGCGAGTTGAAGGCCGACCAGTTCAAGCCCGGTGAGCTAGTAGACGTTGCCGGCACCTCGATCGGCAAGGGCTTCGCCGGTGTCGTCAAGCGCCACAACTTCAAGGGCGGCCGCGCCACCCACGGCAACTCGCTGTCGCACCGCTCGCCGGGTTCTATCGGCCAGCGCCAGACGCCGGGCCGCGTATTCCCCGGCAAGAAAATGGCCGGCCAGCTCGGCAACGAGCGGGTCAGCGTGCAAAACCTCGAAGTCGTGCGGGTGGACGTCGAACGCAATCTGCTGCTGGTCAAGGGCGGCGTGCCCGGCTCGCGCGGCGGCGACCTCATCGTCCGCCCGGCAGCCAAGGCTTAACGGCAGGAGTCGCGACGTGAAACTAAACGTACATAACGAAAAAACCGGCGTGACGGTGGACAAGGAATTGTTCGGCGCCGAGTTCAACGGCCCGCTCGTGCATCAGGTTGTGACTGCTTATATGGCGGGCGGCCGCGCGGGCACCAAGGCGCAGAAGACCCGCGCGGAAGTGCGTGGCGGCGGCCGCAAGCCCTGGAAGCAGAAGGGTACCGGCAACGCTCGTGCGGGTACGATCCGCAGCCCCTTGTGGCGCGGCGGCGGCATCATCTTCGCGGCCAAGCCGCGTTCCTTCGAGCAGAAAGTGAACCGCAAGATGTACCGCGGCGCGCTGGCCTCGATCCTGTCCGAGCTAAACCGGCTCGAGCGTCTGATCGTGGTCAAGGATTTCGAAGTAAAGCAGCCGAAGACCAAGCTGCTGTTGAGCGAGCTGGCCTCGCTCAAAGTGGAAGATGTGCTGCTGGTAACGCATGAGGACAACCAGAATCTGAGTCTCGCCGCGCGCAATCTGCCGGGGGTGGATGTCTGCGGGGTTGACGATGTGGATCCCGTGGCACTGGTCGCGCGCGAAAAGATTGTGATCACGGTGGGCGCCCTGAAGCGTCTGCAGGAGAAGCTGGCATGAGCCTCGTTATCAAACAGGAGCGCCTGCTGCAGGTGATTCTGGCGCCGCATATCTCCGAGAAGGGCAGTCTGATCGCGGCCGCGGCCAATCAGGTCGTGTTCAAAGTGTTGCCCAACGCCACCAAGGCCGAGGTCAAGGCCGCCGTGCAGAACCTGTTCAAGGTCAAGGTCACGGGTGTGACGACGCTCAACGTCAAGGGCAAGAAGAAGGTATTCCGTGGCGCGCGGGGTCGGCGCTCGGACTGGAAGAAGGCTTATGTGACGCTGGCGGAAGGCCAGGAACTCGATTTGCTGGGCGCGGCGAAGTAAGGCAGCGCAAACGAGAGCAATGACATGCTGATCAAATCCAAACCCACCTCGCCCGGCAGTCGTTTCGTCGTGCGGGTGAAGAGTCCCGACTTGTACAAGGGCGACCCCTACGCCCCGCTGGTCGAACCGCAGAGCAATCGGGGCGGCCGCAACAACAACGGTCACATCACCACGCGGCATATCGGTGGTGGCCACAAGCAGCATTACCGCCTGGTGGATTTCAAGCGCGACAAGGACGGCATCCCGGCGAAGGTAGAGCGGCTGGAATACGACCCCAACCGCAGCGCGCATCTGGCCTTACTGTTGTACAAGGACGGCGAGCGCCGCTACATCATCGCGCCCAAGGGTCTGGCCGCGGGCGACGAGCTCCTGTCCGGCCGTGAAGCGCCGATCAAACCGGGCAACGCGCTGTCACTGCGCAACATCCCGGTCGGCGGCACGGTGCACTGTGTGGAATTGAAGGTCGGCAAGGGCGCGCAGCTCGCCCGCAGCGCCGGCGCCGGCATCCAGTTTCTGGCGCGCGAGGGCGAATACGCCACGCTGCGTCTGCGCTCTGGCGAGACGCGCAAGGTACACATTGATTGCCGCGCGGTCATCGGCGAAGTCGGCAACTCGGAGCACAACCTGCGCCAGATCGGCAAAGCGGGCGCGAATCGCTGGCGCGGTATCCGGCCAACCGTGCGTGGCGTGGTCATGAATCCGGTGGACCATCCGCACGGTGGTGGCGAGGGTAAATCGGGCCAGGGTAATCCGCATCCGGTATCGCCCTGGGGCCAGCAGACCAAGGGTTTGAAGACCCGCAAGAACAAGCGCACCGACGGCATGATTCTGCGCCGGCGCAAGGCTAAGTAAGGAAGAGCATCATGCCGCGTTCATTAAAGAAAGGCCCGTTCGTTGACCATCACCTCGTCAAGAAGGTGGCGGACATGCAGAACCAGCGGGCCAAGAAGCCGATCAAGACCTGGTCGCGCCGCTCGATGATTACGCCCGATATGGTCGGCTTGACCATTGCGATTCATAACGGCAAGCAGCATATGCCGGTGTTCATCACCGAGAACATGGTGTCGCACAAGCTGGGTGAGTTCGCACCGACGCGCATCTTCAAGAGCCACGGTGCGGCTGACAAGAAAGCCAGCGAAGCGGCTGCTGCGGCCGCTAGCGGCGGCCCGCCCAAAGCTTGAATAGAGAACGGACCATGCAAGCGATTGCCAAGCTTAAATTCGGCCGCGTTTCGAGCCAGAAGTGCCGCCTGGTGGCCGATCAGGTGCGCGGCCAGAAGGTGGAGCGCGCCCTGAACATCCTGCGCTTCCATCCGCAGAAAGCCGCGAAGATGGTGCAGAAAGTTCTGGAGAGCGCGATCGCCAACGCCGAGCACAACGCCGGCGCCGACGTGGACGAGCTCAAGGTACAGACCATTTACGTGGACCAGGGCCCGCAGCTCAAGCGTACCCGTCCCCGCGCCAAGGGGCGTGCGGATCGCATCGTTAAACCGACCAGCCACATCACTGTGGTCGTGGCCGACGGCAAATCGGGAGGCGAGAGGTGAGAGGCGAGAGGCGTAAACAAATCATTCCGTTGGCGGTAGCCGGCGCGGCTGTGGAGCTTGTTCACCTCCCGCCTCCCGCCTCCCGTCTCACGAACCGAGCGTAAGCGAGGAATATTTATGGGTCACAAAGTCCATCCCACCGGTTTCCGGCTCGGCATTACCACCGACTGGAGCTCGCGCTGGTACGCCGAACGCGGCGACTTCAAGGCCAATCTGGCCAGCGACATGGCGGTGCGCGATTTTCTCAACAAGCGGCTCGCCGGCGCGTCGGTATCGCGCATCCAGATTGATCGCCCCGCCAAGAGCGCGCGCATCACGGTGCATACCGCGCGTCCGGGCATCGTGATCGGCAAGAAGGGCGAGGACATCGAGAAGCTGCGCGCCGAGTTGGCGGCCTTGATGAAAGTGCCGGTACAGCTTGCGGTTGAGGAAGTGCGCAAGCCCGAGCTCGACTCCAAGCTGGTCGCCGAGAGCATTGCGCAGCAGCTTGAGCGCCGCATCATGTTCCGTCGCGCCATGAAGCGTGCGGTGCAGAACACCATGCGTCTGGGCGCGGGCGGTATCAAGATCAACGTATCCGGCCGCCTGAATGGCGCCGAGATCGCGCGCAGCGAATGGTATCGCGAAGGCCGCGTGCCGCTGCATACCCTGCGCGCCGACATTGACTACGGCACGGCCGAGGCCAAGACCACTTACGGCGTGATTGGCGTGAAGGTCTGGATATTCAAGGGCGAGATCTTCGAGCCGGTGAAAGTGGCCGCCACCGAAACCGCCGAGCAGGCCGGATAAGAACCGAGACTGAAATCATGATGCAACCCAAGCGGACCAAATACCGCAAACAGATGAAAGGCAAGAACCGCGGCCTGGCCCAGGTCGGCGCCAAGGTAAGCTTTGGCGAGTTCGGCCTGAAGGCGACCGAGCGCGGCCGTCTTACCGCCCGCCAGATCGAGGCCGCGCGCCGTGCACTGACGCGTCATGTCAAGCGCGGCGGCAAGCTGTGGATCCGCATCTTCCCGGATGTGCCGGTCAGCAAGAAGCCGCTGGAAGTGCGCATGGGTTCAGGCAAGGGCAACGTCGAGTACTACATCGCCAAGGTGGTGCCGGGCACCATGCTGTACGAGATGGACGGCATTGACGAAGTCGGCGCGCGCGAAGCGTTCCGGCTGGCCGCCGCCAAGCTGCCGGTCAAGACCACTTTTATCGCTCGCACGGTGATGTAAATGAAAGCCGCTGAGTTGCGCGACAAGAGCGCGCAGGAATTGCAGGACGAGTTGCTGGCGCTGCGCAAGGAGCAGTTCAATCTGCGCATGCAAAAGGCCGGCGGTCAGTTGCCCAAGACCAGCCAGCTCAAGGGTGTGCGCCGCAATATCGCGCGCGTGAAAACCGTGCTGGATGAAAAGGCACGCAAGGGTTAATCAGCCATGAACGAAATCAAGAAAGTCGAGCGCACGATTCAGGGGCGCGTGGTCAGCGACAAGATGCAGAAGACCATCACGGTCGCCATCGAGCGGCGCGTGCGGCATGCGCTGTACGGCAAGTACATCACGCGTACCAGCAAGATCAAGGCGCACGACGAAGCCAATGCCGCCAAGACCGGCGATCTGGTGCTGCTGACGCAAACCCGCCCGGTGGCCAAGAACAAGGCCTGGAAGCTGGTGCAGGTGCTCGAGTCCGTGCAGGTGATTGCCGAGGCCGCGGTCTAGGCCAAGTACAGGAATCGGAGCAAAGCATGATTCAACAGGAAACCGTACTGGAGGTCGCCGACAACAGCGGCGCCCGCCAGGTGATGTGCTTCAAGGTGCTGGGCGGCTCCAAGCGCCGCTATGCCGGCATCGGCGACATCATCAAGGTGAGCGTGAAGGACGCGATTCCGCGCGGCAAGGTCAAGAAGGGCGAGATTTACGATGCGGTCGTGGTGCGTACCCGCAAGGGCGTGCGCCGCTCCGACGGTTCGTTGATCCGCTTCGACACCAATGCGGCGGTGCTGCTGGATCCCAAGCTGGAGCCGATCGGCACGCGTATTTTCGGACCGGTGACCCGCGAGCTGCGCGACCGCTTCATGCGCATCATCTCGCTGGCGCCGGAAGTGCTGTAAGGAAACTATTTATGAACAAACTCAAGAAAGGCGATCAGGTGATCGTGATCGCCGGCAAGGACAAGGGCCGCAAGGGCGCGGTGTTGCGCCTGCTGGAAGCCGACCGCGTGCTGGTCGAGGGCGTCAATATCGCCAAGAAGCACGTGAAGCCGGACCCGAACAAGAACATCAGTGGCGGCATCGTGGACAAGGAAAAGCCCCTGCACGTCTCGAACATCATGTTGTTCAACCCGCAGACCAAGAAAGGCGACCGGGTGGGCATCAAGTTCGTGGGCGAGGGCGCTGAGCGCAAGAAAGTGCGCTTCTTCAAGTCCAACGATGAGCTAGTGGACGCCTGACGGCGCCCCGGAAAACGAGAAGTGATATGGCGCGTATGAAAGCGTTTTACCAGAAAGAAGTGATACCCAAGCTCAAGGAGCGTTTCGGTTACAGCTCCGTGATGCAGGTGCCGCGCATCACCAAGATTACGCTCAACATGGGCGTAGGCGAGGCGGTGGCCGACAAGAAGATCATGGACAACGCGGTGCGCGATCTGACCGCCATCGCCGGCCAGAAGCCGATAGTGACCAAGGCCAAGGACTCGGTCGCCACCTTCAAGGTGCGTGAGGGCTGGCCGGTCGGCTGCAAGGTCACGCTGCGCCGTGAGCGCATGTACGAGTTTCTGGATCGCCTGGTCACCGTGGCCTTGCCGCGCATCCGCGATTTTCGCGGCATCAGCTCGCGTGCTTTCGACGGCCGCGGCAATTACAGCATGGGCCTGTCCGAGCAAATCGTGTTCCCGGAAATCGAGTACGACAAGATCGACGCGCTGCGTGGCCTGGATATCTGCATCACCACCACCGCGAAGACCAACGAGGAGGGCCGTGCCCTGCTCGAAGCTTTCAACTTCCCCTTCCGTAAATAACGGGCGGCATCATGGCAAAACTGAGTATGGTTCTGCGCGACAAGAAGCGCAGCAAGCTGGTCAAGAAATACAAGACCCGGCGCGACGAATTGCGCGCGCGCGTCAAGGACGCCGCGGTGCCGTCCGAGGAACGCTATGCCGCGGCGATCGCCTTGCAGAAGCTGCCGCGCGACTCGAGCAAGAGCCGTCAGCGCAACCGCTGCGCGAAGACCGGCCGCTCGCGCGGTGTTTACAAGAAATTTGGCCTGGCGCGTCACAAGCTGCGCGAGGCCGCCATGCGTGGCGAGATCCCCGGTCTGGTCAAGGCCAGCTGGTAAACGCGCACCAAGGAATTACGAGGGTATCGATATATGAGTATGACTGACCCCATCGCCGACATGCTGACCCGTATCCGCAACGCGCAAGGCGCGCAGCGGACCACGGTGAGCATGCCGGCCTCCAAGCTGAAGCTGTCCATCGCCCAGGTGTTGAAGGACGAGGGCTATATCAAGCACTTCGGCGTGACCGAACAGGACGGCCATCGCCAGCTCGTGATCGATCTGAAGTATTACCACGGCAAGCCGGTCATCGAGCAGCTCGAGCGCATCTCCAAGCCGGGCCTGCGCGTGTATCGCGCCAAGGACGAGCTGCCGCAGGTGATGGGCGGACTTGGCATTGCCATTATTTCCACCTCCAGCGGAGTCATGACCGACCGCGCCGCCCGCAAGGCCGGCAAGGGCGGGGAAGTGCTCTGCATCGTGACCTGATCGAGATCAATATGTCGCGCGTTGCCAATAAACCCGTCCCACTGCCCGCCGGCGTGCAGGCGCAAGTGGGGGCGGACAAGATCACCGTTAAAGGCGCCAAGCTCAGCCTCGAGATGGCGCTGCCGCGCGGCCTCACCGTGGTGACGGAAGGCCAGGCGTTGCGCGTGCAGGCCGAAACCGGCGTCAGCCATGTGGTGGCCGGTACGCTGCGCGCCAATCTCAGCAATCTCGTCACCGGCGTGACCAAGGGTTATCAGAAGAAGCTGGAGTTGGTCGGCGTCGGCTACCGCGCGCAGGCGCAGGGCAAGGCCCTGAACCTGACGCTCGGTTTCTCGCATCCGATCAACTTTGCGATACCCGCCGGCATCAGCATCGAAACACCCTCGCAGAGCGAGATCATCATCAAGGGCGCCGACAAGCAGTTGGTCGGCCAGGTGGCGGCGAAAATCCGCGACTTTCGCAAACCCGAGCCTTACAAGGGCAAGGGTGTGAAGTACGCCGGCGAGCGGATCATTATCAAAGAAGCGAAGAAGAAGGGCTGACGCATGGACAAGAAGACTAGCCGTCTGCGCCGTGCCCGCCGGGCGCGCGCCAAGATTCTGGAGTTGGGGGCGCATCGGCTCACGGTGCACCGCACGCCCCAGCATATTTATGCGCAGGTCATCGCGCCCGCGCGCAACCAGACGCTGGCCGCCGCCTCGACGGTCGAGAAGGCCGTGCGCAGCAAGCTCAAGGGCACGGGCAACAAGGACGCCGCAGCGGTGGTTGGCAAGCTGATTGCCGAGCGCGCACTCAAGGCTGGCGTGGAAAAAGTCGCGTTCGACCGCGCCGGTTTCAAATTCCACGGCCGCATCCAGGCTTTAGCCCAGGCCGCGCGTGACGCCGGCCTCAAGTTTTAAAGGAAAGCAGCAATGGCTCATCCAGCACATTTCGACTCCGGCCAGCAAGGCTCCGATCTCAACGAGAAACTGGTTTCGGTCAACCGTGTCTCCAAGACGGTCAAGGGCGGTCGCCAGTTCACCTTCACCGCCTTGACGGTGGTCGGCGACGGCGGCGGCCGCGTGGGTTTCGGCTACGGCAAGGCCCGCGAAGTGCCGGCGGCCATCGCCAAGGCGATGGAGAAAGCGCGCAAGAACATGATCCGCATCTCGCTGCGCGAGGGCACGCTGCAGCACACGCTGAACGGCAGCCATGGCGCGACGCGCGTGTTCATGCGCCCGGCCTCGGATGGTACCGGCGTGATCGCCGGCGGCGCCATGCGCGCGGTGTTCGAAGTAGCCGGCGTGCAGAACGTGCTGGCCAAGATTTACGGCTCGCGCAATCCGATGAACGTGGTGCGCGCCACCATCAACGCGCTGACCGAGATGCATCACCCCGACGACATTGCCGCCAAGCGCGGCAAGACCATCGCCGAGATCCTGGGCTAAGCGAGCGCGACCATGACCAAGAAGAATGCAGCCAACAAACAGTTGCGCCTGACGCAGATCCGGTCCAGCGCCAAGCGCCTGCAGTCGCACAAGGCCTGCCTCAAGGGCCTGGGTCTGCGCCGCATGCGGCATACGGTGGAAGTGACCGCCACGCCGGAAGTGCTCGGCATGGTCCGCAAGATTGGTTATCTGCTGCAGGTACAAGAGATCTCGTGAGGCGAGAGGCGAGAGGCGCGAGGCGGGAGGCGTAACAACCTCGGCGCTTCGGCCTTCGCGAAAGGATGAACATGAAACTGAATACATTGAAACCCGCTGCCGGCAGCAAGCCCGGCCCCAAGCGCCTCGGGCGCGGCATTGGCTCGGGCCTGGGCAAGACCTGCGGCAAGGGTCATAAAGGCCAGCACGCGCGTGCCGGCGGTTATCACAAGGTCGGCTTCGAAGGCGGCCAGATGCCCTTGCAGCGCCGTCTGCCCAAGACGGGTTTCAAGTCGCACTTCGCACGTACCGCGGAGCTGCGTCTGGATTCGCTGAATGCGCTGGAAGGCGAGGTCAGCCTGGCGACGCTGAAGCAGGCCAAGCTCGTGCCGCAGCATGCCGAGAAAGTGAAAGTGATTCTGGCCGGCGAGTTGTCCAAGGCGCTCAAACTCGGTGCCGATGTCGGCCTCAGCAAAGGCGCGCGCGCCGCGGTTGAGAAAGCCGGCGGCAGCATCGCGGCCTAAGCAAAGAAAGGATTCGGTTCTAAATGGCCAACGGCAGTCCCACTTCACGCGCCGGCACCAAGCCGCCGGGTTTGCCCGAGCTCTCCAAGCTCGGCGACCTGTGGTCGCGCCTGTGGTTTCTGGCGGGCGCGATCGTGGTCTATCGCATCGGCACCTTCATCCCGGTACCGGGCATCAACCCCTCGGCGCTGGCGCAGTTGTTCGAGGCGCAGAAGGGA
This sequence comes from Nevskiales bacterium, assembly GCA_050740255.1. GTDB lineage: Bacteria > Pseudomonadota > Gammaproteobacteria > Nevskiales > JBOICV01 > JBOICV01. The sequence continues at coordinate 113,303 of JBOICV010000141.1, read as the reverse complement.
ACCATCCTGGACATGTTCAACATGTTCTCGGGCGGCGCGCTCGAACGCCTGAGCCTGTTTGCACTCGGCGTGATGCCCTATATCTCCGCCTCAATCATCGTGCAGTTGCTGACGGCGACCATCCCGCAGTTGAAGGAAATCCGCAAGGAAGGCGAGGCTGGCCGCCGCCGCATCACGCGCTGGACGCGCTGGGGCACCCTGGGCCTGGCCACCTTCCAGTCGATCGGCGCGGCCACCGCGTTGCAGAATCAGGGGGTCGCGATCAATCCCGGCTTCAACTTCGTCTTCACCGCTGCCGTATCGCTGATCACCGGCACCATGTTCCTGATGTGGCTCGGCGAGCAGATCACCGAGCGCGGCGTGGGTAACGGCATTTCCATCCTGATCTTCGCCAGCATCGTGGCCGGCCTGCCGTCAGCTGTCGGCGGTACGCTGGAGCTGGTGCGCACCGGTGAGCTGGGGCCGCTGTTCGTGATCATTCTGTTCCTGGCGGCGGTCGCGGTGGTTTACGGCGTGGTGTTCGTGGAACGCGCGCAAAGACGCATTCCAATCCATCATGCGCGCCGGCAACAGGGCCGCACGGCCTACGCGATGCAAACCCAGCATCTGCCGCTGAAACTCAATATGGCCGGCGTCATTCCGCCGATTTTCGCCTCGTCCATCATCCTGTTTCCCGCAACCGCGGTGCGCTTTCTGGGCGAGGGTGCGGTAGCGACCTGGGTCGCCGGCGCGCTGGCGCCGGGCGAGCCGCTGTACACGCTGCTGTACGCCGCGATGATCATCTTCTTCTGCTTTTTCTACACCGCGCTGGTATTCGATTCGCGCGACACCGCCGACAATCTCAAGAAATCCGGCGCCTTCATCCCGGGCGTGCGGCCGGGCCAGCAGACCGCCAGCTATATAGACCAGGTCCTGACCCGGCTTACGGTGGCCGGCGCCGCCTACATCACGCTGGTCTGCCTGATACCGGAGATTCTGATCACGACCTGGAACGTGCCGTTTTATTTCGGCGGCACCAGCCTCTTGATCGCGGTGGTGGTGGTGATGGATTTCATGGCGCAACTGCAGTCGCATCTGTACAGCCAGCAATACGAAGGCTTGTTGAAGAAGGCCAATTTGAAAGCGCAGGGCCGTCCCGGCGCCGTCACACGCGGATAAGGTGATTGAGATGAAAGTCAGAGCATCGGTTAAGAAAATGTGCCGCAACTGCAAGATCGTGCGGCGCAAGCGCGTGGTCCGGGTGATTTGCTCCGACCCCCGCCACAAGCAGCGGCAGGGCTGATTTAGTTTGTCAGACAGGCCAATTTCCAGTTAAAATACGCGGCTTTGCCGCGCGAGTAGGGCAAGAGCACTTATGGCACGTATCGCAGGCGTCAATATCCCCGACAACAAGCACGCGGTGATCGCGTTGCGTGCAATTTACGGCATCGGCGCGACCCGCGCGCGCTTGATCTGTCAGGCAGCCAAAGTGAAGCCGGACGCTAAGGTCAAGTCGCTGACCGAGGGTGAGGTGGAAGCGCTGCGTGTGGGCGTGGCCAAGTTCACGGTCGAGGGCGACCTGCGCCGCGAGGTGTCGATGAGCGTCAAGCGTCTGATGGATCTGGGCTGCTACCGCGGCCAGCGCCATCGCCGCGGCCTGCCGGTACGCGGCCAGCGCACGCGCACCAATGCCCGCACCCGCAAAGGCCCGCGCAAGGGCAGCCAGATGATGAAGAAGGGATAAGGGATTAAACATGGCCAACGACGACGCTAGCGCCCGCGCCCCCGCCGCCCCCGGCGCGCGCCCCAAGAAAGCCAAGAAGAATGTGGCCGACGCGATCGCCCACATTCATGCCAGCTTCAACAACACGCTGGTGCTGATCACCGACCGCCAGGGCAACACCATCGCCTGGTCCACCTCCGGCGCCGCCGGCTTCAAGGGTTCGCGCAAGAGCACGCCCTTCGCGGCCCAGGTCGCGGCGGAGAAGGCCGGCAACATCGCCGCCGAAAACGGCGTGAAGAATCTGGAAGTGCGCATCAAGGGCCCCGGCCCAGGCCGTGAAGGCGCGGTGCGCTCGCTCAATGCCGCCGGTTTCAAGATTCTCTCGATCACCGACGTCACCCCGATTCCGCACAACGGTTGCCGCCCGCCCAAGCGGCGCCGCGTTTAAGAGATACCTACCCATGGCGAAGTACATCGGCCCCAAGTGCAAGCTGTCCCGCCGCGCGGGCACCGACCTGTTTCTCAAAGGCCGCGGCCGCACGCTGGAGTCCAAGGTCAAGGACGTCAACAAGGTCCCAGGCCAGCATGGCGGGGCCAAGACCAAGCTGTCGGATTACGCGCTGCAGCTGCGCGAGAAGCAGCGGCTCAAGCACATGTACGGCGTGCTTGAGCGCCAGTTCCGCAACTACTACTTGAAGGCCGCGAGCAAGAAGGGCGCGACCGGCACCATGCTGCTGCAAATGCTGGAGCGGCGCCTCGACAACGTGGTCTATCGCATGGGTTTCTCGGCCACCCGCGCCGAAGCGCGCCAACTGGTGAACCACAAGGGCATCCAGGTCAACGGCCAGACCGTGAACGTGCCGTCCTTCCAGGTTGCGGTCGGCGATACCGTCGCCGTGCGCGAGAAGGCCAAGCAGCAGACCCGGGTGCTGTCCGCGATCCAGGTATCCAGCCAGATCGGCTTGCCGGATTGGGTGCAGGTGGACGACAAGAAGCTCGAGGGCGTGTTCAAGCAAGTGCCGGAACGCGACCAGATTCTGCCGGATATCAACGAAAGCCTGGTGGTGGAGCTGTACTCCAAATAGTGTTGGCGCTGGCCGCTATGCGGCTGCGCCAACTCCGCGGATTGAAGCGTACGCTGCGCGACGCTTAATCCGCGGTCCTGAAACTGTTTTATTGCGAGGTATTTTGAATGAGCGTCGTTACGGATCTTCTCAAGCCGCGTCTGGTAGATGTAGAGCAGGTCGGCCCCAATCGCGCCAAGGTGACGCTGGAGCCGCTGGAACGCGGTTACGGCCATACGCTCGGCAATGCATTGCGCCGCATCCTGCTGTCCTCCATCCCCGGCGCCGCGATCACCGAAGCGCACATTGACGGCGTGGTGCATGAGTACACCACCGTCGAGGGCATGCAGGAAGATGTCATCGACCTGATGCTGAACCTGAAAAACGTCGGCGTACGCATGCACGCACGCGCCGAGGCCGAGCTGCGCCTGACCAAGAAGGGCAAGGGCGCGGTGACCGCCGGCGACATCCAGGTGGATCACGATGTGGAAATCGTGAATCCGGATCTGGTGCTCTGCCATATGACCAGCGGTGAGCTGAATCTCACGCTTAAGGTCAAGCGCGGCCGCGGCTATGTGCCGGCCGCCGTCAAGCCCGGCGAGGAAGAGGCCGATCTTTCCATCGGCAAGCTCAAGCTGGACGCCTCCTTCAGCCCGGTGCGCCGGGTCAGCTATGCGGTCGAGCGCGCGCGCGTCGAGCAGCGCACCGACCTCGACAAGCTGGTGCTGGACGTGGAAACCAACGGTGGCATCGAGCCGGCCGAAGCCGTGCGCCAGTCGGCCCGCCTGCTGCGCGATCAACTGTCCGTGTTCGTGGACCTGAAGGGCGAAGAGGGTGCCGCCGCCGCGCCGAGCGTGGAGGGTGTCAATCCGATTCTGCTCAAGTCCATTGACGAGCTGGAGCTGACGGTACGCTCGACCAATTGTCTCAAGGCCGAAGGCATTTACTTCGTCGGCGACCTGGTGCAGCGCACCGAGGCCGAGCTGATGAAGACGCCGAACCTGGGCAAGAAATCGCTTACCGAGATTCAGGAAGTGCTGGGCCGTCACGGCCTGTCGCTGGGCATGAATCTCAGCGCCTGGCCGCCGGCCGGTCTGGTCAAGAAAGCGGCCAACGGCTAAGCGCCCCGAAAAAAAAGGCTAAGAGAGAACCACCATGCGTCACGCCAAATCCGGCGCCGGCCTGGGCCGCTTAAGCCCTCACCGCAAGGCGATGTTTCGCAATATGTCGGCTTCGCTGATCAAGCATGAGCTGATCCGCACCACCCTGCCCAAGGCCAAAGAGCTGCGCCGCGTGGCCGAGCCCTTGATCACGCTGGCCAAGCAGGATTCCGTTGCCAACCGCCGGCTGGCTTTCGATCGTCTGCGCGACAAAGAGGCGGTTGGCAAGCTGTTCAAGGAGGTCGGGCCACGTTATAAGGCCCGTGCGGGCGGTTATCTGCGCATTCTCAAAACCGGCTGGCGCCCCGGCGACCGTGCGCCGATGGCGCTGGTCGAGCTGATGGACCGTCCGCAAACTGCAGTCGAAGGCGAGGCCGCAGAGTAGTTCCGCAACAAGGCTTATTCCACGCAGGCCGGGCACTCCCGGCCTGCGTCGTTTTTGGGCCTAATCCTATTGGACTAGCTTTTTCCCCCCAGATATGAAAAATTAAGCTGCATTCAATGCCGCCAGAGAGCGGCAAGTGCTTATTTCTAGATCACAACAACACCAACCGGCCGTCGCTCGATGGTCAGGATGCGGGAGGAGAGGGTATGCAGACCGTTTCTGTTGCAGGAAGCTGGGCCCGTGGGCTGCGCTGGGCCAGCGTCAGCGGCCTGCTGCTCGCTGCCCATCCCGCTCAAGCCATCGTGTTCGATTGGGATATCGGCGAGGGCGTTGCCGGTACCTTGAATACCGCGCTTACTTTCGGCGCGGCCTGGCGCATGGAAGACCGCGCGGATCATCTCGTCGGCTTCGGCAATCTTGATCCCAACGTCTGCCGGGTCAGGGTCTGTCAGGGCGTTGCCCAGCCCAATACCCAGCCGAACGCTCAGCGGCTGGGCGTGCCAGGCAACTTCTCCACCAATAATGACGACGGCAATCTCAACTACGACAAGCACGACGTCACTCAGGCGCCAGCCAAAGTTCTCACCGACCTCACGCTCAACTATAAGGACTTCGGCTTTTTTGGCCGCGTCATGGCGTTTTATGATTACGTGAACAAGGATTTTCGCGAGAATCATCCCAATCTCGCCATCAACAGCACACCGGCGACCGGGCCAGACATTTATCAGGCCGGCGCGCGCGACAGCATTTTTAACGTGCTTGGTATTCCCTTGCCCCTGCCCTTGCCGGTTTCCATCGGCACGCCCACCATTAATCGCGGCGAGGTGATTCGCAACCGGCGCGAGGGTAGCGAGTTGTTGAGTCAGATCGGCGCGGACGTTGATCTGCTGGACGCCTATGTATTCGGTACCTTCCCGCTGCCGGGCGAGCGCGAGTTGCAGGTCAAACTTGGCCGCCAGACGGTCAACTGGGGCGAGAGCACCGTGCTGGTGATCAACTCCTTGAACCAGATCAATCCGCCGAACGTCAACAATCTGTTCCGCGTGGGCTTCGATCTGGCCGAGGTATTCACCCCGGTCGGCCTGCTATACGCCACCTTCGGCGTCACCGAGAGCGTCAACTTCGAGGCCTTCTACCAGCTTGAGTGGCAGCCGGTGGAAATTCCCGCCTATGGTTCTTTCCTGTCGTTTGCGGATGTCGGCAGCAATAACGGCGGCGAGTCGCTGACCCTGGGCTTCGGTGGCCCATTCGAGGATGGCCGCACCGTGCAGGGTCATCCGGGCGACAACGTGCTGTCCACCATCACCAATACCACCGGGCATTTGTTCCGCTTGAAGGATAACGAGCCGGAAGATGGCGGCCAGTACGGTCTGGCGCTGCGCTACTACGCCGAGTGGCTTAACAACGGCACCGAGCTCGCGTTTTACGCAATGAATTATCACAGCCGGCTGCCATATGTGAGCTTTTACGCCACGGATGCGTCCTGCGCCCGGCGCGAGGGCAATAGCGCCGGCGTAGACGCGTCCGATACGGTGACTTTTGCGACCCAGGCCTGTCCGGATTTGCCGCTGATATACCAGCTCACCGGCCAGCCGACGACGCTGGCCACCAGCAACGCAATCCCCTTCGACACCGTGCGCCTCCAGTTGGAGTATCCCGAAGACATCCAGCTTTACGGCATGAGTTTCAACACCAGCTTCGGCGAGCTGGCGATTCAGGGCGAGGTGGCGTACCGGCCCGAGTTGCCGATCCAGGTGGATGAAGTGGACCTGATCTTCGCCGCCTTCCAGCCGGTGCTGGGACGCTGCCACGGCACGGGTGGATCAACGCCTTGTGTCGGCACACTGACGAGTGGCCCCGGCACCTTTACGCTGGCGGCGCCGGTCGGCGGCGATTACACCGGCTCGGCGCGTTCCTTCCCGAGCTATACGGTCGCCTATCGCGGTCTGACGCACGAAGAGATTGCGCCGAACAGCTATATCCAGGGCTGGGAGGAATTCGAGTCCTACCAGTTCAACCTCGGCGGTACTTATGTCGGCAAGCCCAACTTCCTGGGTCTGGACCAGGCCATTATTTTCTTTGAGGTCGGCGCGCAATACGTGCCGGATATCACCGGTCCTTGCGAGCTGCCGCTGGATGGGCCTGGTACCTTTACCCATGCCGGACCCGGCGCCGACGGCACCGGTACGCCGCAAGGCGGCGGGCGCACCTGCGTCCCGCGCGGGTCGAGCACGACCAACGTGAACGCGGACGGCTCCGACGGTCTGCGCTTCAATCCGACTCAGCAGCTCGAGGGATTTCCGACCGATCTTTCCTACGGCTACCGCATCGTGCTGATTCCGCGCTGGGAAAGCATCCTGCCCGGCATCAGCGTGCAGCCCATCATCATCTTTGGCGATGACATCAAAGGCACCTCGCCCGGTCCCGGCGAGTCCTTCCTCGAAGGCCGCCAGGTCATCGCCTCGGACATCGAGGTTCGCTACCAGGAGAATTGGGCCTTCCACGTCGGCTACACCTGGTTCCGCGGCGCTGAGCCCTTCAACCAGTTGGGCGACCGCGATTACGCCTCGGCCTACGTCAAATATTCGTTCTAGACGCGAACGGTCTGCATAACAGGGGGCGCATTGCGCCCCCTGTCGTTTTTCCGGTACTGGCTTTTCGCAGCGGTTTGTGCGAAAAATGACCGCACGGTAAGTAGAAACAAGGCCAGCGTTAGACCCAAGGCCAGTACCGACACGGAAGTTAGCCGTCCTCTAAGGACGGTGGCGAAGGAGGAGTGGTATGCGCGCATTGCTGGCACCGGTCCGCAGGTTTCTAGCCGGAAGTTTTTTTCTAAGCTTGATCGCCTTCGCCTGGCCGGCGCAGGCCATCGTCTTTGACTGGGATATTGGCGAAGGCGTCTCCGGCACGCTGAATACGGCGTTGACGCTCGGCGCGGCCTGGCGCATGGAGGAGCGCGACAACGATTTCATCGCCAAGGGCAATCTCGATCCCAACGTCTGTCCGGTGCGATCCTGCCAGGGGGTGTTTCAGGGTGATACCGGCCCCAATAGCGCGCGGATCAACGCGCCGGGCTCGTTCTCCAACAACGTGGACGACGGTGATCTCAACTACGACCAATACGATCTCACCCAAAGCGTCGCCAAAGTATTGAGCGACGTTACGCTGAACTACAAGGATTACGGTTTCTTCGGTCGCGTCTCGGCTTTTTACGATCGCACTAACGAGGATTTCCGCGAGTTTCATCCCAACCGCATCATCCCGACCACTCCGGCGACAGGCCCGCCGGTACTGAGCAGCACCGGCCGCGATACGCTGATCAACATCTTCCAGTTCCTGGGGATACCGCTCAATCTGCCGTTGCCGATCCCTGCCGTGGGCGTGCCGACCTTTGGGCCGGGCGAGGTAGTGCGGAACAAGCGCGAAGGTGGCGAGTTGCTGCGTCAGATCGGTTCCGATATCCAGGTGCTGGACGCTTACGTCTTCGGCACCTTCCCCTTGCCCGGCGAACGCGAATTGCAGCTGAAACTCGGCCGGCAGACGCTGAACTGGGGCGAGAGCACGGTGCTCGTCATCAACTCGCTCAACCAGATCAATCCGCCCAACGTCAACAATCTGTTCCGGACGGGGTTTGACCTGGCGGAGGTGTTCACCCCGGTCGGCTTGCTGTATGGAACCTTCAGCCTCACCGAGAGTGTCAACATCGAGGCCTTCTATCAGCTCGAGTGGAAGCCGGTGGAAATTCCCGCGCCAGGCTCCTTCCTGTCATTCATAGACCTCGGTACTAACGACGTAGTCGACCGCATCACCATCAATTTCGGTACTGGTCCTGAGCATTTCTCGGAGACCGGTTTCCCCGGTGACAACACGCTGGCGCTGCTGACCAATACCAGCCAGCGTGTGCTGCGTCTGCCGGACAACGAGCCTGAGGACACGGGGCAGTATGGCCTGGCGCTGCGTTATTACGCCGACTGGCTGAACAACGGCACCGAGCTGGCGTTCTACGCGATGAATTATCACAGCCGGCTGCCTTATGTAAGTTTTTACGCAACCGACGCCGGCTGCGGCAAGCGCGAAGGCAATCCGCTGGGGATAGACGCAATAGATACCCTTACCTTCCTGTTGGCCTGCCCCGATCTGCCACTGCTGCATCATTTGACCGGTGATCCGGAAAACGCGCAGTCCGACGCGCTCAAACTGGACTCGGCCAGGATTCAGCTTGAGTATCCGGAAGACATCCAGCTTTACGGCATGAGCTTCAACACGAGTTTCGGCGAGCTGGCGATTCAGGGCGAAGTGGCCTACCGGCCCGAGTTGCCGGTGCAGGTGGATGCGGAAGACCTGGCGTTTGCCGCCTTCCAGCCGACGCTGGTGCGCTGCCACGGCAATGACTCCAACCCCACGCCCTGCTTAGGCACTCTCACCAGCGGCCCCAATTCATTCTCGCTGCTGGCGCCGATTGGCGGTGACGCGGTCGGCGCCGCACGCGCCTATCCGAGTTATGTTCTGCCCTATCGCGGTCTGCAAAACGAGGAGCTACCGGCAAACAGCTACATCCGTGGTTGGGAGGAGTTCAAATCCTTCCAGTTCAATATCGGCGGCACTTACGTCCTGAAGCCGAGCGGCAGCCCGCTGGGCCTGGATCAGGTGCTCTTCCTGTTCGAACTTGGCGCGCAATATCTGCCCGATCTGCCCGGGCCCTGTGAACTACCTCTGGAAGCGCCCGGCACCTTTACCCATGCCAGCGCAGGCGCCGATGGCACCGGGACTCCGCAGGGCGGTGGCCGCGTCTGTGATCCCGGCGGCGCGGATGTGCGCAGCAATGCGGATGGATCCGACGGCTTGCGTTTTAACCCGACCCAGCAGCGGGAGGGCTTTCCCACCGAGACGTCCTGGGGCTACCGTCTGATTTTTGTGCCGCGCTGGGAAAGCATCCTGCCCGGCATCAGCATCCAGACGCTCATCATTTTCGCGGATGATGTGCGCGGCATCTCGCCGGGTCCGGCGGAGTCCTTCCTCGAAGGCCGCCAGGTCATTTTCTGGGATAACGAGATTCGCTGGAAGGACCACTGGCAGTTCCACGTCGGCTACAACTGGTTCCGCGGTGCCGAGCCCTTCAACACGCTGGGCGATCGCGATTTCGCCTCGGCTTACGTCAGGTATTCGTTCTAGGCGCAAACGGGCTGCAAACCAGGGGGCGCGTTGCGCGCCCTGTTGTTTTCGTAGCAAGGGGTATCTAGCACCTGCCGTTGAGTTAAAGCTTCGTTCCACATCACTGCCACGGCTACGCTAACGAAAGTCGCGTGAAATCGAAGGCAGCCTGCCCAGCCAGATGCTCAAGTTTTCGATTTTACGCGCGACGACATGAATTACGCTTTGCTCGATCTGTAGCTGTCCCTGCACCAGCATCAGGCTGGAACCCAGCACCACTTGCCGCTGCGCGTCGAGCACTCGCGGCCAGACAATGATTTGCGCGTAACCGGTTTCGTCTTCCAGGGTCATGAACAAGACGCCGGACGCGGTTTCCGGCCGCTGACGATGGGTCACGATGCCGGCGACTCGGACGAACTGGCCGCTGCGCTGCTGCGCTAACGCAGCGGCGGATAAGCAGCGCCTGTTCTGCAGGCGTGAACGCAAGAGGGCGAGCGGATGGCGTCCGAGTGTCAGACCCAGGCTGCGGTAGTCATCGAGGATGTCCTCGCCCTCGCTTGGCGCAGTCAGGGCAGGCAGGGGTTCGCTGGCTGAAGCCTGTGCCAGCATGCCGGGCAGATATTCGACGCCGCTGGCTGCCCAGCGGCTCGCATGCCGATGACCGGCCAGGCTTTGCAGTGCGCCCCCGTCTGCCAGAACCTGCAATGAGCGCGTGGGTATATCCGCTGCATAGGCGAGTTCGTCTACGCAGCGGATGCTGCGCGTGCGGCATACGGCCGCGATGCGGCGTGCTTCCACTTCAGGCAGCCCGCCCACCATGCGCAAGCCCAGACGCACGGCGGGATGCTCGCTATGGCTGGGTTCCAGCATGCAATCCCAATCGCTGATTAATACATCTACCGGCCGCACTGCCACGCCCGCACGTTTGGCCTCGTTCACCAGTTGCGCCGGCTGGTAAAAACCCATCGGTTGACTGTTCAACAGCGCGGCGAGAAAGGCGGCCGGCTCATGGCGCTTGAGCCAGGCCGAGGCATAGGCCAGCAAGGCGAAACTGGCCGAGTGCGACTCCGGAAAACCATAGCTGCCGAAGCCCAGAATCTGCTGATAAATTTGTTCCGCGAATTCCGGCGTATAGCCGCGTTGCGCCATGCCACCCAATAGGCGTTCGCGCAAATGTTCCAGTCCCCCTTTGCGCTGCCAGGCCGCCATGGAGCGGCGCACCTGATCGGCTTCACCGGGAGAAAAGCCGGCCGCAACCATCGCGATCTGCATGACCTGTTCCTGAAACAGCGGTACCCCCAGGGTGCGTCCCAGTACAGCCTCCAAATCCTGGTTCGGATAGCTGACCGGCTCCAGGCCCTGCCGCCGTTTCAGATAGGGATGCACCATGCCGCCCTGGATGGGGCCGGGCCGCACGATGGCGATTTCAATCACCAGATCGTAAAACTTCTCCGGTTTGAGGCGCGGCAACATGCTCATCTGCGCGCGACTCTCAATCTGGAATACCCCGATCGTTTCGCCGCGGCCAATCATTTCGTAAGTGGCTTTATCGTTCTGCGGAATGTCCGCCATCGCGAATGGCCGGTTTTTCCGTTGCGCTACAAAATCGAGCGCGCGCCGGATGACGCTAAGCATGCCCAGCGCCAGCACGTCTACTTTCAGCAAACCCAGCGTTTCCAGGTCTTCCTTATCCCACTGGATGATGGTGCGCTCCGGCATGGCGGCGTTTTCCACCGGCACCAGTGTCGCCAGCGGCTGCTCGGAAATGACAAAACCGCCGACGTGCTGCGAGAGATGCCGTGGGAAACGGATAATGGTGTTGACCAGTTGAATCATCTGGCGCAGCCGGCGGCTTTGCGGATCAAAGCCCAGCTCGCGCAGGCGCTCGGCGAGTTCGCCGGGCCGGTCGAACCAGTACATCGCCTTGGCCAGTGCATCTACTTGGTCCAGCGACAGGCCCAGCGCCTTGCCCACGTCGCGTATCGCGCTGCGCGGCCGGTAAGTGATGACCGTGGCCGCAATGGCCGCGCGTTCGCGGCCGTATTTGCGGTAGACGTACTGGATGACCTCCTCGCGCCGCTGGTGCTCGAAATCAATGTCTATATCCGGAGGTTCCGATCGTTCTTTCGAGACGAAACGCTCGAACAGCATCTTGATCTGCTCGGGATTCACCTCGGTGATGCCGAGCGCGTAACAGACCACGGAGTTGGCAGCGGAGCCGCGGCCCTGGCACAGAATATTCTGCGAGCGGGCATAGCGGACCAGATCCTCGATGGTCAGAAAATAATGCTCATAGCCCAACTCCGCGATGAGTGCGAGTTCTTTTTCTATGGTTGCCTGCACCTCGGCCGGTGTGCCCTGCGGCCAGCGGCCGCGCGACCCTTCCTCAACCCTCTGGCGCAAATAAGCTGCTGCGGTCACACCTATTGGCACCAGTTCGCTTGGATACTGATAGCGCAGCGTGCTTAGCGAAAACCTACAACGTTCAGCGATGGCCAGGGTTTCTTCGAGCAGCGCAGCGGGATACAGCTTTTGCAGCGTCGCGAGCGGGCGCAGATGGCGCTCGCCATTGGCGAACAGTGCTCGCCCGCAGGCGCTGACCGGGCGGCCCAGCCGCACCGCGGTGAGCACGTCCTGCAGATAGCGCCGCTGGCGCAGGTGGTAGTGCACATCCCCAGCCGCTACCTGCGGCAGGCCGTAACGCCGGGAGAAAGCGGCGAGCCTTTGCAGACGCTCAGTTTCGCCGGCTTCGAGCAGACGGTGCACCGCAATCCAGGTGCGGCCGCTGAAATATTCCTGTAGCCATTGTGCTTCGCCCTCTTTTACTTCTCCGGCTGGAACCCAGAGTGCGAGGCAGTTGCGCACCGTCTGCTCGATATCAGTCCGTGTCAGTCGGTAGCTGCCTTTTTTGGCACGCCTGCGGCCGAGGGTAATGAGCTGGCACAGCTCACTATAGGCCGCGTGATCCGGCGCCAGCAGCACCAGCTTCAGCCCGCATTCCAGCCGGAACTCGCTGCCGATGATTAATTTCAGCCCCAGTTCTTTGGCTTTCTCGTGGGCGCGCACTACGCCGGCCAGCGAGCACTCGTCGGTCAGCGCCAGTGCGCTATAGCCCAGTTCATGCGCGCGCTGCACCAACTCCTGCGTATGCGAAGCGCCGCGCAGAAAGCTGAAATTGCTGAGCGCGTGCAACTCCGCGTAGCTCACGCCCTCTCTCTCCGCGCGCTATGCGCGTCGGCTCTCCCCCACAAGGGGAGAGAGAAAAATCCCTCTCCCCCTGCGGGAGAGGGTGGCGAGCGCAGCGAGCCGGGAGAGGGCTTGCTCATGCCCAGAGTCCGTGCAGCCACCATTCGCGGCTCGCCGCCTCGCGGAAAATCCACAGCCGGCTGCCGTCGAGTTCGGCCAGGTAGTAGTCGCGGCGCACATCGCTCGTATCCCACCAGGCGGTTTCGATGCGCTCCGGCGGCGACAGCAACTGCGGCAACTCGGCGAGCTGGCGCGGTTCGCGCAACAGCCATATCGGCCGCGGCGGCAGCGAGTCGGCTTCGATACTGCCGGAATTCCCGCCGCTGGCGGCGACCCGTTCCGGTAAATGACTGTCTTCGATGCGCAGCCAGCGCAGCGCATCCGCACCTAATCTGGCGCGCAAGCGATCCAATACCGCAGTCCAGGCCGCGTCACGCTGTACCGCGCCAAAAAAATCGGCTTGGGTGTTTTGCAGCGCGCAGAACTGTTCGGCCGCCAGCGTCAGGGCGGTCACCGGCGCCGGCAATTGCCAGCCCGCCATGCGTTCGCGTACGACGGTGAGAAGGTGCTCGGCCGCACGCGCTGGCGCCGACAGGCCCAGCGTGAAATGGCTCAGCTCCTGACTTTCATGATGACAGTGCAGATGAAAATTCTGTACCGCGCTGTCGCGCGCGCGCAGATAGGCGGCGAACTCCGCCAGCAGGCGTTTCAGGGCGAATAGCAAACCCTCCTGGGTTTCTACCGCACCGGCGAATTCGAGTTTGCGCTGGTAAATGGCCGGTGGCTGATAACGCCTGCGTACGTCCGCCGCATCACCCAGCAGACGATCGAGATAGTCGAGCAGGCCGGCGCCGAAGCGCCGCCGCAAACCATCGCGTGGTAGCGCCGATAACTGATCGAGCCGGCGGATGCCGGCGCCGCGCAAGCCCCTGCGGATTTCTTCCGTCAATGCCAGGGCAGCCATCGGTACCGCCGCCAGCCGGCTGCGGATATCCGCCGGCGCCAGTATAGGCAAGAGGTGCAGGTCGCAAGCCAGGGCGGCGGCTTCAAGTGTGGGTGCGATGCCGAAATCCGCCGCGCTGATATGGGCGAAGAAGAGCTGACGCGCGCGCTGCATCAAGGGCGCCAGTCCACCGAAATAATTCTGCGAACGGCTGATCTCGCACCAGAGCCGTCGGCGCTCCACATCGGCACTCACTTCGCTGCCCAGTTCGCAGGCCAGCGCGCAAAGCTGTTCGAGCAGATTTTTTTCCGCCGCGGGATTGCGCTCCACCAGACGCAAGCTTGGGCACAGCGTACTGGCCGCGGTGACTTTCTGTCCGGATCGCACAGCCTGCGCGAGCGCAGCTTCGCTGGCGCTGAGCACGAAGCGCTGCTGGCCGCTCTGCGTATAAACCGCTACCGCACTAGCCGGTGGAACATGCAATGCCGCCAGCGGCAGGTCGGGGAAATGAATGCAAAGCCACAGCATGCGCAGCCCCGTTCACGCGACGCCTGCCAAAACCTCGGGCTGCAATGCGCGTCCGCTGGGCGCGCCCCGCAGCTTGAGTGGCTTGATTTGCAGTTCGCCTTGTTCGCGCCGCAGCACCAGCCGCAAAGCGGCGGGACTGAACTGCGTCGCGGCGCGCAGCGGGCGGTAGAGAAAGGCCAGCGCTGCGCCTTCTTCCGCGGCGAGTTGCAGGCGGCGCAGGTCGGTCTCATCGCGCGGCACCGCCCAGCTCGCAAGCGCGCCGACGCTGCCGCTTTTCAACAATTGCTCCGCCGCCCAGCAGGCGCCGCGCACATCCGGCACCTCGACCCAGATCAACTGGCTCAAATCCACACCGGCCTGGGCCAGGGGCACGGGATGCGGCAGATGCGGTATCTGAACGAGTGCCACGCGCCGGCCGCTCTGGGTCAGACGAGCCAGCGCCGGCAGCAGCAGGCTGAATTCCCCGATACCCGTTTGCTCATGCAGCAACTCGGTCAGGGTGCCGAGGGGCCAACCGCCGCCCGGCAGCAAGCGATCCAGCATGGGCCGGCCAGTCGGCTCGACCGCTATCCCGGCCGCGACGCCGCGCCAGAGTTGGCCCTGCCGCAGCAACTGGTCGAGTGAGGCGCCGGCGGCTCTGAAGCCGGGCTTGACAGGATAGGTAGTCACGTGACTACCATACGACCAACTTGCCTTATTTGGCAAGCCCCGGAGTGATCCCGATGAGCGATGTATTAACCCCCCGCCAAGCGCAAGTACTGGCAGCGCTTGAGAAATGGACGCATCGCTACGGGCAAATCCCCAGCCAGCGGGAACTGGCCAGGACGCTGCGCATCGCGCATATCCGCGCCGTGCAGAAGCACCTCGATGCGCTGGCGCTAAAAAGCTATATCCGCCTGCATCCCGGCCGCGACTACGGCATCGAGTTGCTGCATGGGGTCAAGGTGCCGGTGGTGTATTCGGTCGCCGCGGGCGTGCCGATCGAAGCGCAGGAAAACATCGAAGACTGGATCGAGATGCCGGCCGGGGTTTTCCGGCGCAAGCCGGACGTGTTCATGAAGGTGAAAGGGCATTCGATGGCAGGCCCGCCGACCCATATCTGCGATGGCGATCTGATCGGCGTGTTCAGCGCTTCCACCGCCGACCCGCGCCAGGTGGTGGTGGTCGCAATTCCCAGCAAGAAGACCGACCGGGAGGAAATTACGGTGAAAGAGTTGCAGATTGATAACGGCGAGCTGGTCCTCATCCCGCATAATCCTGCGGAGAGTGCGATGCGCTACCAGCCGGAGGATGTCAGGATCGT
The DNA here is from genome assembly GCA_050740255.1 of Nevskiales bacterium. Taxonomy (GTDB): domain Bacteria; phylum Pseudomonadota; class Gammaproteobacteria; order Nevskiales; family JBOICV01; genus JBOICV01. Next base: position 97,821 of record JBOICV010000141.1, on the reverse strand, counting down.
CGGGATTTATTCCGGCATTTTGCTACGCCAGACTGGCCGCTAAGAATCACGCGGGCAGGGCGCCGAGAAAGTCGAGGATTTCCGGCATGAGCCGCTCGGGCTTGGTGCGCAGCTCCAGTATCGAGCGCGCACTCAACAGCTTTGCCCCGGGAATCTCTCTGGCGAGTTCCTCGGAGTCTAGGAGTTGATGCAAGGCGTCGCCGCCGTGGCCGATGATGAGCGTTGGCGCTTTTACGTTCTGGCGCACATAGGCTGGTGGCACCACCGGACCAATCATCACGCCGTGCAGAATCGCGGCGATGACTTCCGGCTCCTGTGACGCGGCATTCAGCACGCTGGCCGCCCAGCGCGTACGCGGCCGTGGCAAGCGGCGCAGGAAACGCGCGATCGGACGATAGAGCGCAGCGGCATAGCGCACCACCATCATGGGTGGCACCAGAATCAATGCCGCTGCGGGCGCCGACCACTCCATCACCGGCATTTCGAGGAATAGCGCGCACCCGCTCCGGCCACTTCGCAATGAATTGCAGCGCGGTGATCGCGCCGAGGGAAATTCCGCCCACCACCGCCCGCTGAATGTGCAAATGATCGAGCACCGCCAGCGCCTGCTCGGCGTAGAAGTCCACCCGGTGCAGTTTTGGATCGCTGGGCTTGTCGCTGGCGCCATGGCCGAGAAAATCGCAGAGCACCACGCGAAAGCCGGCGGCGGCGAATTCCTCGGCCAGATCCTGATTGATGACCGAGTCCAGCAGAATGCCGTGCATTAGCAGAAACGGCATGCCGTCCGCGCGGCCATAAATCTCGTAAGCGATCTCGTATTCGCCCCAGCGGGCGCGTCCCGTTTCATCCGGCTGCATTTCGACCCCTCCGTTCTATCTAGTTCTTCCGGGATTCTAGCGGTAGCGACGGGGCCATGGCTTGGCGCAAACACGTAAGCCGCTGACTGTGCAGTGGCTTTACGGCAAACTAGAAGGTATTTTCCCTCTCCCTCCGGGAGAGGGGCAGGGGTGAGGGCGAGGGATGCGGGATTCCGGTTTGCTATTGCAAGTCGTCCACGAGGCCATGGTCAAGGCGAAGCTGGACGTGAACGCTATTTATGCCCAGCTTGGCTACGACGCGGAGAAGCTGCCACTGCGCGAGCTGCGCACGCCCCACCAGTTGCAGACCTGGTTTTGGCAGACGGTCGAGAAGGTCAGCGGCGATCCGGATATCGGGCTGCATCTATGTCCGCATCTGCCGCCTTACCGCGGCGAGATTCTCGAATACCTGATGTATAGCAGCCCGACGCTTGGCGAGGCGGTTGCACGTAGCACCAAGTACTTAAGGCTGGTCAGCGATGCGCTCGACCTCAAGCTGGTGCAGGACAAGCAAGGTGCACGGGCAGTGGTGCAGGCTGCTGCGATGGATGCCGAGCAGGCGCGGCATACGGAAATCTGTGTGCTCTACTCGATGTTGCAACTGGTACGCAATGTCACAGAAAGAGAGTCGCGCTTACTCAAGGTGCGTCTGCGCTGCAACCGGCGCGCGCCCTTGAAGGAATACGAGCGGGTCCTCGGGTGCCCGGTCGAATTCGGCTGCGCGCAGAGCGAAATCTGGTTCGATCCTGTGGTGCTGGATTACCGCCTGCCGCATCGCGATCCCGACCTGTTGCAACTGCACGAGCAGCTCGCCGACAAGCGCCTGTCCAACATCGAGCGGCAGGACCTGATCGAACGCATCCGCACGCTGTTTTCGCAGCGGCTCGAATGGGAGAACTGCGATCTGGAGGATGTGGCCAAGGCGCTCAACATGCCGGCGCGGCGGCTGCGCTTCGAACTGGCGCGCGCCGGCACCAGTTTCAGCGAGGTGCTATCCGAATTCCGCTACGCGCTCGCACGCCGGCTGCTGGCGCGCACCGAAGAGCCCATCGAACGTATTGTCTATCTGACCGGTTTTTCCGAACCGAGCACGTTTTACCGGGCGTTCAAGCGCTGGTCTGGTGCGACGCCGTTGCAGTATCGAGAACAGAAGCGCGGAAACGCGGCGCCCGTTTGAGAAACGGTCCTTGCTTCTTGACCCTGGAGCAACTTCAGGGTGTCGAATGCACTCGTGTTTGGGCTGAAGTTGACCCGTATTCCAAAACTGGTAGCCTGTAGGCCATGAAGCTTTCCTCAGGACGCGCATCCCTGCTGGTGTTTTTTTGCATCACCTTGCTGGTGATGCGTGCAGCAGGCGTGCATTTACACTTATGTCTGGACGGACAGGAAGCGCCGCAAGTGTGGCACTGGTCTGACGCCGGCCTGCACAACGATGATGAACATACCTCTGGTCCGCATGCAGATTTTGACCTGGACCTCAACGACGAGGCCTTACTCAAGGGCGCAAAGTCCGGATTTGATCTGCCATTTTTGTTACTTGCAGCGCTGGGTTTGTTTGCGCTGCTCCGCATGCCCGGCCCACTACGGGCGATAGAAACCCAGCCGACATTCAGTCGAGCTTCGCGATACTTTCAGCCGCCCCTGCGCGCACCCCCGCTGTAAGCCTCCCAGTCTGTTTGTAATTTCCTGATCCGCCGCGCCGCGCGCGGCATGCCGTGGGAGGCATCCATGATTTCTTATCTCGCATACCTGCGAGCCGCGTGTTTTGGTTTGTTCATCGTCAGTGCCAGCGCCGCTGGTGCCGAAAATGTCGCCAGCGCGAGCGGCGAACTGACCCTACCGCAGGCGATTGCCGTTGCTCTGGAGCGCAACCCGGAACTGCAGGTCTCTGTTTATGAATTGCGTGCGGCTGATGCACGTATCACTCAGGCCGGCCTGCGTCCAAACCCGGAGCTGGGTCTCGAGCTGGAGAATTTCGCCGGCGACGGTGATCTGAGTGGCGCCGATGCGCTGGAAACAACGCTAAGCCTGAGCCAGGTGATCGAGTTGGGTGGCAAGCGCAGCCGGCGTGTGGATCTGGCGGCGCTTGAGCGGGATGACAAGAGTATCGAGCGCCAGGCCCTGCAACTGGATGTGCTGGCACAAGTAACGCGCCGCTTTGTCGAAGTGGTCGTCGCCCAGGAGCAGCTGAGCCTGATGCGCGACGCCAGCGGATTGGCGGAGAAAACGCTGGCCGCAATCAAAACCCGGGTTGAGGCGGCGCGCACGCCGCAGGCCGAACAAAGCCGCGCCGCCATTGCGCTCACCCGCGCACGGCTCGCGCAGCGGCAAACCGAGGTCGCGCTGGAATCTACGCGCCGCAGCCTGATCGCGCTTTGGGGTGACACCACACCGGCCTTCGCGACCGCCCGCGCCGATCTCTTCACCCTGACGCCGACCCGGAACCTGGAGACGCTGACCGCGAATGTGCAGCGCAATCCGGACTTCCTGCGCTTTGCTTCCGAGGCCCGTCTGCGCGCGGCAGAACTGGAACTGGCGCGGGCGCAAGCCAAGCCCGATCTCACTCTGGGCGCGGGACTACGGCGGCTGGAACAATCCGGCGATACGGCATTGGTGGCGGGCGTCTCGCTGCCGCTGGCGCTGTTCAATCGCAACCAGGGCGCGATCCGCGAGGCCGAAGCGCGGCACGAACAAACCGAGGCGGCGAAGCAGGCCGCCTTGATCCGGGCCAACGCCACGCTGTTCGCGCTGTATCAGGAATTGCTGCAAAACCGTGCCGCAGTCGAGACCCTGCGCAGCGAGGCCCGGCCGCAGGCGCAGGCCGCGCTGGAGCAGACCCAGTACGGCTATGAACGCGGGCGCTTTTCCTACCTCGAACTGGCCGCGACGCAACAGGAGCTGATCGAAGTGCAGCGCGCCGCCATCGAGTCCGCGGCGAACTACCACCGCTTGCTGGCCGAGATCGAACGCCTGACCGGCGAAGCTCTGGCGCAGCCGCAGGGCAATTGAGAAGACCATGAACAGGATTCTGATCGCGTTTGTTTTCTTTGGCTTGCTGGCGAATGGCTGCGGCAGGCAGGAAACGCCCGCTGCTAAGTCACAGGCGCACGGCAGTGACGCCAAACAGGGCGGGCATGACGAAGCGGCGAAGGGTCCGCACGGCGGGCGCCTGCTGGAAGATGGCGACTTTTCTCTCGAAGTCACGATCTTTGAACGAGGCGTGCCGCCGGAATTCCAGGTCTATGCCTACCGGGACCATAAATCTGTCGCACCGGCTGAAGTGACACTCGCCATCGAGCTCTCGCGTCTCGGTGGAGTGGTAGACCGTCATGTCTTCGCCGCCCGCAACGATTATCTGGTCAGCGGGGCCGAGGTTTACGAGCCGCATTCCTTCGACGTGAGAATCAGCGCCGAATACGGCGGCCGGCGGCACGAGTGGAACTACGCCTCTTATGAGGGCCGCACCCGGATCACTGCCGAGATGGCGAAGACGGCCGGCATTGAGCTGGCTGTGGCCGGACCGGACGTGCTGCGTGAACGCCTGGCGCTTTACGGCAGCATTCAGCCCAACGGCGAACGCGTGCGCAATGTCACCGCGCGTTTCCCCGGCGTGATCCGCAGCGTGTCGGCGAAGATCGGCGATACCGTGCGCGCCGGACAGACGCTGGCTACGGTCGAGAGTAACGAAAGCCTGCAGACCTACCCGGTGACCGCGCCCATCGGCGGCGCGGTCACGCAGCGCATGGCGAATCCGGGCGAAGCCGCGGGCGAGTCGCCGCTGTTCGTGGTGGCGGATTTCAGCAGCGTCTGGGCGGAATTCGCGGTGTTTCCGCGCGACCGCGCGCGGCTGGCCGTCGGCCAGGAGGTCGAGGTTGTCGCCGCCGACGGCAAGCAGACGGGCGGCGGCCGCATCGCCTATCTCGCGCCCACTGGCGGTGCGCAGCAAACGCTTACGGCGCGCGTAGTGCTCGACAACCAGGACGGGGGTTGGACGCCGGGATTGTTTGTGACCGGCCAGGTCGCGGTGAACGAGCAGCAGCTACCGATTGTGGTACCGCTTGCTGCCATCCAGAGCTTTCGCGACTGGCAGGTAGCGTTCATCAACATTGGCGATGACTACGAGGCCCGCCCGCTGGAGCTGGGGCGTGACGATGGCGTGCGGGTGGAAGTGCTGACCGGCCTCAAGCCCGGCGAGCACTACGTCGTCGCCAATAGTTATCTGATCAAGGCCGATATCGAGAAGTCCGGCGCCGCGCACGATCACTGAGAACGCAACATGATTGACGCCATCATTCGCCTTTCCATCGAACGCCGTTGGGTGGTGCTAATCCTTGCGGGTGTGATCGCCGCACTCGGTATCTACAACTACCAGCGTCTGCCGATTGACGCGGTGCCGGATATCACCAACATCCAGGTTCAGATCAATACCGAGGTGGCCGGCTACTCGCCGTTGGAGGCGGAGCAGCGCATCACCTATGTGGTCGAGAACGCGATGGCCGGCCTGCCGCGCCTCGAATACACGCGCTCGCTGTCGCGCTATGGCCTGTCGCAGGTCACGGTGGTGTTCGAGGACGGTACCGACATTTACTTCGCGCGCAATCTCGTTGGCCAGCGCCTGCAGGAGGTCAAGGCACAGCTTCCGGAGGGCCTGGAACCGGAAATGGGGCCGATCGCTACGGGACTGGGAGAAATTTTCATGTTTACCGTCTCGGCCCAGCCCGGCGCCAAGAAAGCCGACGGCACGCCTTATGACAGCACCGAGCTGCATACCGTGATGGATTGGATCGTCGGTCCGCAACTGGCCAAGGTGCCGGGTGTAACCGAGATCAACAACGTCGGCGGCTTCGAGCGCGTATATCAGGTCGCACCGCTCCCGGGAAAGCTGCTCGCCTATGGCCTCAGCCTGCACGAGCTGATGGAGGCGCTGGCGAAGAACAATGCCAACGTCGGCGCCGGCTATATCGAGCGCAGCGGCGCGCAATACCTCATCCGCACGCCGGGACAGGTCGGCAGCCTGGACGACATCCGCCGCATCGTCGTCAAGCGCATCCAGGGCACACCGGTAGCGGTTGGCGATGTGGCCGAGGTCTTGCTGGGGCAGGATTTGCGCACCGGCGCTGCCACCATGAATGGCGAGGAAGTGGTGCTCGGCACGGTGTTCATGCTGATTGGCGAGAACAGCCGCGAAGTCTCGCGCCGCACGGCCGCCAAGCTGGAGGAAATCAACCGCTCGCTGCCCGAGGGCTTGAGCGTGGATGCGGTCTACGACCGCACCACCCTGGTGGAACGCACCATCACCACGGTGCAGGAAAACCTGCTGCTGGGCGCCTTGCTGGTGGTGGCGGTGCTGCTGGCGCTGCTCGGCAATTTGCGTGCCGCCTTGATCACGGCGCTGGTCATTCCGCTGTCCATGCTGTTTCTCATCACCGGCATGGTGGAGAACAAGGTCAGCGCCAATCTTATGAGTCTGGGTGCGCTGGATTTCGGTCTGATTGTGGATGGCGCAGTAATCATCGTCGAAAACTGCGTGCTGCGTCTGGCGCAGAAGCAGCATCATCTTGGCCGGTTGCTGGATACGGAGGAGCGCTTTCATACGGTTTTTGCCGCCACCCGCGAAGTATTTACGCCGAGCCTGGTGAGCGTGCTGGTGGTGCTGTTGGTGAATCTACCGATCTTCGCGCTGAGCGGCGTGGAAGGAAAAATGTTCCGGCCGATGGCTTTCACGGTGGTGGTGGCCCTGCTGGGCGCGTTGTTGTTCTCCCTCACCTTCGTCCCCGCCGCCATCGCCCTGACCCTGCGCGGGCGGATAGCCGAGAAGGAGAACCGTCTCGTCGCTGGCGCCAAGCGGCTTTACGCACCGCTGCTCAGATGGGCGCTGGCGCAACGACTGGCGGTTGTTACGGCCGCGGTGGCCATGGTGCTCGCCAGCCTGTGGCTGGCTTCGCGCATGGGTTCGGAGTTCGTACCGAGCCTGGATGAGGGGGACATCGCCATGCACGCGCTGCGCATTCCCGGCACCGGCATGGAACAGGCCATTGCCATGCAAAAGGATCTGGAGGACGTGATCCGCCAGCTTCCGGAAGTGCATAAAGTCTTCGCCAAACTGGGCACCGCGGATGTGGCCACCGATCCAATGCCGCCGAGCGTGGCGGATACCTTCATCATGCTCAAGCCACACAGCGAATGGCCGGACAAGAGTAAAACCAAAGCGGAGTTCGTGGCCGAGCTGGAGGCGGCGGTGACGAAAGTACCGGGCAATAATTACGAGTTTACCCAGCCAATTCAGATGCGATTCAACGAACTGATTTCCGGCGTGCGCTCGGAACTGGCGGTAAAGGTGTTTGGAGATGATCTCGAAGCGCTGTTGAAGCTGGGCCAGGAGATTGAGGCAGTGGTCAAGGGCGTCGGCGGCGCGGCCGACGTGAAAGTGGAGCAGACCACCGGCCTGCCGGTCATGACGATCACGCCGCGGCGCGAGCTGCTCCACCGCTACGGCTTGAACGTGGCCGATGTGCAGGAAGTGGTCGAGATCGCGCTGGGCGGCAAGGTTGCGGGTCAGGTATTCGAGGGCGACAAGCGCTTCGATCTGGTCGTGCGTCTGCCCGAAAACCTGCGGGCGGACCAGCGTGTCATCGAGTCGCTGCCCGTGCCTCTGCCGGACGGCGGTGCGCAGAACTGGGTGCCGTTGCGCGAGGTAGCGGACATTACGGTCGCGCCCGGTCCCAATCAGATCAACCGTGAGAACGGCAAGCGCCGGGTCGTGGTTACGGCCAATGTGCGCGGACGCGATCTGGGCTCGTTTGTCGCCGAGGTGCAGGAGAAAGTGCGGGCCCAGACCGAGCTGCCACCAGGCTATTGGCTGGACTACGGTGGCACCTTTGAACAGCTGCAGTCCGCTGCCGCGCGGCTGAAGTTGCTGGTGCCGCTGACGCTGCTGATGATTTTCGGTCTGCTGCTGATGACCTTCGGTTCGGCCAAGGATGCAGCGCTCGTGTTCAGCGGCGTGCCGCTGGCGCTGACCGGCGGTGTGGCGGCACTGTGGCTGCGCGATATTCCCCTGTCCATTTCGGCGGGCGTTGGTTTCATCACGCTGTCCGGCGTTGCCGTGCTGACCGGCGTGGTGATGGTTTCAGCGTTTCGTCAGTTGCTGGATGAAGGAAAAGGCTTGGAGGAGTCCATCGTCGAGGGCGCGATGCTGCGCCTGCGCCCAATCCTGATGGTGGCGCTGGTCGCGAGCCTGGGGTTCCTGCCGATGGCGCTCAACACCGGCACCGGCGCCGAGGTACAGCGGCCGCTGGCGACGGTGGTGATAGGCGGGATCATCTCAGCGACGCTGCTGACCCTGCTGGTGCTGCCTGCGCTATACCGACTTGCCTACCGGAATAACCGTACCACGGGAGATCGCCAGCCGGTTCTAACGTAGTTCGGACGAGTTTTTGCCGAGCAGGCGCCGCGCCACGATCAATTGCTGAATCTGCTGCGTGCCCTCGAAGATGTCGAGAATCTTGGCGTCGCGCGCCCATTTTTCCAGCAGACCCTGCTCGCCGTAACCGAGGCTGCCGCAGAGCTCCACGCACTTGAGCGCGATGTCCACGCAGACGCGGCCGGCCTTGGCTTTGGCCATGCTGGCCTGTAGCGAGTTGGGCTTGCGATTATCTGCCATCCAGGCCGCCTCCAGGGTTAGCAGGCGCGCGGCTTCGTAATCGGCTTCGAGGCGTATGAACTCCGCGGCCGCGGCGTGCTGCGTCATTGCGGGTTTGGCGTAGTCAACCTCTACGCCTGCCTGTTCCAGCGCCTTGCGGGTTTCCTCCAAACAGGCGCGCGCGACACCAATCGCCATCGCCGCGACCAGCGGACGCGTGTTGTCGAAGGTTTGCATCACGCCGGCGAAACCTTTTTCAACGTTTACTTCCGGATCGCCGAGCAGGTTCTCCTTCGGTACCCGGCAGTCGCGCAGCGCGAACTGCGCAGTATCCGAAGCCCGGATGCCGAGCTTGTGTTCGAGCCGCACCAGCTCGAAACCAGGCGTACCCTTCTCAACCACAAAGGACTTGATCGCGGCGCGACCGGCGTTTTTATCCAAAGTGGCCCAGACCACGACGAGATCGGCGCGCTCGCCGCTGGTCACGAAAATCTTGTCGCCGTTCAGGACATAGAAATCGCCGTCCTTGATCGCGGTGGTGCGGATGGCAGCGGAGTCGGAACCGCAGTGCGGCTCGGTGATGGCCATTGCGGCCCAGCGGCCCTCGAAACGCTTGAGCTGCTCGTCGTTGGCGACCGAGGCGATCGCGGAATTGCCGAGACCCTGGCGCGGCATGGACAAGAGCAGGCCAACATCGCCCCAGCACAACTCGATCGCACCGAGCACCGTCGCCATATTGCTGGCGTTGCGGTTGCCTTCGCCGTTGATGGCATCGCGCCGCACGCCAGTGGCGCCGGCGCCCTCGTTGCCGCCGCCCGCGCTCATGCCGTCGAGCAGCGCGGCCAGCATATCCAGCTCTTTCGGATAGCTGTGTTCAGCGCGATCGTATTTGCGCGAGTTCGGACGAAAGATTTCCTGCGCAACCTGGTGCGCCTGCTGCACCAGCATGCCGAATTTCCTGGGATTCTCAAGATTGATCATGATTGCCTCAGCTGCCCCTCACCCTGCCCCTCTCCCCGCAAGCGGGGAGAGGGAACAAAAATCAAACCAGTAGCACGCCTTCCATGAAGCCCGCCGCGCGCAGATCGCGATACCAGCGCTCCACCGGATGCTCCTTCACATAGCCATGGCCGCCGAGCAACTGCACGCCGTCATTGCCGATTTGCATGCCCTTGTCGGCGCACAGTCGGCGCGCCAACGCCGTTTCCTGGGTAAAGGACCGGCCGCGCTCGGCGCGGCTCGCTGCCCGATAGGTCAGTAAGCGCATGCCTTCCAGTTCGATGCCGATATTGGCGATTGCGAAGGCGACTGACTGGCGGTGGCTGATGGGTTCGCCAAAGGCCACCCGTTCGTTCACATAAGGGATAACGTAGTCCAGCGTCGCCTGCCCGACACCGACTGCCAATGCGCACCAGCCGATCCGGGATAGATTCACACACTCTGCATAAATATCGGCCTTGCCATCACCCAGCAACGCCGCTGCCGGCAGCTTCACGCCATTTAGAATGAGTCGCCCGGTGGCGGCGGCACGCAAGCCCATCGCCGGCTCGGCTTCAACCGACAGCCCCGCAGTGGAGGACTCGATCACAAACAGGCCGGGCCCCTGGCCTTCAATCTCGGCGGCAACGATGAATAGCTCGGCTTCCCCCGCGCGCGGCACCATGGATTTGACGCCGCTGAGCACATAGCCACCGTCACTCCGCTTGGCCTTGGTTTGCAGCACGAACGGATCGAATAGTGGCCGCGGCTCCAGCAGCGCCAGTGCCGCCGCCGGTACTTTCCCGCCGACAAACTCCGGCAGATACTTTGCCTGCTGCGCCTCATCGCCCCACAACACCAGCGCGGTGCTGACGGCGGACGGGGCCAGGCAGGCGAGCGCGAGACCCATGTCGCCGTGGGCCATCGCTTCCGCCACCAGCACATTGGTCATAGCGGAGCGCTCGTTGCCGGCGCCGCCGAGCGCTTCGGGCACGCCCATCAGCGTGATGCCAAGATCGGCCGCACCCTGTAGCAACTCGGGCGGAGCCGCACAGGCGGCATCCGCCGCGGCGGCGGCCTTGCGCAACTCGCCGCCGGCGAAATTCTGCACCGCTTCGCGCAGCATTTGTTGTTCGTCGCTGGGCGTCAGATCGAACAAATCGGCGCCACGCCCCCTGGCAAGCCGCGCCGGCTGCCCTTGCTTCGGTGCACCCGCAAAAGCGCGCGAGGCCGCGGTCGCGGTGCGAAAGCCGCCGCGCGAGGCAAGATAAACCACCCGTTCCGAGGGTTTGCGCAGCTTGAGCTGGTCCACCCACGACCAGCCGGCAAAGCGGTTGAGGGCGCGCAGGCCCAATCCCATGACTTTCTGCATGAAATTCATCCTGTGGAGTGTAGCCGACGCCTATCGGGCGCCGACGCGGACCGCGTTGATCTGATGCTGATCCAGGGCCAGGGCCTCGCCGGTGCGTTCGAGGAAGATATCCACCAGGCGGGTGAACTTGCCCTGGATGAAGGGTGGCGCGACCAGGCGGTATAGCAGCGGGACCGGCACGTCGCGCAGCTCGCCGCTCACGCGAAAGCTGATCTGGGTTCCGTCGTTTTTCTCGCGTAGCTTGAAGACGCCCTCGATTGACGCATTGCCGTGCTTGGGCAGCGGCTTCCAGCTCAGTTCGCCCTTCTTCGGGTCGCGGTGGTAGAACGCGGCGTAGCTGACTTCATGCGAAATGCGCGCAATGCGCGAGCCGATCGGCTCCATCTGCCACAGATAGGCGTTCTCGCCCAGCTTGCTGAGCTTGCGCAATTTGGGGAAGCGGCTAATGGTGTCTTCGAGATCTTCCATCAGCATCAAGGCCGTGGCGAACGGCACTGACACCTGGAGACTGCGCTCGATTTGAATCGTCACGTTCATGGTGGAAAGTTCGCGTACGTACAATGGCGCTAGATTGCGGATTCCGGCGCCGCCGCACTATGGCCGCGTGCACGGGCCGTATCGGCTGTACGGCCAATCAGCTAGAAGCGAATACCGTTTCCAATCTTGCGAAAGATATCCGCCGTCAGCGGTTCATAACCACGCTTTGTGTCCAGCAGTATGTACAAGGGTTCCGCCACCTTGCCCGGATCGAAGCCCTCTTTCTTCAGCTCGACCTTGCGGTATTTGAAGGTGCCGGTGATTTCCTGTTCTTCGCGCAGGCGGATGAACAGCGGCACCGCGTAGGCCGGCAGTTGGCTGCACAAAAGTCCCGCCAGGCCGGCGCCGTCGAATTTCTTCCCGCGCCAGGTCAGGGCGGCCATGCCGGCACGGCCATCGCAACCTTGAATCTGCACGCCGTAGACCACGGCCTGCTCGACCTCGGCGTGCTGGTTGAGCGCGCCTTCGACTTCCGTGGTGGCGACGTTCTCGCCTTTCCAGCGAAAGGTGTCGCCGACGCGGTCTATGAACTGGATGTGCTTGAAACCCTGATCACGCACCAGATCGCCGGAGTTGTACCAGTGGTCGCCCGGTTTGAACACGTCGTGGAATAATTTCGCCTCGCTCGCTTTCTGGTCGGTATAACCGTCGAAGGGCGCGCGCGGGGTGATCTGGCAGATCAGCAGGCCCACGCCGCCTTTCGCTACTTTGCGCATCAGCCCATCCGGGCCACGCGCCGGCTGTTCGTGCTCGGCGTCGAACTCGACCACGGCATAGGGCAGGGGGCAGAAGCCAGCGGTGCGGGATAGACCAAAGCCGTTGACGAAGGCCAGATTACTTTCGCTCGCGCCATAGAACTCGGCGATGTGCGCAATGCCGAAGCGCTGCTGGAAGTCATCCCAGATCTCCGGCCGCAGGCCGTTGCCGACGACAATGCGCACGCGATGCTCGCGGTCGCGCTTTGTTGCCGGCTGGTTCAGCAGATAGCGGCACAACTCGCCGATGTAGCAGAACGCAGTAGCGTCGTGGTGGCGGATTTCATCCCAGAAGCGGGAAGCCGAAAATTTGCGGCTCAGCGCCAGCGCGGAACCGGTGCCCAGTGCGCTACTCCAGGACACGGTCAGCGCGTTGTTGTGGTACAGCGGCAGGCAGCAGTAAAACACGTCCTGCGGTTTGAGCCGCAGCGCCATCTGCCCCAGGCCCGCCATGCCGCGCAGCCAGCGGTAATGCGTCATTACCGAAGCCTTGGGCAAGCCGGTGGTGCCGGATGTGAAGATGTAAAAGCAGGGATTCTTCAACTGCACCGCCTGGGTTTCCGGCGGATTGCTGCTCGACATGTCCTCGGCCTCGCTGTGCAGATTCAGATAACCCTCGGGCAGCGTGCCGACGCCGTCCCACAGCCAGCTGCCGAGCTTGCCCGAGCCCGGCATGTAACCGGTGGATTCCAGCGCGCCAATGCATTCCTCACCCACCACGATAAGTTTTGCTTTAGTGAGTGCGATCGAATGCGCCAGCACCTCGCCGCGCTGATTGTGATTCAGCATGCCGGCGACGGCGCCAAGCTTGACCACGGCAGACACGCAGGCCAGCACCTCCGGACGGTTCTCCATCAGAATCGCCACCGCGTCACCCGGTCCCACGCCGTGCTTGCGGAACACGCCGGCGAGGCGATTCACCCAGGCATTGAACTCGGCATAAGTCCAGCGCCGGTTCTCGAACAGCAGGGCCGGCCGGTCGGCGTATTGCTGCGCCTGCCGTTCCAGCAGCCAGCCGATGGACGCGCGCGTATCGGGCTTGAAGGTCGCCAGATTCCGCAGGCCCGTGCGGAAGCCAGACGAGTCCGGCAGGGCGCGCAAGATGCCGCGCGCCAGATCGCCGAAGCGGATGATGTCGCCAGTGGGATTCATATTGGCCGCTCTGCGAGCTTGTTAAACGCCTATGGAGGCGCAGCGTCCATCCTAATCGGACTACGCGCTATTCGGAAACGGCCGCCGCGCCAGCCAGTCGTGGCACAAACGCATAGGTTCAAGCGCGGCCCCGATATTGCCCCGGCGGCTTGCCGGTCCAGCGCTTGAACGCACGCTGGAAAGAACTCTGTTCAGCAAAGCCAAGCAGAAACGCAATCTCGATCAGTTCCAGCTTGGGATCATTGACATAGCGCAAGGCGAGACTGCGCCGCACGTCGTCCACCACGCCCTTGAAACTCAGACCTGCCATGAACAGGCGCCGCTGCAGCGTACGCGGATGCAGCTTGAGCTGGGCGGCAATGGTCTCGATCGCGGGCACCCCGGTGGGCAGGGCGCGTTCGATACTGTTGCGGATGTCGGCGGTGGGATCGCTGTCGCTTTGCGTACGCCGCGCCAACAGGCTTTCGGCATGACTGTCCATCAGCCGCTGCATCGCCGGGTCGGTATTCTTCAGCGGCAGCGCCAGAAAATGTGCAGGAAACACCACCGCGGTGTGGGTCTGATCGAACTCCAAGGCGCAGTTGAAAATGCGCCGGTGCTCGCTCAGATCGGCTGGAGCCTGGTGCTCGAACAGAATCCGCAAGGGGTCGCCCGGCACGTTAATCATCCAGCGCGCAAAGGCGACCCAGCTCGCCACGTGTTCCTCACCGACATGGCGCGAGTGCCTGGCCATCGCGGCATACCAGCCCAGCTCGCACTCCTCGCCGCGCTCCACCAGTTCCGCACGGCCGGTTTTGCCGATCAGGTTCTGGTAGCGCTGCTGCCGCAGCAAGGCCTCGCCCAGGGTTTCGCAGCTCATCATCGCGTAACCGAGTACGCCATATTTTCCCGGACGGATCACCTCGCCGACGTGCAGGCCGAGGTAGGGGTCATCCGTCAGTTCCACCGCGCGTTGCCACAGTTGCAGGTATAGCATGGTCGGAATCGCATGCTCTTTGTCCTGTAGTTGCGCCGGGCGCAGGCCCGCGCCAGCCAGTAGCGCCGCCACGTCGTGGCCTTTGGTGCCCAGGTAATCGAACAGACTGCTGGCATAGGCCAGATAAACGCTGCCGAGGCTGTCGGGGGCTGTCGTGTCGGGACAATCGGTTTGCATCTGGCGTCAATACCGGGCGCGTTGCCTTGATGGATTCTAGGCGCATCGGCGGATGGTTCCGCCGGAGGCGCAATGGAAAACCTGGTCCTTTATGCCATCCCTGCCTTCCTGCTGCTAGTGGCGGCGGAATCGTCGTACGCCAGTTGGCGCGGTCTGGCGGTCTATGACAGCAGGGACGCCTTCGCCAGCCTGGCGATGGGTGTGGGCAATGTGTTCGTGCAGGCTTTCTGCAAGATTTGCTGGTTGGCGATCTACTGGCTGGCCTACGAGCACCGCCTGTTCGAGATTCCGCTGAGTAGCGGATGGGCCTGGGCGCTGCTGCTGATTGGCGATGATTTCTTCTTCTACTGGTATCACCGCGCCTCGCACCGCATCAACATCCTGTGGGCGGCGCACGTCAATCATCATTCCAGCGAACGCTTCAATCTGACCACGGCGCTGCGCCAGTCCTGGACCACGCCGGTGTACAGCTTTGCCTTCTACCTGCCGCTGGCCTGGCTAGGCTTTCATCCGCTGATGATCATGGCGGCCGCCTCCATAAGCTTGATTTACCAATTCTGGATTCACACCGAGCTGATTGGCCGGCTCGGGCCGCTGGAATGGGCGCTGAACACCCCTTCGCACCACCGCGTGCACCATGGCGCCAATCCGCAATACATAGATAAGAACTACGGCGGCATGCTGATCGTCTGGGACCGGCTATTCGGCAGCTTCGTACCGGAAGCGGACAAGGTGCGATTCGGACTGGTGAAAAACATCCATAGCTACAACCCGATCAAAATCGCCTTCCACCAGTGGGTCTCGATCTTCCGCAAGATTCACCAGGCGCGGAGTTGGCGCGAAGCGCTGGGGCACTTGTTCCGCGGGCCGGAATGGGATCCACCCAGCGCGCGCAGCGCGCAGCTGGGCTGCGAGGCGATGCCGGGGACGAGCCATGGATAATTTCATCTGGGTGATCGGTGCCGTGTTCGGCAGTTATATCCTGCTGGAGTTGCTGCTGGGCCGGTTCTGGCCGAAGAACGGCTCAAGACGTGAGAATTTGCTGGACGTACTGGCCGCAAGCCAGGCGTGGTTCTTGGCCGGGCCGCTGGTGGTTTATTTCACGGCGGCGATCGAGCGCGGGCTGCTGCCGGGCTATGCCGACCAGTTTGCCGGCATGCCCTGGTACTTGCAGCTACTGGCCTTCGTCATTGCCGACGACATGGTGCAGTACTGGTGGCATCGCGCGACTCACAAGTTTCCGCTGCTCTGGGGTATGCATAAATTCCACCACTCGCCGCCCTTCATGGGCGTGCGCGTCATCTGGCGCAATGGTTTTTTCTACGACCTGCTGATGCCGAATCTGTATTTTTCCGGCGTGCTGGTTTATCTGGGTTTCGGCGAAGTGTACTTCTGGTACTACCTGTTGAAACTGTGCGTGACGATGGGCGCACACAGCGAATTGCGCTGGGATGCCTGGCTTTACAAATATCCGGGGCTCGCACCGCTGGCCTGGCTTGTGGAACGCAGCGTCTCCACACCGGCCACGCACTTCGCGCATCACGCGATCAGCGACGAGGATGGCGTCGGCAATCCGAACGGCAACTTCGGCAATCTGCTGTTCTTCTGGGATGTGTTGTTCGGCACCGCGCGTATTACGCGGCGTTATCCTGAACGCTTCGGCGTACCGCAGGAACCCGGTATCGCGCCCGATCCCTGGTATGTGTACATCTTCTATCCTATTTTCCGCGCGCCCAGCGAGCGTGGCCGGCAACAGAACTGACGGAGCGGGGAAAAATGCGGGGAAGAGGGGGGGAATCGAGCACGCTTCTGGCGGGAGCAGCGGCATTGCTTGTCGTCCTGCCTGCGCAGGCCATGGATTTTTCATGGAAGGAAGTAGAGGGACGGTTCGACACGACGCTTACCGCAGGCGCGGCCTTGCGCATGCGGGAGCGCGATCCGGGACTGGTGAGCCAGGGCAATGGCGGCACGGGCCTGTCCAGCAATATTGACGACGGCAATCTCAACTACGACAAACACGACATCACTTACGCGCCGCTGCAGGTCAATCACGATCTCGACCTGCGCTGGGGCGAGTATGGCCTGTTTGCGCGCGGCTATTATTTCTATGACAAGGTCAACACCGATTTTCACGAGGCAGCACTCAAGGGCCGCAAGCGGCGTAGCGACGTTGAAGGCGTGATCGGCAACAATGCCCAAACCCTGGATGCTTATGTGTATGCAAACTTCGAGGTATTCGAGCGCCCGCTAACGGTCCGGCTCGGCAAGCAGGTCATCAGTTGGGGCGAGAGCACCTTTATCCAGTTCGGCATCAATTCGATCAACACTTTTGACGTGACCCGGCTGCGCTTTCCGGGTGCCGAACTCAAAAACGTATTCGTGCCGACGCCACTGGCTTACGTCCAGATGGAGCTGAGCGAGAATCTGGGCGTCGAGACTTTTTACCAGCTTGGCAACCGCGAGGTGGTGATTGACCCGCAGGGCAGTATGTTCGGGCAGGTGGACGGGCTGGCGGTCGGCGGCGATTTCCTGATTCTGGAAAGCCGTTTCTTCGAACAGAACGACGTACCGGATGGTTACAAGATTTTCCGGCGACCCGACGTCAAGGCCCGCACCGGCGGGCAGTACGGGCTCTCGTTCAACTACATCGTGCCGCAGTGGGATTCCACTGAATTCGGCGTGTACTTCTTGAACGTGCACAGCAGCCTGCCAGTCACCAGCGGCTATGCGCTGAGTCAGCAGCAGTGGAACCAGTTGAACGAGCTGGCGCCCGGGACCGGTTTACAGGACCCGACCGGTCTGAGCGGTGTGTTGCTGCTTAACGGCCTGGTCAACCCGGAAACCCTGCGGCCCGATCAGATCGAAAAACTACGGGGTATCCGCGGACTTGGTGGCTATCAGCTTGAATATCGCGAAGACATCCAGATTTACGGCCTGAGCATGAACACGCTACTGCCCTTCGGCGTGGCCTTGCAAGGCGAAGTGTCTTATCGCAAGGATCAGCCTTTTCAGATTGACGACTTCGAGCTGGTGTTTCACGGCTTGAGTCCAACGACGGAGCTGGCGGGACCGGTCGGCGGCACGCTGTTCAATATGTTCTTCACGCCAAGCCAGCTCGGTACCGCGCGCCCGGGCAGCTATTTCGAAGGTTTCCGCCGGATGGATATGGTGCAGATGCAGTTCACCGGCAGTTACCTGTTCGGCCCGAAGAATCCATTTTTCGCGCAGCAGTGGATCATGCTGGTTGAGGTCGGGGCGACGCAGGTGCTCGATATGCCGGACAAGCGCGAGCTGCGCTTCGAGGCGCCCGGCACTTTTGAGAAAGGCGGCGTGCCTGAAGTGAGTGATGACTTCTACGCCGACGATTTCGGCTGGGGTTACCGCCTCCTTACGATTCTGAACTACCCGAATATTTTCGGCACCGCGATCAATTTCAACCCACAGCTCACCTTCTTCCACGACGTGGATGGCACACCGGCCGGGCCGGTGCGCTCCTTCGTCGAGGACAGCATGCAGGCGCAGTTGATTCTGCGCT
This sequence comes from Nevskiales bacterium, assembly GCA_050740255.1. Lineage (GTDB taxonomy): Bacteria > Pseudomonadota > Gammaproteobacteria > Nevskiales > JBOICV01 > JBOICV01. The sequence goes on along the minus strand of JBOICV010000141.1, from coordinate 79,840 downwards.
TCGAATACCTCAGCCGCTGGGCCGTGGATCTGGGCTACAACGCCTACTTCGGCACCGGCGACGAATTCACCCAAACCAATCTGATTCACGACCGCGACACGCTCGCGTTCAGCGTCAAATACGCTTTCTGAGGAGATGCCCATGCGCCGCCTGTTCTTTCTCGTCTGTTTCGTCCTGCTGGCGAACGAAGCCCGCGCCAAGGTGTTGCCCGAGGAGGCCGCTAGGCTGGACCAGGATTTGACGCCGCTGGGCGCGCAGCGCAGCGGCAACGCCGACGGCAGCATTCCCGCCTGGGAGGGTGGTCTGCCGCAGAAAGCGATTGATCCGGTCAAGGGTTATGTGAATCCCTATGCGGCCGATCCGATTCTGTTCACCATCACCGCCGCCAATCTGCAGCAATACAAGGAGCGGCTCACGCCAGGACAGCTCGCGACCTTCAAGCGCTACCCGGATTACAGGATGAACGTCTACCCCTCGCGGCGCAGCGCATCCTTCCAGCAAGGCGTGTATGACGCACTGAAGAAAAACGCCGTACGGGCGGAGCTGGTGGGCACCGATACGCTGAAAGGTGCGGTCACCGGGCCGGCGTTTCCGATTCCGCAGAACGGCGCGGAGGCGATCTGGAACCACCGCACCAAGTACGTGGCGCCGGGGCTGGAAGGCTATTACAACGCCGCGATCGTCAGCGCTTCCGGCGATTTCGAGATTGCGCGCGTGTTGCGCTACGCGCTGCTCAAGTACAACCGCATCGGCATCGAGCCGACCGATCTCAAGGACAATATCTTTCTCTACTATTTGACCTATGTCCTGTCGCCGCCGCGTCTCGCCGGCAACATCGTGCTGGTGCATCAGACCATTGACCAGTTGGCCGAACCGAATATGGCCTGGTCGTATTTCCCGGCGCTGCGCCGCGTGCGCCGCGCGCCGGAGCTGGGTTACGACAATCCCACGCTCGCCACCGACTCACTGGGCACCCATGACCAAGTGGATATTTTCAACGGCGCGCTCGATCGTTACGACTGGAAGCTACTGGGCAAACGCGAGATTTACATTCCTTACAACAGCTATAAGTTGGAAGAGCGGGGACTTGATCCCAAGCAAATCATCAAGCCGAACTACATCAATCAGGACCTGGCGCGTTACGAGCTGCATCGCGTGTGGGTGATCGACGCGACTGTGCGCGAAGGTACCAGCCATTTGTATAAACGCCGCACGTTCTATGCCGATGAGGACAGTTGGTATCTCACGCTGGTTGACTGTTACGACAAGCGCGATCAGCTCTGGCGCATTCAGGAAGGTCATTTGATGAACGCCTACGATCTGCCCGCGGTGGTGGCGGCGGTGGAGCTGGGTTATGACTTCACCAATAGCCGCTACGTGGTGGCCGGCCTCGATAATCTGGAGAAGCCGACCAACTACGCCTGGACTGAGGATGACGGCTTCTTCACACCCAAGGCCATGCGCCGCCACGGCCGCTGAAGACTGGTCACGTTACCGCCGGGGTGATTCGCGGCGAGCTGCGCTCGCGTATATCGCCATGCGCGCTTTGGTTCTCATGGGCGGCGGCGCTGTTATATTATGGAGCGATCAAAGCCGCACCTAGAGGCGGCTGGGGCTGGAGAAGAGCGATGAGACGTATCCCAATCTGCGCGGTGCTGCTGTTATTGCTGGCGGCCGGCTGCAAAGGCGGCTCGAACTCGAATCGCGCGCGCTACGACGTTGAAGTCACGCGCACGCAAATGGGTATCCCGCACATCAAGGCGGCCAACTTCGGCAGCGCCGGCTACGGCTATGGCTACGCCTTTGCCGACGACAATCTCTGTGTGTTGATGGAGGACTTGGTCACCATCCGTGGCGAGCGTGCGCGTTATCTGGGCCGCGACGGCAGTTACACCATTGTCCCGAACGGCGTCACCGCCGATAACGTCACCAGCGACTTCTTCTGGAAGTTCCTCGCTAGCGACGCGGCTTGGCAGCATTTGCGTGACGCCGCCGACCCCGAGCTGCGCGCTGTGAGTGAGGGCTTCGTGGCTGGCTTCAACCGCTATATCCGCGAACTGAAAAGCGGCGGCCATGCCGGCCGCCACGCCGCCTGCCGCGATGCCGCCTTCCTGCAACCCATCAGCGAGGCGGATATGTACCGGCGCTATTTCCGCCTGGCGCTGATCGCAAGCTCCTCGGTATTCGTCAACGAAATCGCCAATGCCGCGCCGCCCTCCGGACTGCCGGTCGCACAAGCCAGCACCGCCCGGCGCAGCGCCGCGCTCAGGCGCGATCCGGGCCCGATCAAGGCACTGATCCCGCAGGAACGCGCCTTCGGCAGCAATATGTATGCGCTGGGGCCTGAGGCTACGAGTAACGGCGTGCCGATGGTATTCGGCAACCCGCATTTCCCCTGGAGCGGTACCGAACGGCTGTATATCTCGCATCTGACGATACCGGGGAAGGTCGACATCATGGGGTCGTCGCTTTACGGCGTGCCGGCGGTACTGATCGGTTTCAACCGCAACGTCGCGTGGAGTCATACGGTTTCGACCGCCTATCGCTTCACGTTGTACGAGCTGACGCTGAATCCCGCCAACCCGACGCAGTATCTGTATGAAGGCGAGATGCGCGACATGGAGGCCACGCCGGTAACGGTCCGGATTCTGCAGAGCGACGGTACTTTGGGAGAGGAAACGCGCACGCTGTATCGCTCGCACTACGGACCGATGATGGTGCTGGAGGCGAGCGGCGTGCCGATTCTGGGCTGGAACAATCTGAAGGCCTATTCCCTGCGCGATGCGAATGCGGAGAATGACCGCTTGATCAACCAGTTCGCGCGCTGGAACCAGGCGAAATCGCTGGACGAGTTCATCGGTCTGCACAAGAGCGTACTCGGTATTCCCTGGGTGAACACGGTCGCCTCCGGCCCGGGCGGTAAAGCGTATTACGGCGATGTGAGCGTGGTGCCGCATGTCACCGATGAGAAAGTTCAACTCTGCGCGGCGCAGCCGCTGGCGACAGTGATCGGCCAACTCGTGCCGGGACTGCCGCTGCTCGACGGTTCGCGCGCCGCCTGCGAGTGGGGCATGGACGCGGATGCACCTGTAGCCGGCATCTTCGGGCCGGGCAATCTACCAACGCTATTGCGCGACGACTACGTGCACAACTGCAACGACAGCTACTGGCTGACCAATCCTGATGCGCCGATCACCGGTTACGACCGCATCATCGGCGACGAGAACGCCGAGCGCAGCCTGCGCACGCGCCTGTGCATTCTGAACGTGGAGCGCCGTCTGAGCGGTACCGACGGCCGGCCGGGCAATACCTTCAATATGGATACGCTGCAGGAGACCGTGCTGGGCAGCCACATTTATTCGGCTGAACTGGCGCGCGACGCGGTCGTGAACAATCTCTGCCAGTTGCCCATGCTGCTCGGCAGCAGCGGCCCGGTGGACGTAGCGCAAGCCTGCAACGTGCTGCGCAGTTGGGACTTATCCGACAATCTGAATTCTACCGGCGGCCATATCTGGCGCGAGCTATGGGCCAATCTTTCCGGCAATCCCTTGGGTCTGCCGCTATTCCCCAGCTTGCCGGTGTCGCTGATCTGGCTGACGCAGTTCAGCGCCGGCGATGCCGTGAATACGCCGAGCGGCCTTAATTTTCTAAATCCGCTGGTATCCGTAGCCTTCGCCGATGCGGTGGCGGCGGTGAACGCTTCCGGCATTCCGCTCGACCGACCCTTGGGCGAGATCCAGCGCTCGGGCGTGCATGAAGAGCGTATTCCAGTGTTCGGCGGCGAGCATTCCGAGGGCGCGTTTACGGTGGTTAGCACCAATGCGCTTGACACGGAGGGCTATCGGGTCACCTACGGCAATAGCTACATCCAGACCGTGACCTGGGGCAGCGACGGCAATCCGGTTGCGGAAGGCTTCATCACTTATTCGCAATCTACCGACCCGGCCAACCCGCATTTCAGCGATTTCACCAAAGCATACTCGCAGAAAGCCTGGCAGCCCTTCCCGTTCACGCCGGCGCAGATTGCGGCGCAGAAAATCAGCGTGCTGAATCTGCGGCAGTAAGCCGCTGATACGGGCTGACTCAGAATGGCTGGCGGCCGCATCTGAAAAACCACGGCAGCGAATTCAGCGCTGCGGCGACGTCAACGCTGGCTGGCCCCTGATGCAGCCACTCCTGATCCTGGTTCGCTGCTTCCAGATGTCATCGCTGCCGGGATGCGCGGCCCGCCACTCGTCAATCGCTTCGCGAGTGTGGCACGCGGTGGCGGCCGGTGAGTTCGGTGAGTGCCTTAATCATCTGTGGCGGATCGCCGGCGCACTGTAGACATACTTTAGATAGCCAGTTCAAGAAGAGGCTGTACAACTATACGTGGCGATGCTCTGCGCTCAAGTGGCGAGCCAGCCCAGGCGCTGGTAATAGCCGAGTACTAACTCGCAGACTTGGTCCAGAAACGCTTCGTTCTTCAGCCATTGCGGTTTACGCAGCACCACATCGCCGAGCAGTTGGCCGCAGGCGACGGTGACGATGAAGGCGACCATGTCGGGATGCTGTGGTCGTAAAGGCCGCGGCAGCGCCTGGTAAATGAGTGTTAACTCCCGCTCGATGGTTTCGCGCATGCGCCGCAGCGGGTCAAACCCACCGATGCGGCTTAGCTCAGCGTATAAATTCTTCGCCAGCGCTGGATCCTCGCGCGCGACTTCGAAACTCGCACGCACCAGCGCGCGCACCTGCGCCTTCACCGGTTCAGCCGCGACCTCGCGCAGGCGCTGCAGATAGCGTTGTGCGTGACGTTGGTAATGGCGCTCGGCAAGTGCTGCGCAGATTGCCTCCTTGTTCGGAAAATACTGATAAAGCGAGCCGATGCTGACGCCAGCTTTTTGCGCGACGTGATTGGTGCTCAGTGAGGCATAGCCGACCTCGTCCAAAAGCTGAGCAGTGGCTTGCAGAATGGCTTCGACCGTTTCCTGGGCGCGGTTCTGCCGCGGGGCTTTGCGGGGTTTTAGCGTGATGCGCATGGGTGCCGAAATGCGAGTAGCGATATGGGAGCAGCCATTCTATGCTATTTATGAGTATTTACTCATATTAAGGGTAATGTATGCGCAAGGGATTACTCAGTGCAGGGATAGTGCTGCTCTGCGCCTGCTCCACAATCTGGACCGAATTGCGGGCGGCGGAAGTTGCTGACCGTCTGCTGGCGACGCCGAGTTATCGCGCGCGCTACGTCGAGCGTGGCCTGCTGAGCGATCGTCCAACTGTGGCGGTCGAGCGTGAGATCATTTTTCAACGACCGTGGAAGCTGCGCGTGCAAACGCTCGCACCGAAGGATCGCGCAGGTGATTTATATCTCTACGACGGGGATACCGCGATTTACTGGTGGCCGGCTGAGCTGGTTGGCATCCGCATCCGCGGATTGACGCCGCTAGACGAGAGGGCCGTTCGCACCCACATCAAGACCATCGTCGGTGCCGCCCTGCGCGATTTCGCCTGGTCGGCCGTGGGCACGGAGCAGGTTCTCGACTATCCCGCGATCCACTGGCGCATTCTGCCGGTGGCCCAGGGATCGTACTACTTGCCGCACGACGAATGGCGCCTGGAAAGCCACGAGTTCGTGCTGAAGATGGACGTCTGGGATGGGTCCGGCAAGCCCTGGTATGGCTTCGAGTTCACGCAATTGAAGTTTGACGTGCCAATTGCAGATCGGGACTTCGATTTTGAATATCCGCCGAATGCGCTGGTGTTCGACTGGGATTTGCGTGATGCCGGCATCACGCTGGAGGAAGCCAAGAAAAGCATGAACTTCATCGTGCGTGAGCCGTCCAGGCTGCCAGAAGGCCATAAGCTGCATAAAATCGTGAAGGGACGCAGCCAGATTCCCATGCTGGCCATGCTGATGAATGATGGAGCGGCGGCACTATCGCTTACGCAGAATCGTTATGCAGGCGGCGGCGCGTATGTATTGGCGGTCGGCAAACCCATCAAGGTCGGCAAGGCTACCGGCTATGCCAATTTTTTTGGCACGACCACGGCGCTGAACTGGCTGCTGGACGGAACCGAGCTCACGCTGGTGGGCAATCTGCCATTCCCGGAGATGGTGGCCATCGCCGAAGGCGTGCACTAAAGCAGCATGTTCAGCGACCTGTTTCATCAACTCCTGCTCTGGTTAGGTAATCCCATCCTGGTATTCGAAGCCCTGCTGATCGCGGCCTACGCGGTGTTAATCATGGGTGAAGCAGGTTGGAGCCGGCTACGAGGATTGGGGTTATATGCGCCGGGCGAGACGGTATTGAATGTCATTCTTTACATCGGGTTCTTTGGGATCAACGTCGTCTGGGCGTATTTCGTGTTCCAGTCATACCGCTGGGCTTTCGATCATCGCGTGCTTAATCTCTCTGCGGGCGGCTTTCACTACGGCATACATCGCTGGTGGGACTGGGCGCTCCTGTTTCTGTTCGATGATATGGTGTTTTACTGGCACCACCGCCTGCTGCACGGGGTGCGCCTGCTGTGGACCTCGCACATCACGCACCACAGTTCCACGTTCTTCAATCTTTCGGCCGCGTTCCGCCAGACCTGGCTGCCGTTCTTCGCGCTACCATTCTGGATCGTGCTGCCCTGGATCGGCTTCGATCCCTTTATGGTCATGCTGGTGCAGCTGATTAGCCTGTTCTGGCAGGTGTCGCTACATACACAAGTAGTACCCAAATTAGGGCCGCTGGAATGGATTTTCGTGACGCCCAGCCACCACCGCGTGCATCATGGTGCAAACGCGCCTTACCTTAATCGCAACTTCGGCGGAATTCTGATCATCTGGGATCGTCTGTTCGGCACATTTCAGGCCGAGGATGAGCGCGTTCCCGTGCGCTACGGACTGGTGCAGAACATCCAAAGCCTGAATCCGCTCAAACATGCTTTTGGCGAATTCTCGGCCTGGCTGAGAGATTTGTTAAGTAGCCGCTCGGTGCGCGAAGCCAGCGCCTATACATTCGCTTCACCGGGTTGGCGTCCGCCACGGCAGCCGACGCGGGCATAAAAGCGGCGGCGCCTAGCCTCGCGCCGAAAAGTCAGTCCAAGACATCAAAGCTTCTCCAATCTTGCAGCACTTACTGTCGTCATTCGGCGACGTCACCCACTCCGAACCCCGCTTGCCGATCGTGGTCTGCTTACTTCAGTCAAGCGCGGAGCGCGTTCACGCTACTGACCTTTTTCCGTCAACTTTCAGGTGTAAGTTCGCCGCAATGCCCGGAGGTTCCACGCGGCTGGCACGTTTTATGCCTGATTTATCGTGGAAACCACGCATTGGTTTCCAGGCAGGCGAATGGAGGCGTAATGAAAAGGATGAAGTTGCTCGACACCTCGTGGCTGATGCTCGAGGCGAAGGAAACGCCGATGCACGTCGGCGTACTGCTGTTTTTTTCGCCGCCAGCGGGTGCGCCGTCGGACTATGTGGCGCGGCTGGTGGCGCGTCTGCGCGCGTCCGCCAATGTGATTCCGCCCTGGGATTTGATTCTGCCGGCGCAGGCCATGAAGGGCCTGATCCCCTTGTGGCTGCACCAGATTTATCTGGACATGGACTATCACGTACAACACCACTTACTGCCGACGCCCGGCGGCGAGCGGGAACTGAAAAAAAAGGTCACCGAACTCCACGCCCGCCCGCTGGATCTCACGCGGCCGTTGTGGGAATGCCACGTCATTGAAGGCTTGGCTGACGGTAGCTTCGCGATCTGCACCAAGCTGCACCATGCACTGGTGGATGGCATCGGCGGTTTGCGGCTGATGCAACGCGCCTTTGCCCGTGCACCGGACGAACGCAGCGCACCACCTTGGACCTGGGCGAAAGCCAACGCCCGCCGCTCGTTTCTGCCATCGCAGACCTGGCCGAGCGCGGAAGGGCCGATGTCCGACGCTCCGCCGGCCAAGTCCCGCACACTGCCGCATATCGCGCGCGCGGCCCGCGAACTGACGCGCGCCGCTTTCGACCCGGAGGATGCGCTAGCCACACCTTATTCCGGTCCGCGCTCCTTGCTTAACGGCCGCATTACCGAGCGCCGTCTGTTTGCGACCCAGGCTTTCGCGATGCCGCGCATCAAGGCGCTGGCACAGCAGAGCGGTGGCTCGGCCAACGACATCGTGCTGGCGCTTTGCGCCGGAGCGATGCGCCGACTGCTCAGCGAGGCCGATGCATTGCCCCGGCAAAGCCTGAACGCGGCCATTCCGTATTCGATGCGCTCGCGCCACGACGACAGTGTCGGCACCGCACTGGCGTTCTTTCTGGCGAGGTTGGGGACAGAGATCGCCGACCCACGTAAAAGATTGACCGCGATTCAAGCCTCCACGGTGCGTGCCAAGGAGCACCTTGCCGGTTTGCCGCGTGAAGCATTGGCGCAATACACCTTGGCGCTGATGGTGCCCTTCGTGGCGGAACAACTGGCCGGAGCGGGCGGCCGTTTCCGGCCGGTGTTCAATGTCGTGATATCGAACGTGCCCGGACCCAAACAGCCCTTGTATCTGGAAGGCGCACGGCTGGAAGCCTTGTATCCGTTGTCCGTGCTATTCCACGGGCAGGCCCTGAATATTACCTGCCTGCGCTATCTCGACACGCTGCACTTCGGTTTCACCGGCTGCCCCGACACGGTGCCGAAACTGGGGTTGCTGCCGGCATATAGCCGATCGGCCTTGACCGAACTGGAGGCGACCTTCGCAAAACCACATCGGAGCAGGCGCCATCCGGTGTCCGGTGTGCGGAACGGGCGTGCGCGCCATACCGCATCAAACGCGCTAACTGCGTCGGCTACGCCGCTTTGAGTAGTTTGCACGGGAGTGCCAAAATCACCCGTATTTCTTCTCTACCGTCTTCACCTCTGCGATGTACTGGCGCATCGCGTCTTCTTTCTTTGTGCCCTTGAGTTTCGCCCATGCGTCGTACTTGGCGCGGCCGACCATATCGAGCATGCCGGGCCGCTTGCCTAGCACATCGCCGTCTTTGGCCTGACGGTAGAGGGAATACATCTTGAGTTGGTATTCGATGCCCGGCTTGAACTCGCCCTGGTTGGGCGCGCTGCGCACCTTCTTAACGATCAGTTCAAACTCTTTCTGCAACTCCACCGCCGTTCTCCTCTCACCAAAAAGTTGTGGGGCGAGTGGCAGTATAGAAGTGAAAAAGTAATTTACAAAGCCAGGGTACAGCGGCCACGCTTGGTTAGCGAGGCGCCGCCGCTTTCCCTTTGGCCCGCACCGGTTTGCGCGCCGCGCTCCGCAACAGGTCGCGCCGCTGCGGCTCGAGCAGCTTGGCCAGCGACGAGCGATTTTTTATGCCGAGCTTGCGGTAAATCCGGTACAGATGGTTGGACACAGTCGAGGGCGCGATACCGGTATTGCGCGCAATGTCCTTGAACGACAGGCCGCGGCCAACGTCCTGCACCACCTGCTGTTCACGGTCGGTTAGCAGATCGAGTGGTCCTTCCTGCCAGATTTGCACGCAGACGAGATCGTTCAGCGCGGTGGTGTTGCCGCAAATCCCATAATGCGAAAAATTATTGCCGGCCACGGGTAGCGCAAACGGCAGGCGCGGCCCGCGCCAGCCAAAGAAATGTTCTTCCATCAGATCCAGAAACTGCGGTTGTACCTCGTACAGATAGCCTTCGCGGTCGCAGAGCGCAGCCGGTGCGTAGGCTTCGGGCGCGGTACGGATGAGGTGCGTGAAGAAAGCGTGCGAAGCGGCATTGACCAAATGCCGGATCGCACGCTTTTGCAAGGACCGCTCTTCCGCGGTAAACAAATGCCTGCGGTTCGAGCGGTACACGCTGATCAGTGTCACCAGGCCGGAGCGTGGTTCGTTGTGCAGGGTCGCGAGCAGGCGCTCGATCTTGAATTTGCTGAAACAGCGCCGATAAATTTCCGTGCGATAAAATTCCTTGTCCGGCATCAGTTGGGCGCTATCGATGGGCTCCTCCGGATGCGTCAGCAGCGCTTCCCATACCGGGTTGACCACGCTGGTCTTCTCCAGCGTGCGCGGATAATCCTCGGATACTCCCAATAGCGTCAGCGTGTGGAATTTGGTCGTTTCCACACTGCCGCTACCCCAAAGCGCAGCGTCGAAGGGGATTAGCTCGCGCAGTTGCAGCAGTGCCCACTCGCGGAAGTGATTGGCCTTGATGAAGGCGCTGCCGCGGTAGAGGCGGGCGACAAAGTCATCAAATGGGTCCATATCCCTCCAAAACAGCGGCTTACGCGGCCGGATTGTGCAAATGCAGCATTCGGTTAGAGCGAATTTTACTAACCGGCACTGCCATTCTAATAAGTATGCTTATACGGTGCATAACTGCGGGTTGCCGCCGCTTGGACGCGTGCGACCTAAGCTTGTTAGGTCAGCGCAGACTGGCCGGTAGCGACGCGCAGCCATAACGATAAGTGACCCACATGCGCTAAGGGTCATAGTGAGAGATGGTGGAGAATGCGACACGCTAGCCTGCTCGTAAGAATCGGCTTGACCTTCATGCTGACCGGCGCTGTGCTGGGTTGCAGCACCAGTGACGATGACGATTTAATCGTTGCCTCCGGATCCAGCCAAGGTGGCTCCGGCGGAACTGCGGGTTCTGGCGGCAGTGGCGGCGCGGCGGGCAGCGGAGGTAGTGGCGGCTCCGCAGGCGCGGGTGGTAATCCAGGAAGCGGTGGCTCGGGCGGAAGCGCAGGTGCAGGCGGAGCGGGCGGAGGTGGTTCCGGCGGGGCGGGGGGTGGAGGAGGAACAGGTGGTTCTGCGGGAACCGGTGGCAGCGGCGGGACAGGTGGCGCTGCAGGCGCAGGAGGAACAGGCGGCTCCGGTGGTACTGGTGGTAGTGCCGGTGCCGGCGGAACAGGTGGCAGTGGCGGAACCGGTGGCGCGGGTGGTAGTGGCGGATCGGCGGCTATCGCTTGCGACGCAGGCAGTTTCTGCGCCGGCGCAGCCAAGCAACGCATCACCCCAACCGACAACCACATTACCGGCGTCAGCGAGCCGCGCCTCGGCGGCTTGAGTTTCATCCAGCGTTTTCACCTGGGCGGATTCGGCTTTGGCCCCTTCGAGTTGTCGCGTCTGGTGGCGAATACACCCATCGGCGAAGGCCTGTCGTTTGACGAGCGCACCTGTTCGCCGCCGCAACTGACCGAGTTCTGCGTTTCGAACGAAGCGGCGCGGCGCCGTTTTCATTGCGAGAACTTTGCCGCCTGTGCAGAGAACGATGCCGCCGCCGAACACACCTGGGTGCGCGCGTTCTATTTATCCACGCCGACCAGCGCCGCAGATCGTGGTACCGAAGTCGTGTTTGTCAGCCTCGATGCCGTCGGCGCGGGCAATGTCATTCTCGAGGATCTCAAGACCGCGATCCGCCTGAGCGTACCGACGCTCGCGCCCGAAAATATTCTCATCGGCATGACGCACTCGCATGCCGGCGCTGATCTGCAAGGTTTGTGGGGTGGCGTGCCGCAAGACTGGGTGCAGAACATCCTGCGACAGTCGGCGGTGAACGCCGTGCTACAGGCCCGCAACTCGGCGGAAAAAGCCGAAGTGACTTTTGCCACCGGCAAAGACGGCGCTTTCAACAATTATCGCCGGCCGCGCTATCAGGAAGACACAGCCGATGCCGACCCGCAACTTTCAGTGCTGCAAGCAAAGGTAACTGGCAGCCCGCGCGTGCTGGGCACCTTGGTTCAGTATTCCGCGCACCCGACCAGCATCGGCCCGGACTCCGGCGGCGACGCCGGCCGCGCGCCGCATCCGGATTATCCGCTGGGTCTGGAAGACCGAGTCGAAGAGGCAACTGGCGGCGCCGCTGCGGTGTATTTCAATGGGCCCATTGCCGACGCCTCGCCGTCCGGCGGGCCCGGTGGCAGCGATCCCTACGACAGCGTGCGCAATCGCGGCGATTGCCTGGCCCGCAGCGCGCTGGCGATATTGCAGAACAATCCTGCTGGCGTGTGCTCGAACCAGTTGCGGATCGAGCGTCAGTTGGTGCTCGCGCCTGCATTGCAGGTGCGTTCCGCCGATGCGCAGTTGCCGATAACCAACCCGCTGTTTCTGGTGGTGGGCGCCGGACTGCAATTCAATCGTTACTACGATTTCCAGCCGTTCGCGCTCCGCGATATTCCCGGCATTGGCCCGGCGCTGGCCGCGGAACAAGGCAACCTGCCGCAAGTGGTGTTCGTCGCCAACACGCTGGTCAATCGCATCACGCTGGGCAGCGGCAGCGGCAACACGGCTGAGATCGTCACCATCCCCGGCGAAACCACCAATACTTTCGGCCAGTACATCCGCCAACTGGCGCATGACCGCGCGGGCACCGACAACGTGATGCTGTTCGGCCTCACGCAGAACTCCTTCGGTTACATTCTGCCGGAGGAGGAGTTCAACTACATCGATCCAAGCGGCGATGCCGGCTTCGTGCTGCCCGGCACCGGCTACGAAGAATTTGTTTCGCTGGGCCCGCTGACCGCGCCGCTGTTGCGTATTCAGGCCTACAACCCCTTGTTCGGCGTTCCGACCGACGACCCCGCCAATCTGCCGCCGACACTGACCGAATGCGCGGCGGATCCGACCGATCCGGACTGCATTGTGCAGAATCTGCTGGCGCGCGTGGACTACATCCAGCGCTCCTTTGCCAATCTGTGTCGCGACAATGGCGCGCCGGCCGAGTTCTGCGCCTTGCTGGATCCGCAGACGCCGCTGGCGCAGCCCTGCCGCGACGCGGGCTTGCCGGAAGATGTTTGCGATATCTTCGGCGATGGCGCCGGCGGCCTGCCCGGCGATGCGGACCTCGTGCTGGCCGCGCTGGACGCCCAGTTTCGCGGCTGCGACATGCTCGATACCGCGCACTGCTTGTTGCCGTTCCCGAACGATCACTTCACCGTCCCCGCGCCGGCCGGCAGTCCGCAGGCCGCGGACCAGGGTGGCAGCGGCCGCCGCGTGAATCTCAATGTGCTGGCGATGCCGCGCAATATCGCGGGTAAGCCGATCGAACCCAGCGAGTGGAACCGCAATGACGGTTTCTCGCCGGGCAATATGATCATCAGCTTCGTGCCCGGGCTGGCGGCCAATCCCGACGGCACGATTCCAGGCGCGGTGCCCTTGAGCGATCTCGCTCTGTACACCAACGCGAATGCGCCGGTGATGGTGCTGGATGCGACCACTGGCCAGCGTCATCCGGTGTGGGCGGAAATCGATCTCAACGCAGGCAAACTACTGCCCTCGAACGATGTGCCTTCGCCAAAACCGGCGCAAGCCGCGCTCATCATCCGGCCGGCGGTGAACTTCGCCGAAGGCCGCCGTTACGTAGTGGTGTTGCGTAATCTCAAGAATGGTGGTGGCGCGAATATCCCGGCAGGCGCGGCCTTCACCGTCTGCCGTGACCAGGCCGATACGCTGCTGCCGCCTTTGCAGCAGCGCTGTTCCGCATTGGAACAGAAAGTATTTCCGGTGCTGAACCAGGCCGGCATCACCCGCGACGCCGCGCTTTATCTGGCTTGGGATTTCACCGTCGCCAGCGCCAGCAACAACACCGCGCGGCTGGTGCACATGCGCGACGACGCGTTCAAGAACGGGCTGGGCGATCAAGAAGACGCCAACGGCAACATCATCCGTTACGGCCGCGCGCCGGCGTTCGAGGTGACCGACGTCATCGAGAATCCGAACGGCGAGCTGGCGCGGCAGATCAAGGGCACTTTCCGCATTCCGAGCTATGTGCTGCCGGCCGATCCTTCACCGCTGGACGGCCAGACCGCCGTTAAAAACGCGCTGCGGCAACTCGCTGCGCAGTTCCCGGGCGAGATTGACGACATTCTCGATCAGTGCGGCGACGTGGACCCGACCGGGTTGATCTGCGACTTCCTTGATCCGAGCGACGGCATTGATCTGGCCGCGTCCGCCAGCCTGCCGCCGAACCGTTTGTTCTATAACCCGACGGACGGACTCAATCCCAACGATCCGCTGGGCAGCATTTACGGCGACGGCCTGCCGGACAGGAATCCGTCCGGCGACCTGACGGCGACCTTCACCTGCAATATCCCGAAGAGCGCGCTATCCGGCAAGAGTTTCGCGGACGCGAACCTGGCCGATATAAAGCCGGCGCGGCCCTCGCTTTACGGCCACGGCCTGCTCGGCAGCAGTTCGGAAGTCGGCGCCGGCAACGTGCGCGACATGGGCAACGATCACGGCATGATGTATTGCGCCACCGACTGGTTCGGCTTTGCCACCGGCGATGTGCCGAACGTGCTGGCAATGCTGCTGGATTTGTCGCTATTCCCGGCGGTGCCGGACGGCGGACAGCAGGGCGTGCTGAACTTCATGTTCCTGGCGCGCCTGATGGCGCATCCCAACGGTTTTGCGGCCGATCCGGCCTTCCAGGTCGCCAGTACCCCGGTGTTTGATCGCCGCGAGGTGTTTTACGACGGCAACAGCCAGGGCGGCATTCTGGCCGGGCCGGTCATCGCCGCATCGAAAGACGTGAACCGCGGCGTGCTCGGCGTGATCGGGATGAACTACTCGACCCTGCTCGCGCGCAGCGTGGACTTCGACACCTACTCGATTCCCTTATACCTGGCTTACCCGGACGATCTCGACCGCAATCTCAATTTTGCGTTGATCCAGATGCTGTGGGACCGCTCCGAGAACAATGGCTACGCGCACCATCTCACGCGTGACACGCTCGGCGGACCCGACAATCAGGTACTGCTGCATCCGGCCTTTGCTGATCATCAGGTGACGCATTGGAGCGCGCAGGTGATGGCGCGCACGCTGGCTGTAGAAGTGGCCGATCTGTATCCACGCAAGCCGGGCGAATGCGGCGGCGATGTGCGTTTCTGTTTTAACAACAAAAGCGAATTCTTCGAAGCCCGCGATCCGGACATTGCGGCATTCTGGAATCTGCCGCTGGTCGGTCGCGATGCCGGTGCGGCTTACGATGCCGCTGTCTGCACCGGCAGCAACTGCCGCAGCAGCCAATCCGGTTTCATCGAATTCGACGAGGGCAAGACCGCCATCCCGCCGATCGGCAACGTACCACCACGCGCGGACGATTTCGATCCGCATGGTTTCCCGCGCAGCACCAAGTTCGGCCAGTGCCAGAAATCGCACTTCCTGCACACGCAAGGCCGGCTGATTGACGTGCGCGACACACGCAGCGTCACCGGGCCGGCGGACTGCCCGGCTTTGCCGGCGCCGGTCGGCTCACCGCTGCCAGGAGATGGCGCCAGGGTGACCAGCGGTTACGGCAGCGGGCTGCTGGGATTGTTGGCCGAGTTGATTGCCGATATTCAACCGGCCATCGCAAGCCTGCTGGATGGTGATGTGGCCGCAGTTGTCGCCGCATTGCAAGGCGCGGTGAACGATTTGCTGGAGAATCTGGCTGCGCTGCCGGCACTGGCGGGCGATCCCGCGCAATTGCTGGGCTTGTCTTCAGATCTTGCCAGCGTGTTGCAACAGGCGGTAGCCGCCGAGCGCGGGGTTGAGCCGGTGGTGCTGACCGGTGCGCAAATCCCCGCTTGGTCGCAGCCCGCCGCGATCGGTCTGCCGCTGGATCATCTGCAGGCGCAGGGCGTGCGCAGCGCTTATGCCGGCTTGTATCTCTTTCCGCCGAACCATGATCCGGAAACCGATGCGCCGAGCAATATCGCCGGCGCGCCGGTGGCGGAAATCGCCGCGTATAAATGGGATGGCGCACAGTTCGTCGAGATCCCGGTGCAGGTGGACGAGAAGTACGCACACTTCCTGGCCAACAATGCTTCCGATTTTGGCATTTATTCCGGCGCGGATATGGAGCTGACCTACGCCTGGGATAGTAAGAACTGGAATCCGGGCAATGACGGTTCGGGCTGCAATGCGGATCTGGGCCAGGGCGCACCGGACCCGATTGCCGGACTGGACAATGACGACGAAATCGTCTTCATGGCATCCGACGCGGGTGGTCTCGCACCACCGGGCGAAACGCCGCCGCTCGCCACCGCCAGCCACGCTGTATTCCTGACTGATTTGTTAAACCCGGCCAGCCAGCGTGCGGTATATCTCGTGCGCCAGCCCGGCGGCACTAGCTTCGACGGCGCGCACTATGTGAACTATGCGCGCAACGTCAACGCGAGCCAGTGGATAGACCGCGGCTTCTTCACCGACAACGATCCAGAGAAACTCGGCACCAGCAACACCGGCTACGGACCGAATCTTGAGGGCAGCGTTTGCAACGACGGCACGCCTGCAACGCTGCGCTTGAGCAACGACCGCTTTACCCGCGACGGCACCGTGGTCACCACCGACACGTATCGCTGGGAAGCAAGCGGGCGCTGGATGATTCGCGACATCCGCATCAAGCAGCCGGGTGTCGTAGCGCCCGACAACGCGTATTGGCAGACGCGGCCCGATTTGATTGACCGCTGGAAAGGCCGCGCCTTCCAGCAATCGCCCGATTCCACGATTTCCGTGGTGGGCTTCGAAGACGAGCAAGTGAACTGGGAGGCCAACTCCATCCTGCTCGGCGAGCGTTGCGGACCGGTGCGCTGCATGCGCGAAGTCTGGGGTGCGGATTCCGGCACCAACGTGACCAAGACTGAAACCTTTTACCGCAACGCGGTGGCCTACCGCTATCACGTGCGCGTGCACCCGATTCCACCCGATGGTTTGTATACCAGTTGGGACTACAACCGCAATGCGATGGTCTCCGACAATCCAGCGGTCCCCGCCGGCCGCTACTTCACCCTGCAGCGTCCGCAGGGCGTGCCGGTGGACGGTATCAATGACGACATCGGCCAGGTGGACGGTTTCCTGCCGATCTCCGGACAATGTCCTTCGCCGGATGACGGTGCGACGGGCGCCAACAACGGCAGTTGCCCCGCGTTCTTCGACGCCGCCGATCCGACTTTCAATCTGACCCTGGCCTTCAACAACTGGGAACAGGTTTCCGGCAAGGGCGATCTTGGCTCGCTGGTTTACACCTTCCAGAACAACGGTGCGACCTCATTCGGCAATCCGCTGGTGGTGCCTTACTACCGCGACGATGCCTGCCTGGACGATGGCACCGGCGACGATCCGGTGCAGCGGCCTTTCCCCGGCGAAAGCTACGCCTGGAATGGCGGCCTGGTGCCGAATGCTTACAACACGGCGGCGGGACGCGCTTTGGATCATTCAGGCGCGAGCTTCACGGACTGTATTGCGCGCCAGGGCGCGCATGCGGCGCATGGTATTCACTACTTCGTGACGCACGATTCCGACAATGCTTTTGCCGGTGTGCCGACCACTGAAATTGACGGCACGCAGTGGCAGTTCATGGTGCCGACCGCGGCGCCCGCCAACATCGCCGAAGCTTATGCCAACGTCGTACGCGTACCACTGTTGCCAGTGGTCGTGCCGCTGCCCTGAGCAAGCGTCCGATGTCCCGACTGCTGATTGCACTACTGCTCAGCAGCCTGCTAACTGCATGCAGCAGTGACTCGGACGACGAATTGATTGTGGCCGGTACAGCCGGCAGTAACGCAGGCGGAACAAGCGGGGCTGGAGGAGCAAGCGGTAGCGGAGGGGGGGGAGGCGGAACCGCCGGTGCGGGGGGCACCGGCGGTTCAGCTGGTTCCGGCGGTGCTGGAGGAGGAGCAGGCGGCGCAGCGGGTAGTGGCGGAGCCGGTGGCTCAGCCGGGAGCGGTGGCGCTGGAGGTGCAGGCGGTAGCGCCGGCGCTGGTGGCGCGGGCGGAACTGGTGGAAGCGCTGGAGCAGGTGGAGCAGGTGGAGCGGGAGGATCGGGTGGTAGCGCTGGTAGCGGCGGTTCGGGTGGCGGCGCAGGAAGTGGCGGAATGGGCGGAGCCGCTGGCGCCGGCGGCTCGGCTGGATCGGGTGGAGCTGCAGGTAGCGGCGGCGCGGGTGGTAGCGCCGGAACCGGCGGGTCGGGCGGCATGGCTGGTACCGGCGGCGCAGGCGGGGCGAGCGGTGCGGGCGGCAGTACACCAATCGCGGACTACACCGGGTTGCTGGGTCTCGTCGCAGAGCTGTTGATCGATGTGCGCGAGATTCTGAATGCGCTACTAAGCGATCCCGCTGCGACCCTGGGCGCGGCGCTGACATCTGCTGAACACGCGCTGGCGAATCTGATGGGCGTGCTGATCGAGGACGAGCAGGCGAACGGGGCTGCGCTGGCGGAGCATCTGGCCGCGAACCTCAGCGAGCAGGACGCTGAAGGCCTAGTCGGTGATCTGGTGGTGGATCTCGGCAATATCATTGGCGATGCCGATGACGTCACGCTCGCGCTGCTGCCGCAGCCGAAGCTGCCGCGTGAATTTCCCTGGAGCGAGGATTTCGAGCACTACGTCGGCTCGCTACACGAGCACAGCGCCTACTCCGACGGTGCGGCGAAGAAAACGCCGCGCGACTATTTTGCAGCCGCGAAAACTTTGGGCTTGGACTTCATGGGCTCCACCGAGCACTCTGACAATGCCGACCTGCCCCTTGCCCTTTCGAACGACTGCATTCCCAGCGAGAACAATATTCCGCCCCGCACGGCCGATTGCCTGAACTCCGATCCCCAGCGACCTACCGACGCGCTGCGCAAATGGGACGCCACATTGGAGATCGCGCGCGAGCTGTCCACCGACCGGTTCACCGCCTTCCGCGGTTTCGAGTGGACCTCCGACCGCTTCGGGCATATCAACGTGTTCTTCTCGAAGCATGACGTGAACGCCAAGACCGACGGCGGCTACGTCGGCACGCTGGAAAGTTTCTGGACCTGGTTCACGCGCCGTCCCGAACTCGGCGGCGGCAGCGACGGCCTTGCGGCTTTCAATCATCCGGGCCGCGAAGACACGCTGCATCAGGTTATTCCAGATCCGGGCTACGCCTTCAATCAACTGGCTTTGGTACCGGCCGCGGCGGAACGCATGGTCGGTATCGAGGTGTTCGGCAAAGGCAGCTTTTACGACGACGGTTGTCCGTCGGACGTTTGCGCCACGCCGAGCTGGTATGCGCATGCGCTGGATCAGGGCTGGCAGCTCGGCCCCATCGGCGCGGAGGATGAACACGGCCTGAACTGGGCCAAACCGTCTTTGCCCAAAACCGTGCTGATTGCGCGCGACAGAAGCGAAGGCGCGCTGCGCGAAGCCATGTTGAGCCGCCGCTTCTACGCGGTTGCCCAGAATCACAACAATATTCGCCTGGTATTCAATGCGGATGGTGCGGCGATGGGTTCGCGTGTTGGGCGCAGCGATGGCAGCAATGTGCTGCTACACGCGACGGTTACCGCGCCTGCGGGGATTTATCAGTTCGAGCTGATCAGCAATGGCGGCCAGGTTATCGCAAGCAGTCTCGGCACCGTGCTGGAGCACAACGTCAGCGCGGGCAGCGAACGCTGGTACTTCTTGCGCGTGAAGGATGCCGCGGGTAAACCCATCGCCTACTCGGCGCCGGTATGGATTCGCGCGGGCGGCGCGTACCCGCGCAGAGGCGAGTGGGTCGCGGGTGACTTGCACGCGCACAGCACCTATTCGCACGACAGCTTCGGCCTCGCGCCGGGTGACGACAACAGCGCGCTGGATGAGGCCTATACCGCCGGGTTTAGCGTGCTGCAGCATTTCGCTAACGCCAGCCTGCGCGGGCTGGATTACCTCGCCGTATCCGATCATAACGACATCCGCTCGCATACCGATCCGGGATTCGGCGCCTTCGGCGTGTTGCCCATCCGCTCGTATGAGAATTCCCTGCAGGGCCACGCGCAAATGCTCGGCGCGAGGGAGATATACGACGCGGGCGACAGGTCCGCCACGGCCGTCACCGCGATGGCGAACGAGCTGCGCGCCGACGGCGGCACATTCCAGATCAATCATCCGGCCAGCGGCTTGATCAACTACCCGGACGACCCGCATACCTTTAATTGGAGCTACGGTTATGACGTAGTGCCGGACACGCAAGAAATCTGGAATGTGGCCTGGCCTTACCAGCCACCTTTCCCGGCTGCGGCGCCCAACGACTTATCCTTGAAAATCTGGGAAGGTTGGCTGGATCGTGGCGTGAAAGTCGGCGCCACCGGCGGCAGCGACAGCCACTGGATCAGCACCTCCATGGCGCAGGGCCCCGGCCAGCCGAGCACCTGGGTGTTTGTCACCGAACGTAGTCCGCGCGGTGTACTGGTGGGATTGAAGGCAGGGCGCAGTTTTGTCGCCGATCAACCGCCGCTGATTTTTGGCCCACGCCTGTTTCTGGAAGCCGATACCGATGGCGATGGCGTGTTTGAAGCGCTGCCCGGCGACCAGGTTGCGCCCAGCGCCCGCTTTCGCATACGCGGGGAAAATCTCCTGCCGGGCAGTCGGGTGCGGGTCGTGACCAGTCAGCACCGGACCGAAGCGCCCCTGCTGGATGAGGGCGTTGCCGGCCTGGATTTCAGCGCCACGTTTGCCGTTCCTGCCGGGGTGAAATGGCTGCGCGCCGAGAATCTGCTGCCGGATTTACAGAACGAGCGCCAGCAGTTGCAACCGCTGTGTGATGTGTTGGGCGCGCTGGGCGAGAACGGTTCCCCCGCTCCCACCGCGACGACTTACTGCCGCGACCGCATCGGGATACGCGCACTGACCTCGGCGATGTACATTGAAGGTTTCGGACCTTAGCGATGCTTATATTGCAGACCAGCGGCATTAATACCCGTCCCCCTCCCCCTGAGGGAGGGGCCAGGGGAGGCGTAGAGCCCAGTCACCGGTGCTACGAAGCCAGTTCCCCTCCCCCTGAGGGAGGGGCTAGGGGAGGGGATAGCCCGTGAAACAACACCATTTCTTGTTTCGTCTATCGAGTTTGCGCGCGCTTTGCGTCCTGTTGCTGGCGGTCACCTTAGTCGCCTGTTCCTCCAATAGCGATGACGACGATGATCTCATTTTCGCGGGCAGCGGTAGCGCAGGCAGCGGCGGCGCTGGTGGCAGCGGGGGTTCGGCTGGCTCCGGCGGCTCGGCCGGCAGTGGCGGAAGCGCAGGTGGCGGGGGAAGTGCCGGTAGTGGTGGCTCGAGTGGAGCGGGTGGTACGGGTGGTGCAGCGGGAGCAGGCGGCAGTGCTGGTAGCGGTGGTTCAGGTGGCAGTGCCGGTGCGGGTGGCTCGGGCGGCTCAGCCGGTAGCGGCGGGTCTGGCGGTGCGGGTGGAGTGGCCGGTTCAGGCGGCAGCGGTGGTACCGGTGGAGTAGGAGGAACTGGTGGTGCCGGCGGCATGGGCGGCGCTGCAGGATCGGGTGGCGCTGGTGGCGCGCCTGCCCGTATTCGTGTCGGCGTCGGTGTGGTGGATATGACGCCTGACGTCGGTTACTGCGCGGGTCAGTACTGCGACGCCAATTCGCTGGCGCCGCCCATACTGGATGTGCTCGAGACGCAGGATCCGGCGGCGCTGGCCGACTATCTCGCCGGGCTGCCCGACTCGCTCAACACCGGGCTCGACCCGTTCTTCACCCACAAGCTCAAGAAAAAAAGCTATGGCGTGCAGTCGCGTCTCAGCGCGCGCACGGTCGTGATCGAGGGCAGCAATCGCAAACGCGTCGCGCTGCTCAAGACCGACAATTACCTCGCGCAGGACATGCTGCTGCGTCGCGTCGGCCAGCTTCTCGATGCCAATGGCACATCCGGCATCAGTTACAACGACATTCTGCATCACGTGACGCACAACCACAGCTCGGCGTACTCATCCACGCTGGCGGTCGGTGTGTGGACCTTCCAGGATATTTACGACGCCCGCTTTTTCGAGAATCAGGCGCGGCGCATGGCGGCGGCGATCGAGCAGGCTGCGGCGAATCTCAAGCCCGCGCGCATGGGCGCGACGACGCTGCGGCACACGCTCTACAAGGGCAATGTGGTGGGTCCCGCGGTGGCCGACGACGGCACGCCGGCCGGTTATCCGCGCGAGTACGGCGACCATGGTCTAGTGGTGTTGCGCTTCGACGAAGTAGACGGCAGCGGCAATTTCCTGCGACCGCTCGCGGTGTGGGTGAACTTCGGCGAGCATCCGGAGAGCCTCGACGGCTACGATTTGCATAGCGCGGACTTCCTGGCGCCGCTGGAGCGCTTCGTGGACCGCGAACTGGGCGTGCCGCTGGTGTTCAGTCAGGGCGACGTCGGCGGCGCGGAGAATAGCGGCAACCGCGCGCAACTGCTGTCGGACAGCGGTGCGGTTTGTGGCGAATGGCCGACCAATGCCGCTGCGCCGAGCGTGAATAACTGCAATGCCGGCGAGGGTGTCGTCCGCGACTGGCAGCACCACGGATACGTACAAACCGAACGCAACGTGCGTTATCTGGCGGACGCGATCGTCGCGGGCTGGCACAGAATCGGCAGCGGCGATGCGGATGTGCAGGTGCCTTTCACCGGCAATTTCGAGGTCGGCCGCGTCAACGCCTGGGTGCCGGGGCCGTTGTCGCATCCCTATCCCAGTGTTTCCAATTGCAACACCGAAACCACGCTCGCCGGCGACACCGGCGTGCCGGCGGCGGGCTTGCCCGAATGTTTCCGCGATCTCGATTTCCCGGGTGCCAACCCCGTCAGCGCGCAGCTCGTGCTGGCTTACAACACTTTGAAGGTCGAGGGTGTGCCGGTGCCGGATCATTACGACGCGCCCGCGTTCGGCGCCGTTGAGGAGAATCTGCGCTTGCGCTTGCAAGCCTTCCGGCTCGGCGACGTGCTGCTCGCGTCCTGCGCCTGTGAAGCTCAGGCTGACCTGATTCTCAATCTCGAATCACGCACCGATCAGATCGCCGGCAATATTTACGACGGTTTTGACTGGGCCTGTCTGTTGCCGCAGCACGCTAATGAAGCGTTATGTCTGCGTCAACGCCAGTTCTACGACCCGGCCGAATTTCCCACATCCGTTCCCGGCGGCACGGCCGACGCAGGTTTGCTCGCGCATATGCGGGCACAAGTGCACAACGACGCCCGCGGTTGGGATGCGCCGGAAAACCTGCTGGCTGCAAGCAGCGAGCCGCCGGACAACAGCAGAATCTGGGGCAATTTCACCCAGGAAGAAATCCAGGCGCACGCGGTGCCGGGCTACAAGCTCGCGGTCGGCATCGGCCACGCCGGCGACTACAACGGCTATACCGTGAGTTATCGCGAATACATGAACCGCGACAGCTACCGCAAGGCATTGACGAGTTATGGCCCGCACACCGCCGACTACATGGTGACGCGACTCGTGCGCATGGCCGCGCAACTGCAAGGCGGCCCCGCGCTTGCTCCCGAGCCGCACGACGTGCTGGCGCAGGTTGACGAACTCCGGCAGGCAAGCCTGGCGACCGCGCTTGGTCTGGTAACTTCGGCAGCGTATGACGTCTGGCAGGCCATCGTGCCGCTCGATGCGGGGCCAGCCGCCATCCGCACGCAGCCAGGGGCCAGCGTGCCGCAGTTCAGCGCCGCGACCTTCACCTGGCGCGGCGGCAATACGCAGTTGGACCATCCGCGCGTGCGCGTCGAGCGCCAGCAGGGCGCCAACTGGGTTCCATTCGCCGACCAGAGCGGCGAAGTGCAAACCATGGTGCAGTGGCCAGTCGGTTTGCCGGGCGTCATCCAGACTTACGCGGGTCAGTTTGAATGGCTATGGACCGCCAATTTCGAGGCTTACCAGTCTTTTCCGGCGCGCCTGGGCAGCACACCCCCGGGTAATTATCGGTTTGCGGTGGAAGGTTGTATCAACGACGGCGCCGCCGATCCGCAAGCGCATATAGAAGGCAGGCTGCAAAGCCTGTTGCGCGCGCTCGCGCCCGACGCTGCGGAAGGCGCCTTGGCCGATGTACTCAACGGCGGGGCTTGTGCTGCCGGGGCACGGCCTTACCAGCTCAGCTCCAATCACTTCGCGGTGACGGCGTGGCCCGGTGGCCCCGTTCCACGCAGTTATGCCAGCGGTTTTCCGTTTATCGAGGACAATGGCAGTGTGCGTATTTGCGACCGCTGCAGCTTCCGTCCCTGGGCGCGGACGTCAGGCCCATGACACTGCCGGCGATTCCGAGGCGGCGAGCGGGTGCTGTCTCAATTTGCCGCTTGATTCTCAAGTTCGTCATTCCGGCGAAGGCCGGAATCCAGTTTTTTCAACCCGATGGACACCGGCCTGCGCCGGTGTGACGGCAAACGGAGACACGACCGGCGAACGGCCCGCGCTTGAGGCTGGGTGAAGCTTCAGCCTACACTGTCACAAAGCCGCCGGCCCACCGGCCTGTAACCCAGGTCCGGTAGAGCAGGCCCTAGGGGAATCGCATGAAAAAGCTTGCCGTTCTGTTCTCCGCACTGGCTCTGATCGCGGGTTTTGCCGCGCTGGGACTAAGTGCAGTCGCGCCGCCCGTTGGAGATGTTCAGGCCGCGGCGGTTTCAGTGCCGAACACGCCTTACACCCGCACGCTACGCAGCGTTGCTCTGGAAGACCTGGTGGTGCGCGATATTGCGCCGCTGGGAATCTACGAAGGCAGTCCCAAGGTCATCGAGCAGCGGCAGTGGTACGCCGATCATTTCTACGACACGTTGGCCTCACGCAAAGTCTGGAAGGACGGTACCAGTCCTTACACTCACAAGTTCGGCGCACCCATCACCTGGGACATCGTGCCGATCCCGCAATACGTTCCGCCACCCTGCGACCAGCCGCAGCCCACCGGTTATGACGCCGAGGGCTGCCGCTACGTGAATGCTTTATTCAAAGATGTCGAGAAAGCCGATCCGGCCAAGGCCAAGCAGTTGCGTGAACAGGCACGGCGCGGCCGCGATGTCTGGTTCAAGGGCACCTTCGGCAATCAGGACGAGGAGTACATCCACACCGCGCGCACGGTCGGTTACGAAAACATTTGGTATCCCTGGATGGATACGCGCACGCGCAAGGAACGCTTCACCAAGTGGGGCATGCTCAACGACCCCGACTGCACCGAGGGCGACGCGAGCACCCACTGGTACGACCGCTGCCCCGATCCGCATTCCAGCGGCGTGCTGGGTTATCGCAAGTATTTCGCCGATCCGGTTAAGGATGAAAGCGGCCAGGTGGTATTCGATCCCGCGAGCTCGCCTTACCGCGAGGATGAGCTGAAGAAGAACATGCGCTATCTGCTGGGCGGCGCCTGCGTGCAATGCCACGTGGCCTTCGACCCGACCAATCCGCCGACCAATCCCAACGAACCCAAGTGGGAAAACATAGACGGGCTGATCGGGAATAAGTACACCAATCAGCCGCAGCAGTATCTGCAGGGGCTGCCGGCCGATTCCTTCATACACCAGGTGCTGCGCGGCGGGCGCGTCGGCACGGTGGACACCTCGCTGCAGCCGAACGACTTCCAGCACAACCCCGGCACCCAGAACAACATCATGGACTTCATGAATCGTCTGGTGCACGAACACACGATGAAGCATCCGATCACCGGGGAGCTGAAGAAGGGCAAGACTCAGAACGTGCTGAAGGGCGGCGAGGACTCCGTCGGCGACCATCTCGCGCTGATCCGCGTGTACGTGAATATCGGCATGTGCACGGAAGAGTGCTGGGTGCCCAACTTCCCGGTGCCGGGCAGTTTCTTCGGCGAGAAGTCGCATCAACGCCCCTTCCGCATTTCGCAGTGCTACAAGGATTGCGAGGCCTGGAATCACGCCGACGCCAAGATTCTCGATCTGGCTGCTTTTCTCGTCACCGGCGGGCCGGCCTATCTGATGAACGCCAAGGATGTGGATGGCACGCCCGGCAGCCGCTTCGTTGACGTCGCCAAGGCACCGCTGGGCCACAAAGTGTTCTCGCGCGAGTGCGCCGTCTGCCACAGCTCATTCATGCCGCCGGACTCGATAAAGTCCGATAAAGACGCACTGGAAGAGTTCTACCGCGGCCACGTGTTCGGCAAGGAAGACTACTGGCAGCGTGAATTCGATCCGGCTCAAGTCGAATCCCCTGAGTTCAAGACCCGTTATCTAGCCCAAGACGCCACGGGCAAGCTGCGGCCGAAACAATTTGCCGAGAAGGATATCTACGGCCAGGACTGGCTCGGCAACGACGAGCCGACGCCCTTCAACGTGATCGGCACCAATATGTGTCGCGCGATGCATGACAACCACAACGAAGGCCACATCTGGGAGGAATTCTCCTCGGAGGACTACAAGAAACGCGCTTCGCCCGGCACTGTGCCGCGCGTGCTGAATCGCATGGTCCCCGGCCTCGGCGGTCGGCGTTTCGGTGAAAAGAAAATTGAGGGCGGTCCCGGTTATCTGCGCAACGTCTCGCTGCTCTCCATCTGGTCGCACGCACCTTTCCTGCATAACAACGCGATTGGCGAGATGACGACGCTGCAGGACGGCACGCTCGATACCAGCGTGGCCGGCTCGGTGAAACAGTTCGAAATGGCGTTTGAAGAGCTGATGATGTCGGATAACCAGGCGATCAATCCGCACCGGGCTGAGAAAATCACCGTCACCGACCGCGACATCAAGCTCGCACCGCGCGAAGACGGCAAAGGCCCGATCAAGTTGCCGGTCAAAACCGGCACGCCGATCGCCTACTTCACCAGTTCCGACACGCACCGGCCGTTGTTCCAGAAGTGCGATGATCTGGTGGAGAACAAGGGCCACCAGTTCGGCATTGATTTGTCGCCAGCCGACAAGCTGGCGCTACGCGAATTCCTCAAATTGATGTGATTCTCTACTCCCCTCCCCCTGTGGGAGAGCCTGTCCTGAGCTCGTCGAAGGAGGTGTAGGGGAGGGGTAAGGAGCAAGGTGTGAAAGGGGAGAACAAGAGGCGGCGAGACTGGCTTGACCGCCTCATTTTTCTTGCTCTCCCCGAACCATGCAGAACTAAGCCCCTCTCCCTCGGGGAGAGGGTTGGGGTGAGGGCGCTCTTCGGCGTCACCTTCGTTGCGCTACTGGCTGCCTGCAGTGGTGACGACGAACGCGCCATCACCAAACTCGCCGCGCAAAAGCCTACTGACCGCGGCGACACGCTGAGTCTTGCGGCGATTCCTCCAACCGATCTGCCGCCGGAAGGCACGCGCTCGCTATTCGATCATCTGATCAAAGAGCATGGCAGCCTGCCATATCCCTTCGCGAAGCTGGCCGAGCTGGTCGCGCGCCAGGACGAGCAAGGCGCCCCGCCCGTCGCGGTATTGATTCCCGACGGCCGCTCGCTGCTCAAGGCCTATGCCGACTTCGAAAAGCCGCGCATCGTCGTCGCCGCCACCGCGAAGCCCGCCTATAGCGATCATGATTTCGGAACCGTATACCGCGGCAGGTTGTTTTTCGGTTTTGTTGAGAACGCCGCGGAGATCGAAGTTATCAGTTACAACGAAGCGGCGGGACGTTTCGAATTCCAGCTGGTCAAGGACTATTGCGAAGGCTGTGTGCCGCGCATCGTCTATGCCAAGCGCGCCATCTGCACGACCTGTCATACGGGCAGCGGACCGATTTTTCCGACTCGTCCGTGGGAGGAAACCAACGGCCAGCCTGGCATCGCACAGCACATCGCTGCTGCGCGCGTTACTTCCCCTCCCCCTGTGGGAGGGGATGAAGGGGAGGGGTCGCCGCCTCAGAGCATCGCCGCCGTCACATACCAAGGCGTGGCGCTGGCGCAATCCCTATCCACACCCGAGGCTTTCGACGACTTGACCGATATCGGCAATGCGCTTCCCACGACCCAGCGCATCTGGATAGATGGTTGCGGCCCGGAGGGTCCGGAGGGCATGGAGTGCCGCAGCCTGATGCTCAGGTTGGCGGTGCGCTATCTGATGAGTCCGGCGCTATTCGATCCAAAGGGCAAGGCGGCCGCCCGGTTGCGGGAGCTGCAAGCCAGGCATTGGCCGGAAGATGGCATCGCACAGAAGAGCGGTGACCTGTTCAACCGCAATCCGCTAAAAGATCCGGGCGTCGAACAAAGCTTCTGGGATCGGGTTAAAGGCCTGTTCCGGTCGGATGACTACGTGAAAACCTCCGAAACGCCCAATAGCGAGGCTGGGCTGCAGGAATTCGAGCGGCTGCCGCGCCTGCGGCCGGAGTTTGATCCCTTATCCCCGCGCGTGCCCAAAAAAATCATCATTGCGCAAGACCTTGATGGGGTGACTGGCATTGCCCAGCTCTTCGGATCGAACGACCGTAAGTTGCTGGAGAAACACAGTGGCTACAACCAAGAGTGGCTGGAGAAAGCACTCGGCGGTCCGAATATTGCCGCTCTGCTGAAACCGCAACCCCTCGCGCGCAGCGCCGTGCTGGCCGCTTTACTCAAGGACATGCAGGCGACGGTTACGCCGGAGCTGAGCTGGATCAGTGTCGAGGGCATGTCGCCGCCCATCGCTGATGGCGCGCCGCCGCTCCAGATCACTGAAGGTTCAGTGCTCAAGCACTACGAGAAGTATTGCTTCGGCTGTCATCGCGGCAATCCCAGCGCCAAGCTCGATTTCATGAACGGCGCCACTGAAGGCGAAGTGCTGACCCGCATCAAGGACAAGCCCGAGATCGCCGAGACGCTGGACTACAAGCGTTATCTCGGCACCGATAAGGAAAACAAACTCATGCCGCCCGCCGACTCCTATCAGCGGCGCTTGTTGGACGAGGCACGAGCTGCGGGTAAGGATGACGTCAAGCAGATGGCGGAACTCATCCCCGGACTGTTCGAGTTCTAGATCCTGAGATCGCCGCGCCCCCAAGGGTCGTTGCGATGACAAGTTTGTCATTGCGAGCCCCAGGGGCGAAGCAATCTGCTTGATTCAGTTGTAACCTATAACGTGACATGGTACATTCTCAATGATTCGTTCGTTCCGCCACAAGGGCTTGGAAGCCTTCTTCCGAAACGGGAAGAAGGGTGGCATACAGGCGAAACATGAGCGACGGCTATCGCTGATTCTGGCGCGCCTGCAGGCGGCGCGTGAACCACGCGATATGAACCTGCCGGGGCTGCGCTTGCATCCGCTCAAAGGTGATATGGCGGGATATTGGGCGGTGGATGTGAGCGGTAACTGGCGACTGATATTTGGCTTCGAGCAACAGGACGTTGTAAACGTAGACTATGTTGATTATCACTAGGAGTGGGTCATGATGATGCACAATCCTCCGCATCCAGGCGAGGTGATCCGCGAGCTGTGCATCGAGCCCCTGGGGCTAACCGTCACGCGGACCGCCAAGGCCTTGGGCGTGAGCCGCAAGGCGCTGTCCGAGCTTCTGAACGGCCACATGGGCATCAGTCCCGAAATGGCTATTCGCCTTTCCATTGCCTTTGGCACGACGCCGGAGAGTTGGCTGACCCAGCAAATGCAGTACGACCTGTGGCAGGCACGGCGAACAAGCAAGGCTAAGCGCTTGGCTGTAGAGCGGTTGGCAAGTTAATTCAACGAGGACAAACCGCAACATCGCCGAAGCGCTGGACTACGAGCGCTACCTCGGCACCGATAAGGAAAACAAACTCATGCCGCCAGCGGACTCCTACCAGCGGCGCCTGTTGGACGAGGCACGAGCTGCGGACAGGGATGACGTCAAGAAGATGGCGGAACTTATCCCAGGATTGTTTGGGTTTTAGGACTCCGCTGCTTGTTGTTGAATTGCCGAACTCCGGCGCAGGGGTAGCAGATGGTGCCTCCACAGCGGTGGGCGTGTCGATTCCGAGCCCCGTCAAACGACGACTAGGTAGGACTCAACACAACTACCCGGAAGGAGAAACCATGAAAACAGCGGACGTAGAAGCGTACTTCGCGTCCCTGCCCGCGGACGCGCGGAAAGCACTCCAGAAGCTTCGCGCGATCATTCGTGCCGCAGCCCCTGACGCCATTGAGGGGATTAGCTACGGAATTCCTGTCGTCAGATTCGACGGGCGACCGCTGGTGTACTACGCCGCCTGGAAACAGCACACCAGTCTATATCCGATGACCGCGGCGATCAGGCGCGCCCATGCCGCTGAGCTGAAGGGATACGAGACCTCGAAGGGAACGATCCGATTTACACTAACCAAGCTGCCGCCATCGGCGCTTGTGAGGCGACTCGTCAAGGCGCGTATCGCCGAGCTACGAACAAAGGCCAAGCGGTGAACCGCACGCCGCCAAACCCGCGCCTGACGCTGGCGGCACGCATACAGCGTCTTTCATCAAGCGCGGCTGATTAGGCACATCCCGTTGAAACGTCCGGTATGTGCCAGGAGCAGCCTCATGCTCTGCCATAGGGGTGTCCGCTTTCGTCCTACTGTTTTTTCAATGCAGAAGCTGTGCCGAGAGCGATGGACATGCAACTTTTTATTACATTATCGATGGGGAGTTTGTAACCGCTCGTCATCCATTGAAGTGCAGCGAAGGTCAGCGCGCCCGCGAGAGAAACTCCTATGAGTTCCTTCTCAGCTTTTGACAAGCTCATCTGTGGGCTGACTGAATGTAAGAAGTCCATCAGGAATTGACCGGAAGCACGTGTATTCTCGATTGACGCAGCGTCCACAGTCGGGCTCACGCCCAACACTTCGAGCAGAATGATGCGAGCAAACAATGGATCTCGCACGGCTTCGAAATAGCAGCGGATTCCAGTTTCGGCCATGACCTCTACTTTGCTCGGTACTTTGACGAGTTTTGCCCTCACACGATCCATGAATTCGCCCATCAAATGCCGGTAGCTGGCTATCAGCAGGGCTTCTATGCTGTCGAACGACTCGTAAAAGTATCGACTCGTGAGCGCAGACTGCGCGCAGAGCGAGCGGACCGTAGTTGCGTGGTAGCCCACAGTGCCGAACAGCTGGATGCCTGCTTCGATAAAGCGTTGACGCCGCTCGGCCACTCGGGCGGCATGTTCTTGGCCGGCATAAACACGCTTCGAGCCGGGTGCTGCAGTTCTATCGGCTTTGTTCCTGGATTTTCTCATACTTGGTAAGGCACGCCGCTACTGGAGTGTCGTCACATTACCTAGCACCGGAATTTGCACAGATCCTGAGACCGTCACAATCGGTAGTAGCGGGTTTCGCGCGAGTGCGAGGGGGTATTGCGGCAAACTCTGGCCGGTGACCAGTAGTTGCAACTGATCCCCTGCATTGAGCTGAATACCGATGCCGTTGAGTTCCAAGGTCTGGGTGCCAAACCCGCGGACCGGCCGCACTTGATCGCCAACAATCTCCAGCGCTGCCGGCAAAATTCCCGCGCGGGCGACCGCCAGCGATACGAAGACGATGGCGTCATCGCTGGAGAGCCCTAGTGGCAAGCCATTGGGCAACCCCGGAAGCGATAGCGGATCCGCCAAGGTCAGGGTGGCGGTGGGGATGCCGGCGACGACCGTGGGCTCGCTCGCGGTAAACAACGGTACGGTCACAGGAATCGGCGCCAACTCCAGAACTGAGGTGGGCGGAATCGAATAGTTGGCGCCGCCAACTGGCACTGAATCCACGATCACACCCTCGCCAGTCGGGCCGAGATTGATGCAAACCTCCGGCATCGCCGAGACGGCCGCAATGGCTGCCGGGTCTTGCTTCAGCTTGGCGTTGAACCAGTGCATGGTGATAGCGTCCCCGACATAGGGGCCGCAGCGGTAATAGTTGGAGATTAGGTTCGCAGCATCCGGTTGCATACTATTGTCAGACGGCTTGGGTAACAGGCCGACACCGCTCGGGAACACATGGCCGATGGTGTAGGTGATCAGACGCACGTCGCCACCAGAGGCGCGCAGACAATCGTAGTTGGCCAAGCCCTCGTTAAAGTTGAATAGCACGTCATACATACCCTGAAGGATGAGCGCGTCAACTTTGGGTGGCTGAACAGCAGGACGCTTGCCTTCCTGGCTGATGCCGTCGCAGAAGTAGGCGTTGCTGTGGTAGCGCAACAGGGCGTGGTCATCGTTGCTATAACGGCCATTGTTGATGCCATTCACAAACGTCCCCAGCACGGATGGGTCCAGCCCGCCGCCCCCTGCGATTAGGGCCGTCAGAGTACTCGAAACAGTACCTGACGCGATGAGTCCCAGACCATATCCGGTCTTCGGCACATCGCCTGAGCCGAGGCTGTAGTTCAGGTCGTAATGGGCAATGCTCGGCACGATGGCCTTGAGACGGTGACGCGGGTCCACATTGTTGAGCATCAGTTGGTAGCCCCCGCCGTACGAAGCGCCATAGGCTCCCAGTACCAGACTGTTATTGCGGTACTGCAGCCAATCCAGATTGGATTCCGCCCAATCCAGGATCGCGACCAGGTTCAGGCCGTCTCGATCAGGATCCAGCACGGTCACCGTCCCGCCGGATTGACCAAAACCGCGCTGGTCAAACGAAATCACACCATAGCCGACATCGGTGTACTGCTTGGTCGTTAGGGTATCCACCTGCGGAGTGCCGCTGGGGAGTGCAAAATCCCGTTGAAAGGCACTGGCACGCGGCCCCGGCCAACCGGGTCCGTGCAACAGTAGCGGGTATTTCTCATCCCCGTTCAACGTGGCCGGTTCGTGCACTGTGAAGGCGATGTTATTTCCGTCGACTGCACTGATATTGACATCGTAGCTAGTGCCGACGCGGGATTTGCCGGAGGCGGGCCCCGGATGGCCTTGCCCATCCGGTGGTGGAAGCGGCGGCAAGGTGGAGGATGAATCATCAGGCGGCAGATTCGAGGATGCATCATTGGGTGCGCTACCGTGATCACAGGCAACCAATAGTGCACAGACAACAACTCCAGGAATTATTTTCATAAAAGTGACCATTCGTTCCGTTTCGATTCGTTGACGCAATGCAGATAATTAATTTGTTAGCAAGTGAGCCATCAGGCTGCAAGTCGCGCAGAAAGCCAGATGCCGTATCCGCGCTCCTTCCCGAGGTAGTCAGCGAAGCCCGCCCCACGTTCATAGGCCACACGCCCATTGATCAGCGTTGCATCCACAGCGGCATCATTCCGATTAACCAAACGAACCAGATTGATGTTTTCTATCGGCGCCTCCGCGACTTCATCGAGCGACTTGTCGAGTCCCTGCGGATTCACAATCACCATATCGGCGCGATCACCCACACGGATATGCCCTGCATCCACGCCGAACCAGTCCGCCAGCTCGCCAGTCAGGCGATGAACGGCGCGGCCAAGCTCCATAAAGGGCTGCCCGGCCAGCTCTGCGTCGCGCACGTACTTCAGCAGCCGCAAGCCGAAGTTGTATTTCGCCAGGCCACGGATGTGGGCGCCCGAGTCGGCGAATCCAATATGTGTATTGGGGCTGCTGATCAACTTGTGCATGACGTCGACGCGTTCGTTGCCGATGCAAAGTGTCGTCCTTAGTTTCTTGCGATACTTGACGGCCAATTCAACAAAGGCATCAATGCCATCCTGTCCCTGCTCCTTGCCGATTTCGCCGAGCGTTCTTCCGATCATGGAAGCATCGGGACAGGCGACGATGCGTACGTCCGCCACTTTTCTATCCCACAACCCGATGGACAGCGTGGCCTTCATCGCCTTCTTGAAGGCCTTGCGAAAGGCAGGATCCTCGGCCATCCGGTAGCGGTCGTCCTCGTTCTTGATGTCCCTGAGCTTTTCGCCGACTGAGAATTCCTCGAAAAGAGCAATGTCGAGACCATCGGCATAGACAGAAAATGGGGCCGGCAGTGCTTGCCAGCGCAGGTCGGCGCCCAAGAGCCGGTTGACGATCCACGCCGAAGCTCGCGTGACGCGGTGCAGGTAGGGTTGCGACTTGAGATCCATCGCGGTCAGCATGGTCATTTTCAGGCTCCTGCCGAACAGGCCGATCGCGTGAAACAAAAAGGCAAAAATGTTGACCTTGCCGACCGCGTCAGGGGCACCCTGCATAATCGCTCCGCGCCGGCGCAGAATTCTGAACAAGCGCCCGAACTCACTCCAATTGGCGTAGGTCGATGGCAACGGACGGGACCAAACGCGGTCGCCATCCATTTTGTCCAATCGCGAGGTCATAACGGACATGCCGATGCAGCCCGCATCCAGCGAATCCTCCAGCAATCGTTCCATGCGGATCAATTCCGCTTCGGTCGGCTTGATGCGGCTGGAAGCGCGCTCAATGCCCATGACAGTGACGCGTATATCGGAGTGTCCGACAAAGCACATCACATTCGGGCCGATGGGGTGACCCTCATAAAACGCTCGATATTCTGCTGGCGTTCTCCAGGTTTTTTTGTCTCGTAGCACCGGCAGAATCGCTTCTCTTGGGACTGCCTCAACACGGGTGAAGAGATCGGCGCAATCCTCGGGCTCGGAAGTAATCATTGACAACGAGCAGGACCCCAGCGCCACAGTGGTTACGCCCTGTCGGACGGATTCGCGCAGGGCAGGCGCGACAACGACCTCAGCGTCGTAGTGCGTATGGATATCAAGAAAGCCCGGCATGACCCAACGATCAGTGGCATCAATAACCCGCTTGGCCTTTTCTTCAATCAGCGACAGATTGCTGACCTCCACTACACGTCCATCGCGCACGCCGATATGACGGATCGCGCCAGGCGCGCCCGTGCCATCGAAGTAAAGGCCGTTTTTGATAACAACGTCGTAATTCAAGCGATACCTCCGTAATCAGGATACATGCGTAGTCAGATTATATGTGATTACATATGTTGTCAAATATGAGGTGCGATAAGTTGCGAAGTCATAAAAGGCATACCAACGGTCTCATCGTTGTGTGTGCGTCGACACCTCATCATCGAGGCCTAGATCAATCGGTTCGATACAAAAAGCCCCAACCAAACTTATTCAGAGTGATCTAATTGTGGACGTTGACCTAGAAGCAGACGCTCAAGGAGTATTCTCGACAGACCGCTTTGGGCTGTAATCGGTCAGTCTCGCCAGAAAAATGGCGGTTCATGTCGGCAAACCTGGCAGATCGGTTCGACGTCCCCACCGGGCGGTCGAAGCCCAGGCCATAACGTAATAAGATGCTGGGGAATCCAGGGTTCGTACGGAGGAGAAACGTGCGGCGTGCCCTTGCTGTGTTTGTATTCGGCAGCCTGACTGCTTCTACGGCTCAGGCTGAGCCGGCTTTCGCGCGGCTGTATAAAAATCAGTTTGGCTATCAGCCTTCCTGCAACGCCTGTCACAAGGATGGTGGCGGCTCGCCGCTCAATCCTTATGGCGAGCAGTTCAAGCAGCACAAGATGACTGCTTCTGCTTTTGGAGCAATCGAGAAGCTGGACGCGGACGGTGATGGTGCGGCCAACGGTGAGGAAGCCAAAGCCAAGGCCAATCCGGGATCAAACAAGTCCACGCCGAAGTCACCCGGCGACTGGCTGGACACGGCAAGCCTGATTCCGAAAGAAGTGCAGGCCGCTTTCCCCGGCATACGCGCCTACCTTCCGAAAGACGCCGTGCTGACCCCGGACGAAATCGCAAGGGCAAAGAAAATAGGGGCGACGCTTTCGGCTGTGGATGAGAACACGATCTACATCCCGGTGGGCGCCGACAAGAAGCCCGTGGGTACGGCGATCATCGCGCCCGGTAAATTGAAAGGTAAGACTTTCTTCGTGCTGCTCACGACGGACGCCAAGCTGAATATTACGCAGGTATCGGCGCTGAATGCCAAGCAGGTGCCGGAGGCGGGGAAGTCAAAACTCTATGCGAGTTTTACCGGCAAGAATCTTAAGGACCTGCCGGCGGCAGCGGAGACGAGCACGATAGACGGCGCGATCACCGAGGCGGTGAAAAAGGCGGGGACCTTGGTGTATGTGCGGCTGAAGAAAGATTGATGCATCGCCTGGTTTGGGTATGGCTCTTCATCGGCGTGCTGGCGCTGGGTGGTTTCGCGCTCGCTGCCAATATGCTGGGTGAAGCGGCCGCGGAGGACGAGCAGCTTACAATTATCGCTCAGGCCGAGGAGGAGGCGGACTTCAGCCTCGACGTCCCAGTTGACGACGCGGCGCTGGTGGAATTGCCGCCGGAGAAAAGTAAATGGTTGACGGTCGGCGGACCCATTCTGCTGGGCTTGTTTCTGGTGGTATTGCTCTGGCTGAACAAGCTGACCGTGCCGTTTACGGTTTCCAAGGTGGGTCTGAATCTCCACCAATATCCCACAGGTGTGAAGCGCGGCCTGGCCCTGGCGGTGATTAGCTTCGGGATTGCGTACTGCCTTGGCGCCAGCGAGATCATCTACCAGTTGCACATGAACGGCTCGGCCGAGGCTTATTTCCACAACATGTCGCTGGGCAAGCTGATTGCGTTTTCGCATGCCCATTTGTTCGGCTTTGTGACCTCCTTTCTGATCGTCGGCGTGCCGTTCTCGATGCAGTTCAACCACTTACAGGCTTACCAGTGGTTCCTGCCCGTCGGGATTTCGGCCTCGATGACCGACGTGATCTCCTGGTGGGGGATTAAGTACATCAGCGTGAATTTCGAGTATATTTCAATGGTTTGCGGCATCCTGTTCGCCTTCAGCTACCTGTATATGCTGATCGGGTTGCTGCGCGTGCTGTTGTTTCCGCACGTGATCTGGTTCTCGGACAGGGATGCTGCAGAACGACGGAATCAGTTGGAGCAGAGCAAGCTGCGTCGCGCGTTCGATCGCTTGATGACGGCTGATCTGGTTAAAAAAGAAGACTGGGACAAGATTCTTTAGGAAGCTATAAATAGGCTGTCACACCGGCGTGATCCCGGCTTTCGCCGGGAGGTGTCCAGGCGTTTATAAAAAATCTGGATTCCGGCTTTCGCGGGAATGACGAAACTAAGTTTGTTGCGGAAAGGAGGGGTGTTATGCAAACCGTTGCAGGCAAAACCGTGTTGATCACTGGCGCCGCCATGGGCATGGGCAAGATTTACGCCGAGCTGACCGTAAAGGAAGGCGGGCAAGCGGTGCTATGGGATATCAACGAGCAGGCACTCAACGCCACCGCCGCAGAACTGCGCGCGAAAGGTGGCAAGGTGCATACCTATGTCGTGGACGTGTCGAAGCTGGAAGCGATTCAGCAGGCCGCTGCTAAAGTAAAACAGGAGGTGGGCAAGGTAGACATCCTGTTCAACAATGCCGGAGTCGTGCGCGGCAAGTTCTTCTGGGAACACGACCAGATCAAGGACACCTTGTTCACCATGGCCATCAACGCGCTGGCGCCTATGTATGTCGCGCGCGAGTTTCTGCCGGAAATGATCGCTAACAAGGAAACGGAATGTCGCGTCGTCAATATTGCGTCCGCGGCGGGGTTGGTATCGAACCCACGTATGAGCGTGTATTGCGCCTCCAAGTGGGCTTGCACCGGCTGGAGTGACTCGGTCAGGTTGGAACTGGAGCAGAGCGGCAATACCCATGTGCGGGTTACGACCGTCAACCCGAGCTACATCTCTACCGGCATGTTCGAAGGCGCTAAGGGCATGCTGATGACGCCCATCCTGACGCCGGAGTATGTGGTCGAGAAAGTCTGGGCGGCGATGAAGTCCGGCCGGGCGCGCTTGATTCTGCCGTGGACGGTTTACCTCTCCAATTTCTTCAAGGGGTTTCTGCCGCTCGTGCTATGGGATTTCGTGGCGGGCCGGATCTTTGGAGTGTACAAGTCCATGGAGGAATTTAAGGGGCGTAGTTAAAAGACTCTTCAGCAAGGCAGGAAGCCATGCGTTTTCGTTCATCTTTATTTGTCGCCGCCGCGCTGAGCTTGGCGGCGCCGGTTGCCGCGTTGGCGGCCACCGCGCAGCAAGTGCTGGAGACCGAAGTCCAGACGCAGGACTCCAACGCGGTTTCGCAACAGCGCGTCGATAAACTGTCGGACGACAGCAGGAAGGCGCTCGAGGCCTACCGTGCCGCACTCTACAAAGCCCAGCAGCTCAAGCTTTACGCCAAGGAACTCGACGAACAGGTTGCCGGGCAGGCTGGCGAGCGTGAATCGCTCTCGCGCCAGCTTGCGGAGGTAGCTCGCACCCAGGAGGACATCGTCCCGCTCATGCTGCGGATGGTGGATACTCTGGAGAAATTCGTCGCGTTGGACAAACCTTTTCTACTGGACGAGCGCAAGGAGCGCTTGACCAAACTGCGCGCTGCCCTGCGCGACTCGCAGCTTGGCGTAGGCGAGCAATTCCGGCGCGTGCTCGAGGCCTACCAGGTCGAAACCGAATATGGACACACGCTGGAGACCTGGCGTGGCGATCTGAGGTTTGGTGACGAGCTTCGTGCTGTGGATTTTCTCATGCTGGGCCGGGTGAGCCTGTACTACCTCAGCATAGACGGCGAGCAGGGGGCTTGGTGGGATCCTGCACAGAAAAAATGGGTGGAGCTGTCAGGACACTACAACCATGACGTGCGTCATGCCATCCGCATGGCCAACGAGGGTTCCGCGCCGGAACTGCTGCGCTTACCGATTTCCGCGCCGGCGCCGGCAACGGCGCCCGTAACGGTGCAGCGCGATAAGCCATGAAGCGCGTTGTTCTTTCGTTCCGGCTAGAGTCGGAATCCAATCAAGGATTTACGCGGCGCGGACTGTTTCAACACTGGATACCGGCTTTCGCCGGTATGACGTTCTTTTTTACGAGCTTTATGACCGTGCCCGCGCGTTCGGCGCAGGATCTCGACGCGTTGTTGCAGGAAGTGCAGCGCCAGCAGGGCGCCAGTGCGCAGATCAATCGCGAACGCGAAGCGCGTTTCCTCAAAGATAAGT
This sequence comes from Nevskiales bacterium, assembly GCA_050740255.1. Classification (GTDB taxonomy): domain Bacteria; phylum Pseudomonadota; class Gammaproteobacteria; order Nevskiales; family JBOICV01; genus JBOICV01. Next base: position 41,370 of record JBOICV010000141.1, on the reverse strand, counting down.
CCGAGCGCGAGCGGCTGTATCAGGAAGCATTGGCGGAACTGCGCACAGTAGAGGGCCGCATCGCCGGCCGGCGCCAGCAGTTCGAGGCGACGCAACGCGAAATCCAGCGACTGGCCGAGGAGTTGCGAGGCAAGGCCGGCGATATCAACCAGCTCGCCTCGCAGGTGCACGAGGCCGCGGCCAAGCTTGGCCTGCAGGATCAGGACAGTCTGCTCGCGGCACAGTTTCCGCAGCGGGCCAAATTCCTGAACGAGCTGGCGCAGAGCAAATCTCTGCCGGATATCGCCGCCTTGGAAAAACTCTGGTTCATGTATCAACAGGCGATGACGGAGAACGGCAAGGTGGTCCGCTTCACTGCGCCGGTCATGGACGAGGATGGCCTTACCACGGATTTACCGGTTACGCGCGCCGGCCCCTTCGCGGCGGTCAGCGAGGGCCGCTACCTGCAATGGTTGCCGGCCAGCGGCAAGTTCCAGGCGCTGCCGCGTCAGCCGGAAGGCGCCGGCGTGGCAGAAGAGTTCGAGGGGGCCACGGAGAGTCCCGTGCCGATGTTGCTGGATCCCAGCCGCGGCGCGCTGCTCAGCGTATTGAGCGTGCGGCCGAGCCTCACGGAACGCGTCCGTTCCGGCGGCGTCATCGGCTATATCGTGATTCTGCTGGGCGTTGTGGGATTTGTTGCAGCCGTCTGGCAGCTCCTTTATCTGCATCGCACGCAGCGAGCCGTGAAATCGCAACTGGACAACCTGACCGCGCCGCGCACCGACAATCCGCTGGGCCGCGTATTGCGCGCCTACGATCCGCGCCAGGATTTCGACAGTGAGGCGCTGGAGATCAAGCTCAATGAAGCGGTGCTGCGCGAAACCGCCCCGCTGGAGCGGTTCCAGGCGATGTTGCGCATGATTGTCGCCGCGGGTCCGCTGATGGGGCTGCTCGGCACCGTGGTCGGCATGATCGTCACCTTCCAGGTGATTACCGAGCAGGGTGCGGGTGATCCCAAGCTCATGGCGGGCGGCATTTCGATTGCGATGGTGACCACGGTGCTGGGCCTCTTGATTGCGATCCCGCTGCTGTTCATCAATACATTCCTGTCCTCGCGTTCCCGCCACCTGATTCAGATTCTGGATGAGCAAAGCGCAGGCCTATTGGCGCGCTCCATCGAAGTGGGTCACAAACGTGTCTGAGTCGCTCTGGTTGCAGGCCTTGCTGGCGCCCTATGGCTCCATCAGCGACTTCCTGGATTCCGGCGGCTGGGTGCTGCGCTGGATTCTCGCGGCGTCAATCTTGCTGCTGACACTGGTGGTGGAGCGCGGCTGGTTCTATATGCGCGTGCTGCCGCAGCAGCGCGCCGCGTTGCGAGCGGGCTGGCTGGCGCGCAAGGACCGCAGTTCCTGGGGGGCGCATCAGATCCGGCGCGCGCTGATGTCGCAGATGAGCCAGCAGTTGAATGCCGGATTGCCGCTGATCCGGGTGATGGTGCCGCTGTGCCCCCTGCTCGGGCTGCTGGGCACGGTCACCGGCATGCTCGAAGTATTCGACGCCATGCTGGCGCAGGGCACGGCCGACATCAAGGCCATGGCTTATGGTGTATCGCATGCCATGGTGTCCACCATGGCGGGACTGGCGGTGAGCCTGCTTGCAATGCTATTCGTCAATCGCTATGCCGCGCGCGTGCGCGGCGAGGTCGAGCATCTGCCCGACCTGCTGCCGGTGCGCCACGGATAATCCGCGATGCGCTTTCGCCGCCACGCCCATCTGCCTGAGGATGCCGGCATTGATCTGGCGCCGATGCTGGATTTCTTCCTGAATCTTTTGATCTTCTTCATCATCATCGCCGCCTTCGTGCGCGATGCCGGCATCGAGGTGCAACAGCCGACGGCGCAGACTGCGCAGAAGCAGCAGCGCAACAACATTCTCATCGCCATCACGCCGGGCGGCGAGATATGGCTGGATCGTCAGGAAGTGGATTTGCGTCTGTTGCGCGGCCAGATCGAACGCTTGCGGGCCTTGAACCCGGATGCGGCAGTCGTGATCCAATCGGACAAGGACGCCCGCACCGGCCTGCTGGTGCAGGTGATGGATCAGGCCCGGCTTGCGGGAGTGCTACGTGTCGCTATCGCTGCTAGAGAATCCGAACCACGTTCCAAATAGCCCGGCGCCATCGGCACCGCGCTATGCGCTGAGCCTGGGCGGCGGCTTGTTGCTAAGCCTGATTCTGTTCTGGCTGATGCAACTGCTGATTCTTATTCCCACGCCCGGCCTGCGGCCCCAGTTCGAGACGCAGGTGGTCGAGATCGAACAGCCGGAAGAGGAAGAGCCCGATCCCGGCGGCAGTACGCCGGCGATCGCCCCGCTGCAACCGCCGCCGCCCGGTCCACCTTCGCTGTCCGATCTGTCCGTGCCGGTGGCCGATGCGCCGGCGCTGGACGTGGCCATGCCCAATATGGACTTCACGCCGAAGCTCGGCGGCGGTATGAGCTTCGGCAAGGCCTTCGGCGGCTTTGCCGGACGTGGCGGCGCGGGGACCGGTACCGGCAGCGGCTTTGGTTCCGGCAAAGGCTTTAGCGGCAAACCGCTGGTTCCGCTTTCGACGCAGCGTCCGCAGATTCCGGAATCCGCTTATCGGCGCGGCATCGAAGGCTGGGTGCAAGTAGTGTTCACGGTAACGACCGAAGGGCGTGTCGCCGATATCAAAATCGTGGATGCCGAGCCCAAGGGCATATTCGAAGCTGCGACCGTGTCCGGTGTCTCGACCTGGCTGTACGAACGGTCCGAGCGTCCGCGCGAAGTGATCCAAAAAATCGAGTTCAAGCTTGAAGATTTCAAGTACAACTGGAACTAGTGTTAGTGCCGACAGCGGAGCCGCGGCACTAACTCCGCGGATTCAAGTCGTCGCTTCGCGACGCTTAATCCGCGGGGGCGTAGCGGCCTTGTCCATGCTCGCGACCCTCGTTCACGCCGACCAATACCGCAGCGAGACACGCGACGCGGCGCCGGCCGGACCGGCCAAATCTTCCGAACAACTGCTGAAAGACTCGCAGGGCAACCCTTATGCGCAAGCTCTGATTCTGCAGCAGCAGGCGCAGGAAGCCGCGCAGAAGGCAGACTACAGCGCAGCGATTCAGAAATTCGAGCAGGCGCTGGCGCAGAAAAGTTTGTCAGCCATCGCCGAGGGCGAAATGCGTTACGACCTCGCGCAGCTCTATCTGGCCAAGGATGAATTTCCGAAAGCCGCCGCTGCGCTAACCCAGTGGCTGCAAACCGCCGACAAGCCGCCAGCCGACGCCTACGCCGCTCTCGCTGCGGCTTATGTCGGGATGAAGCGACCGCGCGATGCGATCGCGCCCCTGAAGAAGGCGCTGAGTACCACGCAGGCGCCGAAACAGGAGTGGCTGGAGGTTTTGTTCTCAATCCACTACCAGCTCGGCGAGTTGGACCAGGGCGTCAAAGTATTGGAACAACAACTGCGCCAGTTTCCACCGGAGAAGGGCACATGGATGCAATTGGTGGCGCTGCATTCAAAACTGAAGCAGCCGCGCAAGGCCGCCGGCGCAATGGCACTAGCCTATAAACAAGGCTTTCTCACCACGCCGGATGAATTGTTGCAGCTCGCCAAGTTTTATAACGCGGCGGATCAACCCTACGAGGCGGGCGCCCTGCTTGAGCAGTGGTTGACTGACAAGCGCATCGCGCAAAACGCGTCGAACTATGAACTTCTTGCGGCGACGTGGTTAAAGGCGCGCGAGCGCGAACGGGCGCTGTCGGCAATGCAGCAGGCGGTGAAGCAGACCGCGCGGCCCGACCAGTATCTCGAGATCGCGCAACTGCAAATCGAGCTGGAGCGCTGGCCACAGGCGACCACTGCCTTGCAGGACGCTTTCAGCCGCGGCCTGCCGCAAGGCGATCGCGGCAAGGCTTATCTGGCGCTGGGTTTCGCGCAATACCAGCAACATGACCTGGACGCGGCGGGCAAGAGCTTTACTGCCGCTGCCACCCAGGCGGGCAGTGAAAAGGCGGCGCGGGCCTGGCTGGCCTTCATTGACGCCGGCATTGCATCGTCGGGGCGGCGAGCCACGCTCAGCGATGCCGATCCGCTCGCGCCGGCGCCAACGGCGACCTTGATTGCCAATATCCCCGATGCGAAATTTTCTTCAACTGGAGGCGGAGCAGGCGCCGGCGCGGCAGGTCAGGCGTTGGAAGATGGACTGACACCCGTCGGCGCGGTGGCGGCAGGTTCCGCCGACGGGCGTATTCCGCCATGGACCGGGGGCCTCACGCCACAGAATTCGCCGGCTGGCGTCGGGCTTAACAACAAGCCAGCCGATCCGTATTCGGACGACAAACCACTATTCGTAATCGATCAAGCTAACTATGCTCAATACAGCGAGCAGCTTAGCCTGGGCCATCAGGCCTTGCTCAAGCGCTATGCCAGTTACAAGCTGCCGGTATATCGCACGCGGCGCTCCGCGGCTTATCCGCAGGCGGTGTACGACGCGACCATCGCCAACCAGAAGACGGTCAAGCTGGTTGATCCGGACGTGCTGGAAGGCGCCAAACTCGGCATGCCCTTCCGCGTGCCGAAGACCGGCAACGAAGTGCTCTGGAATCATCGCGTGCATTACCGCGGCGAGAGCATCACAACACCTTCGGCGCAGGCGGTGGTGAATGCCAAGGGTGAATATCAGCTCAGCAAGCAGGAGATCGAGATTTACTTCATCTACGGCAACCTCAAGGCGCCAGGTGAGATTCGCAAGGGCAATCTGTTGCTGTACTACGTTGGGCGCGTGGTCGCGCCCGCCGGCGTCGCGGGTCTGACTTTTCTGGTTCACGAAACCACCGATTTGCACCGCGGCCGCGCGCTGTGGGCTGGCCCACCCGGCATGCACAAGCTGTTCCGCCTGCCGTCCACGATCGGCTACGACTACAAACTGCCGGATAGCGAAGGCATGAAGTTCGTGGATCAGATCAATATGTATAACGGCGGCTTTAACCGCTACACCTGGAAGCTGGTAGGCCGCCGGCCTTACTACGTGCCCTACAACAGCTATCGCACCAACGAACCCTCGCTCAAGTACACGCAATTGTTGAAGCCGCGCCACTACCACCAGGAGCACACGCGTTACGAGTTGCACCGCATGTGGGTGGTGGAGGCAGTGACCCGGCCGGAGGAGAAGCATGCGTTCAAGCGCCGCGTGTTCTATGTGGATGAAGACTCCTGGGTGATTCTCATGGTGGACTGCTACGACCAGAACGACGTGCTGTGGCGCTTCCAGGAGGGCCATGGCATCAGCATGTACAAGGTGCCAATGACTACCACTGGGCCGGAATTGCTTTACGACTTCAAGGACACCCGTTATCTCGCCAGCTTCCTCACCAACGAGGAGACGCCGGTGGTGTTCAACGAAGCCAAAGCCGGCAATTTTTCGCCCAGCAGGGTCGTCGCGCGCCACATCCGCTAGCGCCTCCCAATGTCCCCGTTCGTGCTGACCCTTCGTCAAGCTCGGGGCGGGGTACGCCGATGGCGTATCGAAGCCTGTCCTGAGCTTGTCGAAGGGCACGAACAAATCGCCCTTCGATACCTCAGGGCGAACGGTCCTCCTTTCCGTCGTCCAGCGGGATCGCGGACAATAGCCGCATGCCCGGCAATGACAGAAACGACAACAGCATCAAGCGGCTCAAGACCAGCCCTCTTGCGCGCAATATGGCAATGGCCCGTATTGGCCTGGTCGCCGGTTCGCAGATCGCCACGCACGAAGCGCTGAATCTATTTCGCGGTAAAAAGGCACGCGAGGTCAGCAATCGCAGCTTCTACACCCGGCAGGCGGAGTACTTGCGCGACGAGCTCGGCCAGCTCAAGGGCTCGATCATGAAGCTCGGCCAGATGCTCTCGCTCTACGGCCAGTACTTCATGCCGCCCGAAGCGGTGTCGGTACTCGCCAGCCTGCAGGACGACACCCCCCCGGTGTCATGGTCCGCGGTCCGCCCGCAAATCGAGGACTCGCTAGGCCCACGCCGCATGGCGGAGCTGGAGATCGAGCCGCGGCCGCTGGCGTCTGCTTCGCTGGGCCAAGTGCACATCGCCTATCGCGAACGGGATAGGCGCAAGCTGGTGCTGAAAGTCCAATATCCCGGCGTGGGCGATGCGATCGACAGCGACATCCGCTCACTCTCACGCGTAATGCAACTCACGCAAGTGGTGCCCAAGGGCATCTCGCTCGGGCCGATCATGGAGGAAGTACGCGAGATGCTGCACCAGGAAGTGGACTACGGCCGCGAGCTGCGCATGACCGGCTGGTACCACCGCCAGTTGAAGGACGATTCCCGCTACGTCGTACCCGAAACCATCGAGGACTATTGCACCGACGATATTCTCGCCACCAGCTTCGAGGAGGCCAGCCATGTGCACTCGCCCGAAGTGCAGGGGCTCAGCCAAGCGCGGCGCAACCGCATTGCATTGGCTGCGCTGGAATTGTTCTTCAACGAATTTCTGCGCTGGGATCGGGTGCAGACCGATCCGCACTTCGGCAACTTCAAAGTCAGGGTGGACCCGCACGGCGAGAACGACCGGCTGGTGCTGATTGATTTCGGCGCGACGCGTGATTTCTCCAGACCCTTCCTGAACGCCTATCGTGACATCATTGCCGGCGCGGTGAATGATGACCGCGACGTGATCTTGCGCGGCGCCGAAACCATCGGCCTGATGCGTGCCCAGTTCGGCGACAGTGTGCGGGATAGCTTCGCCGAGGTCTGCCGGCTGATCATCGAACCCTTTGCCGAAGTCACCGCCGAGCGGCCGCCGCGCCAATGGCTGACCAAGGAGGGTGCCTACAAATGGGGCGAGACTGACCTGCCAAAGCGCGTTTCTGCAGCGGTTGCTAAGGCCGCTCTGTCGCGCTACTTTCGCGTGCCGCCGCGGGAGATTGTGTTTCTGCACCGCCGTCTTGCCGGCGTGTTCATACTGGTCGCCAGCTTGCGCGCTGAGTTGGTCGCTCGACCCCTGCTGCTGCGTTTTCTCTAGGTTCGCGCTGTTTTGACTTTTTATAGCGGGCCAGCGATGCTTACAGACCTGCCGTAGCGCAACACCGTAGACCCTATACTGAGGAGAATTCTCATGCTGAAATCGATCGCAACTTACGGCAGCGCCGCCTGCCTTGCGCTGGCGATGGTTCAGGCTCACGCCAAGGTGTCAGCGGAAGAGGCCGCCAAGCTTGGCGCCGCGCTGACCCCTGTCGGCGCCGAGAAAGCCGGCAACGCCGACAAGAGCATCCCCGAATGGACCGGCGGTGACCCTAAAGAGGGCGAACTCGCGGGGTTCTGGGCGCCTTCGAACAAGTACGCGGCCGAGCAGCCGGTTTACACCATCACCAAGGACAATATGGCTCAATACGTGGACAAATTGTCCGAGGGCCATAAGTCCATGCTCTCGCGTTTCGCGACCTACAAGATGCCGGTGTACAAGACCGCCCGCTCGGTCGGCTGGCCGCAGGAGATTTACGACGCGACCAAGCTCAACGCCACCACCGCCGAGCTGGTGGGCGGTAACGTGGATTCGCTCAAGGGCGCCAAACTCGGTTTCCCGTTCCCGATGCCCGCTTCCGGCGCGGAGCCGGTGTGGAATCATCGCCTGAAGTGGCGTGGCGAAAGCGTGCGCCGTTACAACAACCAGTTGATTGTGCAACCCAGCGGCGACAAGAGCTTCTCCAAGCTGATTGAGGACGTCAAATTCGGCTACGCCTCAATCAAGAGTCCCGGCAGTTTCGAAAAACCGGACGAAATCGCCATTTACTATTTGTCGGAAACCAAAGAGCCGCCGCGCGTGGCGGGTCAGTTCCTGCTGGCCTGGGAACATCCAACGACCCGTTCTGCCTGGATTTACAACCCGGGTCTGCGTCGCATCCGCAAAGCGCCAAACGTCTGCTGCGACAACCCCTACGAGGGCACCGACGGCCAGCAGTTCTACGATCAAGTAGACATGTTCAACGGCGAGCTGGGCCGCTACACCTGGAAGCTGGTGGGCAAGAAGGAAATGATCATTCCTTACAACAACCACAAGATCAATCAGAAGGGTGTGAAATACGACGCCGTCACCAAGAAGGGTCATCTGGACCAGGACTATCTGCGCTACGAGCTGCACCGCGTCTGGGTGGTGGAAGGCGATCTGAGGGCCGGTACCAATCACACCTTCAAGAAGCGTCGCTTTTATATTGATGAAGACAGCTGGGCGATTGCGCTGGTGGACAATTACGACAAGCGCGATCAGCTCTATAAGTTCCAGGAAGGCGCGCTGGTCTATGCAAGCAATGTGCAAACGGTAGGTGGCGTGCCCGAGACCATTTACGATCTGCAGTCCGGCGGCTACTTCGTGACGGCGCTGTTCACTGAAGACAAGGCCAACGATTTCTCAGTGTCCTTCGAAAGCAGCTTCTTCACACCGGATTCGGTGAAGAAGCGCACCACGCGCTAATTCCGGGTGGCATTACATAAAGGCTGCGGCGCTGCGAGCGCCGCAGCCTTTGTTTTCTCCGGTGGGGCTTGGGCAGCCGCACGATTTCTGATATCACTGTGCAATTGCGGGAGGAGAGGCCCCGTTCCGGGCGCCGCTTTAGGCCTTTACATAACTGCCAGGTGAGCCATGCAACATAAAGAGAAGAGCGTCTTCCAGAAGAAGTCCGACGTCGTCATCAAAATGTTCACCGACAAGGACTATTTCTTAACTAAGTATAAGAATCTGGGCGCCAGGAACATCCAGTTGCTGGAGCACAAGCAGGACGGCGACAAGTTTTCCATCAAAGTCAGCCGCGAAGTACCCGCTGACGTGCCGCTGCCGAGTTTCGCGCAGAAATTCATCTCGGCCAATATGACGGTCGTGCAGCAGGATTCCTGGGACGCCAAAACCAGGAAGGGGCGGCTGGATATCAATATCAAGGGTATTCCGGCGACGATTACCTGCGATATGGAGCTGAAGGACGAGGGCGCCGGCAGCGCCAACCACATGACCTGGAATATCAAGGTCGGCATCCCGCTCATCGGCGGCAAGCTGGAGCAAGTGCTCATGGACGACGTCAAGAAGAAGACGGGTCCGGATACAGCAGAAGGCGTGAAGCAACTCACCAACTATTCGTAATATCTTTTGTTGGCGCTGGTACCGGAAAGAATTGGTTCGATCAATGAACGATCCGGCACCTCATGCCCCGACGCTCTGGCAGACCATCGCCAGTGTGATGGCGTCATTTTTTGGCGTTCAGTCGAGCAAGAACCGCGAGCGGGATTTCACACACGGCCGGGCCGACGTTTTCATCGCCGTCGGCTTGGGAATGACGGTCGTATTCATCCTAATCATCGTCACGGTTGTGAAATTGGTACTGAAGAATGCGGGGATGTAGAGGCTGACTACTCGCGCATCAAATCCCGCAAGTAATACAGAAACTCCAGCGCCTGTTTCGGACTGAACTCATCCGGATTAAGTGCGGCCAGTTCCGCCAGGACGGGGTGCTGGCCGGCGGGACGGAATAACTCCATTTGCGGTGGCGGGCCGCTAGCCGCCGTATCCAGCGCCTTGCTCTCCAGCGCTGCCAGATGCCGCCGCGCCAACTCGATCACGTCGGCAGGAACGCCAGCGAGTTGAGCTACATGCAAGCCATAGCTCTTGCTGGCGGGCCCCTCGCGCACGCTGTGCAGAAACACCAGCTGTTCGCCATATTCGGTGGCGTCGAGATGCACATTTTCCACACCCGGCAGGCGCCCAGCCAGTTGGGTTAATTCGAAGTAGTGGGTGGCGAACAAGGTGAAAGCACGCACCTCCATGGCCAGATGTTCGGCACAAGCCTGCGCCAAGGCGAGACCGTCATAAGTCGAGGTGCCGCGCCCGATCTCGTCCATCAGCACCAGACTATTGGGCGTGGCGTGCCGCAGGATGAGCGCGGTTTCGCTCATCTCCACCATGAAGGTGGACTGGCCCCCCGCGAGATTGTCCGAGGCGCCGATGCGGGTAAAGATGCGATCCACCGGTCCGATCCGCGCACTTTCCGCGGGCACAAAGCTGCCGACGTGCGCCATCAGTACGATCAGCGCGTTCTGGCGCATATACGTGGATTTGCCACCCATATTGGGGCCGGTGATCACCAGCATGCGGCGGTCATCGCCGAGTTTCAGGTCGTTGGCGACAAAGGGATGACCACCGGCGCGGACGATTTCCTCGACCACCGGATGACGGCCTGCCCGGATTTCCAGACAGGGCGTCTCGACCAGTTCCGGCTGCACCCAGCGTTGCGCCTCAGCGCGCTGCGAGAGGTTGGCCAGCACGTCCAGCTCGGCCAGCGCCTGCGCGGTTTGCTGGAGCCCGCCGAGTTGTTGCTGCAGGCTGTCAAGCAAACCTTCATAAAGATGTTTCTCACGCGCCAGCGCCCGCTCGCGTGCCGACAACACTTGGTCTTCAAAGGTTTTCAGTTCCGGTGTGAGATAACGCTCAACGCCTTTCAAAGTCTGCCGCCGCTGATAATCCGCAGGCGCGCGTTCGGCTTGGGCCCGGCTTAGCTCGATGTAGTAACCCGTGACTCGGTTGTAGCCGAGACGCAGACCTTCAATTCCAGTGCGGGCGCGCTCGCGCTGCTCGAACTCCAGTAGAAAGCCGTCGGCGTTTTCGCAGAGCTGTCGCAGTTGATCCAGCTCGGCGTCGAAACCCGCGCGGATCACGCCGCCGTCGCGCAGCCATACCGGCGGCGTCGCAACGATCGCGCGGCTTAACAAATCCTGGGTTTCGACGTGTTCGCCGAGCAGACCGGCGAGTTCAGCGAGCCGCGGGCTGTCGAGGTCACCCAGTTGCCGCCGGAACGCAGGTAGCAGACTGAGGCTGCGGCCCAGACCGGCAAGGTCGCGCGGGCGGGCGCTGCGCAAGGCTACGCGCGCCAGAATGCGCTCCACGTCCACGCATTCACGCAGGCTGTCCTGCAGGGGGCGATGTGCCGTCAATAGAGTTGCCACGGCGTGATAACGCGCGCGCAATGCGGGCTGGCTGCGCAATGGGCGTTGCAACCAGCGCCGCAGCAAGCGCCCGCCCATGGCGGTGGCGCAGCCATCGAGTACCGTGAGCAGGGTGGCCTCACTGCCGCCGCTGAGATTCCGCTCCAACTCCAGATTGCGCCGCGTCGCCGGATCCAGCGCCAGCGCCTCGTCGCGGTTTTCGGTAACGATGTCGCGCAGGTGCGGCAACGCGGACTGCTGGGTCTCGCGCACATAGCCGAGCAAGGCCCCGGCCGCGCCCACGGCCGCCGGTAAATCCTCACAACCATAAGCGCGCAGATCGCGCGTGCCGAATTGTTCGCATAAGTGGCGGCGCGCACTGACGGGATCGAAATGCCAGACGGGGCGCTCGCGCAGGGCACCCACTCCCGCGGTCTGCAGCAGCGGGATGCTGCCGTCACCCAGACATTCCGCCGGCGCCAAGCGCGCCAACTCCGCGTTCAGCTCGGTCACATCCGACACTTCCATAACGCTGAAACGGCCGCTGGCCAGCTCGAGTGCCGCCAAGCCGTAGCGGCCTTCTAGGTGATGCACCGCGGCCAGCAGGTTGATGCGGCGCTGGTCGAGAAAGGCTTCATCCGTAACGGTGCCGGGTGTGACGACGCGCAGCACTTTGCGCTCGACCGGCCCCTTGCTCGTCGCCGGATCGCCGATCTGCTCGCAGATGGCGACCGATTCGCCCTGTTTGAGCAGGCGCGCGAGGTATTGCTCGGCGCTGTGATAAGGCACGCCCGCCATGGGGATGGGCTGGCCCCCCGACTGACCGCGTTGCGTCAGCGTGATATCCAGTAGCCGCGCCGCCTTCCTGGCGTCGTCGTAAAACAATTCGTAGAAATCGCCCATGCGATAAAACAGCAGCGCATCCGGATGCTGGGCTTTCACGCCCAGATATTGCTGCATGACCGGCGTGTGCTGGCCGGTCTCGGCCGTGGCGCGTGGCACGCTGGCCCCTATAGACCGAAATACAGACCGATGCCGGTGTATCTCAAGCGCTCGGTGAAGAACTGGCCGTTGGGCGAGAAGCCGCGATAGTGCTGCAGCATCAGCCGGACTTCGCGCGTGCTGCGCGTAAAGCTGATACCGGCGCGATAAGACTGATTCACCGACCAGTCCTGCTCGGCCGTGCCCTTTAAATCGGCGCCGAGACTAAGATCGACACCGTCCCAGATCGTGCCCCAGTCGTATTCGCCACCGAACTGGGCCAGTCCGCGGTCGAGATCAGGATCGCTATGCACAACTACACCGCCGCCGTAAAGCCGTGTTTGCTTCCATTCGTGGCTTAAAAGCGCATCCACTACCTCGTAGCTGAGATTGATACGGTCAATGCCCGGATTGCCCAGCAGGAATTCATCGCCGAGATGCGAGCTGATGTGATAGAGCCTGGTGCGCGCCGACCATTCGTGACGGCGCCAGGTCAGCGGAAACCCGATCAGGTAATCCGCATTGATCAAATCGAACGAGTCAGAATCCAGGTTGAACAGCGCAAATACCGCGCCTTGCAAGCCAATCTGATAGCGGCTGTTGCCGCGGTCGCCTTCAACGAAACCCACGTACTCGCCGAGGGAAACGTCCGCGGCGTCGAAATTCAGCGCATCGGTACGGTGGTGCTGATAGTTGACCGAAAAGCGCGGCTCGCGCGGGTCGGCCAGCAGCGGCTTGAACAAGGGACCGGGCGGCAGCGGCTCCACTTCGATCTTGGCCGGGGTCTCCTTTTCTATTGTACTTTCCGGTGGCTGGGTCACCGCGGCGGAGAAGCAGGTCATCTGCCAGTCCACTTGTTCGATGGTTTTGCCGAGCAGTACTTTGCTGATGGCAAGCTGCTGAGTGGCCGTGAGGCAGCCTTTCGAAACCACAATCACGCGGCCCGGTTTGGCGCCATCGTCGATGCTTAGTTCAAGCTTGGGGAACTGGCGATCCAGCACCGCCTGCGCATAGCCGCGGGCGTAGTCTGTGCTCTCGCCCGGTACCTCGGCGGCAGCCGCCAGTGGCGCCAAGCAGCATACCAGCAGACTCGCACGCAGAGTGTGGGTCATGTTGGAATTCCCTTCGTTGGAGCAGACTATGCTATCGCAACAGGTACATCGGTGAACGACGAATCCTTACAACTTGCGCGGCAACTGGGCGATGCGCTGCAACGCCGCGGGCTGCGTCTGGCTGTGGCCGAATCCTGTACCGGTGGTCTCGTCTGTAAGTTGATCACCGATGTTCCGGGCAGTTCCGCCTGGTTCGAGCGCGGCTTCATCACCTATGCCGACGCGGCGAAAACCGGGATGCTGGGTGTGAGCGCGCGCGCTCTCGCGCGTTTTGGCGCCGTCAGCGAGACCGTCGTGCGTGAAATGCTGGCAGGCGCTTTGCAGAACAGCGGCGCTGATTGGGCGGCTGCAGTGAGTGGCGTTGCGGGTCCGGGCGGCGGCAGCGCGGACAAGCCGGTGGGTTTGGTCTGGCTCGGCTGGCAGGCGAGGGACGGCGCGGCGAGCATTCAGCGCCATCAATTCAGCGGCGATCGTGCCGCGGTGCGATTCGCTGCGGCGCAAGCTCTGCTGCAGGGCCTCTGTGAGGGCCTAGCTCCAGTGTCGCCCGAGTAGAATTTCCAAAACGAATTTGCTGCCGAAATAGGCCAGCAGCAATACGCTGTAGCCGGCGAGCGTCCAGCGCAGAGCAGTACGGCCGCGCCAGCCGGAACGCCAGCGACCCCACAGCAGAATCGCGAACACGCCCCAGGCGATGATTGATAAGACGGTCTTATGCGCCAGATGCTGGGCGAACAGGTCGTTCACGAAAACCAGGCCGCTCAGCAGCGCCAGTGTCAACAAGGCAAAGCCCAGGGCGATGAGCTGGAACAGCGTTTCCTCCATGGTCTCCAGCGCGGGCAAATTGGCCATCGCGGGTAGCGGTTGCTGGGATTGTGGACGCAGCTTGCGGTCCTGCCAGGCGAGGGCACAGGCCTGCACTGCGGCCAAGGTCAGCAGGCTGTAGGCGAGCAGCGACAGCAAAATATGCGCGCGCAAGGGCCAGCCTGGACCAAGACTCACTGTATCCGCGGCAGCCGCCCCAACTGGAGTGAGCGCCCCGATCAAGGCGCCGGCCGCTGCCGCAGGAAACACCACCAGTCCCAGATGCGTCGCCGGGCGGTGCAAGGCGAATAGCGTCAACACCAGGGCGCATTGCCAGACAAACAGCGAAAGCGCGTTGCCGAAGTCGAAGCGCCAGCCATCCGGCTGAATCAGGTCGCCGTCCAAAGCCAGCGCGTGCATGACCAGCGCTGCCACCGCATGCCACAGCGCGACCCGCGACAGACGCAAGGTGCGCGCAGGCTCGGCGCTGCGCAGGCCCAGCGCGCAAATCAGCGTCGCGGCTGCGTACAGGGCCGCCGCCAGACAGGCGAGAACAAGGGTGCGGCTATCGGTTGTCATTGCTCGGCAGACATGTGCTTGGCGTCATCTTCGCATAGCGCTAATGGGCGGTGAAGCAGTACCATCCCCGCTCCGCGACTAGCCTGATTATCTGGCCGTGTTCAAAAACCTAAGCGACCGTCTCAGCCACGTTCTGCAAAACCTGCGCGGGCAGGGGCGGCTGACCGAAGACAATATCCGCGACAGCCTGCGCGAAGTGCGCGTGGCCCTGCTCGAGGCCGATGTTGCGCTACCAGTGGTCAAGGACTTCATCGAGCAAATCCGCGCGCGCGCGGTGGGCAAGGAAGTTCTGGAAAGTCTCACCCCCGGCCAGGCCTTGATCGGCATCGTGCATGAGGAGCTGGTACGCGTGCTGGGTGAGCCCAACGCAGGCTTCGTGTTGCGCGCGCAACCGCCGGCGGTGGTGCTGATGGCTGGACTGCAGGGCTCGGGCAAGACCACCACGACCGGCAAGCTCGCGCGCTTTCTCAAGGAGCGCGAAAAGAAAAAAGTGCTGGTGGTGAGTTGCGACGTTTATCGCCCGGCGGCGATTCAGCAGCTCGCCACCGTAGCCGGGCAGGTGGGTGTGGATTTCCTGCCCAGCCAGGCGACGCAGAAGCCGCAGGAAATCGCCGCGGCAGCCCTGGATCAGGCCCGTAAAGGTTTCTACGACGCCTTGCTGGTGGATACCGCCGGCCGCCTGGCGATAGATGAAGAGATGATGGCGGAGATCGGCGCCTTGCATGCGTTACTGAATCCGGCTGAGACGCTGTTCGTGGTGGATAGCATGACCGGACAGGACGCGGCCAGAACCGCCGCCGCCTTTGCCGCCGTGTTACCGCTGACCGGTGTGGTACTGACAAAAGTGGACGGCGATGCGCGCGGTGGCGCCGCGTTGTCGGTACGCAAGCTGGCGAATGCGCCGATCAAGTTCCTGGGCCTTGGGGAAAAGCTGGATGCG
Source organism: Nevskiales bacterium (assembly GCA_050740255.1). Taxonomy (GTDB): domain Bacteria; phylum Pseudomonadota; class Gammaproteobacteria; order Nevskiales; family JBOICV01; genus JBOICV01. The sequence goes on along the minus strand of JBOICV010000141.1, from coordinate 26,001 downwards.
CTCGAGCTATTCCATCCGGAGCGCATCGCCTCGCGCATTCTTGGCATGGGCGATATTCTGTCGCTGGTCGAGCACGCGCGGGAGAAAGTAGATCAGGGCAAGGCCGAGAAGTTTGCCGGCAAGATCGCCAAGGGTAAGGGCTTTGACTTAAGCGATTTTCGCGAACAGCTCGAACAGATGCAGTCCATGGGCGGCATCAGCTCGATTCTGGACAAGCTGCCGGGCGCAAACCAGTTGCCGGCGAATCTGAATTTAGAGGTGCAGGAAAAACAGTTCCGGCGCATGGCTACCATCATCAACTCGATGACGCCCAAGGAACGGCGTTATCCCGATCTGCTCAAGGCTTCGCGCAAGCGCCGTATCGCGGCCGGCTCCGGCACCCAGGTGCAGGACGTGAATCGGCTACTGCGGCAGTTCGAGGACGCCCAACGTGCCATGAAAATGTTCTCGAAGGGGGGCATGGGCAAGATGATGAAGCTGATGAAGTCACACCTTCCTCCCGGCTTCCGGCCGCCGCGCTAGCGCTCTGGGTAGTGTCTCAGTTTGCCGTCACACCGGCGCAGGCCGGTGTCCATGGGCTTGAAAAGACTGGATTCCGGCCTCCGCCGGAATGACGAACTCGGGAAATCAAGCGGCAAATTGAGACACCACCCCGCGGGCGATGCTGGCTTTTTCCCCTCCAATCCGTACAATACGCGGTTCATTTGCCGGCCCCTTTCGGCAACTCACGGATTCTGCAGGATTTAGTCATGGTTAAAATTCGTCTTTCGCGCGCCGGCGTCAAGAAGCGCGCCCTCTATCACATCGTGGTCGCCGATCAGCGCTTTTCCCGCGATGGCCGTTATATCGAACGCCTGGGCTCTTACATTCCCGCACCGAAGGGCCAGGAAGTGGGTCTGCAGGTAAATTATGAGCGTGCCGATTTCTGGCTGGGCAAGGGCGCACAGGCCAGCGAGCGCGTGGCGGCACTGTTGAAGGAAGGGCGCAAGTCGGTCGCCGCGCAGTAAGCGGTCGGCCCCCGCGCCGGAGCTGTGAGCGCGCGGCAGATTGACGAGCGTCCCGAGGATCGACGAGTCATTCTCGGCCGGATCGGTGCTCCCTTCGGCGTACGCGGTTGGGTGCGGGTGCAGTCCTATACCGATCCGCTGGAAAAAATAGCCAGTTACGCCAACTGGCAGTTAGGTCAGGCGGACGCCTGGCAGATTTACCGGCCGATGCAGATCCAGCACGCCGGTGGCGCGCTGGCGGTGCAATTGGCGGATGAGCAGGGCGCAGCACTAACGGATCGCGAAGCGGCGGTCAGACTGACGAACTGCGAGATTGCGGTCTGGCGATCGGAGCTACCGGCACTTGAGACCGGCGAATATTACTGGACCGATTTGATCGGTCTGGAAGTGGTGAACCGGGATGGGCAGCGGTTCGGCACTATCGAGCAGATACTCGAGACCGGCGCCAACGACGTGCTGGTGGTGAAAGAGGGCAAACGCGAACGGCTGATTCCGTTCGTGCAAGGCCCGGTGGTGCAGTCGGTGGATTTACCGGGCCGTCGCATGACGGTGGACTGGGATGCCGAGTTCTAGCGCGGTGCGGGCATCATGAAAATTGCAGTGGTCAGTCTGTTTCCGGAGTTTGTGGAACAGGTGGGTCAGTGGGGCGTAACCGGCCGGGCGCTGAAGCGCGGGCTGCTAAGCCTCGAGGTGCTGAACCCGCGCGAGTTCGCGCAGGACCGGCACCGCACGGTGGACGACCGCGTGTACGGCGGCGGGCCGGGGATGGTGATGCAGTCACCCGTGCTGAGCGCAGCTTTGAGCGCCGCGCGACAGGTCGCGGGGGCGGAGGCGAAGCTTGCTTATCTGAGTCCGCAAGGCGAGCCGCTGACGCAGGATTTGGCGCGGCGTTTCGCGCAGTTGCCAGGATTGGTGTTGCTATGCGGGCGCTACGAAGGTGTGGATGAGCGCCTGATCGAAACAGAAGTGGATTTCGAGCTTTCGATCGGCGATTACATCCTCTCCGGCGGTGAGCTGGCGGCGATGGTGGTGATTGATACGATCGCGCGGCTGCTGCCGGGGGCACTGAATGATGCGGAATCGGCCGCGCAGGAGTCCTTCACGGATGGCCTGCTCGATCATCCGCAATACACACGGCCCGAGAACTGGGCCGGACGACCGGTGCCGGAAGTGCTGCTGAGCGGCGACCATGCGGCGATTGCCCGCTGGCGCATGAAGCAGGCGCTGGGCCGCACCTGGTTGAAGCGGCCCGAGCTGCTGGAAGGTTTGGGATTGAATGCGGAACAGCAAACGCTGTTACGCGAGTGGATTGAAGAGCAGGGTTAATGCAAGGTTGATTACTGGGGAAGCGGCGTAGACGCTCCCCTCGAACACGACAGTGAGGTGGGTTATGGGCAATGCAAACTCGAAATTGCTGCAGGCAGTGGAAGCCGAGCAGATGCAGAAAAAGATTCCGGATTTCGCGCCGGGCGATACCGTCGTGGTGGAAGTAAAAGTAAAGGAAGGCGAACGCGAGCGCACTCAGGCTTTTGAAGGCGTGGTCATCGCCAAGAAGAGCCGCGGCTTGAACAGCTCTTTCACGGTGCGCAAGATTTCGCATGGCGAAGGTGTGGAGCGCGTGTTCCAGACCTATAGCACCGCCATCGCTGGGATCGAACTCAAGCGCAAGGGTCATGTCGCACGAGCCAAGCTCTACTACTTGCGTGAGCTCTCCGGCAAGTCTGCCCGCATTAAGGAAAAATTGGACTAACGTGCCGTCTGCTACAAGAAAAAGCCCCGCTTGCGGGGCTTTTTTGTTGCTGCGGTAAACTGCTTGCATGATGCGAGGACTGGGGGCAAGCCGGCGAGGTTATGGGCTGCTGCGGATTTTTGGCTTTTGCTTCGGTCTGGGTGTAACGCTATCCGCGATTGCGGCATCGCCCGATGAAATCCGTTCGCTGGCCGAGGTGTCTCCTCGCCTGGCTTTCCAGGCTCTGGAACAGGCGCAGCCCCCTTACTCGGTTGATCAGCTCCAAACCTGGCAGGAGTACGAACGACTACGGCTGGACTTGTACGCGCGACAGCGGAACTGGCGTGGTCTGCTGGCGCGCGTGCAACAGCAAGCGGCTGGTCGTGACCCGGAAACTGCACAATGGCTCGTGACGCGCCGCCTGCGTGCGCAGATCGAGTTGGGCGAAGCGGAGGCTGCGCTTAAGGAAATCCGCGCGCTGCTGTGGGCTAATCCACCTGCACCGGCGACGCTGCAGTTGCGGCTACGGCAACTGGTGGTCTTGGCCTATCTGGCGTTGAGACAGTACGACGCAGGCGGCACTGCTGCGCAGCGCTATCACCAGGACTATGCCGCCAGTCCACCCCTGGGCGAGGGCGGCGATACGGCTTTGCACGCTGACAGCGCGGCGCAGCATGGAGGAATGCGCGGCCTGTGGATGCGCGCGCTGATTCATGCTGGTAACTATGCTGCCGCCGCCTCGCTGGCCGACGACAGCTCCGCCGAGGTTAAGCTGCTGGGGGCTTTGGCGCGATTATTGGGCAAGCCCGACAGCGCCGCCGAGGGTGGCACGCTGGCAGCGGAACTCGAAGCGCAATTCCCCGCGCAACATCCGCAGGGCCGCGCGGCGCGCGTGTTACTGGCACGCGCCGCCAACCGTCTCAACAAACCTCTGGCAGCGCTGCAGGCGCAGGCCGGTGCGCTGGCCGTTGCGGAGCCGCCGCCGGACGATGAGCTGTTCGCGCTTAACGCAGATGACTTATGGACCGCTTACGAAAGCTACGGCCGCCAGCTTGCGACGGAGCGGGGACTGGAACGTGGCTATGCCCAGCCTTGGCTCGCGGCAATAGAAGACAGGCGCCAGAACGAACCCTTGACCGCGTTAGCGCTGGCGACTGCGGTACTGCTCGATGCGCGTGAGCGCAGCGCCCGTGATCAAGCGGCCGCGCGAATATTTGAGGCCTTGCAAACCCGCGAACAAGGTGCACGCCTGGCGCTGGTGCTGTTCATGCAGGGACAGAGAATTTCGCACGCCGATTTGCCGCCGCCGCAACGCTTTGAACTGGCGCGGCTGGCCTTGAGCCTCGGCGATCAAGCAGCGGCTGCAACGCTGTTCCGTAGTCTGGCGGAGCGCCCGGCTCCGATCTCTGCTGTCGATTGGGAATTTGCGCAGGCACATAGCGCCTTGCTGGCGGGTTCAGCGGACGCGTTCAAACAGCAGTTAATGCAGCTTGCACCCGTTCAGCTTGAATCTGCACAAACTACGCAGTTGCGACGGCTACTACGAGACGCGGGCAGGTTCGACCACGCCCAGGCGGCGGCCGAATTCTGCGAGCGTTGGCTGACGAGCCCGCTCTATCCCGATGTGCAGCCGCAGCGCAGCCTGTTGCTGCTTGAGCTTGCCCACGCTCAGTTCATCCTGAAAAAATTCCCTGCCGCGGCCACATCGGCCTGGCGTGCGCAAAGTGGTTTGGCTGGGGCGGAGCGACAGGCCACGCTGCGGCTCGCGGGTCAGGCCTTGCTGCAGGCCGGGATGCAGGACGATGCGCGGCGCGTCTACGACTTGCTGCTAAGTCTCAAACCCGAAACCACCGCCGAACTGCTGGAGGAGTTACGCGCCGTTGGACTCGCCTCGGCCAAGCCTTAGCCCAGACCGTCCAGGTATTTTTCCGCATCGAGCGCGGCCATGCAGCCCGTGCCGGCCGAGGTGACCGCCTGGCGATAAACATGGTCCATCACATCGCCCGAGGCAAATACGCCCGGCACACTCGTGCCGGTAGCGCCGCCTTCGGCGCCGCCCTTGACCTTGATATAGCCGCCCGCCATATCGAGTTGATCCTCGAACAGACTGGTATTCGGCTGGTGGCCGATCGCGATAAACACACCGGCAAGCTTGATGTCGCGTTTATCGTTGGTCTGCACATTGACGATGCGCATGCCGGTCACGCCGGAGTCGTCGCCCAACACTTCATCCAGCGTTGAGTTCCAGACAATCTCGACCTTGCTTTCCTTCTGCTTGGCGAAGAGCTTGTCATGCAGAATTTTCTCGCCGCGGAACTTGTCGCGGCGATGCACGATCGTGACCTTGTTGGCGATATTGGCGAGATACAGCGCCTCTTCCACGGCGGTGTTGCCGCCGCCGATAACCGCCACATCCTGGCCCTTGTAGAAGAAGCCGTCGCAGGTCGCGCAGCCGGATACGCCCTTGCCCTTGAAGGCCTCCTCGGAGGGCAGGCCGAGGTATTTGGCCGAAGCTCCGGTCGCTATAACCAGGGCGTCCGCAGTGTAGCCGCCGGCGTCGCCCGTCAGTTTGAATGGGCGCGATTTCAAATCCACGGTATGGATATGGTCGTTCACCAGTGTGGTCTCAAAGCGCTCGGCATGTTCCTGCATGCGCTGCATCAGCACCGGCCCGGTCAGACCGTGCACATCGCCGGGCCAGTTGTCCACGTCGATCGTAGTCATGAGCTGGCCACCCTGTTCCAGCCCGGTGATCAGGGCCGGCTTCAGGTTGGCGCGCGCAGCGTAAACCGCGGCGGTGTAACCCGCCGGGCCGGAGCCGAGAATGATGAGACGATGATGCTGTGCGTTGCTCATATCAACTTATTCCTGCATTGATTCACGGCGTAGCGAGCGGGGCTAGGACGAGGCGCAGACAGACTGGAAACCGGAGTTGACACGCTAGTCAATGAGGATTTCTAGGCTGGCTGCAACACTGTCATCGCCCCGCGCTTAGCCGTTAGAGTTTTTTGGCGTTCTTGGCGAGATAGTCGGCAACACCTTCCGCGGTTGCCTTCATCCCGGGTTTGCCTTTCTCCCAGCCAGCCGGACAGACTTCGCCGTTTTCCTCGTGGAACTGCAGCGCGTCAACCATGCGCAGCATCTCGTCCACTTCGCGGCCCAGCGGCAGATTATTGACCACCTGATGCTGCACCACGCCCTGCTTGTCAATCAGGAAGGACGCACGCAGCGCCACGCCATCGTCAGGGTGCGCGATGCCATACGCGTTCACAATCTCGTGCTTGACGTCCGCCACCATCGGGAACTGCACCGGGCCGATGCCGCCTTCCTTGGGCGCGGTACTGCGCCAGGCGTAGTGCGTGAACTGCGAATCTATCGAGACGCCGATCACCTGCACATTGCGCTCCTTGAAGCCCGCATAGCGATGGTCGTGCGCGATGATTTCCGACGGGCACACGAAGGTGAAGTCCAGCGGCCAGAAGAACAGCACCACATACTTGCCTTTGGCGTCGGAGAGCTTGAAATTTTCCTTGATCGAGCCATCCGGCATTACAGCGGCGGCGGTGAAGTCGGGCGCCTTGCGGCCAACGAGTACGCTCATACCAATCTCCTATGTGAATGCTGTGAATTTCGGGGCGTCGAACTATAACAGTTCGCTGTTTTCGCCCCGCAACGGCAGGCATTCTGCGGCCAGTCTGTATATTATTCAAAGCAATTGTTATTATTATAACGATAGCTATAGACTATTTATAAATCAGGGCTTAAAGCCCCGAACGCCGTCCCGGCGCGTTAGGATTACGGCCTTCGCTCTGACCTGAATAAGAAAATGGCTGATACGACTTCCCGCCGTGGTTTTTGGTCGCGTCTATGGCAGTTCTTTGTCGTTGTGACACGCCTGTTTATTGTCGTATTCCTGCTGGCGCCCTTAGCGCTGTTCGCCTATGCCTATTTTGCTGCGCCGCAATTCAAGATTGAGGACGGCGTCGCACTGGTGTGGGCGCCGGACGGTGTGGTGCTCGAGCGCAGCGAATTCGATCCGCAGGAGATCCTGGCACAGCAATTATTCGGCCAGGAGTCTCCCTACTCGTTACTGCGCGACCTCGTGGACAGCCTGGATTATGCGGCGCAGGACACGCGCATCAAGGCGCTGTTTCTAAAACTGGATGGACTTGAATACGCCGGTATGGCGCAACTGGAGGAAATGTCCTCCGCGATCACGCGCTTTCGCGCCAGCGGCAAGCCGGTATATGCCTATGCGGGCGACTACACGCAGGACCAATATTATCTTGCGGCCCAGGCCGACCAGTTGTTTCTCGATCCGCTGGGCGGGGTCTGGATCGAAGGTTTTGGCATGTATCAGCATTATTTCAAGGATGCGCTCGAGAAATTGCAGATTGATCTGCATGTATTTCGCGTCGGCGAGTACAAGTCCGCGGTCGAGCCCTTCATCCGTAACGATATGTCGCCCGAAGCGCGCGCCGCCAACCAGGCCTGGCTCGATGTGCTGTGGCAGGTCTATAAGCGCGGTGTAGCCGGAGCGCGTGAACTGGAGCCAGCGGCAGTCGAGAGTTATGTGGCCGAGTTTCCAGTACGGCTGGTGGAAGTGCTTGGCGACGCTGGAGCGCTCGCCAAGAACGCGAAGCTAGTGGACGATTTGCTCACCCGCGAGCAGGTGCGGCAGAAGCTGCGCGAACTGGTTGGCACCGACACTGAGCACGGTAGTTTCCGGCAACTCGACGATCAGACCTATCTGGCAGCGGTGCGCGTGGAGAAATCGCGCGGCAAAGCACCGCCGTCACACATCGGCTTGGCGGTTGCGCAGGGCGCTCTGGTGGACGGCGAGAGCGGACGCGGGACCACTGGCGGCGATACGCTCGCGTACTTGATTGAAGATGCACGCCGTGATGAGAAACTGGCCGCGCTGGTACTGCGTATTGATTCACCCGGTGGCAGCGTTAGCGCCTCGGAGGCCGTACGCCGCGAGATTGAGCTGATGCGCGCCGCCGGCAAGCCGGTAATCGTTTCCATGTCCAGCACCGCGGCTTCCGGCGGTTACTGGATTGCGATGAATGCCGATGAAATCTGGGCGGACGACACGACCATCACCGGCTCCATTGGCGTATTCGGACTGCTGCCGACCTTCGACAAGACGCTCGGCAAGCTTGGCATCCATGTGGACGGGCTCGGCACCACGCCGCTGGCCGGGGCCACGCGACTTGATCGCCCGCTGGCGCCGGATATCGCCGCAGCGATGCAGGCTGGTGTGGAGTATTACTACCGCCAATTTGTCGGCCAGGTCGCCGCTGCGCGCCGGCTCGACGTGGCCCAGGCTGACCAGCTCGCGCAAGGCCGGGTCTGGAGCGGACTTGATGCCAAACGCCTGGGTCTGGTGGACAACATCGGCGGTCTGCATGAAGCCACGGCTGCGGCAGCGAAGCTGGCTGGGCTGGCGGAGGGGCAATACCGGTTGTCGCCACTGGATGCGGCGCCCGACTGGCGCACCGCAATCTTTGACCTCCTATCCTCACGAATCGAAATCTGGCTGCAAGTGCTCGGCGCGGCGGAGCTGACACAACCTTTTCACGTCATTCGCGAGCAGCTTGGTGTCGGTTGGTTGAATGATCGACGCGGTGTGTATGCGCACTGCGGGTGTGAAGGTATGAGGTCTAGTTGGCGTTAGATGCCCATGAAGGAAGCCCTCTATTTCGCTGCTTTCCTCCTTGTCGCAGTCGGCGTTGCCCACTCCTACCTCGGCGAGAAATACATCCTCATCCGGCTGTTTCGTCGGCCCGATCTCCCAAAACTCTTTGGCGGCACGGAGTTCACTTCTCGCACTCTTCGATTCGCCTGGCACATTACGTCCATTGCGTGGTGGGGTTTTGCCGCTGTCCTCGTGCTCCTGGCACATCCGCCCATCACAACCCAAGCTTTGGGGTGGGTCCTCGGCTCAACACTCTTGCTCACATCCAGCGCCATCCTAGTGGGGTCTCGTGGTAAACATCTGGCTTGGCCGCTGTTCCTCATTGCCGGTATCGTCGCGCTGTATGCAGCGGGCACCTGACAAATGGTTCAGGCGCTGCAGGCGACTTGCGGCGCCTGAACCACGGCGTTAGCGAATGGTGCAAAAGCGAGGTAGAAAACAAGCTGCAACGCTAGTGACCCATAGCGGTCGCAATCCAAAGCTGCAACACGGCATCGTCAACCCACCCGTCTACCGTGCTTCCACGGTTCTGTTCGAGAGTATCGCCGCGCTGAAAGAAGCCAGCGCCAATCCAATTAAGGGCATGTACTACGGCCGCTACGGCACGCCTACCCATTTCGCTTTTGAAGAAGCGATGACCGAACTGGAGGGCGGGCACGGCGCGGTAACCACGAGTTCCGGGCTCGCAGCCATCAGTGTGGCGCTGCTGAGTGTGCTGAAAGCGGGTGAGCATGTGCTGGTTGCAGACAACGTTTACGCACCGACCCGCAAACTGTGCGATGGTTTGCTGAAAACACTGGGTATTGAAACCACTTATTTCGATCCACTTATCGGCGCGGAAGGTTTAAGCGCGCTCATCCGCCCGAACACCCGCGCACTCTTTCTGGAGTCGCCCGGCTCGCTGACATTTGAGGTCAGCGACGTACCCGCGCTGGCCGCAGCCGTACACCAGCGCGAACTGGTCGTGCTGATGGACAACACCTGGGCCACGCCGCTGTATTTTCAGGCCTTGGCGCATGGCGTGGACATCGCGATCTACGCGGCGACCAAGTATGTGGTCGGTCATGCCGACGCAATGCTCGGCAGCCTGGTATGCAACGAGCGGTGCTATCTGCCGGTAAAGCGCACCGCGATTGCACTGGGGCAGTGCGCCGGGCCCGACGATGTCTATCTTGGCCTGCGAGGCCTGCGGACGCTGGCCCTGCGCTTGCGGGCGCACGGCGACAACGCGCTAAAGCTTGCGCGCTGGTTGCAAACGCAACCGGAAGTTGAGCGCATTCTTTGTCCTGCCCTAGCTGACGATCCAGGTCACACGCTGTGGCGGCGGGATTTCGAAGGCGCCAGCGGCTTGTTCGGTGTCGTGCTTAAGCCGACGGTGAGTGAGGTGACGGTGACCGCCATGCTTGATGGTTTGAAGCTGTTCGGCCTCGGTTATAGCTGGGGCGGGTATGAGAGTTTGATATTGCCTACGCATCCGGCCGAAGTGCGTAGCGCGACGCGGTGGCAAAGTGGCCCGACGCTGCGGATTCACGCCGGACTTGAAGACCCCCAGGATTTAATCGCGGATTTCGAGCTGGGTTTCGAACGTCTGCGAAAGACTTGACCTAACGCCGTTCGCCCTGAGGTATCGAAGGGCGATGCTAAGAGGTGCGTCGCCCGTTCTTGAAACCCTTCGATACCTCAGGGCGAACGGACGAACACTTACTCCGGCTGAAAGCGTAGCGACAAATCCACCGCGGTGATGTTCTTCGTCAGGCTGCCGACGGAGATATAGTCCACACCGCTGTCGGCAATGCCGCGGATATTCACCATCGTTATGTTGCCAGAGGCTTCAAGCAGGCTGGGACCGAGATTGATGCGCCGGCGCTGCTGCGCGATTTGTGCGGCGCGCACCAGGTTGTGAGCCGGAAAGTTGTCGAGCAGCAACCACTGGGCGCCGGCGGCGAAGGCTTCTTCCACCTCGGCAAGATTCTCCACTTCAACAATCACCGGTACCTTAGCGCTGTTTTCCAAAGCGGCCTTGACGGCAGTGGTAATGCCGCCGGTGGCCATGATGTGATTTTCCTTGATCAGTATCGCGTCATACAGACCGAAGCGGTGGTTCACGCCGCCGCCGACCACCACGGCGTACTTTTGCGCCGCGCGCAGACCGGGCAGGGTCTTGCGCGTGTCCAGAATCTTGGCCTTGGTGCCTTTTATGCGCTCCGCCAGCCGCCGGGTTTGTGTGGCCACACCCGACAGCATTTGCAGGAAGTTGAGTGCGACGCGCTCACCGGTCAGGATGGCCCGGGCCGGGCCGCTGATGGCGCAGAGTTCCTGCTCCGGCCGGATGCCGTCGCCGTCCCGCACCCGCCAGTCAATATGCACCGAACTGTCGAGCTGGCGGAATACTTCGTCAAACCATGCGGTGCCGCAGATGACGGCGGGTTCCCGGGTGGTCAGGATCGCGCGCGCGCGGCGACCAGGAGTTATCAGACCGGCGGTGAGATCGCCGGTGCCGACGTCCTCGGCCAGCGCCCGCGCCACGGTCTCGGAAATATCGGCTGGCAGAGTCGGGCTGTTCAGTTCTTGTGCCACAGCGTGCATGGTCTGAAGCTTGTTGGGCTCTCGATTTTCCAGGCGCACAGTGTAAGGTATTGGGGTCGTTTTACATATGATTTGCCCACGTATCCACCACGCAACAGGGTTCTAGATGCTGGAAATGCAGGACAAGCTGCTCATTGGCTGGCGCGAATGGCTAAGCCTGCCCGAGCTCGGCATTGTCCGGATCAAGGCGAAAATAGACAGCGGCGCCCGCACCTCGGCGCTGCATGCGTTTCGCGTCGAAGCTTTCCGCCAGGACGATCGGCAACGGGTGCGCTTTTCCCTGCATCCGCTACAGCGCTCGGCGCGGGTGGTGGAGTGCGAAGCGGACGTGACTGACGAGCGTTGGGTGACGGATTCCGGGGGCCGGCGCGAGCGACGCTTCGTGATTCAGACACCGGTGCAGGTCGGCACGCAGCGCTGGCCGATCGAGATCACGCTGACCGATCGTGAAAGCATGCTGTTTCGCATGCTACTGGGGCGGACTGCTATGATGGATCGTCTGATTGTTGACCCGGCCGCGTCCTACTTGCTGGGTCGGCCGCCCAGGAAACCGCGCCCGGACCCAGCGTGAAAATCGGCATCCTCTCCCGTAACCGCAAGCTGTATTCGACGCGCCGGCTGATTGAAGCCTGCCACAAGCGCGGCCACGAAGCGCAAGTGGTTGACGTGCTGCGCTGTTACATGAACATCCTGCCGCACAAACCGGAAATTCATTACAAGGGCAAGCGGCTCGAAGGATTCGACGCGATCGTGCCGCGTATCGGCGCATCGGTGACGGACTACGGTACCGCGGTGGTACGCCAGTTCGAGATGATGGGCGTGTATTCGCTCAACGAATCGGTCGCCATTGCGCGCGCGCGCGACAAGCTGCGCTCCTTGCAACTTTTATCGCGCAAGGGTATCGGCCTGCCGGCCACCGGTTACGCCCACTCCCCGGACGACACGCAGGATTTGATCCAGTTGGTCGGCGGAGCGCCGCTGGTGATCAAGCTCAATGAGGGCACTCAGGGTGTCGGCGTCGTGCTGGCAGAAACCAGCAAGGCTGCCGGCAGCGTGATCGAGGCCTTCCGCGGACTCGATGCCCACTTTCTGGTGCAGGAATACATCAAGGAAGCGGAGGGCGCGGATATCCGCTGCTTCGTAGTCGGCGACAAAGTGGTTGCAGCGATGAAACGTCAGGCCAGGGAAGGCGAATTCCGTTCCAATCTGCATCGCGGCGCAAAAGCTGTTACGGTCAAAATCACGCCCGAGGAGCGTTCTACCGCGGTGCGGGCAGCGAACATCCTTGGCCTGAATGTCGCCGGTGTGGATTTGCTGCGTTCCCGGCACGGCGCGTTGGTCATCGAGGTCAATTCCTCGCCCGGACTGGAGGGTATAGAGGCGACTACGGGTAAGGATATCGCCGGCATGATTGTCGCGTTCATCGAGGAAAATGCCGAGCACGGCCGAACCGCAACGCGAGGGAAGGGGTGAGCGCACGCGTTTACGAAGCACTGCTTCGTGCGTGTGCGAACGCCCGAGGCAGGAGCCGAGGGCCGGGGGTTCTTAGCGAGCGCAGGACGTGCGAGCTTAGAACCGGCCCGCGAGTGCGAAGCACGAGTGGCACGGCGCGCCAATGATCCAGCGCAAAGTCCTGATGAAACCGAAGGACGATTTCCAGATCGGTAGTACGCGCATCGCTCGCGGCCAGCGCGCGATCGTTGATCTCCCCATCGCCCAGCTTTACACACACACCCCACTCACCATGCCGGTGCAGGTGGTGCGCGGCCGCGAACCCGGGCCAGCGCTATTCATCAACGCCGCGCTACACGGTGACGAACTGAACGGCGTGGAAATCGTGCGCCGTGTGCTCAAGCTGCCGGCGCTTGGCAAGTTGCGCGGCACCCTGATTGCGGTGCCGATCGTCAACGTGCTGGCGTTTCTCAATCAGTCGCGCTATCTGCCGGATCGACGCGACCTTAACCGTAGCTTTCCCGGCAGCGAAAGCGGCTCACTGGCGGCGCGTATCGCGCACACGTTCTTGAAGGAAATCGTCGGCCGCGCCGATTTCGGCATTGATCTGCACACCGGTGCGCTGCACCGGCCGAATCTGCCGCAGATTCGTGCCGATCTGGATAACCCGCAGACGCTGAAAATGGCGCGTGCCTTTGGTGTGTCGGTGGTGTTGAATTCGTCGCCGCGCCCAGGCTCGCTGCGGGAGTTTACCAGCAAGAACCATATCCCGGTTCTGCTTTACGAATCCGGCGAGGCGCTGCGCTTCGATGAGGACTGCATCCGCATCGGCGTGCAGGGCGTGGTCAACGTGATGACCGTGCTAGAGATGCTGCCACCCTCGCGCCGCCGGGTGAAGCTGGTTAACCCGCTCATTGCGCGCGCCAGTACCTGGGTGCGGGCGCCGGCCAGCGGCATTCTGCGCATCCGCGCCAGGCTCGGTCAGCGGGTGAAGTTTGGTCAGGTTCTGGGAATTATCGCCGACCCGTTTGGAATCAACGAATCCCCGATCGTGTCACCTTGTGACGGCCTGGTGATCGGCCGCCAAAGCTTGCCGCCGACCAGCGAGGGCGACGCGGTATTTCACATCGCGCGGGTCGCAGCAACTGCAAGCTAGCTTCGGTGGTGTCTCAGTTCGTCGCCTGATTCCAGAGTTCGTCATTCCGGCGAAAGCCGGAATCCAGTCTTTTCAAGCGCATGGACACCGGCCGGAGTTTATCCTGAGCCGGTCGAAGGGCCGGTGTGACGGCAAATTGCGATACTACGCTAGCTTGCGGCTGGTTACGCAGTAACGCGCATCGAGTGAGTTCTACGACCGCGGATTCGCGCTGCGGCTGCGATTAGCATGAGCAACCATAACGGGTTCAGGTCCTGGGGTTTATGCGCCACTGTGCAGCCGCCGCCACTTTCGCCGCGGAAAGCACTGCCCGGACTCTCGTTGTCATCGTCGTCATCCGGAATCACCGGGCCGCCGGTGGGCAGGGTTGTGCTGGTGAATATGCCCGCAATCCCGCCGACGCTCAGCGTCGTACCGACGGTGGTGCTGCCGGTGCTGGCACTAGTGTGGCGGACACAAACCGTCTCTCCAGCCGCGATAGACCCATCTGCTGCGGTGAAAACGGCGCCGCAGCCGATGCTGTATGCGCCGCCGGTTACTGTGATGGGAACCGGGCCGCTAATCCCGGTAATAGTCACTGTGTTCGAGGTTACGACCGTATTCAAGGCTACGTTGGTCTGAGGCGTGAAAGTAAAGGGGTCGGGTTGCTCATCCAGCGCCTCGGTCGTACTCGTAAACGTATCGCTCACGCCGCCCACCGTCAGCACGGTATTTACCGCAGTCGAGAAGGATGTCGAGGAAGTGTGCCTGACACAAATGGTCTCACCGACATTCGCCGACCCCGAAGCAGCGGTAAATGTCGCTGTGCAGCCTACGCTGTATTCGCCGCCGGTAACCGTCACTGTCGCCGGCATATTGATGCCCGTGACTGTAATAGGAGCAGAAACGATGCTGGTGTTGCGCGCAACACCCGTCTGATCCGTAAAGTTAAATTGATTGGGTGTGCTGTCGGGCCCTGAGCCGATTGTGGTGCTAGTGAAGATGTCGGAAATCCCGCCTACGGTTAACGTGGTATTGGTGTCAGTGTCGTTCGTGGCCGCAGAAGTATGCCGCACGCACACCGCTTGGTTGTTGTTGATCGTTCCGGCAGTAGCGGTAAACATTGCTCCACAACCGATGCTGTACTCGCCGCCGGCGACACTGATCGTGACGGGCGTATTGATATTAGTGATCGTTACCGTATTGGAAACAATCAAGGAGTTGAGCGGTACGTCGTCCTGATCAGCGAATGTGAATTGGTCGGGCGTTCCGTCCGGCACGGTCACGGCGGCAACCGCGGCGTCTGCCTGGATCAATCCAAAGCCGCTGTCAAAGTCGAAACCAGGTGGTCCCATGTTTACGGCGGTATTCTCTAAAGCTGTGGTCAAAGCGGCCGGAGACAAACTTCCGTTGGCCTCGAGCATCAGTGCCGCCACTCCCGCTGCATGCGGTGCGGCCGCAGATGTACCAAAAAAATTTGGAAAGCCGTCAATGTCCTGACAGCTACCCGACCCCAAACTCGGAACAAGCTCGCCAAAGAAAGTTGTATTGCCCGCGTCTGGAGCAACGATCTCCGGCTTCTGCCTCACTATAGGGGCACCCAAGCGGGTACCGTTGTTCGCGAAAAGGATAGGTGTCCCTCCCGCAGATGAGAAATCTTCCAGTTGTGGTGGTGAAACTCCGCACGCAGGAGTGGAAAAAAAAGCAGCCGCACCGACTGCCACTGCCCCGCCGGCGTTGGGATGGCCAAAGCTGGTGCCGCTGGCAGTATTGAAAGCGTCAATGGATACCGGTGCGCCATTGAAAACCACGTATTTCATCAATCCGGGTGCGCCACCGGTGAAAAGCTCGATGGCGAGAAAAAACTGCGCGGTGGGCCCTGTATTTTCAAAGCCGAAAAACTCAATTGGATCGCCGGTCGCCAGGTTGTCATCAGCGCTGCCGGCGACGATAGATGTGGCGGATGGATCGAGAAGAAAGATATCTACGTCGTTCGTTGCTCCCGGCCCTCCGAGAGATCCAGAAGGCTCATCCCATTGAAACGCAAGGGCGAGCGCAACGCCGGACGGTATGGTAATAGCTTGCAGCACGGTCGTCCCTGTCGCGGGATCGAAATCGTGCAGTGGTTTTCCGCTTGGGCCAGGAGTACTCGACGCTCTGAAGACGCTCTCGTATGAAAGCCGCCCACTATTGGCGGCAGCGGAGAAATACACCACTCCATTGGCGGCCACGGTATTGACCGCTTGAGCAATGATGCCATCCTGAAACATTGGAACGGTTCCATATCCAATGTCATCCACAATGACGTCGGCGCCGGCATTTGCCAGCTCTATGATGCCGCTCGCGAAGCTAGCTTCGCCGTTGAATGCAGAATGGAAAAGCTGAGAAGCTCCCGGGGCGACGTCTGCGATGATCTGCATCATCGCGCGCCCTTCATCCGAAGCGGAGCCGCAGCCCATCTCTTCCTCAAGTACGACGATACCCGCGGGCAAATCCCCAGAAGCCACGTTTGACGCGGCTCCACCCTGGCAGTTAAAGCTGTCGGACAGTGTTCCAACTGCAATCCCCATGCCTGTTGGTCCAGAGGGATTGGTGGGAGGCCTGACGAGATTGGAACGTTGAGCGAAATCGCCCTGACTGGTGGTTAACCCAACACGTTTCACTGGCCTGCTGGGCCGCATATAACGCAGGCTCTCAAGAGTTGCGGCTCGCGCCAGATTCTCAATGGGCAGCCATCCCGAGACATGCAGACCGAAAGATTCGCCGTGTTCAAGGCCCAGCGCCTGCAGATCTGTCAGGAGTTGAAGGGCGTTACTGATCGCGATCGCATTGATCAATACCAGTGGTGCTGCTTTTGCCGAATTAACCGTTGCCGCTGCACTGGTTGAGAACCTACCTTTCTTGCCCGACTTCCTGAACGACAGGTATTCCCGATATACAAGCGCCAGGTCGTACCCGATTTTTTTCAGCTCCCCGTTCTTTGCGCCCACGCCTGGCCCATGAACGTCCGCGAGGGCGGCTCTGGTGTCGGCTGTCCGCGCCAAGCCTTCATAGCTCAATGCGAGAGTCGGGGGTTTGTTGGCGAGAGAAGTTGAAAATGCCACAAACAATCCAAGCGCAAACAATCGCGCCAGGGTCCTAGGTCCGGATTGCATACCTCCCCCGTTAGTCACTCCCCTAATCCCCAATATTATCTGAAAGGGGATGCAAAGACAGGGCTAATGGCTTCTTGTTAAAAGAAATTCCAGCAGGGCTTTTTGCGCATACAGCCGGTTTTCGGCCTCATCCCAGACGATACTTCGCGAGCCGTCAATAACTTCGGCGCTGACCTCTTCACCGCGATGCGCGGGCAGGCAGTGCATGAACACGGCGTCTTTGGCGGCGAGCTTGAACAGGCTCGCGTTCACCTGATACGCAAGGAAGGCTTCGGCGCGTTTCTGCTGCTCGCCTTCGTCGCCCATGCTGGCCCAGACGTCGGTCACGATTAGATCGGCGCCGCGTGCGGCGTCCTGCGGTGATTCCGCGAGTACGGCTTGGCCTTGGGCCGACTTGAGAATGCCTGAGTCGGACTGGTAAGCCTTGGGGCTCGCGATTCTGAGTTTGTAGCCGAATAGGGCAGTGCCCTGGATGTAGGAGTGACACATATTGTTGCCATCGCCAATCCAGGCCACAGTCTTGCCGGCCATGTCGCCGCGGTGTTCATACCAGGTCTGCATGTCGGCCAGCACCTGGCAGGGATGATGTAGCTCGGAGAGGCCATTGATCACCGGCACGGCGGAATGCTGGGCCAGCTCCACCTGTACGGCATGGGAGTGGTTGCGCACCATGATGGCATCCACCATGCGGCCGAGCACGCGCGCGGTATCCGCCACCGGTTCGCCGCGTCCGAGCTGGGTGTCACGCGGCGACAGAAACAGCGCGTGGCCGCCGAATTGCGCCATGGCGACCTCGAAGCTGACGCGGGTGCGAGTCGAGCTCTTCTCGAAAATCATGGCCAGCGTTTTGTTCTTCAGCGGCTCGTATAGCTCGCCGCGCTTCTGCAATGCCTTAAGCTCGATCGCGCGCGCGATAAGCGCTTTCAGCTCCACCGGTGTGCAGTCGAGCAAGGTCAGAAAATCGCGCTTGGTCATATCAATCTCCGGTTTTCGCCGCGAGAAAAGCCTTTACCAGCTCAATTACGGTGTCGGCGATCTGGTCAGCCTCCTTGCGATTGAGTATCAGCGGCGGCAGCAGACGGATGTTCTTGTCAGCGGTGACGTTGATTAGCAAATGCTTCTCCAGCGCCTGACCCACCAGCTCAGCGCAGGGCCGATCCAGTTCCACGCCGATCATGAGTCCTTTGCCACGTATTTCGACGACACCGGAGTGGCCCTGCAAGCCCTCGCGCAGCTTTGCGAGAATGCGTGCGCCCATCTCCGCGGCATTGGCGCAGAGCTGATCCTGTTCGATGACTTCGGTCACGGCGAGTGCGGCGCGGCAGGCCAGCGGATTGCCGCCAAAGGTCGAGCCATGCGTACCGGGTCCGAACACCTGGGCGGCCGCCCCGGCAGCCAAGCAGGCGCCGATTGGAAAGCCTCCGCCCAGACCTTTGGCCAGCGTCATGACGTCCGGTAGCGCTTTTTCGTGCTGGAATCCGAACCATTGGCCAGTGCGGCCCATACCGGTCTGGATTTCATCCAGCATGAACAACCAGCCGCGTTCGCTGCACAGCTTGCGCAAGCCGGTCAGATAGCCCTCGGGCGGCACGTTCACGCCGGCCTCGCCCTGTACCGGCTCCACCAGTACCGCCACAATATTCCTGCGCCGCAGGTTGTGCACTGCGAGCAGATCGCCGTAGGGCACACGCAGAAAGCCTGTGGGCAGCGGATCGAAACCCAGCTTGATTTTGTCATTGCCGGTCGCGGCCAGCGCGGCGAGTGTGCGGCCGTGAAAGGCGTTCTCCATCACTACGATTTCAGGATTGCGGACGCCGCGGTTGTGCGCGTATAGCCGCGCCAGCTTGATGGCAGCCTCATTGGCTTCCGTGCCGGAATTGCAGAAAAACACGCTCTGCATGCCGGATAGCGCGCACAGCTTCGCGGCCAATTGTTCCTGCAGCTCGATGCGAAAGATGTTGGAGGTATGCATCAGGCGCTTGGCCTGGTGCGAAATGGCCTGAGTGAGCTTCGGATGCGCATGGCCCAGCGCCGTCACCGCCACCCCGGACAATGCGTCCAGGTACTTGTTGCCTTGCGGATCCCACAGCCACGCGCCTTCGCCCATGGCGAAGACCAATGGTTGCCGTTGGTAATTCGGCATGAGAAAACTTGGCGACTCGGACATCTTTTCAGCCCTGAAAAGCAAGAAACCCGGCCGAAGGGCCGGGTTTCAGATGAAAAACGGTGGCCCTAGAATGCTAATCCATGCACCGCGCCGACCATGAACAGCAGCATCGGCAGCGACAGCATGGTGTTGGTGCGTGAAGCGAGAAAGGCCCGACGTCGCGCCTTGGCCTTTTCATCGTCGGCGGCCGGAACGATGCCCAGCACCTTTTTCTGGTTGGGCCAGATGATGACCCAGACGTTAAACAGCATGACGGTGCCTAGCCAGGCGCCCATGCCAATGGTGGCCTGATACAAGTTACCGCCTTCGGTCATGGTCCCCAGCGCGAGCGAGCCCAGCAGATTGCCATTGCGCTCCAGATAGTACGCGCCGGTTATCCAGGTGACGAGCGCGGCCCAGCGGAACCAGAGCAGCGCACGGGGCGCAACATACTTGGAAATTCCGGCGCCACCGGGGCCGCCTTTGTCCGCGGCCGCATCAGCCAGCGCGGGCACCTGCACGAAATTGAAGTAGTACAGCAGACCAATCCAGGTGATGCCGGCCGCAACGTGCAGCCAGCGGTCGAGGACCAGGTCGTTGAGGCTGAAATCCATGATTCTTCTCCCCGTGAATTATTGCTTTGTGGCTAGTGGTCGCCGGCTTATTCAGCGGGCGGCACGACTTCTTCTTCCGGAATTTCTTCCATCGGTACGGCGTCCTCTTCCATGATTTCTTCCATGGGCGGCGTCGATTCGATAACCATTGCATCGCCAGCTTCCGGGGCCGCGGTTTCCGCTGCGGTAGGTGCTTCGGCGCCGCCGTCGGTCTTGGGTGCGGCCACATACTTGATCACGAATGTCAGCACGACGGCCAGCACGACGCCGGCGATGAGCGTTCCTTTTATCGTATTTAACGGGTTCATAACCCATTCTCCTGAATAGAGTTTCCGTACTATGCTCAGCTTCCCGCCAAGCGTTAAGGGGGCGAAGGATAGTCCAGTCCAACACCGAATTCAATTGCAGCCGCGGCGCTAATGCCGCGTCCCGCTTATAATTTGGCATTGATCTGCTGAATTGAACATGACCACTACCGAACGCATCAAGCAAACCCTTGCCGCCAACCCCGTCGTGATTTTCATGAAGGGCAGCCCGGACTTCCCGCAATGCGGTTTTTCCATGCGTACCAGCCAGGCCTTGAAGGCCTGCGGCGCCGAGTTCGCACACGTGGACGTGCTGGCCGACCCGGAAGTGCGCGCAACCCTGCCGCAGCTTTCCAACTGGCCGACATTTCCGCAAGTGTTTATCAAAGGCGAGTTGATCGGCGGTTGCGATATCACGCTAGAGATGTACCAGAGCGGTGAGTTGCAGAAGCTGGTCGAGGCCGCGCAGTCGCCCAAATAGTCAGGTTTCAGGAAGAGCCGCGAGTTCTTCGCGGCCGTAAAATTTCACGCCCATCTGGATGCGCGCTCGACCCCCGGCCACGCGCGCCCGGTTGGTATCGCGCAACGAATACACGCAGCCGCAGTATTCCTGCTGGTAAAACTGCTCCTGCTTCGAGATTTCGATCATGCGCTGTGAGCCGCCTTGCTTACGCCAGTTGTAAGTCCAGTAGGCCAGACCCGGATAACGCACCGCCGCGCGCGTCCCGCAGTCATTGATCTGCTCCATATTTTTCCAGCGGGAAATGCCGAGCGAACTGGTGAACACCGCGAACCCTTGTTCGTGCGCATACAGCGCACTACGCTCGAAGCGCATATCGAAACAAGTGGTGCACCGTGCGCCGCGCTCCGGTTCCCATTCCATGCCCTTGGTGCGGGCGAACCAGTTGTCGGTATCGTAGTCCGCATCCACAAAAGGAATACCCAAGCGCTGCGCATGACGCTTATTTTCGCTTTTGCGCAGCTCGTACTCCTTGCGCGGATGAATATTGGGGTTGTAGAACAACACCGTCAGCTCGAGGCCGGCCGCCTGCATCGCCTCCATGACCTCGCCGGTGCAGGGCGCGCAACAGGAATGCAGCAGCACTTTGCAGGCGCCGCCCGGTACGCCCAATTCCTGGGTGCGCTTGAAAAGCTCACGGCTGTAGGGGTTCACAGCCGCAATTTTACCAGCCCGCGGGCGGCCGCGATGTAAACTATGGCGCTTCCGCGTGGCGCCCTCAATCCAGGACTTCAGCATGGCTAAAAAATACAAGCACATCCGCCTTCCAAGCTCCGGCGAAAAAATCAGCATCAAGGACGGCAAGCTGCTGGTGCCTGACCAGCCCGTCCTGGGTTACGTGGAGGGCGACGGCATCGGCCCGGATATCACCAAAGCCTGTCTGCGGGTATGGGATGCGGCCGTGGAGAAGGCCTATGGCGGCAAGCGCAAGGTGCACTGGTGCCAGTTCTATCTCGGCGAGCAGGCCGCCAATCTGTACGACGGTAATTACTACCCCAACGAAGCGCTGGAGCTGATCAAGGAGCTGATCGTCTGTATAAAGGGGCCGCTGACCACCCCCGTCGGCGGCGGTTTTCGTTCACTCAACGTCGCGCTGCGCCAGGACTTGGACCTCTACGCCTGCGTGCGTCCGGTACGCCATTTCACCGGCGTGCCCAGCCCGCTCAAGCAGCCCGAGAAAGTGGATGTGGTGATTTTCCGCGAGAACACCGAGGACGTATACGCGGGCATCGAGTACAAGGCCGGCTCGCCGGAGAACGAGAAGCTGGCGAAGTTTCTGCGCAAGGAGCTGAAGGCCGAGTTCTTCGAAGGCGCGGGCCTCGGCGTCAAACCCATATCGGAGTTCGGTTCCAAGCGCCTGATGCGCAAGGCCGTCCAGTACGCGATAGATCACGGCCGCGAGTCGGTGACGATCGTGCACAAGGGCAACATCATGAAGTATACGGAAGGCGCCTTCCGCAACTGGTGCTACGAGGTCGCGCGCGACGACTTCGGCAAGTACACCATCACCGAGGACCAGCTATACAACGAGTTCGGCGGCAAACAGCCGGAAGGCAAAATCGTCATCAAGGACCGCATCGCCGACATCATGTTCCAGATGATGCTGCTGCGGCCGGATGAATTCGACGTGCTCGCCACCCCGAATCTGAACGGTGACTACCTGTCCGACGCCATCGCGGCCGAGGTCGGCGGGGTTGGCATCGCGCCGGGCGGCAATATTGCCGACCACGTGGCGGTGTTCGAGGCCACCCACGGCACCGCGCCGAAGTACGCCAACCAGAACAAGGTCAATCCGGGCTCGCTGCTATTCTCCGGCGTGATGATGTTTGAGTACATGGGCTGGCAGGAAGCGGCCGACCTGATCACGCTGGCCTATCCGGAAGTGATCAATGACAAAATCGTGACCTACGACTTCGCGCGCCAGATCGAAGGCGCGACCGAGGTCGGCACCAGCCAGTTCGGCGATGCCATCATTCGGCAGATCGAGGCAGGCTTGGACCTGGCAGCCTTGCGCGCCAAGCGCGAGGCGCAACTGGTCAAGGAACGTAAGCAGCGCGAGATCCGCCGCTTGCTGGAACCCCTGGAAGAAATGATTGCCAGCGGCCGCGTGCCGCATACCGTGGGCGACATCATGACGCGCTCGCTGATCACCGTGCACGACGACGCAACGGTGGAAGACGCGATGCACGAGATGCGCAAGAACGACATCAGCTCCATTGTGGTCGAGCCGGACAAGAAAGGCCGCTGGGGCATCCTCACGCGCCGCGATATCGTCACGAAGATTGTGAAGGACAACCGTTCGCCGACGACGACGAAAGTCAGCCAGATCGCCAGCCGACCGCTGGTGACGGTGGCGGCTACGACCAGCCTGCACGAGGCCTCGCGCATTCTCACCGAGAAGAACTTCAGCCGTCTGGTCGTGCAACAGGGCGAGGAGATTATCGGGATCGTCACGGAGACCGATATCTTCGAAGCGGTCGAGCAATTTGGTTCTCTAGCTGAGTGACCGGCGCTTTTGGTCTGATCCTTATCGGTGATGAACTGCTTTCGGGCAAGCGCGGCGACAAGCACTTTGCCTGGGTGGTGAGTACGCTGAACCAGCGTGGTCTGAAGCTGGGCTGGTGCCGTATTCTCGGCGACGACGACGTCCGGTTAACTGCTGTTCTGCGCGAGAGCTTTGCCGGCGACGACATCGTCTTCAGTTGCGGCGGCATCGGTGCCACGCCGGACGACCGGACCCGAGCCTGCGCCGCGGCGGCGCTAGGCGTGCCGCTGGAGCCGCATCCGGAAGGCACGCGCCTGATTGAGGCGCGCTATGGCCAGGCAGCGCGGCCGCAACGCGTGCGCATGGCCGAGTTTCCGCGCGGTGCGCGCCCGATTCCAAATCCGGTCAACAACGTGCCCGGTTTTAGTGTAGGTCGCGTTCACTTCGTCCCCGGTTTCCCGAACATGGCCTGGCCGATGATTGAATGGGTGCTCGATACGGAGTATCGGCAGTTGCAGGCGGCGCCTGAAATCGAACTGTTGCTGCGCGTGCAGGGCAGCGGTGAGGGCGACCTGATTCCGGTAATGGAGGCGATCCTGGCCGCTCATCCCACGGTTAAACTCTCCAGCCTGCCGGAAACCGGCAACCGGCTGGAGATCGAGCTTAGTATTCGCGGCGCGGCGCCCGAGGCACAGCCCGCTTATGGGGAGTTGCGTGCGAAGCTGCTGCAGCTTGGCCTGCGGGTAACAGATGAAAGAGAAATCAAGTATGGGTGAAACGAGAATTGCGCTCGTCACCGGCGGCAATCGGGGTATCGGCTTCGAGGTTTGTCGCGCGCTGGCGAAGCGGGGACTGCGCGTATTGCTGACGGCGCGCGACGAAGCCGAACTGCGGCAGGCCAAGACCAAGCTTGCAGTGGAGGGTCTGAAAGTCGACACGATCGAGTTGGATGTAACCGACTCGCGCATGACCGATATCACGCATGGCGAGAATATCGACGGCAGCTTTATCGGTGATTGGGTGAAGCGCAAGTACGGGCGGCTCGACGTGTTGGTCAACAACGCCGGCGTGGTGCCGGATAACGTTTCCCATGGCGATACTGTGGATACGATTCTGGCGACCCCCAAAGCGGCTTTTGAATTGGGTATGGCGACACATTTCTATGGTCCGCTCGCGTTGTGTCGCTCTTTCGTACCGATGATGCAGGCGCAGAACTACGGCCGCATCGTGAACGTCAGCACCGGCATGGCGCGCCTGACCGACATGAACAGCGGCTGGCCCGCTTATCGCGTGTCCAAGGTCGCAATCAATACACTGACGCGTATTTTGTCGGAGGAGCTGAAGGGCACGAACGTGCTCGTTAACTCGGCTAGTCCGGGTTGGGTCAAGACGCGTATGGGCGGCGAGGGCGCAAATCTCACGCCGGAGCAGGGCGCCGATACTATTACCTGGTTGGCGACGTTGCCGGATGGTGGGCCGAGTGGCGGCTTCTTCGCCGACCGCAAGCAGACTGTCTGGTAACGACTCGCCGGGCGCTAATCGCCATGCCGACCATGGATCAGGTCGGCATCGAGCAATTCTTCGGGCAGTAATTCTTCGGGGATTGGTGCCGGCTTGGGACTTGCGCGCAACGCCAGCGTGCCGCCAATCGCAATCAGTAGCGCGCCGAACGCGAAGCTCGAGCTAAGCGCTTCATCCCACAACAGCCAGCCCCAGATCGCCGCGAACACCACCGTGGTGTAAGTCAGCGGCGCGATTTGCGCCGCGCTGCCGAGCGAGTAAGCGCGCGTCAGAAATAGCTGGCCCAGCGTGGCGCTAACACCGGCGCCAAGCATGATTAACACGTCGAGCCCAGTCGGATTCTGCCAGCGCCACAACATAGGAATGCCGGACAGGACTGCGCCGTGCAGCGTGAGGTAGAACACGATGCGCGAAGTGGGCTCAGTATTGGTAATACGCCGCACGCCCGCCATCGCCAGCGCCGCAAAAATACCGGAGGCCAAACCAACTATTCCGGCCACAGAACTGAGTCCTATTGTGCTGGCGTTCAGCACCAGTGCGACGCCGGCCAAACCAATCAGAGCCGCGGGATATACTGCCGCGCCCGGCCGCTCCTTTAACCACAGGTAGGCGATGATCGGCAGGAATACCGGCGCGGAATAATTCAGCAGCATCGCCTGCGCGAGCGGCAGGTGATGGAAGGTGTAGAAAAAGCAGTACATCGCGGTCAGGCCGAACACCGCGCGGACGAGGTGGCCGCCGTAACGTTGGGTTTTCAGTCCGGGCGCACCCAGCCGCAACATCCACGGGGTCAACATTGCCAGGCCGAACAAATTGCGCAGGAATACCGCCATCTCGGTCGGCATGCGCCCGGTGGTCAGCTTCACCAGCGCACCCATGGTGGCGAACAGCGCGCCGGCCAGCACGGCGCAGGTGAGGGCCTGTTTACCCATGTTTCGCACGTGCGTTGCTGCCCCAAAACGTGCGAGGCAAGGCGCGAGCCGCAGAGCCATAGACTCTATGGCCAAGGCGAGTAACGCCGCATGGCGCGTTTTGGGGCGCAACCCGCAGGGACGGGGCCCCTTTTGCGCAGGGCTTTGTCACTCGTCGCTCATGTACAGTAAGCACATCACGCTCCTCGTTTCGCGCCCTGCGCAAAATGGGCCTCCGTCGCTCGCGTGAAACATGGGTAAACAGGCCCTGGGCCGCGGCGCAGATCGATATGCGCCACGAACTCAGGTTTCGACTGG
Organism: Nevskiales bacterium; assembly: GCA_050740255.1. Lineage (GTDB taxonomy): Bacteria > Pseudomonadota > Gammaproteobacteria > Nevskiales > JBOICV01 > JBOICV01. Next base: position 416 of record JBOICV010000141.1, on the reverse strand, counting down.
AGTAGCGGGATCGTTGCCCCAATCCGACCAGGCGCCGGGATAGCCTTTTACCCGATATCCAAGCGCCTTCAGCCAGGTGTAGGTGTGTGCGGAGCGATGGTGCGTCTGGCAGTAAGCGACGATTTCGTCGCCGGAGGTGATGCCGCGCTCCGCCAGCAGTGCACGCAGCTCCGCCTCCGGCTTTAGCTTGAAGTTGTTGGCGCGATCCATTGCCAGGGTCCAGTCCAGGTTCTTCGCGCCCGGTATGTGGCCCGCTTTCGCGGCGCGCACGTCGGTGCCGCCGAACTCAGCAGGAGTGCGCGTATCGAGCAGCTTGAGCTTGCCAAGATTCTGCAAGATGAAATTCTTGTCCACCGCATTAGTGGCGGCTAGCTTGGCGTGATAGTCGCTGGGCGCAGGCGTGCTCACGCCTGACT
>JBOICV010000140.1:0-20615 GCA_050740255.1 Nevskiales bacterium | reverse complement strand
GTTTGGGGGTACGGGGGGGTATGTGTACGAATAGTCTTGGCCGCTCCCATCCCTTCCCTGTTCAAAAAAGGTTGGGTGAAGGTGGTACAGCCAAGGCTCGCCGTTGACGGTTTTGAGATGAAGACTGGAATCAGGTGACGATCCGGTGATGATCGCTTTTCCGCAATGGTAAGGCGTGTTGGAACTGAAGCGGGCGATGCAGTCGCTGAAGATGGCTTCTCGTCCTGCGTTTATGTTTGCAATCAGTTCGTCGAGAGTTTCGCCATAGTGTATGCCGTCGCCGTAGGTCCAGGATGATTCGGGGGGTATGACAATCGTGGCCGCCGCCATGCAAGGGAAGCCTACAGCGACAAAAACCGCGAACAGAACGCGGGTAGAGCGAAGTACCCGAAGCATTCGTACCGGTGCCATTTTTCTCCCCCGGCGTTGAGACGCCGTTTGTTGATTTTAAATTTACCCGGACAGATACGTCCCGCGATGGCTTCCTAAAGCTGCAATAGCAGCCTAGCCGGGTCTTCCAGCACTTCCTTGATACCGCGCAGAAACAGCACGGCTTCACGGCCGTCAATGATGCGGTGGTCATAACTCAGGGCCAGATACATCATCGGACGGATCTTGATTTCGCCGTTGATCACCATCGGCCGCTCGGTGATGCCGTGCATGCCGAGAATGCCGCTTTGCGGCGGGTTGAGGATGGGCGTGGAAAGCATCGAGCCGAACACGCCGCCATTGGTGATGCTGAAGGTGCCGCCGGTGAGGTCTTCGATGGTCAGCTTGCTGTCCTGCGCTTTCTTGCCCAGTTCGCCGATCTTTTTCTCGATCTCGGCCATGCTGAGCTGATCGGCGTCGCGCAGGATCGGCACGACCAGACCGCGGGGCGAGCTGACGGCGATGCCGATGTCGTAGTAGCCGTGGTAAATGATGTCGTTGCCTTCAACCGAGGCGTTGACGACCGGAAACTTCTTTAGCATCTCCACTGCGGCGCGGGTGAAGAAAGACATATAGCCGAGTTTTGCACCGTGGCTTTTCTCGAAGCTGTCTTTGTATTTCTTGCGCAACTCGCCGACTGCGTATAAATCCACCTCGTTGAAGGTAGTGAGCATCGCGGCGGTGTTCTGAGCTTCCTTTAGCCGCTCGGCGATGCGCGCGCGGATGCGTGTCATGGGGACGCGCTGTTCTTCGCGGCCTCCAGCAGCGCCCCTCACCCCTACCCTCTCCCCGCTCGCGGGGAGAGGGGGAACCACTTGTGGGCGGTCGGCTTGAGCGAGCACGTCCTGCTTGGTGACGCGGCCGTCTTTGCCGGTGCCGGCAATGGAAGCGGCAGCCACGCCCTTTTCCTCGGCAATTTTGCGGGCCGCGGGAGAAAGGACGTCGCCCTTCGCCCCTGCCCTCTCCCCGCCAACGGGGGGAGGGGGAGAAGAAGAGGGAGCGACTTTTGCAGGAGCAGCTTTAGCGGCTCCTACTTTGACAATGGCCAACACGTCACCGCTTTTTACCGTCGCACCTTCCTGCTGAAGAATCTGCGTGAGTACCCCGTCCACGCCGGCTGGAACTTCCAGCATTACCTTGTCCGTTTCCAGATCCACCACGTTGTCGTCGCGGCCGACCGCGTCCCCTACTTTTTTGTGCCAGGGACCAACCGTAGCCTCGCTCACCGACTCCGGAAGCGGCGGAACCTTAATCTCACTCATCGTTTCCTCTTTTCGTTTTTCTTGGGCTTTCAACCGCGGAAATGCTTGCCGCCGGTGAGCGCTTCGCGCACCACTTGCTCTTGCTGCTGGGTGTGCAGCTTGCCATAGCCGACCGCGGTGGACGCTGCGCCGGGACGGGTGGCGTAGAACAACTGCTGCTTTGCTGTCAACGGCTCATTGATACGATGCTTGATCGGATACCAGGCGCCCTGATTCTCGGGCTCTTCCTGGCACCAGACGATTTCCTTGAGGTTCGGATACTGCGCAATCGCTGCGGCATACTGCTCGCGCGGAAACGGATAAAGCTGTTCGATTCGGGCGAGCGCGACCTTCTTCAAACCCTGCTGCTCGCGCGCCTGATACAGGTCGAAATAAACCTTGCCGCTGCAAAACACCACGCGCTCGATCTGGCCCGCATCCAGTTTATTCGTCTCGGGTATCAGCGGCTGGAAACCGCAATTCTCCAGCTCATCGATGGCGGATACCGAGAGCTTATGCCGCAGCAGGCTCTTGGGTGTCATGACGATGAGCGGCAATTTGTACGGGCGCAGCGCCTGGCGCCGGATCATATGAAACATCTGCGCCGGGGTAGATGGTACGCAGACCTGCATATTGTTTTCCGCACATAGCTGCAAGTAACGCTCGAGACGTGCGGAGGAATGTTCCGGTCCCTGCCCTTCGTAGCCGTGCGGCAGGAACAAGGTCAGACCGCACAGCCGCCCCCACTTGGCATAACCCGAAGCAATGAACTGGTCTATGACGACCTGCGCGCCGTTGGCGAAGTCGCCAAACTGCGCTTCCCAGATCACCAGCGTCTGCGGATCGGCGGTGCTGTAACCGTATTCGAAGCCGACCACGCCCTCCTCCGATAACAGAGAGTCGTTGATGGTGAAATCGGAGGGCTTTTTACCGATATGCTCCAGCGGCACCAGCGTGCGGCCGTCCTTCTGGTTGTGCAGCACGGCGTGGCGGTGGAAGAAAGTGCCGCGGCCCACGTCCTGCCCGGAAATACGTATGCGGCAGCCTTCATCCAGCAAGCTGGCGTAGGCCATGGTTTCAGCGAAGCCCCAGTCCATCGGCAGCTTGCCCTCGGCCATCTTGTCGCGGTCTTCCACGATTTTGGCGACGCGCGCGTGCAACTCGAAACCTTCCGGCGTATCAGTCATGCGGTCCGAAAGCTTTTTGATGATCTTGGCGGTCACCCCGGTCTTGACCGGCATTTCCCAATTGCCGCCGAGATGCTTGTTCCAGTCCACCGTGTACCGGTTGCCGACCATGCCGAGCGTCTTGCGCACAATGTTCTCGCCCTGGTCGAGGCCGGTGCGGTATTCCGCAACCCATTGGTCCGGATCGGCTACTTGTACGATGTTGTCGGCCACCAGCTTCTTGGCGTAAAGCGTGCGCGCGGTCGCGTGACTGCGCACCTTCTGATACATCAGCGGCTGGGTGACGGCCGGTTCGTCCGCTTCGTTGTGGCCGTGGCGGCGATAGCAGACGAGATCAATAAATACGTCTTTTCTGAACTCGGCACGGAAATCCATCGCCAGACGCGTGACGAATACCACGGCCTCCGGGTCGTCGCCATTTACATGGAATACGGGCGAATCCAGCATCTTGGCCAGGTCGGTGCAGTAGAGCGAGGAGCGTGATTCGCGGCCTTCCTGCGCCTCGATCGGATTGAGCGTGGTGAAACCAATCTGATTGTTGACGATGATGTGCATGGTGCCGCCGGTCGAATAACCTTTGGCTTGCGAAAGCTGTAGCGTCTCCATTACCACGCCCTGACCCGCGAAGGCGGCGTCGCCGTGAATCTGCACCGGCAGCACCAGCTTGCCGTCCGCGTCGCCGCGGCGATCCTGGCGCGCGCGCACCGAACCCACTACCACCGGATTCACGATTTCCAGATGCGAGGGATTGAAGGCCAGCACCAGATGCATGCGGTGGCCGTCCATGTCCACATCGGTGGAGAAACCACTGTGGTATTTCACATCGCCGGAGCCGAGGGTGCTGGTTACTGCGTACTTGCCTTCGAACTCGCCGAACAAGTCTTTAGGCGACTTGCCCAGGATGTTGACCAGCACATTGAGCCGGCCGCGGTGGGCCATGCCGATCACCACTTCGTCCATCTTGTGCTGGGAGGCGCGGCGTATCACCTCGTCCAGCGCCGCAATCAGGCTATCGCCACCTTCGAGCGAGAAGCGCTTCTGACCGACGTACTTGGTATGCAGATAGCGCTCGATGCCTTCGGCGGCGGTGAGCTGGCGCAGCGTGTCGCCCTGCTCCTTCGGCGTGAGCTTGGGTTTGAACGCGGCGGTTTCCAGGCGCTGCTGAATCCAACGCTTTTCCTTGGTGTCGGTGATGTACATATACTCGGCGCCAATGGCGCCGGTATAGACGTCGCGCACAATTCGGAGAATTTCGCGCAGCGGCAGGTTCTGTTGCGCCATCAGCGTGCCGGTATCGAATACCGTCGCCATGTCGGCTTCCGACAAACCATGGAAAGCCGGATCCAGATCCGGCACATGTGTTTTTGGAGCCAGACCCAGCGGGTCCAGATTCGCCGCCTGATGACCTCTGACGCGGTAGTAGTTCAGCAGGCGCAGTACCGCCGCCTGTTTATTGGCGGCATCGGCATCGAGAGTTCCACCGGCGACTACGCGAGTTCTGACTGCGCCGCCACGATCTACGAAAGTCTCGCGGATAGGGCCGTGCGCGATATCCGTGCCGCCGCCGTTCAGCGTTCGGAAGTAGTCGCGCCAGGCCGGATCAACTGAATTGGGATCGAGCAGGTATTGTTCGTAATAGCTTTCGACAAAGCCGGCATTGCCGCCGGAAAGTGGCGTGCTTGCGCGGCGTTGTTCCAGGGAAGCGGTCGGTTCGGTCATAACTATTGCGGTTTCTTGCCTCCGGCCGCACGTTTGGGTGGCAGCAGCTCGTGCGCCCTATGCTGCAAATAGGACGCGAAATCCTCGCCCAGTTCCGGATGCATGAGCCCATACTCGACATTCGCCTGCAGATAACCGAGCTTGCTGCCGCAGTCGTAGCGCACGCCGTCAAATTCGTAGGCGATCACGGTCTCGGTTTCCAGCAGGCGCGCAATCGCATCCGTCAACTGGATTTCGCCGCCGGCGCCGCGTGCAGTGTCGCGCAGCAAATCCAGCACGCGCGGAGTGAGGATATAACGCCCCACCACCGCCAGATTCGACGGCGCCTCTTCCGGTTTGGGTTTTTCGACGATGCGCTTGATTTCGCCGAGCCGCGGGCCGATGGGTTTCACCTCAACCACGCCATAGCGCGAGATTTCCTCTTTCGGCACGCGCTGCACTCCAATTACGCTGCAGCCATACTGCTCATAGACCCGACGCATCTGCTCCATGCAGCTCACGCCGCGGCCGTCAATCAAGTCGTCGGCGAGAATCACACAGAAGTCCTGAGTGCCGATCGCCGCCTCGGCGCAAAGCACGGCATGGCCCAATCCCAGCGCCTCAGCCTGGCGGATATAAATGCAAGTCACGCCACGCGGCACGATGCCGCGCACTAGTTCGAGCAGGTCGTCCTTGCCACGGCTCTCAAGCTCCGCCTCAAGCTCGTAGGCTTTGTCGAAATGGTCGAGGATGGCGTTCTTGCTGCGCCCGGTGATGAAGATAAGTTGCTCCGCGCCTGCGCTGATCGCCTCCTCCACCGCGTACTGAATCAAGGGCTTGTCCACGATCGGCAGCATCTCTTTCGGACTCGCCTTGGTGGCCGGCAGGAAACGCGTACCCAGACCCGCCACCGGAAACACCGCCTTCTTGATTTTCATATTCCTTCCTTGGTCAACGCAGCTCGCCAGCCAGATGGGGCTTACTGCCATCCGCGCTGGACAGCACATAGTGCAAAGCGCCATCGTGACGGCGATATTGCAGTTGCACCTTCGCCGGCAGCAACACCGGCAGTTTGAATGCCACACTCAGTTGAAAAGCTCCGGCCGGTTGTTCGCGCTCAAACGCCGCAGCGCAGCGCGCCAGCGACCACATGCCATGGGCGATGGCACGCGGAAACCCCAGAGCGCGCGCGGTGAGCCAGGTCAGATGAATCGGGTTGACATCGCCGGACACGCCGGCATAGCGGCGGCCGATATTACCCGGCACTTTCCACCTTTCCGTATGTTCGTATTGAATTACTTCTTCGCCATGACGTTTCGGCGGACTGCCACGCTTGTCCTTGCTCTTGCGGCGCGACAAGTTGCTACTGACACTTTCCCAGACGCGGCGACCCAGAGCATCGTCCACCTCGGTGACCAGATCGAACTCGATGCCGTTGGGCACTTCGCGCTGACCCTCGACAAAAACGTGCAAATCCAGCCGCTCGTCCGGCGCCAGCGGGCGCATCTGGCGGATGACGTTGCGCACATGCACCAGACCCAGAAGACGCAGCGGAAAAGTCTTTTGCGTCAATAGACCCAGATGCAGGGGCGCGGCCAGGATGTGCGGGAAGGTGACCGGCAAATGCCGGCCGGCGGCGAAACCGCAGACTTTGCGGTAGTCCGCCAGCTTCCCCGCGTCCACCGCGACGGCGCGCTGGACCGCGTCCATGCGTGGAATAGCACCGCCGCCAGGTCGTGCGGTCGCAGCACGCAGATAAGAAGTCAGTAGCGACGGCGCTGTCTGGTATTCGATGCGCAAAGCGTCAGTCACCATGGTAGGTTTTCAATTCCCAGATCAGCGCGCAACTATACGCCTTTCAACCCGTCGTCTGCCAGTAGAGGGCTAAGGCTGTACTTGATCAATCACCAATTCAATCAAGCCCTTGCCTGCTTCCGCGCGCGTCACGGCGCGTTCGCCGAACCAGTCACCGGATTGCGCTAAAGGTTGCCCGCGGTGCGAAATGCGCGCCACCACCTGCCAGCGGTCGAAGGCCGACAGCGCGGGTCCACCCGCCATGCTCAGCTCGTCGCTTAACTCCGCCTTGAACGGCAACTCCGATGCCGGCCGGCGCAACACGGCCAATGGTCGGCCACCCTCCTCGGCCCGCGCGAACACGAACACCACCGCGTCTGGCGGAGGGGCTTGCGCCAGCTTAGGGCTCAGGCTGACGCGCAGTGGCAGCGTGATTGCAAGGCTGGCCGGCGGTTGCGCTGGCGTGGCCCCGAGTTCGGTAATCTTCTGTGCCAATACCGCTCGAAAATCTTCCGGCAACTGCTGGCCTGCCAGACCTTGCCAGTAATCCAGCGCCTGGCTGCGATCGCCGGCGTTGTACGCGATCAAGCCCATATACCAGAGCGACTTCGGATGCGCCGGGTCAACCGTTAGCGCGCGGCCGAATAACTCCAGCGGCGCACCGCGGAAATCGCCGCGTGTCGCCAGGCCGCGCAGCTCGGCCTCCTCTGCCAGTGCGTCGGCGTCCGGGTTCTCGCGCAAGTGATTGGCGCGTGCGTAGCTGGCGATCGCCTCGCTGTAACGCTCTAGCGCGCTATAGGCTCTGGCCAGCAATAAATGAGCGTCCGCGTCCTCCGGCGTGGCGGCCACCCGCTCGCGCAGGCGATTGAGCAGGTATTCGACCGGCGGCTGCTCGCGGCTGCTACCCAGTAGCCGCCAGGTGTCGGCTTGGAAATAAGCGCCGAAGGCCAGTAGCGGCAACACCAGCGCGGCACCGACAATCCATGGCCAGCGGCGACCGTTCTGCGCCACCACCGCGGCGGCAAGCTCAGTCCCCGTCGCGTCCTGCAGTAAGCGCTGCCCTGCTTCCTCCACGTTTAGATATTCCGCTGGCCCTTGTGCGCGTTCGCGATAAATAGCGATATTCAGACTCTTGCGTGAAATGCCGGCGGCGGGCCTGGCGCGCAGCAGCGGGCAGAGCACAAAGCCCAAGGCCAGCAGCGTGAACAGCGCGGCGGTCGCCCAGAACCAGAGCTGCGCGGCGTTCACTGCCGTTCGTCCTCATCCAGGATGCGGCGCAAGGCTTCCGCATCCGTCGGCGGCGGCGACGTTATGGGCGGCGCGCGCAACACGCGCCAGCCAATGAATAAGGCCAGCACGAGCAGTCCGGCCGGACCCAGCCACAGCAGCCAGGTGCGGGGTTTGAAGGGTGGGCGGTACAGCACGAAGTCGCCATAGCGTGCGGTCAGATAGGTTTTGATTTCAGTGCTGCTCTTGCCCTGCATGACTTGCGTCCGTACCTCGCGGCGCAAATCTTCCGCCAGCGGCGCGTTCGACTCCGCCAGGTTCTGGTTCTGGCAGACCATGCAGCGCAATTCGTTCAGCAAAGTCTCGTAGCGCAGGGTTTGCTCTGGCGTGAGCGGCGCCTCTTGCTGTGCCAATACGGGCGCAGCAAGCAGGGCCATCAACAGTATGAGGAGACGCATCAGGATTCCGTACGCAATTGCTGAATCAGCGGCCACAATCGGTTTTGCCAGTCCCGCGGCGTAATGGCGCCGAGGTGCTTGTAACGCACTACGCCGCGCTTATCCACGACAAAACTCTCCGGCACCTTGTACACGCCCCAGTCAATGCCGGTTTTGCCGTCAAAATCGAAGGCAATCGTCGCATAGGGATTGCCCAGCGTCTGCAACCAGCGCAAGGCATCGGCGCGTTCGTCCTTGTAATTTAGACCGAGAATTTTTATGCCGCTCTCAGCGGCCTGCTTCAGCAGCTCGTGCTCGTCGCGGCAGGTCACGCACCAGCTGGCCCAGACATTCACCAGCATGACCTCGCCGCGCAAGCTGGTCTCAGTGACCCGTTGATCGGGGAGCAGCAAATTGGGCAGCGTAAAACGCGGCGCCGATTTGCCAATCAAGGGCGAGGGAATTTCTTCGGGCTTGAGCGTGAGACCGATGGCCAGCAGCAGAATCAGTCCGGCCACCAGGCCGGCCGGCAATACATAGCGCCACTGCACGTTCAGTTTTCCGGGCGGTTTACGAGCGCGGCCAAGCGGTAGCGCCGGTCGGTCAGCGCCAGCAATCCACCACAGGCCATCAGCAGCGCGCCCAGCCAGATGCAGCGCACGAAGGGACGATAGTAAAGCCGCAGGCTCCAGGCGCCCTGCTCCAGAGGCTCACCCAAGGCAACATAGAGATCCCGATGCAGGCGCGGCAGCACGCCCGCTTCGGTCATGGTATTGCCCTGGGCGCGATAGAAACGCTTTTCCGGTGCGAGCCGTGCCAGCTCGCGGCCATCGCGCAGCACGGTGAAGTCGGCGGTCTTCGCGTCATAGTTGGGCCCTTGACGCTCGCGGCTACCCTCCAGCCGGAAATCGAAGCCGGCCAGCGGCGCCGACTCGCCTGGCGCCAGACGCACGCTTTGCTCGCTGCTGAAACTGCTCGTCAGGGTCACGCCGAGCACGAACAGACCCAGGCCGAAATGCGCCAGCGCCATGCCTTTGGCCGAGCGCGGAATGCCGATGAGGTTAGCTCTCCAACTTTTATCCTTCTGCCACCAGCGCGCCGGTTCGAGCCAGGCGCTAATCATCACCCAGCAGGCCAGCGCTACCGCGGCCGCCACACCCACGCGATTGCCACCGACCGCGAGCCATGGCAGTGCCGCGCCCAGCGGCAGAATGACCAGCGCGGGCCAGCCCAGACGCTGCCGCAGCTCAGCCCAGCTTGCACGTTTCCAGCGCACGGCGGCGACCAGCCCGACCAGCATCACCAGCGGCAAGGTCAGCGGCGCGAACACCGTATTGAAATAAGGCGGACCGACCGAAAGCTTGCCCCAGCCGAGCGCATCGGCCAGCAGCGGATACAAGGTGCCGAGAAATACCGCGCCCGCTGCGGTGATCAGAAAAATATTATTCAGCAGCAAGAATCCCTCACGCGAAAACAGCGCGATCGAATTACCCCCGGCAAGCTTCGGCGCGCGTACGGCGTAGAGCAGCAAGGCGCCGCCGACTACGATCGTGAAGAAGATCAGGATAAATACGCCGCGCGCCGGGTCAACGGCGAAAGCGTGCACCGACACCAGCACGCCGGAGCGCACCAGGAATGTGCCAAGCAAGGACATGGCAAATGCGGTGATCGCCAGGAGCACGGTCCAGCTTTTCAGTGCGTCGCGTTTCTCGGTTACCGCCAGCGAATGAATCAGGGCCGTGCCGACCAGCCAGGGCATGAAGGACGCGTTCTCAACTGGATCCCAGAACCACCAGCCACCCCAGCCGAGTTCGTGATAGGCCCACCAGCTGCCAAGCAGGATGCCCACCGTCAGAAACATCCACGCTGCGGTGGTCCAGGGCCGCGCCCAGCGCGCCCAGGCAGAATCCAGCTTGCCGCCGATCAGCGCGGATAGCGCAAAGGCGAAGGCGACGGAAAAGCCGACGTAGCCCATGTAGAGCATCGGTGGATGAATCACGAGCCCGGGGTCTTGCAGCAGCGGATTCAGATCGCGGCCCTCCGCTGCCGCCGGGAACAGCCGGTCGAAGGGATTACTGGTCGCCAGCATAAACAGGATGAAACCGGCGCTGACCGCGCCCAACACGGCGAGCAGGGTCGCCGCGACATCCTGCGGCAGATTCCGGCTATACCAGGCGACCGCCACGGTCCAGGCGCACAGCATCAACACCCACAGCAGCAGCGAGCCCTCATGCGCGCCCCAAACGGCCGCGATCCGATAGGCTAGCGGCAACTGCGTGTTGGAGTTGGCGGCGATATAGCTCACCGAAAAATCATTGAGCACGAAGCAGGCGGTGAGCGCGGCGAAGGCCAGTGCAATGAATAAGGATTGCCCCACCGCGGCTGAGCGCGCGACCGTGCCCAAAGCGGCGAAACGGAAGACGCCACTCGCTGCGGGCAGCAAGCATTGCGCCAGCGCCAGCGCCAAAGCAAGACAAAGGGCGTAGTGCCCAAGCTCTGGAATTAAACTCCCGGTCACGAGGACTCTTTACTGGCGTTGCTATCGGTGCTCATATCGGCCGGCATACAGCTTTGCCCAGCGGTGGTCTGCAGCGACTGGGCGACTTCAGGCGGCATGTAGTTCTCGTCGTGTTTCGCCAGCACTTCCGCCGCGACGAACACGCCCTCAGCATTCAGTTTGCCGCGCGCGACGATACCCTGCCGCTCACGGAATAAATCGGGCAGGATGCCGGTGAAACTCACGGCCAGCGTGTGCTCGCAGTCGGCCAGCACGAATTGCACCGTCAAGGAATCCTTCGAGCGCTTGACGCTGCCCGGCTCCACCAGTCCGCCGAGCCGGAATTGCGCCCCCGGTGGAACCTTGCCCGCCAACACCTGGCTGGGCGAATAAAAGTACAACAGATTTTCGCGGAAGGCCTTGAGCGCCAGCGCGGTGGCCGCGCCAACGCCGAGCACCAGCACGGCAACGAACAGCAGGCGCTTACGGCGAACCGGCGTCATCGTCCTGCTCCGATCTCGCGTTACGCACTACCGCCGAATGGCGCAGACGGCTCCACAGCGCCTGGCCGATCAAGACCGCCAGCGCCAGCCCGTAACTGGGCCAGACATAGGCCGCATAACCACCCATGGAAAAAAACGCCTGCCAGTCCATCAACTCACGGTCTCCGTTACCCATCGGCTGCCGGCTTCGCGCAGCAGCAGCTGCGTGCGCATGCGCAGTAGCGCCAGCCAGAAGAAGTAGAGCTGGAAACCACCCACCATCAGCAACAAGGGCCTGAGCATCGCGGGGCTCAGGCTGAAGCCATTGTCCCTGATGATGGGGCCTTGGTGCAGGCTGTGCCACCATTCCACCGAATAGTGCACGATCGGCACGTTGACCAGCCCGACCACACAGAGCAGCGCGGCGGCCCGCGCGGCTGCTCGCGGATCTTCGATGGCGCTGTAAAGTCCGATCACGCCCAAGTATAGGAAAAACAGAATCAGCTCGGAGGTCAGGCGCGCATCCCATACCCAGTAGGTGCCCCACATCGGCTTGCCCCAGAGCGCGCCCGTAGCCAGCGCCAGAAAAGTGAAACCGGCGCCGATCGGCGCCGCGGCGATGAGGTAAACCTCGGCCAGCTTCATGCGCCAGATCAGCGCGATGCCGCCGGCCACGCCCATCGTCGTATACACGAACAAAGACATCCAGGCACTCGGTACGTGCACGAAGATGATGCGATAGCCCTCACCTTGCTGGTAATCCGCCGGCGCGGTAAACAGCGCGCCATAAAGCCCGAGCACAAGACAGATCAGACCCGCCAGCCCCAGCCAGGGCTGCCAAAGTCCGGCGGTGCGGTAGAAATGCGGCGGCGAGCCGAGTTTATAAAACCAGGTCCACATAGTTGTTTACTGTTCAGCGGTGATGCGCAGTGCGGCGCCAGCGGCCAAGGGCGCAAGCGTTATGGACAGCAGTAGCAGGGCTGCAAGCATATACAAAGGACCGCTGACCGGCAGCCCTTGCGCCGCGGCGGCGACGGTCTGGGCGCCGAAAATCAGCACGGGCGTGTACAAGGGTAATATCAGGAGGGCCAGCAGCACACCGCCGCCGCGCAGGCCGGCGGTTAGCGCGACGCCGATTGCGCCCACCAGGCTTAGCACCGGCGTGCCGAGCAGCAGGCTCGCCACCAGCGCCGGCAAGCAGTGCAGCGGCAAGCCCAAACCCAGTGCGAGAACCGGCGCCACCGGAATCAGTAATGCGCCGGTCGTCAACCAGTGCGCCAGCGTCTTGGCCAATACCAACACGGATATCGGCTGCGGGCTTAGCAGCAGCAGATCAAGACTGCCGTCCTGCAGATCGCTGCGCAGCATCCGCTCGAGCGACAACAGCGTCGCCAGCAGCGCGGCACTCCACAGGATGGCCGGGGCGAACTCGCGCAGCAGCGCGCTCTCCGGGCGACTGCCCAGCGGAAATAAACAAACGACGATCACGAAGAACAGCCAGGCATTGAGCAATTCACCGCGACTGCGAAGGCCCAGCAGGAGATCACGGCGCAGCAGCGACAGGAAAGCGGCAAACAGATTCATGCCACCAGCTCCAGCCGGCGCACCGCTAACCCATCGAGGCTGAGGGATTGATGCGTGGTGAAGACGACCATGCCACCGGCGCGGACATGCGCGCTCAATATTCCTTCCACCTGCCGTTGGCTGGCGTAGTCCAGACTGGCGCAGGGCTCGTCCAACAACCACAGGGATACGGGACGCAGCAGCAGGCGCGCCAGCGCAACGCGCTGGCGCTGACCCGCCGATAGCCGCGCACACAAAATATCCGCCTGCTGCACCAGCCCCATCCGCGCCAGAGCCTGCTCGGCGGCGTCGGCACCGGCTCCGGCCAGCGCGGCGGCCGCGCGCAGGTTTTCACGTGGGCTGAGCTCCGCCTTCACGCCGTTTTCATGGCCCAGAAAACAGAGCGCGGCGTGGAAATCGTCAGGTTGCGTGCGGATCGCCGCGCCGTTCCACAGCACCTCCCCGTCATCGGGGTTGCGCAGACCCGCGAGAATGCGCAGCAAGCTGGTCTTGCCGCTGCCGTTTGGCCCAGCAACATGCAAGGCTTCGCCCGCAGCGAGAGTGAAGCTGAGTTCGTGGAACAGGCGCCGGCGGCCGCGCCGGCAACTGAGCTTGCGCGCTTCCAGTGTGGGCGTGGTGCGATCCGTCATTAGGAGTGGTGGTGCCCAGAGCCGGACTCGAACCGGCACGGCTTGAGGCCGAGGGATTTTAAGTCCCTTGCGTCTACCTATTCCGCCACCCGGGCGTGGGTTTGGAGGCTAGGACGGGAATCGAACCCATTTACGTGGATTTGCAGTCCACTGCATGACCATTCTGCCACCTAGCCGCAGCCGGTTATTGTACCTGAGAGGTGTATTCGTTCGGACTGAAGCGAAGGGGCGGGGGCGATTCGAGCACGTGTCGAAACTTGCCTTTCGGTGCGCGGTGAGCGTCCGTTGGGTGGTATCTCAGTTTGCCGTCACACCGGCGTAGGCCGGTGTCCATGGGCTTGAAACGACTGGATTCCGGGGCCTCCGCCGGAATGACGAACTCCGGAATCCAGAGGCAAACTGAGACACTACAGTTCGTTGTCCCACTATTATTTGCCGCCACGTCGGAGTGGCAATGCTGTCGAAAACTCCATGTTACGTTCCAACAGCGCGTTGAGCAGGTTGTCCTGGAAATTAATATTATTGGTCAACTGTTTATGCGTCTCGCACAGAAAGAACGCATAGGCCAGGGGGAAGAAACTGTACCTGTGCCGTGGCACACTGGGGTCGAGTGATGCCCGCGCGAGCAGCGACGCCTTCGTCACCGTACCGTCGCCCGGCTCAAGCATGAGCCGATCGTAGGCGACGCCTTTCATCGGCTGACGAATGTCTTCTGGATACATGCGAATCAACGAATCGCCGCCGTCTTCCTCGACCAATACCCGCGCCGGAGTAAGCTCGCAGGCGCCGCCGAAAACGATGTAGCGGATCGGCGTAGTGGGTTCCTTGACGCTCAGGGACCATACGAAACGGCGCGCGCGCTCAAGCTGTTTTGCGAAGAAGCGTTGCCGCAGCGCGATGTCGTCCGCGGCTGTGGCCGAGGTCTGTTTGCGCATGCGCCCCATGACCTTGGGATCGAATACCGACCATTGAAAACGCCGCCAGGTCTCGACATCAAACAAGTCACGCACCAGTTCACTGCCGTCCGGCTTGATTAGCCAGACGTTGAGCGGATGCGGGAACAACTGCAGACCGCTCGGCATGGTGGCGAGGTCTTCCGTCGGGATTCTTCCGGCCAGAATCCGAAATCCATTCAGGAAGCTGTGCAAGGACTCAATCGAGCCGAGGTTCGGCGTTCCCAGTAGCAGCAACTTGTTGACGTTGGCAGCGCCGGCGTGGGTAATCGAAAAGTCGTTGCCGTTCAGGACATCCTTGGTCCCGTACCTGAGGTAATAGCGCGCGACGAGGCCACCCATGCTGTGGGCGATGATGTCCACTTTGAGTTTCGGATCCTTGTAGTCGCGCTGGATCTGTCCGATGAGGGCGTGCAGGGCACGCGTGCTTTGCACGTTGTCCTGCCGCCAGTCGTAGGACAATACGTAGTAGCGACGATCCAAAACGCCCGCGGGTACTCCAGGCAAGGAGCGCTGGTATCCGCCAACCTCTTCCAGTGTGCGCATTATGGGCCGGTAAATATTCTGGCCCAACGCAGCCTCGGTTATGTCAAAAGCTTCGAGTTTCGATGGTGCAAGCTCCAGGGAGACCGGATCGATCTCCTGGCGCAGCGCGGGGTAGCTGCTGAACAGAATGTCGTGCCAGCCGCCCGGCCAGACTTCCTCGCCAGTCTGCCGATCACGCAGCTTCGAACCCAGCAGGCCCGGAATCAGAATGACCGGCGGCTGCGGTGCCGGCTTGGCAGTCATATAGAGACGCTGCAGATCGGGCTGCAACATGCCGCCGCCACAAGCCGCTGCCATGGCGAGAAGCGTGAGCGTCAAGAGCCGTTTCAGCATGCCCGTATCTTAGGCCGTGCCGATACGCGGTTGAAGTACGGCGCGCCGAAACCGCCAGGCACGAATGGCTGCTACAGGGAGGTTTGCAAGAACGAGAGGTTCCACGCGAATTGGAACCGCACACGTATCTGCACGACGATTGACGCTGTCGCGATGAAGCAGGGCCTTTCTTTGCCAACTCTTACCCAATTTTCGCCCGAGTCGGCTAAGCCTTTGAATTTGGAGCGGGAAAGGAGGCTCGAACTCCCGACCTCAACCTTGGCAAGGTTGCGCTCTACCAACTGAGCTATTCCCGCAATAGGGCGCGTATTTTTAAGTGCCACCCCCACCCTGTCAAGTAAAATTCTTAAACACCCGAGGCTTAGGCGTTATCGCTCATGACGATCCGGGGCGCGAAGCAGAGATCAAGTGCTGTCGCGCAGGATTGGCCAGGCCGCGAACAGGTGCGCCCGCGACACGGTGTCGCGAAGCGTGGGTGCGGGAGCGGGCGCAGAGTATCTGTAGCAAGTATCGTCCGCGTGCCGCGACACTCACGTGCTATCCCGCAAAATGGGCCAGGCCGCGAACAGATATTGAAACATGGACCAAAGCGCCAAGCCAGCGGCAATCAGGAGCAGCGCCACGCCGACCTGGTAGGTCGGAAAGAATCCGAATGGTTCACGAAACAGCAGGCAACCGATGGCGCAAAACTGGATACCTGTTTTCCATTTGCCCACCCAACCCACGGCCACGACCGCGCGCTGGCCTACGCCTGCCATCCACTCGCGCAGACCGGACACGATCAGCTCGCGCGCGATAATCAATGCGATCGGCAGCGCCAGCCAGGGTTCGGTGTTCTGCGCCACCACCAGCACCAGCACCACCGCCACGCAAATCTTGTCTGCGACCGGGTCGAGAAACGCGCCGAACTTGGTGGTCTGATTCAAGCGCCGCGCGAGCCAGCCGTCGAGCCAGTCGGTTACGCTGATCATGAAGAACAGGCCCGTCGCCAGCCAGTTATTGCCGTGAAATGGCAGGTAAATAGCGAGCGCCAGCACCGGGATGAAGGCTACCCGCAGCAGCGTCAGGATATTCGGCAGATTAAGCATGCGGATTACTGAGGATCGCGCGTAACTAACATCCGCGTCAGTCCGAAATCCCCCGCCGTCCATCGCAAGCGCTGAGCCGCGGCGACACGGTGTTTGCGAAGCAATGGGTGCGGGAGCCGCGGCCAACGCCTCCTCCCGCTCCCACGCTTTGCGGCGCCGTGTCGGAGGCGTGCCGCCCCCTTTTGTAAAGGGGGCAGTGAGGCGCGACACCGCCGAGCGGGGGATTTCATGCGTGGCAGCGAATCTGTTAGCGATCAGGCAAGGCTCAATAGGATACTTGAAGCGGCCGTCGAGTGATCCGCGAGTGCTGCTAACTTCCGTGAAAATGCTCGTAAATGCGCTGCGCCATACCCGCACTGACACCGGCGACGCGTTTCAGCTCGGCGATGGAGGCTTCCGCAATCTGACGCGTACCGCCGAAAGCCTGAAACAAGGCGCGGCGCCTTGCGGGACCGAGTCCGGCAATCGTCTCCAGTTCCGATTCCCGGCGCGCCTTGCCGCGGCGGGCGCGATGGCCGGTTACGGCGAAGCGGTGTGCTTCGTCGCGGATATGCTGAATCAAATGCAAGGCCGGAGACTCGGCTGGCAATATCAGCGCCATCTCCCGGCCCGGCAGGAAAAGTTGTTCTTTCCCCGGTTTGCGTTCTTCGCCTTTGGCGATGGCAACAAAAAAGGGTATTGCGCCCGGCGTCTCCGCGGCGGCGGCCAGCGCGGCGCTCAGTTGGCCTTTGCCGCCATCAATGAAAATGATGTCCGGGACTTCCGCCACTCCCTCCTGCAGATGTGCCAGGCGGCGGCGCAGCGCTTGCTGAATCGCCGCGTAGTCGTCGCCAGGTGCTATAGCTTCAATATTGAAACGGCGATAGCCGGTCTTGTATGGCAGACCCTGCTTGAAGACCACACAGGAGGCGACGGCGCGCTCGCCGGCGGTATGACTGATGTCGAAACATTCCATCCTCACTGGCAGGGCCGGCAAACCCAGGGCCTGCTGCAGCGCTTCGAGCCTTTGTGCAGTGGACATTTCCGCCGCGAGTTCGCTGATCAGTGCTTGGGCCAGCGTCGCCTCGGCCTCCGCCAGCCACTCCGCACCCGCGCCGCGGCTGGGCACGCGCAAGCGTACCCGGCGCTGGGCCGTGCGGCTCAAAGCCGCTTCCACAAATTCCGCCTCATCCGGCCGCTTGCGCACCAGAATCTCGGCCGGCGCCGGCCGCGACACATAGTGTTGCGCAAGGAAGGCCGAGAGCACTTCATCCGCCTCGGTGCCCGGCGGCGACTGCGGGAAAAAGCTTTGATGACCCAGATTGCGGCCGTCACGAATGGAAAGCACCACCACGCCCGCCCGGCCGGACTGCAGCTTGACGGCGATGGCGTCCGCGCTCGACTGCCCGCCACCTGCCTGGCTTTGCAGCCGGCGCACCGCGCTTAATTGCTCGCGCAGCAGGGCCGCGCGCTCGAACTCCAGCCGTGCGGCCGCATCCTGCATGCGCACATTCAGGTCGCCGATCAAGGCCTCGCTCTTGTCCGCCAGCAGGCGTGACGCGTCGGCGACGTCCCGCGCATAGTCGGCTTGGCTGATATAGCCGACGCAGGGCGCCGAGCAGCGCTTGATCTGGTATTGCAGGCACGGCCGGCTGCGATTACTGAAGTAGCTGTTGTCGCATTCGCGCAGGCGGAAAATCCGGTGCAGCGACTGCAGCGTCTCGCGCACCGCGCCCGCATTCGGGTAGGGCCCGAACCAGCGGCCAGGTCCCTTGCGCAGCGCACGGCGGAAGCTGATTTGCGGAAAGGCGTGCCCCGACAAGTGAATGAACGGGAAACTCTTGTCGTCGCGGAAAAAGATGTTGAAGCGCGGCTTATGCGCCTTGATCAGGTTGTTCTCCAACAGCAGCGCTTGGTCTTCGGTGGTGGTGACCGTGACCTCGACCCGCGCGGTCTGAGCCACCATCGCCGCGGTTTTCGGATTGCTTGTGCTGCGCGTGAAATAACTGGCGAGCCGGCGCTTGAGGTTGCGTGCCTTGCCGACGTAAAGAATCTCGTCCCTGGCGCCGAACATCCGGTAAACGCCGGGCCGTTCGGTGACCTGCTGCAGAAACGCGCGTGAGTCGAACAGCGCGTTCATAGACTAAAACTCAGGGATGGGCGGCGGGGTCGTCCGATTCCAGTATGCCGTGCCGCATCGCCAACCGGGTCAGCTCGACATCGTTGTCCACGCCGAGCTTTTCGAACAGGCGATAACGATAGGTACTGACGGTCTTGGGGCTGAGGCACAGGCTGTCCGAAATTTCCTGGATGCTGCTGCCGTTGGTCACCATCAGCATTACCTGCATCTCACGCTGGGACAGCGCGGCGAACGGCGAGTTCTGATTCTTGCCGGTGGCCAGCGACACCGCCAGATTGCCGGCCACTGTCGGCGTAATGTAATGACCGCCGGAATGCACTTTGCGGATGGCGGTGAGAATCTCCTCCGCCGCGCAGTCCTTGGTCAGATAACCCGCCGCACCCGCAGCCAGCAAGCGGCTCGGGAACGGATCTTCCGCGTGCATCGACAAACCGATGACCTTCAGCCCCGGCCGGCTTTGCAGCATCCGGCGCGTCGCTTCCAGCCCGCCGATGCCGGGCATATTGATATCCATCAAAATGACATCCGGCGCCTGCTTGCGCACGGCTTCCAGCGCCAGCTCGCCGGTATCGGCTTCTGACACGACCTGCATATCGCCGGCGTCATCCACCAGCTTTTTAAGTCCGCTGCGCACCAGCCGGTGATCATCCACCAGCATGACCTGAATCATCCGCGTCCCCCGTATCGTTTCCCCGCTCGTTTCAGGCGGGTGTTATGTGCCTATCATAAAAAATTCAAACCAGGTTCACATTACCGCGTTAGCGTGCCCGGCAACGAACTCTTCCCCACTCGGAGCCTAGCATGTCTCGTACCGACCCCGCGCAACTTGAGCTGGCTCACGATCAGGACTGCAATCCATCCAGCAACCCGCACCTACGGGACATTCTGCAGGCGCGGCTCACACGCCGCCAGGCCCTGCTCGGGAGCGCCAGTCTGGCTAGCGTATCTGTCCTGGCGGGACTGGGGCTCGTGGGCTGCAAGGACGGCTCGAACTCCGACTCCAACACCGGTGCCGCTACATCCGCACCGAAGCTCGGATTTACGGCCGTTCCCAAGAGTACGGCGGACGCAGTTTCGGTACCACCCGGTTACAACGTGAGCGTGCTATATGCGCTGGGCGATCCGATTGATAACGCCACTGCAGCCTGGACCGACAATGGCAGCGAAACGGGTGTGTCATATGAAAAGCGCGCCGGCGATCACCATGATGGCATGTACTACTTCGGCTTGAATGCCGCCGGCCAATTGGACCGCAACGCCTCCGACCGTGGCGTTCTCTGCATCAACCACGAAGCCTTGAACGCGTTCAGCAACTCCACCGGCAGCAACGCGCTCTATATCCACGCCAATGGCGCCACCGTGGCGGGCGGCGTGCGCACGGTGCCGGATGAGGTGGTCAAGGAGATCAACAGCCACGGCGTATCCGTGATCGAGGTCAGGAAGAACGCCGCGGGTCAGTTTGAGGTGATGAAGGGCTCGGCGCTGAACCGGCGCGTCACCGCGGCCACCGAAATGGACCTCACCGGCCCGGTGCGCGGCGCGGATTTCGTCAAGACCAAGTTCTCCACGGACGGCACCAGGACCCGCGGCACCGTCAACAACTGCGCCAACGGTTATACGCCCTGGGGCACCTACCTGACCTGTGAAGAAAACTACGAGGGCTATTTCGCCCGAGCCGCGGGCGACGCAGCCAAACGCACGGCGAAGGAGAACACTTCGCTGTCGCGCAACGGCAAGGCCGAGAACACCCGAGGGCGCTTCCTGTGGGATACGGCCGGTGCGAGCGACGACTTCAAGCGCTGGGACACCTCGGTGCTTGAGGGTCAGCCGGCTGACGGAACGGGTGATTTTCGCAATGTAGTCAATACCTTCGGTTGGATAGTTGAAGTTGACGTCATAAACCCGTCTGCCAGGCCCAAGAAGCGCACGGCCTTGGGCCGCTTTGCCCACGAAGGCGCCTGGCCCGCGAAATTCACGCCGGGCAAACCCGTCGTCTTCTACATGGGCGACGACAACCGCAACGACTACATTTACAAGTTCGTCTCGGCGCAAAACTTCAATCCGGCGGACACCGGGCTGACGGCCGGCGACAAGTATCTGGATAGCGGCAAGCTGTATGTCGCCAAATTCAACGCGGATGGTTTCGGTTTGTGGCTCGAACTGACTTTCGGTCAAAACGGGCTTGACGGGACGAATGCGACCTATCCCTTCGCCAGCCAGGCAGACGTCTTGGTCAATGCGCGGCTGGCGGCGGACAAGCTCGGCGCCACCAAGATGGACCGGCCGGAGTGGGCGGCGGTTCATCCGGTGACCGGTGAGGTTTACTTCACCCTGACCAATAACCGGGTCGCGAGCCGTCCGATTGCGAGCC
>JBOICV010000139.1:0-68174 GCA_050740255.1 Nevskiales bacterium | reverse complement strand
CGGGCGCCAAGCAACCAAGCGTTGATCCACGATCTCGACCAGTGACACCGGATCACCGGCGTCCCGATCCTGTGAGTTGTCGAAAACCCTCAGAGTGGTGAGCTTCGGAATCAGTTGCACGAGGTTGCGCATACTGTTCACATAGCGCTCGCGGATCTTCGCTTCCGGAATGTCGTGGCCACCTGCCGCCACCCGCGCGGCGACTCGCTGGATATGGAGCTCCGGACCGGAAAGCCCGACAAAGGCAAGCTCCACCGCCGTGCCGCTGTCCGCAGCCTGCGCTAGCAGGCGAGGAATCGTGTGCGCACCCAGAGTGGTTTCGAAGAAGAAGGATGACTGCTCGGCGATCGCGCGCTCCAGTCGCGTCACCATCACTTGCCAGATCATCGAGTTAGCCTGATCTGGCACCAGTTCCGGGCGCCGCTGCAGGAGGCTGCGCGTTTGGGCGTCGGGGTTGAAGAAGGGAATGCCAGCCGCAACCAGCATTTCGCCCAGGACGCTGCTCTTGCCGGCGCCATTGACGCCGGCGAGGACGACGATGCGGGCCGGGCGCACCGATCAGCCCGTCTTAAATGCCGACCGTACGCCGCCGCCGGGCCGCCTTGTGTACCTTGGAGAACTCCGCTGGGAATGCGGTGAACAGGCGCTTGGCCGCAGCCTGCGCCGCCGGTGTTTGCATCTGGGCCACCATCTGGTCGAACTGCGCACTGAGCTGGTCAATGGGGTCTACCGCGTTGCCAACCAGACGATCATATTGCTCAGCCTTGAGCAGCACGTAACGCGGCTCGCCATAGACCGTGACCGCGAGCGGTCCCTCTTCGGTCTTGCGGCCGATCTCGCCGAAGTCACGCCGCATGTCAGTCGATGAAATCGCGTGGGTGTGTGCGAGGTGTGATGCCTTCAGCGGTCGCATGTTCTTAGGCCACTCGTTGAGCTATGACTGTAATATATACAACATGCACAATATGTGCAAGAAGCACAACTTAAGACGTGAGATGGCGCTGAGTGCCATCGACTCCGGATCCCTGACAACCCCCCCTTCTGAATTCCAACTGGTGCTCACGCGGCGCGCGGCTGCGAGCGTGGCAGGGGCTTCTTCCAGGCCGGCCGAGCGCGCCGCGCCGGCGTGCACTGTGTGCTAATGGTCCACATCAGCTTGCTCAGGTAATACAAGCTGCGTGCTTCCATCGGCTTGCCGGTCGTCAGCAAGGCAGCAGCCAGCTCGCGCTGGGGATCGGCCCAGGTGACGATTTGGATAAAACCCAGATGTCCGTAGGCGTGTTCGCAGTTCACGCCGTAAAGGCTGACGCTGCGTTCGCCCAAAAGCATGCCTTGGCTGAAACGTATCGGCAGCACCAGGGTCCGGTCGAATTGGCGCACGCCGGCGGGACGGATCGCGTTGCGGACGGTTTCAGGTGTGAATATGCGCACCCCGTCGAGCTCGCCCTCGTTGAGCATCATTTGGTAGAAACGGCTGCACTCATCGGCTGTGGCGTAGATGTTGCCGGCGGGAATGACGGCGCGCCGGTAGCCGGCGTCGTTCGACACGGGCGCGACCTGCTCGAACTCGATGCCCAGGGCGCGCTTGGCGATCAGATTGAGCGGGAAAATCAGCTTGGGTCCGGTAAAGTAATTCAAGCCGACCAGATCATCATATTGTTCTTCAAGTCCATAGTTGAAGTACTTGAATCCTAGCGGTTTCCTGAACTTATCCGTCATCACATCGCGCAGCTCACGGCCGGTAACCCGGCGAATCACCTCCCCCAGAATGTAACCCGCCGTAATCGCGTGATAGGCCTGGGTTTCGCCGCTGGAAGTCACGGCCTTGGCAGCGCAAAGCATGCGGACGGCCCCGTCCCAGTCGTACAAGATGGATGGATCGGGGTTTCTGACCGGCACCGTGGGAATGCCCGCGCGATGCGATAGTAGGTGGCGTAGCGTGGTGTGCTGCTTGCCGTTGTCGGCATATTCCGGCAGGTAACGGCTGACGAGGTCGTTCACGCTGAGCGCACCCTCTTCCGCCAGCTTGTGCACCAGCATCGCGGTGATCGCCTTGGACGCTGAAAACAGGCAGATCGGCGTATCCGTCGTCGCCAACAGCTTCGGCACATCCGGGCCGTCCTGCGGTCCGTTGCCGTGGGCGTGACCGATGGCGCGGTTTAGCACTACTTTGCCGTGACGACGCAAAGCGAGCGTAATCGCCGGCTGCGTGCCGGTGCGGTAAAGATCTTCAACCGCTGCCCAGATTTTCTTGACGGCGGTATCGGTCAAACCGACTTCTGAGGGCGCGGTCTCGTTTCGGGGATCAAACTGGGTGACGCTTTTGAGGTCTTGCGCAACGCGGATGGTATTGGCGGGCTTGCGGGCCACTTTATATCCTGTCATTCCGTGTCATCGACTGACTATACGGGCCGTTCGTCAGCTTGAACAGGCGCCTTGGGGACGCGGGGCACGAGCGATATCCGACACGAATTGATGGTGGGTCGGGTGGGACTCGAACCCACGACCAATGCCTTAAAAGGGCACTGCTCTTCCGGCTGAGCTACCGACCCGGAGAGATAAACTTGCGAGGGCGCGTATTCTACTGATAACGGCTAGGGTCTTCTACGCCTGCTTCGAGAAATCCCTTGCGGCGCAGGCGGCAAGCGTCGCAGTTTCCGCAAGCCCTGCCTTGCGCGTCAGGCTGATAACAGGAAACCGTGAGACCGTAGTCCACTTTTAACGCCAGTCCACGCCGTACGATGTCAGCCTTGCTGAGTTCGATTAGCGGCGTATGTAGCGTAAAGCGCGCGCCCTTCTCCGCGCCGGCTTTGGTCGCGAGTCGCGCCAACTGTTCGAAGGCGACAATGAACTCTGGGCGGCAATCCGGATAGCCGGAATAATCCACCGCATTGACGCCGATGAAGATGTCGCGCGCCTGCAGCACCTCCGCCCAACCCAGCGCGAGCGAGAGCAGCAGGGTGTTGCGCGCCGGGACGTAGGTCACGGGCACACCGGTGCTGGGCGCCTGCGGCACGGGAATCGCGGCATCGGTGAGGGCTGAACCGCCGATCTGGCCGTAGTTGATCGTCATGACCCGGTGCTCGGCCGCGCCCAGTGCCCGCGCCACCCGCTGCGCGGCTTCCAGCTCGGCGGCGTGGCGCTGCCCGTAAGCCACGCTCAGCGCGTGGCAGACGTAGCCCTCCGCGCGCGCAATCGCAAGGCAAGTGGCTGAATCCAGGCCACCGGATAACAGCACGACTGCGAGACGGGGACTGGACATGGGGCCTAATCAAGGGCTTCAGGTAAAATTATCGGATATTTCCCAGTTGCATGAGAGGCGAATGCTCGTCACCCTGACGCGCGACCAGTTGGCCCAGGCCGGCCGTAACGATATTTCCGACGCGCTGGAGCGCGGTGGCATCGTGCATTTTCCGGAATGCCCGATCGAGTTGCCGAGCCAGGCCGATCTGGATTTCCTGCGGCAGAAAATGCCGGCGATGATGAAGAGCAAGAACGTCAGCTATCACCCGGAGAGCGGCCGGATTTACGGGCTGGAGGGCGACCCTGCCGATGTGGAACGCGCGCATGAAATTCTCAAGGAGCATATAGCGCGGGTGGTCGCTTTCCTCGAGCAGAAAACGCCGCAGCTGACGCAAGGCTGGACAGTGGGTACCGCCAGCTTCCGGCCGTTGCAGGAACGAGGCCGCGCGCTTTCCGCGCACGCCAGCAACGAGCTGATTCATGTCGATGCCATGGCCTATGGCGCCACCCATGGCGACCGCGTGCTGCGCTTTTTCGTCAACGCCAATGACCACGGCGCAGACCGGGTCTGGACGACCAAGGGAACGTTTCCAGAACTGTTCAATCGCTATGGCACCGTCGCCGGCGTCACGCCGCCGCAAGGCAAGCAGAATCGGCTTGAAGAAGGTTTCTGGGACAAGGTACGCACGGCCATCGTCAATCTGCTGGCACGGTTCAATCCCGGCGCCAAGACCGCATTGGACTCCTCACCCTATGACCGGCTGATGCGGCGTTTTCACAACTACATGAAGGACACGCCGGAATTTCAGAACACATCGGTGGGGCATCAGGAGTTCCGCTTCAAGCCTTATTCCGCCTGGATGACGTTCACCGACATGGTCAGCCACGCCTGCATCGAGGGCCAGCATGCATTCGCCGACACCTTTGTCGTGCCGCTCGACAGTTGCCGGCTGAAGGAAGTTGCGCCCTATTACATCCTGAAAGGCAAAGCGGCCTGATGGCCGATCCGCAAGCGCGACGGATCCTTTTCGTGCGCCTGAGCGCGCTCGGCGATGTCATCAATACTCTGCCGACGCTCGATGCGCTGCGGCGTGGTCTGCCACAGGCGCATATCGGATATCTGGTGGAGGATCGCGCCTACGATTTGATCCGCAACCACCCTTGCTTGAATCAAGTGCATCTTTACCCGCGTAAGCGCTGGGTGGCGATGTTCAAGCATCCGAGCCAATGGTGGCAGGCGTTGATGGAAATCCGCCGCTTTGTCGCCGAGCTGCGTGGCGCAGGCTATCAAGTCGCGCTCAATTTTCAATCCAATCTTAAAGGCGCACTGATGTGCCTGCTGTCCGGGGCGCCGCGGCGCATCGGTTTCAGCAAGGGGCATAGCAAAGAGCACAGTTATTGGTTCAACCATGAGAACGTCACCCCACCTGGCGGGGAGTTGATTAATCGGGTGGAAAAATTCCTCGCCTTGGCTAGCAGCATTGGCGCTGATGCCAGCGGCGCGCAATACCGCCTGCCGGCCGCACCGGAAAGCCGCTCGAAAGTGGACGCTTGGCTACATCAGCAAGGCCTGCAGCGCTTTGTCGCGATGCATCCCGGTACCAGCGATTTCGGCGCGCAGAAACGCTGGCCGCCGGAGCGCTTCGCTGCAGTCGCGGCGCAACTGGGGCGTACATACCAGTTGCCGGTGGTCGTAACCTGGGGTTCTGGGGAGCAAGCTCTGGCGGAGCAAATCGCAGCCGGCAGCCAAGGTCAGGCGCGCATTGGGATGGAAACCAGAAATGTGCTGGACCTGGCCGAATTGATTCGCCGTGCCAGCCTTTTTATCGGCTGCGACTCGGGTCCCCTGCATCTGGCCAGCGCGGTGGACGCGCCTAGCGTCGCGCTATTCGGACCGAAAGATCCGCGTACCTACGCGCCGTGGAATCCGCGCAGCCGCGTTGTGCAGAAAGGCCAATTCTGGGGCGCGATGAACGACATTACGGTCGAAGATGTAATGCAGGCGGCCGACAGTTTATTGACCGCGCTTTAAGCGGCGGTTTTCACCCCGCCTGGTTCGCGTATGCCTAGAAAGGCGATCAGTGTGGCCAATACGGCAACTACGGCCGCGCTGATATACACCCACTCGCCGGACCAGGCTTCCCACATCCAGCCGCTCAGGAAGACCCCAATGCCACCGCCGGCGCCGAAGCTGACGCTGCTGTAAATGGCCTGTCCCCTGCCCTGCAAGCGGCCGCGAAACAAGCGATGTATCAGATGCAGCGACACGGCGTGATACACGCCAAAGCTGACGAGGTGCAACAACTGCACGAATAGCAGGGCTGCCAGCGAATCGACGCGCCAGGCGAGCACCGCCCAACGAACTGCGGTCAGCGCCAGTGCCACCAGCATCAGTGGTCGCGCACCAAACAGCCGGAACAGTTGCGCCATGGTCATGAATACGCCGATTTCCGCGACCACGCCCAGCGACCACAGCATGCCGATCATGCTGCGGCTATAGCCGTGCTCTTCGAGGAAAATAGAGAAGAACGCGTAAAACGGCCCGAAACTGATCTGCGACAGAAAACAAGCCAGTAGCAGGCTGATAACTTGCGGCTGGCGCAGTACACGCCACAAACCCTTGTCTTCCGGCCGCGAGGTGGGTTGATAGGCGGAATCCGGCACCCACAGACTGGTCAAGCCCATTGCCAGCGACATCGCCGCAATCATGAAGGGCAGCGGCTCCAGGCCGGTGCGGTCGAGCAAGGGGCCGACAGCGATCACCGCGATAACGAAACCGACCGAGCCCCATAACCGGATGCTGCCATAGCGATGTTCGTCGTCTTGCAGATGATTCAGCGTGACCGCTTCGAATTGCGGCAAGGTCGCGTTCCAGAAGAAGCTGTACACGAGCATGATCAGCAGCAGCGAGGTGAAGCTGTGCACGAACGGAATCATCACGAAGAATACCAACGACAAAAATGAAGCGGTGCGGATGATGGGCATGCGCACTTCCGCGTGGTCCGCGTACCAGCCCCATAGCAGGGGCGCGAAGATGCGAGTAAACGCGGCGACCGCCATCAGAGCACCGATGTCGACCGGCGTGTAGCCGAGCGAGTCCAGGTACAGGCTCCAGTAAGGCAGATAGGCGCCGACCGCCGCGTAGTAAAAAAAATAAAAGCCCGACAGGCGGGCGTAGGGGAGCTGCGATTTCATTGAAGGAACGCTACCCTACCCCTTGGCCGGAATGCGCGGCGTCTTGGGTTTCACATCGGCATTCTGTGCTCTGTGCCTTAAGGCTTGATCCATCAGCACCAGCGCCACCATCGCTTCGGCAATCGGCGTCGCCCGAATGCCCACGCAGGGATCATGCCGGCCGGTGGTACGGATTTCAGCGGCTTTGCCGTCAGCGTCAATGGTGCGCGCCGGCAGACTGATGCTCGAAGTGGGCTTCAGCGCGATGCTGGCGAGAATATCCTGGCCGGTGGAAATGCCGCCGAGCACCCCACCGGAGTGATTGGCGAGGAAGCCCTGCGGTGTCATTTCATCCCGATGTTCGCTGCCCTTCTGCTCCACCACCGCGAAGCCGTCGCCGATTTCGACCGCTCTAACGGCATTGATACTCATCAAAGCGCCCGCCAGTTCCGCATCCAGCCGGCCGTACACGGGTTCGCCCCAACCCGGCGGCACATTGCTGGCCGTCACGTTCACGCGCGCGCCGATGGAGTCCTCTTCCTTGCGGATTTGATTGATGTAGCTCTCCAGTTCCGGCACGCGCGCAAGGTCGGCGCAGAAGAATGGATTCTGGTTCACCGCGGCGAGGTCTTTGCGTTCGAGCTTGATCGGGCCGAGCTGCGCCAGCCAGCCATGAATCTCCACGCCGTAGCGTTCGCGCAGCCATTTACGCGCGATCGCCGCCGCCGCCACGCGCACTGCGGTTTCCCGCGCACTTGAGCGTCCGCCGCCACGATGGTCGCGTCGGCCGTATTTCTGCATGTAAACGTAGTCGGCGTGATTCGGCCGGAATACGTCCGCGATCTTGTCGTAGTCGCGCGAACGCTGGTCCACGTTTTCGATCAGCAACGCAATCGGCGCGCCGGTAGTCCGACCCTCAAATACCCCAGACAGAATCCGTACCGTATCCGGCTCTTTGCGCTGAGTCACGTATTTCGACTGGCCCGGCTTGCGGCGATCGAGGTCCTGCTGAATATCGCTTTCCGACAGTTCAAGATCAGGTGGGCAGCCGTCCACCACGCAGCCGATGGCCGGGCCGTGGCTTTCGCCAAAGCTCGTCACCGTGAACAGTAATCCGAACGTATTTCCTGACATTTTTGCTTCTACTTTCAAACCATCCCTAGTGCGGCGGCCCAGTCCAGCCATCCGTGGCTGGCCGCTCGTCGGCGCAGGCTGCTATTCATAGCAGCCTGCGTATTCCCGACTCGCCCAGACATGAACTAACGCCTGTGATTGCGCCACTCGCGCAAGTCTTGGGCGCTGATTATAAAGACCCCGCCCTCGCCGCGCTGGAATTCGGGCCAGATTAAGGGCAGGTCCGGCCAGCGCTGCTGTACGAGCGGTTCGGAGTTACCGACCTCAACGACCAGCAAGCCATCGCTTGCGAGCCAATCCGTCGCGCCTTCGAGAATCCTGCGGACTATAGCTAGCCCCTCCTCCGCTGCCTCAAGAGCCATGCGTGGCTCATGGCGATACTCCTCGGGCAGCGTCGCCATTTCCCCCTCTCCGACATAGGGCGGATTGCTGACGATCAGCTCATAGCGCGCCGGCGGCAGACCCTCAAACACATCCGCCCTGTGCAGTCGCAGGCGTTCGCCCACGCTGTGCAGTTCCTGATTCTCCCTGGCTATCGCCAATGCTGCATCCGAAAGGTCTGTGGCATCTACTGCGGCCTCCGGAAATGCCAGAGCACAGGCGATGGCGATGCAGCCGCTACCGGTGCAAAGTTCCAGCACGCGCTGTGGCGGTTCCCGCAGCCACGGTTCAAAGCCGCTTTCTATCAGCTCACCGAGGGAAGAGCGCGGCACGATGACGCGCTCGTCTATTTTGAACCGCAGTCCGCAAAACCAGGCTTCGCCAGTGAGATAGGCCGCCGGTTTGCGGCTGCGAATGCGTTCCTGCACCAGCTCAACCGCCCGCTTACGCGCCGCTGCCGGCAACACTCGACTGAGCGCTTCCTCAGCTGCATCCCATGGCAAGCCCGCCGCATGAAATACCAAGAGCACGGCTTCATCGCGCGGATTGTCCGTGCCGTGGCCGAAATGTGCACCGGATTGCGCCAGCTCGCGCTCTGCCCACAACACCAGTTCGCGCGCGGTTCTCACCTCGTTCATCGCCGCATTGTACGAAGTCGGCTGCAAGCGTTGTGCAATAATTGCCGCGTGAAAAATCCCGCTTTGATCATTTTTCTGTCCCTCGTGGGCTTGGCGCAGGGTCTAGGGTTCTGGTTCTGGCAGCAATCGCATACCGGCCATCCGGATCTGGCAGCCGGCACGCTGCTCGACCAGCCACGAGGCCTGCCGGAACTGAAACTACGCGATCAAGAAGACAAGGAATTCAGCACGCGGGATTTCAAAGATTACTGGAACCTGCTGTTTTTCGGGTTCACCCACTGTCCCGACATCTGCCCCAACACGCTCGGTTTACTGCGGCAAATCAAACGGGATTTGAACAACCCGCAGTTGCGGGTGGTCTTCATCTCGCTCGATCCCAAACGCGATACCTCGCAACGCCTGCATGATTACGTCCGCTATTTCGATCCGGAGTTTATCGGTCTTACCGGAGATCAAGCAGAGCTCGAAAAGTTTAGCGCGTCGCTCTACCTGCCCTATTCGACGACAAAGCCCGATGCGGAGGGGAATTACAGCGTGGATCACAGCGCCAGCCTGGTGCTGGTCAATCCCGCGGCGGCGGCAGTAGCCTACTTTTCCGCCCCACACCAGCGGTCCATGCTGGCGGGCGATCTCGAAACTTTGCTGACCAAATGAGTCGGGCGCTGCTGGCGGTAATTTTCTGTCTTTTGACGGCGTGTAGCCGCGATCAAACTGTAGAAGTGACACAGGCCTGGATCCGCGAGGCGCCGCCAGGTGCGGCGGTGCACGCTGGATATCTGGTACTGCGCAACAATGGCGATGAGGACCTCGTGCTAAGCGCTGTCACCAGCCCGGCGTTTGCGCGCATTGAACTCCACGAAATGACCATGCACGATGGGCAGATGCGCATGCGCCGCCTGGATAAAATTCCCATGCCGGCCGGCGCCACTATCAACCTTGAACCCGGCGGCAAGCACCTGATGCTTTTTCGGGCGACCGAACCAGTCACCGCCGGACAACATCTGCCGCTGGAACTGAATTTCGGCGCAATAGCGATCGCAGTGGATGCCGAAGTGCGCCGAAAGAACTGAGCATGCCTATGCCGCCGATCGAAACTGAGGCCAGCGCTTCCGACCGCGCCTTCGTGCTGCTGCAGCGCATGCTGCCCACGCATGCCATGTCGCGTGTTGTTCATTGGTTTATGCGTTTGCGCATCGCTTTCATCAAGAACCTGCTGATTCGTCTGTTGATGCGTGGCTATGGCATTTCGCTGGACGAAGCGATCACCCAGGATGTCGGTGACTTTGGCAGCTTCAACGAGTTCTTCACGCGTGCGCTCAAACCCGCCGTGCGGCCGCTTCCTGCGGAATCCGGTCGTGTGGTGTCGCCGGTGGATGGGCGTGTCTACGAGGCGGGTGAGATAGAGGATGGCCGCATTTTTCAGGCCAAGGGCCATAGCTTCAGCGCAGCGGAATTACTGGGTGGCGATCCGGCGCGCGCGGCGCTGTTCTACGGCGGACACTTCGCGACTATTTATTTGGCGCCCAACAACTATCACCGTATCCATATGCCGCTCGCCGGCACCCTGCGCGAGATGGTTTACGTACCGGGCCGGCTGTTCAGCGTGAATCCCGCGACGACGCGGGCGCTGCCGAATCTTTTCGCGCGCAATGAGCGCGTGGCTGCCCTGTTCCACACTGAGGCAGGCCCGATGGCGATGGTGCTGGTCGGAGCCTTGTTCGTTGGCTCCATTGAGGCCATCTGGGCCGGCGAAATCACGCCGCCGCGCGGCAGCCGCGTGGTGACCACCCGCTATATGGCGGATTCGCCAAGTGCGGTGCGGCTGGCGCAGGGCGCGGAGATGGGCCGCTTCAATATGGGTTCCACTGTGATCCTGCTGTTCGGCCGCAAGGCGCTAAGCTGGTCTGCTCAGCTCCTACCCGGCGCGCCGCTACTCATGGGTCAGGAAATCGCGCGACTCGAAAAAATGTAGGAGCGGCTTTAGCCGCAACAATCCATTCAAATCGCGACTAAAGTCGCTCCTACAAGACAGTCAGGCGCGGTCGAAGGGGAATGACAGTACCGGCTGCAGACTGTCGTAGCCCAGCGCGAGTGCCAACAAGCGGTCCAGGCCGAGCGCGACGCCGCTGCAATCGGGCAGGCCTTGCGCCAAGGCCTCAAGCAAATGCTCGTCTTGCGGCACCATGGGTAAGCCGCGTGAACGCCGTTGCGCGCGATCACGCGCTAAACGGCTACGCTGCTCTGCCGCGTCCGTCAGTTCATGAAAGCCGTTGGCGAGTTCCACGCCTTTCCAATAAAGCTCGAAACGCGCCGCTACGCCGCCGGGCTTGAGCCGTGCCAGCGCGGCCTGGCTGGCCGGGTAGTCATAGACAAAGCAGGGTTGCGAAAGACCAAGCTTTGGCCCTACTACCTCACCCATGATCAAGTCGAGCCAGAAATCGCGTGAAGCTGCGTCGCTCGGGCCCGTTTCAGGCAGCGGCACCTGGTGACGTTGCAGACAAGCTTGCAGTTCGTTCGGGGTAGACGCTAATGCGTCCACGCCGGCAATCTGCCTGACGGCATCTACATAAGTCACGCTTTCGGTGAGAAATTCCGCTGCCGGCGCCTGTAGTAGTTCACGCAGTAAAGTCTCGACTTCGTCCATCAATGCAAATTCGTCGAAACCCGGCCGATACCATTCCAGCATGGTGAATTCCGGGTTGTGCCAGCGACCTTGCTCGCCGTCTCGGAAAACTTTGCAGATCTGGTAAATAGGCCCGCTGCCGCCTGCCAAGAGGCGCTTCATCGCAAACTCGGGCGAGGTGTGCAACCAGCGCGGTCCGAATGCAGTCTGCGCGGTGATACTGGCGAGGTTCGGGTCGGTGTTGCTCGCGGCGGAGAGCAGTGGCGTTTCCACTTCCAATACGCCGCGTGCGGCAAAAAAGCTGCGGATGCGCGTCAGCCAGTCAGCGCGTAGCCGCAGGGCTTGCTGGTCGGCGCTTGGGCGCCAGTGATTGTCTGCCACGCTCAGCGAGATCCTTCGACTCGCGCCCTATATGGCGCTCGCTCAGGGTGACGGCCGCTATACGGCCGTCACTTACCGGCGCGGGAGACGTACTCGCCGGTGCGCGTATTCACGCGCAGCACTTCGCCATTGTTGATAAACAGCGGTACGCGCACGACCGCGCCGGTTTCAAGCTTGGCTGATTTGGTGCCGCCGGTGGCGGTATCACCGCGCAGGCCGGGGTCGGTCTCGATGACTTTCAGCGACACATGGGCCGGGGGTTCGACCAGCATGGGCACGCCATTCCACAAGGTAATCGTGCAGTTGTCCTGCTCTTTAAGCCACTGAATCGCCTCGCCGCAAGCGGTCTTGCCGGCTGCTACTTGTTCAAAATTCTCTGGGTTCATGAAGTGGTAGAACTCGCCATCGCTATAGAGATACTGCATCTCGAGCGAAATCACATCTGCGCCCTCGACGGTGTCGCCAGACCGGAAGGTTTTCTCGATCACGCGGCCGTTCTTGAGGTTGCGTATTTTCACGCGGTTGAACGCCTGGCCCTTGCCGGGCTTGACGTATTCGTTCTCCAAAATCGAGTAGGGATCACCGTCCAAAAGGATTTTGACGCCGGCTTTGAACTCGTTGGTGCTGTACGTGGACATGGTGATTCTCGATTGCTGATGAAATATCAGGCGGTAAACTAGCCGAATGACCCCGCCACCTGCGACAAGGGCGCGTATTCTGCCCGAAATACCGCGTGCGCGGCAGCCTTCCTGGCGCGCAGCATTGCAACAGGCCGTTACCGATCCCGCCGAGCTGCTGAACCTGCTGGAGCTGGGTCCGGAGTTGCTGCCGGCTGCGCGGCAGGCCGCAGCCTTATTCCCCCTGCGCGTCCCGCGGGGCTATGTCGCACGCATGCACAAGGGCGACCCTCGCGACCCCCTGTTGTTGCAGGTGCTGCCGCTGGCCGCCGAATTGGACGCCGCGCCCGGCTTTGGCCGCGACGCGGTAGGCGATCTACCCAGCGCACGTGGGGATGGCGTGCTGCAGAAGTACCGTGGCCGGGCGTTATTGATCACCACCGGCGCTTGCGGCGTGCATTGTCGTTTCTGCTTCCGCCGCCATTTCCCTTATGCGGATCACACGGCGGCGCGCGCCGGCTGGCAGCCGGCGCTGGAACGCGTCGCGGCGGATACCAGCCTGGAAGAAGTCATTCTCAGCGGCGGCGATCCGTTGTCGCTTTCCGACCGACGTCTGGCGGAGCTGACCGACCAACTCGACGGGATTAGCCACCTCAAGCGTCTGCGCATCCATACGCGCCAGCCGGTTGTGCTGCCAGAACGCGTGGACGCCGAACTGCTCGCCTGGCTGGGTCGCGGGCGCTTGCAGAAGATCGTTGTGATCCACGCCAATCATGCACATGAACTTGATCGGGCCGTGGCCCTGGCGATGCGCGCGGTCGCCACCACAGGCGCAACGCTGCTCAACCAAAGCGTGCTGCTGCGCGGTGTCAACGATAGCGTTGCCGCGCTCAGGGACTTAAGTCAGCGCCTGTTTGCTTGCGGGGTACTGCCGTATTACCTGCATCTGCTCGATCGGGTGCAGGGCAGCGCTCATTTCGAAGTACCCGAGAGCTCCGCCCGCGAGTTGCATCATGCGCTGGCGGCGGAATTGCCGGGATACCTCGTGCCGCGGCTGGTGCGTGAAGAACCGGGGCAGCCCGGCAAGACGCTGCTATGATTTGGCTCGATCACTGAATTTCGATTACTGAATAAGGAGTCGCACGTGGTTGGCAAGGATTACGCTCAGCTGGTGACAGTTTCGAAGGCGCAGTACGACGCCGCCAAAATCGAAGCCCATCTGCGCAAGTCCGGTCAACCGGTACGCATGCAGGCGCTGACGCCTGGCGATGACCTGCCGGACCGCCTCCGTCAGTTCACCCCCGATCTAGTTTTCTGCGATGGCCAGGACCCCAAGCTCGACGTCGACCAGGTCGTGCGCACCTGCCAGCAAGTGCTGCCGGGTGTGCCGGTCCTGCTCTTGGTAGAGACGCTCGACGGCGACCGTCTCACCCAGGCGCTCAAGAGCCGTGCGCGCGACTGCGTCTCGCCACGGCATCTGGAGCATCTGCAATTCGTGTTCATGCGCGAGCTGGGGGTGCACCATCTTACCCGCCAGCTTAGCGAAGCGGAGCGCGAAGTTGCTGTCTTGTCCAATCAGGTCGAGGGCCTGATCAGCACGAGTCAGGACGCGGTAGCTTATTTGCAGGAAGGGATTATCGTCGAGGTCAATCCCGCCTTTGCCAAGTGTTTCGGCCTGGATGACCCTTTGGCGATGGCCGGTGAGCCTCTGATGGATTTGATCGGTGCTGACGATCAGGCGCAGGTCAAAAGGGCCTTGAGCCGCGTAAGCAAAGGCAAGGAAGCCGAGCACAGCCTGCGTTGTCACGGATCACGCGACCCGGGCGCGGCTTTCGAGATGGAGCTGCGCGTACGCACCGCGCAGTTCAACGGCGAAGACTGTCTTGAGGTTCTGATCGTGCCCCTGCAGCCGATCGTCACCGCACCGGCTGCCGCCAGCGCAGGAGCAGACCTACAAGTGGTGACGAACGGACTGCCGGAGCATGATCCGCGCTTCGCACTCTACCGACAGATCACCGAGGCCAGGCACTATCAAGACCATCCACCGGTAACGCTTTACTACGTAATCATTGACGATATGCCCGGGCTGGAGAAGCGCATCGGGTTCATCCCCGCCTTCAAAGTTTCGTTAGTGCTGCACGATTTATTCAGAACCGCGGCACCGGGCGTAGAGATTTTCCGTTTCTCCAGCAGCGAGTTCGTCTGCACGCTGCAAGACGTCGGTCTGTCCTCGGCAGTCGAGCTATCGCAGCGCCTGTGCAAGAACGCCCAGGAACAGGTCTTTCAAGCGGAATCCGTGTCTGCCTTGCTCACCGTAAGTATCGGCGTCACTCAGGTTGTCAGCGCAGATCAAGCGGAAAGCCGTTTTTGGGAAGCCCGCGCTGCTGCGCGGGAGCTGTCCACCAAGGGCGGCAATCAGGTCAAGAGCTTGGTGACCGAGGCCGAGACGGCACAAGCACCGGTGGTGGACCCCACTTGGCTCAGCCGGCTGCAGAACGGCATCGCGCAAAATCGTTTCCAACTCAATTTTCGCAACGTCGCCAGTTTGGAAGGTGATCAGCGCGAGTATTTTGACGCGCTGCCCTACCTACAGGACGATGGCGATAAGAAGCACTCGCCGGAGGAGTACCAACCCTGGGCGGAAAAAGCGCATTTGTCCGCGCAGATCGAGTCGCGGGTGCTGGGCCAAGCCTTGGCGGCGCTGGCACAACGCGCGCGTGAAGGCCGGCAGCAGGGTTTATTCGTGCCGCTCAGCAGTGCATCGCTTGAGAACGCAGAGCCGCTGGGCAGTTGGCTCGGACAGCAAGCAGCGGCCGGCACTTTGAACGGCCAGGAACTGGTGCTGATGTTCAACGAGAAGGCGCTGATTTATCACGTCAGCCAGGCGAACTCGCTCTTGCAACATGTGGCGGGAATGCCGGTCAGCATGGCGGTGGACGGACTGGCGGGCACGACGGCCTCCGCCAAACTGCTACAGCACGTAGCCGTGCGTTTCGTGCGCTTATCCCCGACGGCCAGTAAAGCGCTGATCAACAACAAGGATAAATTGCACCAGCAGGTACAGGAATGCATGACCGCCGCGCGCAACCACGGTTGTAAGATCGTGTCCGCCGGCACGGCCGATGCGCACAGCATGGCGATGCTATGGCAGGTTGGGGTGAACTACGTGGTGACGGGTTCATAGCTGAAAAAGGCATCCTGCCATTTTTCAGCGTCGCCGCCGAAAGGCGCGACTTTCGGCGGCTCCCGCTTTTCGAGCAAACGCTTCGCGCTCGAAAAGCGTTGGCACATCCCTGTGCCAAGTCCCAGGTCTTAGCGAGCGGCGCCGGCCCGTAGAGCCTCAATGCGCTGCTCGATCGGCGGATGGCTCATCAACAACTGCCATAGCTTGCTCTTGCCGCCGGCACGAATGCCGAAAGCCGCGAGCTGCTCCGGCATCGCCGCCGGCTCACGCGCCGCGCCGAGCCGCTGCAGGGCGCTGATCATTTTCTCGCGGCCGGCTTGTTGGGCGCCACCGGCGTCCGCACGAAACTCACGCTGACGAGAGAACCAGGCGACGATCATGCTGGCGACGATGCCGAACACGATGTCCAGCGCGATAACCGTCGCGTAATAACCGATGCCCACTCCGCGTTCGTTCTTGAACACGGCTTTATCAATCACATAGCCGATCACGCGTGACAGGAAGATGACGAAGGTGTTCATCACGCCCTGAATCAGGGCCAGTGTCACCATATCGCCATTGGCCACGTGCGTAACCTCATGGCCCAGTACGGCTTCGACTTCATCCTGCTTCATGCTTTGCAGCAGTCCGCTGCTGACCGCCACCAGGGCGCTATTGCGGTTCCAGCCCGTGGCGAAGGCATTCATGTCCGGCGAGTTGTAGACACCGACCTCCGGCGTGCCGATGCCGGCCTGCCGCGCCATCCGCTGAACTGTCTGCACCAACCAGGCTTCGGCCGAGGATTTGGGTTGCTGGACGACCTGTACCTTCATTGCCCACTTGGCCATGGGCTTCGAAATCAGTAGTGAGATGAAGGCACCGCCAAAACCGAATACCGATGCGAACACCAGCAGAGCCTCGTAATTCAGGCCCTGCGCGGTAATCCATTGATTAACGCCGAGCAGCGAGGTGACTACGCCGAGCACCAGAATCACGGCGAGGTTGGTCGCCAGGAACAGAAGTACACGCTTCATGGGTTTTTAGTCTCTCCAGTGACAGTCCACCAGCCTTAGATTGGGGCGGATCTCGATAGTTTCAAGCTTACTCGCTTGTCATTTCAATATGTTGAACCTGGCGAAAGCCCTTGGGCAGGAACAGGCCGCGCTGCGCCCGGGCGCCACGATAGCCTTCCAGGTCGCGCCACTTGAGTGTCAGATGCCGTTGCCCACTGTAAAGCTTCAGAGCTGCACCCTCGTTTACCGCTGCCCAACCTACGATCGCGTCCGGGGATTTCACCTGGATGATTTTATTACCCTTACCGCGCGGCAACACCGGCAGCTCCGCGAGCGGGAAGGCCAGCAGCCGGCCTTCCGCCGTTACGCTGGCAAGCCAGAGTGCGATCTCGTCACCCTCCATGTCACCTAGGGGCAACGGCGGCAACACCCCGCCCTGCGGATTGGTTAGTACGCCCTTGCCGGCTTTATTGCGCGAGAACAAGTCCTCCAGCGTGCAAACGAAACCGTAACCGCCGCGGCTACCGAGCACACAGCGCTCAGGTCCGCTGCCGATCAGCACGCCAGCGAAAGCTGCGCCGGGTGGTGGCTGCAAACGGCCGGTCAGCGGCTCGCCCTGGCCACGCGCCGACGGCAGGCTGTGCGCGGGCAGCGTATAGCTGCGTCCGGTCGAATCGAGGAATACCGCCTGCTGGTTGCTGCGGCCCTTGGCCGCCTGCAGATACTCGTCGCCTGATTTATAGCTGAGCGTTATGGGGTCAATCTCATGCCCCCTGGCCGCGCGCATCCAACCCATTTTCGACAACACCACGGTCACCGGCTCGGTTGGAATTAGCGCGGTTTCGTCCAGCGCCTGGGCGGCCTCACGCTCGACGATCGGTGAGCGGCGCTTGTCGCCATACTTCTCCGCGTCGGCTTGCAACTCCTCGCTGATGAGTTTTTTTAGCTTGGCGCTGGACGCCAGGATTTTCTCCAGCGTATCGCGCTCCTGATCGAGTTCCGCTTGCTCGCCCTTGATCCTGATTTCCTCGAGCTTGGCGAGGTGGCGCAGCTTCAGTTCAAGTATCGCTTCGGTCTGGATGTCGGTCAGCTTGAAGCGCTTCATCAGCACCGGCTTGGGTTCATCCTCGCGCCGAATGATCTTGATCACCTCGTCAATATTC
Source organism: Nevskiales bacterium (assembly GCA_050740255.1). Lineage (GTDB taxonomy): Bacteria > Pseudomonadota > Gammaproteobacteria > Nevskiales > JBOICV01 > JBOICV01. The sequence goes on along the minus strand of JBOICV010000139.1, from coordinate 50,644 downwards.
AGATAGGCGATCAGGAGGCCGTCGAGGATGTGCAGCCGCTGGGTGACCTTGTCCAGCCGCCATTGCAGGCGTTTCTTGACCGTCTGCTTGCGGAAGTCGAGCCATTCCGCCAGCAGGTCCTTCAGGTTTTTGACTTGCGGCCGACCGTTCAGGCCGATCAGGTTCAGATTGACGCGGTAGCTGCGCTCCAGTTCGGTGGTGGCGAACAGGTGCTGCATCAACTCGTCCAAGTCCACGCGATTGGAGCGCGGCGTGATGACCAGGCGTGTCGGGTGCTCGTGGTCGGACTCGTCGCGCAAATCCTCGACCATCGGGAGCTTCTTGGCCTGCATCTGCGCCGCGATCTGTTCCAGCACCTTGGCCCCGGATACCTGATAGGGCAGCGCGGTGATGACGACATCGTCATCCTCTTTCTCCCAGCGCGCGCGCATGCGCAGACTGCCGTTGCCGTCCTTGTACAGCGCCAGAATTTCGGATTTCGGCGTGATGATTTCCGCGTCCGTCGGAAAGTCAGGCCCCTTGATGTGTTTGCACAAGTCCCGGATTGACGCTTCCGGATCGCCCAGCAAATGCAGACAGGCCGCAGCAACTTCTTTCAGATTATGCGGCGGGATATCGGTGGCCATGCCCACCGCGATACCGGTGGTGCCGTTGAGCAGCACATTCGGCAGGCGCGCCGGCAATAGCCTTGGCTCCTGCAGCGTACCGTCGAAATTCGGCACCCAGTCCACCGTGCCCTGCTCCAGCTCGTTCAGCAGTGTCTGCGAATAGGGCGATAGCCGCGCCTCGGTGTAGCGCATCGCAGCGAAAGACTTTGGATCGTCCGGCGCGCCCCAGTTCCCTTGCCCGTCCACTAGCGGATAGCGGTAGCTGAAGGGCTGCGCCATCAGCACCATCGCCTCGTAGCAGGCGGTATCGCCATGCGGGTGGTATTTGCCCAGCACATCGCCCACCGTGCGGGCGGATTTCTTGTGCTTGGCGGCATTGGACAGGCCCAACTCACTCATCGCGTAGACAATGCGGCGCTGCACCGGCTTGAGCCCGTCGCCGATATGCGGCAGCGCACGGTCCAGAATGACGTACATCGAATAATCGAGGTAGGCCTTCTCGGTGAAGGTCTTGAGCGGCAGTTTCTCGGTTTGAATATCGAGCAAGGACTTTTGCATTTTTAGTTTCGGAAGCTCATATCTCGGCCAGATCGCCTTTGTTTTCCAGCCATTCCTTACGGTCCGAAGCGCGTTTCTTCGCCAGCATCATGTCCATCAGCTTGTGCGTGTCGTCGCCGGCGTCGAGCGTTAACTGCACCAGCCGGCGCGTGTCCGGCGCCATGGTGGTCTCGCGCAATTGCAGCGGATTCATCTCGCCCAGACCCTTGAAGCGGGTCACTGCGATCTTGCCGCGCTTATTCTCCGCCGCAATGCGGTCCATTACGCCCTTTTTTTCGGCATCGTCCAGGGCGTAATACACGTCCTTGCCGATATCAATCCGGAACAGCGGTGGCATGGCCACATGAACATGGCCCTCGCTGACCAAGGCCGGGAAATGACGCAGGAATAGCGCGCACAGCAAGGTCGCGATATGGGCGCCATCGGAGTCGGCGTCCGCCAGAATACAGACCTTGCCGTAACGCAGCCCTTCCAGATTTTGATTGCCCGGCTCAACACCCAGTGCCACCGCGATGTCGTGTATTTCCTGTGAAGCCAGCACCTGGTCCGGTTCGACTTCCCACGAGTTCAGAATTTTGCCGCGCAGCGGCAGAATCGCTTGGAATTCCCGATCACGCGCCTGCTTGGCGGAGCCGCCCGCCGAATCGCCTTCTACTAAAAACAGTTCGGTACGCGATAAATCCTGCGAAGCGCAATCCGCCAGCTTGCCGGGCAGCGCCGGGCCGCTGGTGAGTTTCTTGCGTACCACTTTCTTGTCGGCGCGCAGGCGCTTTTGCGCATTGTTGATGGCGAACTGGGCAATGGCATCGCCCATCTGCGCGTTCTGGTTCAGCCACAGGCTGAACGCGTCCTTGACCACGCCGCCGACAAATACCGCTGCCTCGCGCGAGCCCAGTCGCTCCTTGGTCTGGCCGGCAAACTGCGGATCGTGCATCTTGCAGGAGAGCACATAGCTGATGCCTTCCCAGACATCCTCCGGTGCAAGCTTGACGCCGCGCGGCAGAAGATTGCGGAACTCGCAGTATTCGCGGATCGCGTCGGTCAGACCGGAGCGAAAGCCGTTTACATGCGTACCGCCCTGCTCCGTGGGAATCAGATTGACGTAACTTTCCTGTACCGGCTCGCCGCCAGTCGGCAGCCACAGCACCGCCCACTCGGCGCTCTCGCGCTCTGCTTTGCTGCGGCCCATGAAGGGCTCCGGCGGCAAGGCCTCCGTGCCCTGCAGGCTATCCATCAGGTAGTCGCGCAGGCCGTCCTCATACTGCCACTCGGCCTTTTCGCCGCTCGTTTCATCGGTAAAGGCCACGCGCAAGCCGGGGCAGAGCACGGCCTTGGCACGCAGGCTGTGCTGCAGCTTGGGGACACTGAATTTGGTGGTATCGAAGTACTGCGGATCGGGCCAGAAGCGCAGCGTGGTGCCGGTGTTGCGTCTGCCGACCTCGCCAATGGCTTCGAGCTTGGTCTTCGGTGCGCCGCTGGCGAAGGCCATGTTGTACTCCTGGCCGTCACGCTTGATCCAGACTTCAAGATGCCTGGACAAGGCATTGACCACCGACACGCCGACGCCGTGCAGGCCGCCGGAGAACTGGTAATTCTCGTCGGAGAACTTGGCGCCGGCATGCAGGGTACAGAGAATCACTTCGACGCCGGGTTTCTTGAGCTGCGGATGCAAGTCCACCGGCATACCGCGGCCGTCGTCGGCTACGGAGAGGGAGCCGTCCTTGTACAAAATGACTTCGATGTTCTTCGCGTAGCCAGCTAAAGCTTCATCCACGCTGTTATCAATCACTTCCTGCGCTAGATGGTTCGGTCTGGATGTATCGGTATACATGCCCGGGCGCTTGCGCACCGGGTCGAGGCCGGTCAGCACCTCGATTGCGGAGGCGTCGTAGTTTTTTGCCATAGGAGCGTCGATATCAGGCGCCGCAAGTTACTGGAAGCTGTGCCGCATCACAAGCGGAAGCTCAAAAACGCTAGACTTATAAGCTGTTTACGGAGCGCTGTGTGCCATGAGCGAAAAGAAATCCCGCATCGCCGACTTCGAGAAATCCCTCGCTGCGCTGGAGGATTTGGTCAAGAAACTCGAAGCGGGCGATTTGCCGCTGGAAGAGTCACTGAAACAGTTCGAACGTGGAATTCAGCTCGCCCGTAGCTGCCAGGAAGCTTTGCAGCAGGCCGAGTTGCGGGTTCAGCAGCTTATTCAGCCCGCGAATGGTCCGGCCAAGCTTGTCGACTTCGATACTCAGACTGAGTAGTCGAATGTCGTTCGCTGAACGGGTACCAGCCTATACCTCCAGGCTGGAAGCGGCCCTTAAACGTCTGCTGCCCAGCGAGAACCAGGAACCCAAGCGGCTGCACGCCGCCATGCACTACGCCTGCCTGGGCGGCGGCAAGCGCTTGCGACCGCTGCTCATGTATGCCGCGGCCGAAACCCTGGAGATCCCGCCGGAACGCGTGGATGGACCTGCGGTAGCCGTAGAGATGGTGCATTGCTATTCGCTGGCGCACGACGACCTGCCGTCAATGGATAACGACGACTTACGCCGCGGCCAACCGACTTGTCACAAGGCTTTTGATGACGCTACCGCGATCCTCGCCGGTGACGCGTTGCAGGCGCTGGCCTTCGATGTGCTGGTCAACGAGCCTTCGATGCATGCGGAACCGCCGGCGCGCTTGTATATGTGCCGGTTGCTGGCGGAAGCCAGCGGTTCGCTGGGTATGGCGGGGGGTCAAGCCCTGGATTTGGCCGCGACTGGCCGCCAGCTCACGCTGGCCGAGCTGGAAAACATGCATATCCACAAGACTGGTGCTCTGATCCGCGCCAGCATGCTGATGGCCTGTGCCTGCACACCGATGTTGCCCGCCAGCGAACTGGGCGCGCTGGATCGCTATGCCAAGCGCATTGGCCTGGCTTTCCAGGTTCAGGACGATGTGCTGGATGAAGAGGCCGACAGCGCCACCTTGGGCAAGACTGCCGGCAAAGACCGCGCGCAGAACAAACCTACTTTCCCGGCCCTGCTCGGTCTGGCTGACGCGAAGCGCCGCGCGCGCGAACTGGCGGATGAAGCCATCCGCGCCATCGAACCCTTGGGCGATCGAGCCGAGCCGTTGCGCTGGCTGGCCGAATACATCATCAGCCGCAACACCTAAGCGTATGGTGTCTCAGTTTGCCGTCACACCGGCGTAGGCCGGTGTCCATGGGCTTGAAAAGACTGGATTCCGGCCCCCGGCCTAAAACACGCCGGGGCAGGCCCCGCCGGAATGACGAACCCGGGAATTCAGCGGCAAACTGAGACACCACCAAGCGTATTCTTTACTTGAAGCCGGGGAGACCGCGGCCGATAATCCGCATACCACGCAGTCTGAAGACTCATGACCGACCCTTCCAGCTACGCCCTACTCGGCAAAATTCGCATTCCCGCCGATCTGCGTAAATTACCGGCGGCGGATTTGCCGGCGCTTGCGGTCGAGCTGCGCCGTTATCTGATCGAGACCCTGGCCCGGGTGGGCGGCCATTTCGCCGCCAATCTGGGGACGGTCGAGCTGACCCTGGCGCTGCACTACGTATTCGATACGCCCAACGACCGTCTGGTCTGGGATGTGGGTCACCAGGCCTATCCGCACAAAATCCTCACGGGTCGCCGCCTGCAGCTTGAAACCATCCGCAAAAAGGACGGCCTGCACCCCTTTCCTTCGCGGCAGGAAAGCCCTTACGACACTTTCGGCACCGGCCACTCTTCGACTGCGCTCTCCGCCGCTATGGGTATGGCGGTGGCGGCCAAGCTCAGGAAGGAACAACGGCGCATCGTCGCGGTGATTGGCGATGGCGGCATGACCGCCGGCATGGCCTACGAGGCACTGAACCATATCGGCGCGCTCGGCCTCGACATGCTGGTCGTGTACAACGACAACGACATGTCAATTTCCGAAAATGTCGGCGCGCTGCGCGACCATTCCGCGCGCGTGATCCGCCGTCCGGACTACTGCAAGCCGACGGCGGAAGGCGATGCCGTCGCGCCGAAACCGGAGCACTGGCGGCTGGCCAACCGCGCGGAAGGGCGGCCGATGGCCGAAGATGAAGGCGCGCAGCACGTTGCCGACGGCGCATTCTTCGAAGCCTTGGGCTTTACCTATTACGGTTTACTCGACGGGCACGATTTAACTGAACTGCTCGACGCCTTCCAGCACCTGAAGGACCGCAAGGGACCAGTTCTGCTGCACGTCGCCACCGTCAAGGGCAAGGGCTTCGAGCCGGCTGAAGACGAACCGATCAAGTACCACGGCGTCGCGCACTTCGATCCCGTCACCGGCACCATGATCAAAGGCCCCAAAACGGGCAAGAGTTACACGGAAGTGTTCGGCGAGTGGCTGTGCGACGCGGCGGCCGCTGACCCGCTGGTGGTCGGAATCACACCCGCGATGCGCGAGGGTTCCGGCTTGGTGGAATTCTCAAAGCGTTTCACGGAACGCTATTTCGACGCGGCCATTGCCGAACAGCACTCCGTCACGCTGGCGGCAGGTATGGCGGCCGACGGGCTAAAACCTGTTCTGGCGATTTACTCCACTTTCCTCCAGCGCGGCTACGACCAGCTCATCCACGATATCGCGATTCAAAACCTGCCGGTCATCATGGCGCTGGATCGCGGCGGCCTGGTTGGCCCCGACGGTGCCACGCATCACGGTGCCTTTGATCTGGCCTATCTGCGCTGCATTCCGAATCTCGTGGTGATGACGCCCTCAGACGAGAATGAGTGCCGGCAGATGCTCACCACCGGCCTGCATATCACGGGGCCCAGCGCCGTCCGCTATCCGCGCGGCTACGGCACGGGCGCGACGATTGAGAAAGAACTCAAGCCGTTAGCACTCGGCAAAGCGCGTGTTCTGCGTCACGCCAAGGGCCGACGCCGGCCCAGAGTCGCACTGCTCGCCTTCGGCGCGATGGTTTCGCCCGCACTCGAAGCTGCGGACATGCTCGACGCGACCGTCGTGGATATGCGCTTCGTAAAACCCATAGATCAAACTCTCATCCTCGAAATGGCGGATGAGAATGATTTGATCGTGACGATTGAGGACAACGTTGTTATGGGCGGTGCAGGCAGTGCGGTGAATGAGGTCATTGTCGCGAGGCACCAGACCACGCCGGTGCTCAACCTCGGCCTACCTGATCAATTCGTCGAACACGGCGAGCGCGGCGAGTTACTGGCCGACCTCGGACTCGACGGCTCAGGTCTGCTGCGCCGCATCCAGAAGCGCCTCCGTGCGAAAGACCTCGACCACGCGCAGGGCGAAACCGCGCCGGCGCGGGCTTAGGGTCCCTAGCGAACGGTCGTGGTTGACGCTTAATTTGCGTTGGGCGTCAATGAACAGAGAATGCTTAATGTCTGCGTTTGTCTACTTGCTACACGAGGAACTGATCCCCGGTGAACAGACCGGGCCGTGGACCAAAATCGGCTACACAAAAAAACCCACCTGAGTGGCGGCTAGACGCAAACCTCAAACGAGGCAACCCAAGAAACGTCGTTGTTGCGGCTGCGCTGGAATACGAAACTGAGGAGCTGGCCCGTGCGGCAGAGAGATCAGCACATGCTGCATTTGCTTCATCAGAATATCAAAAAGAGTGGTTAGAAGTGGCCCCAGGATTTCGGACAGGCGGATAGGTGGAATTCTGCTCTAATGTCCGGCGCCGCGAGGCGCCAAGGGAGAGCAGATGAGAAGACCCAGAAGGAATCACACGGCCGTGTTCAAGGCCAAGGCCGCGCTGGCGGCGTTGCGTGGCGACAAGACGCTGGCGGAGCTCGCCGAGCAGTTTGACGTCCACCCGAATCAGCTCACGCAGTGGAAGACGCAGCTGCTGGAGCGCGCGGCGGACATGTTCATGACGCCGGCGGAGCGAGCCGCTTCGCAGTCGGGGCCGAGCCTCAAGGACCTGGAAGCCAAGATCGGCCAGCTCACGATGGAGAAGGATTTTTTGGAAGGAGCGCTCGGTCGCATTCACGGGCCGAGCGCCAGGCGATGATCCAGTCCGATGCCGAGCTGCCGGTGACGGAGCAGTGCCGAGTGCTGGAGATTTCCCGATCCTCGGTCTACTACGAGCCCCGGCCGATCTCCGAGGCCGACCTGGCGCTGATGCGTCGCATCGACGCGCTGCACCTCGAGTATCCGTTCCTGGGCAGCCGGCAGATCAAGCGGCTGCTGGTCAACGAGGGCTGTCCGGTGGGCCGCAAGCACGTGGCGACCCTGATGCGCCGGATGGGCATCGAGGCGATCTACCAGCGCAAGAGCACCAGCCGCCGGCATCCGCGGCATCCGGTGTTCCCATACCTGCTGCGCGGCCTGACGATCGACCGGGCCAACCAGGTCTGGGCGATGGACATCACCTACCTGCCGATGAAGCGCGGCTTCGTCTACCTGGCCGTAGTCCTGGACTGGGCCACACGGCGCATCCTGTCGTTCCGGCTCTCCAACACGCTGACCACCGACTTCTGCGTCGAGGCCGTCGAGGAGGCGATCGCGCGTTTCGGCAAGCCGGAGATTTTCAATACCGATCAGGGCTGCCAGTTCACCAGCAGCGAGTTCGTGCAGATGCTCAAGGGCCACCAGATCCGGATCAGCATGGACGGCAAGGGCTGCTGGCGCGACAACATCTTCGTCGAGCGGCTGTGGAAGACGATCAAGTACGAGGAGGTTTACCTGCATGCCTACGAATCCGTTTCGCAGGCCCGGCAGTCGCTGTCGCGTTACATCACGTTCTACAACTCGCGGCGCCCGCATTCTTCGCTTGACGGCAAGACACCGGACACCGTGTACTTCACGCAGCGGTCGCTGAAGCTGGCCGCTTGACCGGCAGGATTCCACTTAAGAAATGCGAAAACCTGTCCAAACAAATGGGGCCACTTCTTATCAACTACTGCATCAACGATCTTCCTGAAGAACAGAGAAAGCAACAAATACTAAAAAGCTAACAAGTGGTTCGCTATGCTTACTATGGTGGTCACAAGTGGCCGCCCCATAACCTAATCGTTAGTCCCCTACGCGGTACCTGCCCGGCTTGCGCGCGACTTGAGTCAGCCGCCAATGTGAGTCGAGCCGAGCACGCTCTAGTTGGCTTTCCTGTGCATCTGAAAGTCTGCTGAAGAAGTCCAATCCGGTTACGCGTTCCACTTCGCCCACGCTTACGACAAACCTGTCTAGCGGCTCACCACCATTTACACGTTGCGGCATGACGAATGCCAGCGCCTGCGGCGTTTTGGCATCGTAGTCCACCAGAATTTTGTAGAACGCATCCGGAATCTCCACACCACCCGGCAACAACTCACGCGGTTTCCAAAAAACTGGCCCAGCAATCACCTGCAACTCGCCCAGGCGCGGCGCGAAATCGTCAACCTCAATTTCCTCCAGCCGTTGCCACAACTCGCGATTGAGCTCCGGCGATTGCGGGCTGATATTACTTAAACGAAATGTGGCGTACTGCGCTTCCCGGCCGTAAAGCTGACCGATCGCGTAATTGGGCGCCAGATGACCGCGGTCGTAGCCATACTCGCGAAAGCCAGACGGACGCAGCCACCAGAGGGTGCGCCAGTCCTGATTGAAGCCACGCGGCCGTGGCATGCGGTTTTTCTTGCGTACCGCGCGGACTCGGTACGCGACCCAAAGCGGATTACGCCGCAATTCCGAGTAGCCGACCGTGAACCCAGGATTACGTAATACGTGCGTCAGCTCACGTGCGTTAGCTTTCGGCAACCCACCCCAGACCAGCGGCGCGGCAAGCCGCTGCTCGTTCACACTCCAGGCGAGAAATGCCGCGAGCGCGGCCGTACCCAGCAGCGGTGCGGTTTTGAACCATCGAAAAAACTTTCTTGGAGTGATGTGGCGCGCCATGGCGGCGCGAGTTTAGCATTGCGTTCTGTCATTCTGAGTGCGTAGCACGAAGAATCTCAGATCCTTCGCGGAATTTATCCTGAGCCTGTCGAAGGGCTCAGGATGACAAAACTACGAGAGCGCTTCGCGTTCGCGGGAATGACGTGGTCATCGCGAGGAACGGCGTGACAGGGCGAAGGCGGCATAAAACAAAATCCCCCCGCCACCGCCGACGGCGGCCGCTGCCCCCTTTACAAAAGGGGGCGGAGAGGCGCGCAGCGCCGAACGGGGGATTTGACCGCCTTAGTTCAGCCGAACCAGTTGAGCTTGTCGCGCAGAGTCACGACCGTGCCGATGATGGTAAGACTGGCGCCCCGGATGTCCGATTGAGCTGCAGTAGCCGGAAGTGATGCCACGGTGCCGACAATCACGCGTTGTTGCGCCGTGGTGCCCTCCTCGACCAGTGCCGCCGGTGTATCCGGCGCCATGCCTGCTCCCAGCAGCCGTTCACAAACGATGGGCAAGGCCTTGAGGCCCATGTAGACGACCAGCGTCTGTTTTGGCACCACCAGCTTGTCCCAGTTCAACAACACACCACCATCTTTCTGTAAATGCGCGGTGACGAAACAGACGGACTGCGCGTGATCGCGATGTGTGAGTGGAATACCGGCGTAGGCGCCGCAGCCATTCGCGGCCGTGATGCCGGGCACGACCTGGAACGGGATGCCCGCTTCCGCCAGATGCTCGATTTCCTCGCCACCACGGCCGAACACGAAGGGATCGCCACCCTTTAACCGAAGGACGCGCTTGCCCTGCCCCGCCAGGCGCACCAGCAGCTCGTTGATTTCTTCCTGTGGCTTGGTGTGTTTGTCGGCACGCTTGCCCACATCAATCCGTTCGGCGTCGCGTCGCACCAGGTCCAGGATGGGCGGTGAAATCAGATGGTCGAATAACACCACATCAGCCTGCTGCATCAAGCGTAGAGCGCGCAGCGTAAGCAGATCGGGATCGCCCGGCCCGCCGCCGACGAGGTAAACCTCGCCTTGCGGCGGCTCGCTGCCTTTATCGGTCGCCGCAGTAATCGCCTCGACCAGCGCACGCTCCGCCGCCGCTTCATGGCCCGCCAGCACTCGTTCGCCAATCGCGCCAGAGAACACGCCTTCCCAGAAACGCCGTCGACGCTCGGGATTGGGCACAGCTGCCGCTACCCGCGTGCGGAACTTCAATGCCAGAGCAGCCAGCCGGCCATAGGCAGCGGGAATCAGCGCTTCCAGCCTGGCGCGCAATAGCCGCGCCAACACCGGCGCGCCGCCACCGCTGGAGACCGCAATGATTACCGGCGAACGGTCCACAATTGAGGGGGTGACGAAGCTGCATAATTCCGGATCGTCCACGACATTTACCGGAATGCGGCGCGCCTGCGCGTCCGCCGAAACTTGAGCGTTGAGTGGACGGTTATTGGTGGCGGCAACTACCAGTACACAATCGCCCAGCAACTCGGTCGCATAGTTGCGACGTAGGTGGGTAATTTCGCCAGTCTGCGCCAGTTCGTGCACCGCCGGGCAGAGTTCCGGCGCGGCGACGGTCACCCGAGCGCCAGCTTTGCGCAGCAGCTCGATCTTGCGCAGCGCAACCTCGCCGCCGCCGACAACCAGCACCGGCTTGTCTTTAATGCGCAGAAAGATCGGGAGGTAATCCATGTGTTCAGCTTACATCCAGCCCGTTCGCCCTGATGTAGAGAAAGGCGAACGGGCTTTCGTCCTTCGATACCTCAGGACGAACGGTTCGGGCTTAGCCCTTCTTACGCACGTGCAGGCCGCATTCTTTGGATTCCGGGTCTTCCCACCACCAACGCCCGGCACGGATGTCTTCGCCCATAGCGATGGCCCGCGAGCAGGGCGCGCAACCGACGGAGGGATAACCACGGTCATGCAGTTCGTTATACGGCACGCCAAAGTGATGCACGTAGGCCCATACGTCCTTTTCGCTCCAGTCCACCAGCGGGTTGAATTTGGCCAGTCGGTGATCGGCGTCGTACTCCTGCAGTTGCAGCTCCTTGCGTGTGACCGATTGCGCGCGCCGCAAACCCGTGAGCCAGGCTTTCTTTCCGGCCAGCGCACGCTGCAGTGGTTCAACTTTTCGAATTCCACAGCAAGCCTGTCGCATCGTGATGAAGGGCGCCAGCGCTGCCTTCACCGCGGCGGTATCGTCGGTCCGCCGCAGGGCGTCAATATGGATAATTTGCTCACCCGCCGGCCGGAACGGATTCATGCCGTTCTTACGAACAAAGTCCTGAATCACCGCGGTCTGCGGAAACATGATTTTGATGTCCACCCCGTAGTGCTGCTTTACGCGGTGCATCAGCTCGTAAGTTTCCTCAGGCAGACGTCCGGTATCCAGCGTGAAGATTTCAATGCCCAGCTTGTGCCGGCAAATCATGTCCACCAGCGTCATTGATTCGGCGGCGAAGCTGCAGGACAGGGTCGCCGGCGAATAGTCCTTTTCGATTCTGCGCAGGACCTCCAGCGCAGCAGCGGCCTTTGCCAGTTGCCCGGCGTCAAAAGCGGGCTGTACCGTGGTCACCACTCCGAGGTCTCCTATTTGCTGAGCAAAAGTATACCGATGAAGATCAGCATGCCGCCCAATACCGGGCGGAGAACTCGGTCCGGCACGCTGAAACCGAAGCGCGTGCCCAGATAAATTCCGGGCAAAGAGCCCAGCAGCATGTAACCCAGAATATGAAAGTTCACATTGCCGATGCTCAAGTGCCCTAATCCCGCCAGCAGCGTCAGCGGGATTGCATAGGCGAGATCGGTGCCGACAATCGACACCGCCGGCAGCCGTGGGTAGAGAATCAACAGCAGTGTTGCGACGATGGCGCCCGCGCCTACGGACGACAGCGTAACGCTCACGCCAACCACCGCGCCCAGCAAAACGGTAAGTGGCGCGCGCGCTCGGCCGTGCATCCAGTGAACCACCGTGCTTGCTTCCGCCTTGGCGGTCTTGCGCAGCACAGCGTTAAACACCGTGACCAGGCCGGTCAGAATGATGGCGACCGCCAGGGTACGGGTAACCAACACGGTTTTGATTTCGGTGTCGCCCAGCTCGTGCAGCCAGAGCAAGGTCAGCAGGCAGGCCGGTAAGCTGCCCAGCGCCAGCAGACCGACGATGCGCAGGTTGACGGTGCCGCGTGTACGGTGGAGCCAGACGCCAAAACTCTTGGTGATGCAGGCGTACAAAAGATCAGTCCCCACCGCCAGCGCCGGAGCAACGCCCATGCCGAGAATGAGGATGGGCGTCATCAGCGAGCCGCCGCCGACGCCAGTGGCGCCGACCGCAATGCCCACTACCAAACCCGCGAGAGAGAAGGTCAGCACGTGCCGTCCTTGAAAACGGCGCAGAGTACCGTGAATGTTTATGGAATAAAAGCAATTATTCTCTATACTTTAAGAACCGGATTGCATATGGAGGCCGGTCTTGAACCTGCGGCAGCTACGTTATATCCAGGAAGTCGCCAAACGCGGCTATAACATCTCCAATGCCGCTGAGCACCTGCACACCTCGCAGCCCGGCATCAGCAAGCAAATCCGCCAGCTTGAGCAGGAGCTGGGCGTGGACATCTTCGTGCGCAACGGTAAACACCTTTCGGACCGGACGCCGGCCGGCGCGCAGGTGCTGGAGATTACCGAGCGCATTCTGGTCGATGTCGAAAACATCCGCCGCGCCGCCAGCGAGTTCCGCCACGTAGACCGCGGCACGCTGACGCTGGCCACTACCCACACCCAGGCCCGCTATGCCCTGCCCCCCACGATACAAAGCTTCAAGGCCAAGTATCCGCGCGTAACACTACACATCCATCAGGGCGCGCCGCCGCAGATCGCGGAATGGGCCGCCAAGGGCGAAGCGGACTTCGCCATCGCCACCGAGGCGATGGAACATTTCGCCGAGATCATCATGCTGCCCTGCTATCACTGGAATCGGTGCGTGCTGGTGCCGCCCAGCCACCCGCTGGCCCAAGCGAAGAACAAGAAACTGGCGCTAAAGGAAATCGCCAAATATCCCATCATCACCTACACCTTCGGCTTCACCGGCCGCTCGGTGCTGGATCAGGCGTTCAAGGCCCGGGGACTGGCGCCGGATGTGGTGCTGACGGCGGTGGACGCGGATGTGATCAAAGCCTATGTGCGACTGGGCCTGGGCGTAGGCATCGTCGCCAACATGGCCTACGACCCGCGCGAGGACAAGGACTTGGTGCGGCTCGACGCGCATCACCTGTTCGCCGCCAGCACGACCTATATCGGCTTTCGGCGCGGCAGCTTTCTGCGCGCCTATATGTATGACTTCATCCACATGTTCGCGCCGCATCTGACCCACAAGCTGGTGGAAAAAGCCGAGCAGCAGCACAACCCCGAGGAGCACCGCGCGCTGGTGCAGCAGCTCAGTGCCAAACTCCCGCGTTATTAGGCTGTTCTGGCATATTGATATCGCTGTAAATTCATTTTATTTATATGTTCAGGGTGGTATCGTGCGCGCCCTGAACTAGACTTTCCTCAGGAACGGTTGCGTTTTTAAGCTATGTACCGCTACGACGAATACGACCAAGGCATCGTGGACGAGCGCGTTGCGCAGTTCCGCGATCAGACCGCGCGCTTTTTTGCGGGCAAACTGCGTGAGGACGAGTTCCGCACGTTGCGTTTGCGTAACGGCCTGTATCTGCAACGCTTTGCGCCGATGCTGCGCGTCGCCATTCCCTACGGCCTGCTGTCCTCGAAACAGGTGCGGATGCTGGCGCACATCGCGCGCAAATACGATCGCGGCTACGGCCATTTCTCCACCCGCCAGAACATCCAGTACAACTGGCCGCGGCTGGAAGAGACGCCGGACATCCTGGCCGATCTGGCCAGCGTGCAAATGCACGCGATCCAGACCAGCGGCAACTGCATACGCAATATCACCACCGACCATCTGGCCGGCGTAGCCAAGGACGAGATCGAAGACCCACGGCCCTACTGCGAAATCGCGCGCCAGTGGAGCACCTTTCATCCGGAATTCAATTTCCTGCCGCGCAAGTTCAAGATTGCGTTTTCGGCCACCGCGACCGACCGCGCCGCGATTCGCGTGCACGACATCGGCATCCAGCTGGTGAAGAACGAGGCCGGCGAGCTGGGTTTCAAGTTCTATGCGGGCGGCGGACTCGGCCGCACACCCTTTATCGGCCCTTGCATCAGGGAATATGTACCGCGCGAACATCTGCTTTCGTATGCGGAAGCGATCATGCGCGTCTACAACCGGCTCGGCCAGCGCGGTCCCAAGGCCTTGTTCAAGTCGCGCATCAAGATTCTGGTGCGCGATCTGGGCAAGGAAAAATTCACTGAGCTGGTCGAAAAAGACTGGGAAAAGATCAAGGCCACGAACGACTATCTGCGCCTGACCGACGCCGATATCGAGCGCATGAAGGCGCGCTTCGACCAGTTCACTTACGACCCGAGAGCCGCGAGCGACCAGAGTTTCGAGCAGAAAAAGGCCGAGGATAAAGCCTTCGCCGCCTGGGCCAAGCACAACCTGGCCGAACACCGCGCGGCCGGTTACAAGGCTGTGTTCATTTCGCTCAAGGCGCCCGGCATTCCTCCCGGCGATTGCACCCACGAGCAGATGGACGTTATTGCTGATCTTGCCGACCAGTACAGCTTTGGCGAGGTGCGCACCACGCATAACCAGAATCTGATCCTGGCCGATGTGCAGCATAAGGACTTGTACGCGCTGTGGCAGCGCCTGCGCGAGCAGGATCTGGCCACGCCGAATATCGGCACGCTGGCCGATATGATTTGCTGCCCGGGGCTGGATTTCTGCGCACTCGCGAACGCCGGCTCCATCGGCATCGCGGCCGAGCTCAATGAACGCTTCGACGACCTCGACCACCTCTACGACCTGGGCGAAATCCAGATCAAGATGTCGGGCTGCATGAACGGCTGCGGCCATCACAGCGTCGGTCACATCGGCATTCTGGGCGTGGAGAAAATCAGGAAGATCAAGGAAGGCGGCCAGGTGCGCGAGGAAAAGGAAGAGTGGTATCAGCTCACACTGGGCGGCTCGGCGGCGAACGACGCCAGCCTCGGCGACCGTATCGGCCCCTCCCTGGCGAAAGATCAGGTGGTGGACGCCATCGGCAAGATTCTCGACGTGTTCGTGGAACGGCGTGAGGAAGACGAGCGTTTCGTGGACTGCTATCGCCGGATTGGCATGGAGCCCTTTAAGAGCCGTGTTTACGCGGGCGCCGAGGGGGTGACTGCCGATGCCGCCTAGAATTATTCGCGAGCAGCGGGTCGTGGAGGATCACTGGCTACACCTGGCGGACGACGCACCCTTATCCGCGGAGGGCGATGTCACCGTATCCCTCGGACGCTGGCAGAACGAGGCGGAGAGTTTGCGTGCGCATACCGGCAAGGTCGGCGTGCGCGTGCCCAACACCCTGGATATCGAAGAAATAACTTTAAGTATTACTGATAGACCATTAATCTGCCTTGAATTCCCTGCCTTTGGTGACGGGCGGGCTTTTACCCAGGCCAGGCTGCTCCGGGAGCGTCTAGGCTATCGGGGTGAGCTGCGGGCGGTGGGCGATGTGGCGCGCGACCAGCTTTTTTATATGCAGCGTTGCGGCTTCGATTCCTACGAACCGCGCGCGGACAAGGATATTGGCGAAGCACTCAAAGCCTTCACCGAAATCACCCTCACCTATCAGGGCGCAGCGGATACCCAGCAGACCGTCTTCGCACGCCGCGCAACTCGCTGAATTTCCAGCCGACGTCATGGTCGGCGCGCTAGACTTGCGCTATGCCGCGCATCTCCGACATTACGGGCCTCATTCTCGCCGGTGGCCGCAGCAGCCGCATGGGCCGCGATAAGGGTCTTTTAACCCTGCATGGCCGGCGGCTGATTGAACATGTGCTCATTCATTTGCGCTCCCAAGTCTCGGCGGCATTGATCAGCGCCAACGACAATCTGGATGCGTATAGCACCTATGGCGTTCCCGTGATCCCCGACCTAAGGGCAGATTTTTGCGGGCCGTTAGCAGGCATCGAAGCGGGACTTACCTCAGCGAAGACCGACTGGCTGCTCTGTGTGCCTTGTGATGCCACGCACCTGCCCTCCGATCTCGTAGTGCGGATGCGGATGCAATTGGAGGAAACCGACGCCGAACTTTGCGCGGTCGAGAACCCGGACGGCCTGCTGCCGGTTTGTTGCCTGGTTCCGAAGCGCTTATTACCCGATCTGAACGTCTACCTTGACCTCGGCGAGCGGGGCGTGGGTGGCTGGTTGCGCCGACATAAATTGGCGACAGTAAATTATCAACACTGGCCGGCGCGTTACTGGAGCGTCAATACCCCGCGAGAGTTGGCGGTGCTGGAACAGGATGAGGTGCTCTGGGGCGCCGACACGGGGTCCGAGCATGGCCAGGTGGGCGCGGGAGGCGACCAAGCGCCCACGAGCCAAATCGTAACGGCGCCCCTTGCGCCCGCTTCCGCACCCATCCTTCGGAACACCGTGTCGCGGGCGCCATGATCAACTTGCAGGACAAGCACGGCCGCATCAAGCGCAAGCTGCGCGTCTCGCTTACCGACCGCTGCAATCTGCGCTGCCCCTACTGCATGCCGGAACACCCCGAGTGGCTGCCGAAAGCGCAGTTGCTCGATAACGACGAACTGAAGCGTCTGCTAAGGCTGTTTATCGGTGAACTTGGCATTACTCAACTACGGCTGACGGGCGGCGAGCCCTTGCTGCGGCCCGATCTGGAACAGTTCATTGTAGCGCTGCAAGTTCTGCGCGAAAACGGACTGCAGCGCATTTCACTGACTACTAACGGCCTGTTGCTGCAGCAACGGGCTCAGGCGCTCAAAGCTGCTGGCCTGGATGATCTCAATGTCAGTCTGGACACACTGGATCCAGCACATTTCACGCGCCTGTCCGGTGGCCGCGGCAGTTTGCAACAGGTACTCGACGGAATAGTCGCCGCTAAGGCGATTGACCTGCCGCTCAAGCTGAACTGCGTGGTCATCCGCGGCTACAACGAAGACGATATCCTGCCGCTCGCGCACTGGGCCTATGAACAGAATCTGCCGTTGCGCTTTATCGAGTTCATGCCATTGGACGGCCGCGGTAGCTGGTCGCCCGAGCGGGTAGTTAGCGAAGCCGAGATTCTGCAAGTGCTGGCGCGTGATTTCCGCGTCGAGCCGCAGCCGCGCAGCCACGAACCCGCCACCTATCACCTGCTGAATGGGCGCTACCAGTTGGGTGTGATCTCCACCATCTCCCAGCCCTTCTGCGCGAGTTGCGACCGGCTGCGATTGACCGCGGACGGCGAGCTCTATAGCTGCCTGTTTTCGGCCAAAGGTCGCGACCTGCGTACCCCACTTAGGGCCGACGCCACCGACGAGGAGTTGCTGCAAATCGTCCGCGGTCACGTCTGGCACAAGGAGCGCGGCTACGCTACGCAACCCGGCTATGTCGCGCGGCCGCTGACCATGCATGCGCTGGGGGGCTGATGCTGACTATTCGCCTTAATGGCGTACTGACCCGGCTCGCCGGAACTGAGGTGCTGAGCCTGGATGTGCCGACACAGGCGACGGTTGATGAAGTCATGATTCAACTGGGCGAACGCTACCCCGCCCTCGTTCCGCAACTGCAACGCACTGCTTGTGCTGTTGGCGACGAACTTGTGCCGCGCAGTCAGCGGGTCAGGCCCGGTGGCGAACTGATTTTGATCCCGCCGGTGAGCGGTGGCTGAAATGACAACTCATCTCACCGAATCCGCTCTCAATATTGAGAATCTGCTGACGGCGACCGCGGGCCCAGAGGCGGGCGCCCTGGTGGTATTCGGCGGCACGGTACGTAATCTTCATGAAGGCCGTGCGGTGCAAGCTATGAGTTACACCGCCTACGCGCCGCTGGCTGAGAAGACTTTGGCGGAAATCGAGAGGGAAGCGCAAGAACGTTTCGACATCACGCAGTGCCGGATCGTGCACCGGTTAGGGGAACTGGCATTGGGTGAGCTGTCGGTACTGGTCGTGGTTCGCGCCGCCCATCGCGATACGGCGTTTGCGGCCGCGCGCTGGGCGATTGATACGCTCAAACAGCGGGTACCGATCTGGAAGGAAGAGCATTACGAAGATGGCGCGTCAGCCCACCTTGAAGGCGTGGAGCTGAATCTGCCGTCTTGTCATTCTGAGGAGCGTTAGCGACGAAAAATCTTGGAATAGATTCTTCGCTTCGCTCAGAATGACAACATGAAGGACATTACCCGAAAGCCGGAGACTCTGCGCACGGCCAAAGCCACGGCGACCGTGCACGTCCCACCGTTCTGCATTTCGCTGCTGCGGGAGCGCCGCGTGGAGAAAGGCGATGCGCTGGAAGTGGCGCGTACCGCCGGTATGCTCGCCGCCAAGCGTACCTGGGAGCTGCTGCCCTTCTGCCATCCCCTGCCCCTGCAAAATATCCGGCTGGAGTATCAACTGGCGGAAGACAGCGTGCGTCTGGAATGCGGGGTTCAGGTAATCGCTAGCACCGGGGTGGAGATGGAAGCGCTGACCGCAGTCAGTATCGCCGCATTGACGCTATACGACATGCTTAAACCCCACGCTGAGCGCGAGCTGCGCATCAGCGATATCAAGCTACTGGAAAAAACCGGTGGCAAGTCGGATTTTGCGCGACGCATGAAACCGGCCGCGGCTGCGGTCGTGTTGGCGATTCCCGGGGGCCGCAAGCACGACCAGGCGGGCCAGGCTATTCGTACTGAACTCGAATCTGCAGGCTTCGAGATCCGTGCCTACGAAGTGCTGGAGGACAGCGCTGGCCAGCTTGCGGTGCGACTCGAGCACTGGCTGAAACAGGATGTGGAGCTGATCGCAACCGTGGGCGGCACCGGCGTATCCGCAAATGATCAGGCAGTAGAAACCGTGCGTGCCAAGCTTGAGCGCGAACTGCCGGGTGTGATGGAAGCGGCGCGTGATTACGGCCAACGCCGCACGCCTTACGCCATGCTGTCGCGCGGCGTTGCAGGACTGGCCGGTTCGACTCTGCTCGTCACCTTTCCCGGCAGCACGCGCGGGGCGCAAGAGACCTGGCAGGCGATCGCGACGGGCTTGGTGCACACGCTGGAAAGCCTGCGCCATAGCCGCTAAGCCATGCTGAGCCTGGATGAAAGCCTGGCGCTTTACCCGCGTCTACTCTTACCTCTTGCCAGCGAAACCATCCCTCTGACCGAAGCCGTACAGCGCGTACTTGCGGCGCCGCTGGCGGCTGCCAACGACTTGCCGCGCTTCGACCAGAGCGCGATGGACGGCTACGCATTACGCGCCGCAGACATTGCCGCAGCTAGCGAAAGTAAGCCCCATAAACTTCCGGTGCAGGGCGAGTCCGCCGCGGCAGCTTTTGTCTCGATCCCCGTGCTCAAGCGCGCAACGGCGATGCGCATTTTCACGGGCGCGCGCGTCCCTGATGGCGCCGACACCGTTATTCCACAGGAACGCGTCCAGCGTGACGGTGACACGCTGGAGTTCAGCGCGCCCTACCCGGTCGCGAAAAACATCCGCTATCAGGGTGAGGAACTGCGCCGGGGCGAACAGGTTGCAGAATCAGGGCGGCGCATCACCGCGGGTCTGCTTGCTGCGCTCATTAACTCGGGATTGAAAGAGATCCCGGTACATCGTCGCCCCCGCATCGCGGTACTCAGCACCGGCGATGAAGTGCGCCCATTCGGCACGACGCTACAACTGGGCGAGTTACCGGACAGCAATAGCCCGCTGATCAGCGCCCAGCTCGCGCGCTGGTCTTATCCACCACCGCCAGTACAGCATCTGCGCGACCGCGAAGCGGAGGTCATGCAAACGCTGGATGCGGTGCTGAATCAGTTCGATATCGTGCTGACAACCGGCGGGGCTTCGGTGGGCGACAAGGACTTTATTCCGGGCGCAGCCAAGCAGTTGGGCGTAGAAACCCTGTTCTGGAAAGTCGCGCAAAAGCCGGGGAAGCCGATTTTCTTCGGCCGGCGTGGATCGGCGCTGCTGCTGGCGCTGCCCGGCAACCCCGCCTCGGTGCTGGTGGGGCTGCTGTTGCATCTGCGGCGTATTCTGGATTGTCTGGAAGGTCTGGCGAAGCCCGGGCCAGAATTGCGGCAGGCGAAACTGGCGGCCGAGATCAGGGGCGACGCGCAACGCGCGCAGATTCTGCGCATGCGCCTGGCGGTGGACGCTTCCGGGCAATGCTGGCTGCATCCGCTGCCGAAGCAAGACTCGCATATGCTCAGCAATCTTGGCGAAGCCAATGCCTTGGCCATCGTGCCGGCTTGCGAATCGGCTAGTCCGGCGGGAACTGTACTGAGTTGGATTGATCTATCAGCGTAATGAAGAAAGGAAGAAACCTTGCTGTCGTAGTAGTGACGGGCGCACTACTGCTTGTCGCCGCTCCCGCGCAAGCTCAGCGCTACCAGGTGCGCGAGTTGGAAGATGTGCGGGTGGTGGTGCCGGTCAAACTCGAAAAAGGTCGGCGCTATCCCGCCATGGTCTTCCTGCCTTACACCGGCGGCACGCCCACCTCCGCCTTCAGCAATTATCTGGCGCGCGCCTACTCCCGCTCACGGCTGGCCGAAAACCTCATCCTGATCCTGCCGGACAGCGACGAGACCGACGACGGCGACTACGACGATCACGAGGACTGGGCCGAGACGGTTGAGGACTGGGACATCATAGTTGAGGCGGCGTTGGCGCAGACGCTGGCGCGCTATCCAGTGGACGAGAAACGTATCTTCGTCGGCGGCTATTCAATGGGCGGTGATTTGTCCTGGGCGCTGGCCCTGCGGCGGCCGCAACGCTATGCCGGCGCGCTGGTGATGGGCAGCCGCTGCAGCTGGCGCGCTCCGGCTTCGATGAAAGCGTTGGCGAAACTACAGCGTCGCTTTACGTTTTTGATGGGCTCGAAAGAATCACCCAGCCGCGTGCAGGGCATGGAAAAAGCGGTACGTTTGTTGGAACGCAAAGGCATTCCGACTCGGTATCGGCGTTATCCGGCCGGACATCGGCCGCCGCCGGGCTCCGGCATGGTAGTAGTAATGGAAGAACTGCTACTGCCGCAATGGTTGCCGCTGGCGCCTGCCGTACCGGTCAAGCCGCTTCCGAAGCAAAGCGGACCTCGGCCAACAAAGTCCTGATCTCAGGCACGCAGGAACCACAGTTGGTACCGGCCTTGAGGCAGACGCCCACTTCCTGCGCGGTGCGCAAGTCCTTGCGCTTGATCGCATCGCAAATCTGGTTGCGTCCCACGCCGAAACAGGAGCACACCGTGGGACCGGGGTCGGCGCCGGGCTCGAGTGGTTCGCCGACCAACAGGCCGACACGGTCAATCTCCTCCAGCTGATCCTTAACGAATAGGCCCGCGAGCCAGGCGCGCGAAGGCAGATCCGGCCGCGGTGAGACGAATACGCAGCTTTCGATGCGGTCGTTCGCGATATGCGCCGCGCGATAAGTGCCGGCGGTGGCATCGCAGAACTCTAGCCAATCGGCCCCCTCGTCCGGCACAGCAAGCAGAGTACGCGCCCACGCGGACTGGTCGGCCAGCAGGCCGCGTCCACCCAGCTCGTAACGGATAAATTGACTGCCCTGTATCCTGACCCAATAGGTCACGGCATCCAGCGGCAGGCTTCCTCGCGATAGTACGAAACCGTGCCAGTCCACCAGGAATGGTTCGATGCGCGCTGGTGTGTGCTTGAACTCCGGCTCGCCGGAAATCGGATCCACCACCGGATTAATCAGCGCGCCGACCCGCGCGTCGGAGGCGTACTGATCATTCCAGTGGATCGGCACGAAGACCGAGCGGCGCGGCTGATCCGCGCTGCACTTAAGCCGCGCCACCAGCGCGCCCCAGCGCGTCGCGACACGCACCAGGGTGCCGTCCTGCACCCCATGGAGCATCGCATCGTGCGGATGGATCTCTACGAACGGCTCCGGCCGATGCTGGGCAAGCTTGGGTGATTTGCCGGTGCGCGTCATCGTGTGCCAGTGATCGCGCACGCGGCCGGTATTGAGGATTAGCGGATAGTCTTCGTCCGGCGCGTGGGCCGGCGCGCGCGGCGTAGTCGCGATGAAGCGCGCCTTGCCATCGGGGTGATAGAAGCGCTTATCAGTAAAGAGTCGCGCCGTTCCCCCCTCGTGCGCACCCCTCCCCTCAATCCCCTCCCTCAGGGGGAGGGGAAGAACAGGCCACTGGATCGGTTCCAGCGCGTCGTACCGTTCGCGCGTGAGTCTCGCCAGCCCGCCGAGGTTGAAACAGCGCAAGGCAAATCCCCCCACCACGCCACCGGCGGCTTTCCCGCCCTTTTGTAACGGGGGGATGGGGGGGATTTCAGCGTTGTGGTATGCCGACAACCGCGCATGCTCATCGAAAACTTCGTGCGGCCCGGAATAGTCGAAACCGCTGAAACCCATGCGCTGGGCAACTTGCGCAAGCAGCCACCAATCTGGCTTCGCATCACCCGGCACCGGCAGGAACGCGCGCTGGCGGGAGATGTGCCGGTCGGAATTCGTCACGCTGCCGTCCTTCTCGCCCCAGCCTTGGGCGGGTAACAGTACGTGGGCGTAAGGCGTGGTATCGGTCTGCGCCATGACGTCGGATACCACCACCAGCTCGCAGCGCTCCAATGCGGCCCTGACTTTGTCCGCGTCCGGCAGGCTCACGACCGGATTGGTCGCCATAATCCACACGGCCTTGATCTGGCCGGCATGAATCGCATCGAACAGCTCGACCGCTTTCAGCCCCGGTGTATCGGCAATCTTCGGGCTGTTCCAGAAACGACGCACGATGTCGCGGTGCTGCTCGTTGCCCAGCTCCATATGCGCGGCGAGCATAGTGGCGAGCCCACCTACTTCACGTCCGCCCATCGCGTTGGGCTGCCCGGTTACCGAGAACGGCCCCATGCCCGGTTTGCCGATCCGGCCGGTCAAGAGATGGCAGTTGATAATCGCATTGACCTTGTCCGTGCCGCTGCTGGACTGGTTCACGCCCTGCGAGAACACTGTGACCACGCGCTCGGTGCGCGCGAATAGCCGGTAGAACTCAGCCAGCTTGCTCTCGTCCAAACGACAGGCTTTGGCGACGGCGCGGGTACTGCCGGCAGTGTTCTCCGCCACCGCGAGTGCGCGGGCCGCGTCCATCGTGTGTTGATTCACGAATGCGGCATCGGTCACCGCGTGCTGATGCAGAAACGCGAGCAGGCCGTTGAACAACCAGACATCGGTACCGTTTTGCAAGGGCAAATGCAGGTCAGCGATATCACAGGTCGCGGTACGCCTCGGGTCCAGCACGACCACTTTCATATCCGGCCGCTGTTCCTTGGCCTTGGCGATGCGCTGATAAATAATTGGATGGCACCAGGCGGTATTGGATCCGACCAGCACCACCAGATCGGCCAGATCGAAGTCCTCATAGCAGATCGGTACCAGATCTTCGCCGAAGGCGCGCTTGTGACCGGCGACCGCCGACGACATACAGAGACGTGAATTGGTGTCTATGTTCGCGGTGCCGATGTAGCCCTTCATCAGCTTGTTGGCGACGTAGTAGTCCTCGGTCAGCAACTGACCGGAGACATACAGGGCCACGGCCTCGGGACCGTGCTGCCCGATGATTCGCTTGAAACCTTCGGCGACGAAATCTAGCGCTTCATCCAGGCTCGCTTGCCGACTTGCGCCGCCCTTCTCTCGAATCTCGGCTTGCAGCAGCCGTCCGTCCAGGCCGACGGTTTCCGCCAGCGCCATGCCTTTTACGCAAAGCTTGCCGGAATTCGCGGGATGCACGACGTCGCCCTCGATTTTCAGCTGATGGGACTCTCCGGCGACGCCGGGAGTCGCAAGAACCCCACACCCGACCCCGCAATAAGGGCAGGTGGTCTTGACCGGGAATGTCATTCGATTTCGCCGACGAAGGACTGACCGAACACGAGGCGGTCGCGCACGGCGCCGATCGCGGTGCCCTTCTTGATCAGCTCGAAATACCAGTTGCCATCTTTTACATCGCCATAGAGCACGGCGCCGATCAGCTTGCCGTCCTTGACCACCAGCCGCTTGTACACCCCGCGCCGCGAATCCTTGTAAACCAGGTCTTCGCTGTCCTCACCGCCGACAAAGTCACCGGCGGAGAACAGATCTATTCCGGTTACCTTCAATTTGGTTGCCGTAATCGAGCCGCTGTAACGGCTATGGCCGAGCTGCGCCAGATGCGTGGCGCAGACCCGCGCCTGGTCCCAAAGCGGCGCGACCAGGCCATAGGTGGCGTTGCGATGCTGTACGCATTCGCCCACCGCGTAAATACGTGGATCGAAGGTTTGCAGGGTGTCGTTGACCAGCACGCCGCGGTCACAACGCAGCCCGAGTTTTTGCGCAAGCTCTATGTTGGGTGTAATACCGACCGCCATCACCACCAGATCGGCCTGAATCTGCTTGCCGTCATTGAAACGTACCCCCACCACGCGCGGCTCTTCTTCGTTGGATACCGTACCGGCGACCACGCCGCTGACAATCTCCGCGGTCTGTGCCTCCATCAGGAAAGTCAGGCCGCGTTGCTCCAGCGAGGCTTTAAGCAAGGCCGCCGCCGGCTTGTCGAGCTGGCGCTCCATCAAGCTGTCGAGCAGGTGTACCACCGTCACGTCCATACCCTGACGCATGAGACCGTTGGCGGCCTCAAGCCCGAGCAAGCCGCCGCCGATGACCACAGCCTTCTTGTGCTGGCGCGCAGCCTCCAGCATCGTGTCCACATCCTGGATATCGCGAAAGCTGATCACACCGGGCAAATCCTTGCCCGGCACCGGAATGACAAAGGGCCGGGAGCCGGTCGCGAGCAGCACGCGGTCATAAGGCACTTCCAAGCCGCCGAGTGAGCGTACCACCCGCTTGGCGCGGTGGACGCCGATCACCGGATCGCCTGCGTGCAGAGTGATGCCCTGTTCGGCATACCATTCGCGTGTGTGCAACATGATGTCATCCAGCTTTTTCTCGCCAGCCAGAAGCGGCGACAGCAGGATGCGGTTGTAATTGCCGTGCGGTTCCGCGCCGAACACGGTGATGTCGTACATCTCCGGCGCGAGCTGCAGCAGCTCCTCCACCGTGCGCATACCCGCCATGCCATTGCCGATCACGACCAATCGGGGTTTTTGCTTGGCTGCTTTGGCAGGAGCTTTGGCAGGGATTGGCACGCTCAGTTGTACGCGCCCTTCCTCGATCCGCACGGGGTAGGAATGCACGGAAGCCGCTTCATTCTCCAGGCAGCGGCCGGTCTTGAGACTGAAATGGTGTTTGTAAATCGGCGAAGCGACCACAAGTTCGCCCTGGACGTCGCCGACGATGCCGCGCGACAGGACATTCGCGTCGGAATTGGCGTCGTAGTTATCTATCGCGTAGATACTGCCGGGATCGTTGTCGCCGGCGACGACGCGGAACAAGGCGATCTGCCGCCGGCCCAGCAGTGCGGCCACGCCCATATTGGGCAGAATGTCGTCTATGCCGCAGACCTCCTGCCAGGCGCCTTCCAGCGGCATGTCCTGTTTCATCACGGCACTCATGCCGCCTCCGCTACCCTGGCGGCTTTTTCCTCTTCCGTCGCTGGCCGGATCTGGCCGCGCTCCTCGACGAACACGACATTGTCGTCGCCACCCTCGGCATTGACGAAGCTGCGGAAGCGCTTGAGCGTCACTGGATCATTCACCGCCTTCTTCCACTCGCATTCGTAGGTATTGATGATCAAGGCCATCTCGGCCTCTAGCTCGGCGCCAATACCCAGCTTGTCCTCGATGACAACCTGCTTGAGGTAATCCAAGCCGCCTTCGAGATTCTCCAGCCACACCGAGGTGCGCTGCAGGCGATCCGCGGTGCGGACATAGAACATTAGGAAGCGGTCCATGTACCGGATCAGGGTTTCCCGGTCTAGATCAACCGCCAGCAGGTCCGCATGGCGCGGCTTCATGCCGCCGTTGCCGGAAACGTACAGGTTCCAGCCTTTCTCGGTGGCAATCACACCGACGTCCTTACTCTGGGCTTCGGCGCATTCGCGCGTACAACCGGATACCGCGAACTTGAGCTTGTGCGGGGCGCGCAGGCCCTTGTAGCGGTTCTCGATCTCGATGGCGAAACCGACGGAGTCTTGCACGCCATAACGGCACCAGGTGGAGCCCACGCAGGATTTCACCGTGCGCACCGCCTTGCCATAGGCATGGCCGGACTCGAAACCCGCATCCGTCAGCTCTTTCCAGATCAGCGGCAACTGGTGCACCTGGGCGCCGAACAGGTCTATGCGTTGGCCGCCGGTGATCTTGGTGTAAAGCCCGTATTTCTTCGCCACGATGCCGAGCACGATCAGCTTCTCGGCTGTGATCTCGCCGCCGGCGATACGCGGCACAATCGAATACGTGCCGTCCTTCTGCATATTGGCCATGAAGTGGTCGTTGGTATCCTGCAGCGCGGCTTTGTCGCGCTTGAGCACGAACTCATTCCAGCAGGAGGCCAGGATGCTGGCGGCGGCGGGCTTGCAGATATCGCAACCCAGGCCCTTGCCATGCTTGTGCAGCAGGCCATCGAAAGACTTGATTTTCTCCACCCGCACCAGGTGGTAAAGCTCCTGGCGCGAGTAAGGGAAGTGTTCGCAGATGTGATTGCTGACCGCCACGCCGCGTGCTTTCAATTCATGCTTGAGGATTTGCGTGACCAGCGGCGTACAGCCGCCGCAACTGGTCGCGGCCTTGGTGCAGGTCTTCAGTTGGCCGAGCGAAGTATTGCCCTGGTCAATCGCGCCGCAAATCGCGCCCTTGCTGACGTTGTTGCAGGAGCAAATGGTCGCCGCCGCCGGCAGCGCCGCTACGCCCAGGCCTGGTTTCTTGGCGCCTTCGCGCGCCGGCAGGATGAGATCTTCGGGAAATTCGGGTAGGGGTAGCCTGTTCAACATCATCTGCAGCAGCGTGCCGTATTCCTCGGCATCGCCTACCAGCACCGCACCGAGCAGCGATTTGTCGTCTTCGCTAACTACCAGTTTCTTGTATACCTGTTTGCGCTCGTCGTGCAGGCTGTAGCAGCGCGCACCCGGCGTGGCCGCGTGCGCATCGCCGACGGATGCGACATCCACGCCCATCAGCTTGAGCTTGGTGGACATATCGGCGCCGGTGAATTCGATGTCGGTCTTGCCGTTCAAATGATCGGCCGCGATCTGCGCCATCTGATAGCCCGGCGCGACCAGCCCGAAAATCTTGCCGCCCCAGAGCGCGCATTCGCCAATGGCGTAGATATCCGGATCGGAAGTCTGGCACTGGTTATTGACTACGATGCCGCCGCGCTCACCGACTTGTAAGCCGCCGCTGCGCGCCAACGCGTCCTGTGGCCGGATGCCGGCCGAGAACAGAACCACGTCCGTCTCAAGCTCAGCGCCGTCGGCGAACTTCATCTTGTGCCGGCAGCTGCTGCCGTTGCTGATTTCCAGCGTGTTTTTACCGGTGTGCACCTGCACACCGAGTTGCTCGATCTTCTTGCGCAGTACGCGGCCACCACCCTCATCCACCTGCACCGCCATCAGGCGCGGCGCGAATTCCACCACATGCGTTTGCAGCCCGAGATCTTTCAGCGCCTTCGCTGCTTCAAGTCCCAACAGGCCGCCACCGACCACTACGCCGACCTTGCCGTTCTTGCCGCAAGCGGTGATGGCTTCCAAGTCCTCGATCGTGCGGTAGACAAAGCAACCCTCACGATCCTTGCCCGGTAGCGGCGGTACGAAGGGATAAGAACCGGTCGCCAGCACCAACTTGTCGTAAGGCAGCTCCGCGCCGCTCGCCGATTTGACCCGCTTTTTCTGTCGATCAATCGCGAGCGCTTTGTCATTCAGGTGTAACGCGATGCCGGCATCTTCAAAGAATCCGGCTGGCACCAGCGAAAGCTCCGCGGCGGTTTTGCCGCTGAAGAAGTCCGACAAATGCACGCGATCATAGGCCGGCCGTGGCTCTTCACAGAGCACGGTGATCTGGTGGTGACTATGGGCGCCGGCCTGTACCAAGGCTTCCAGATACTTCTGGCCGACCATGCCGTTACCAATCACTACTAACTGGGGCTTACGCATTACCTACTCCCCGCTCTTGCGGATATAGGTAAGTAAGAGCAAGCGATATGCCAAGCTAGTGGCCTGATCTATAAGGCTTATTTAAATCATCGTGACTCTATTTGGTGCAACATGTTGCACCGCAACAGGGCAAGCGCCCATGGTGACGTGAGGCCTCCGGCTCGCCCAGCCGACTTACGCCGCGACGGCCTGACGCTGCGCCACGGCCTGCTGGTAATTCTCGGCTTCGCGCGCTTTGTGCTCACCGGAAAAGCGCACCGCAATCGCGCACACCGCCGAGACCGTGACGAAGCTACCGAGAATGAACAGGCATTGCTGCGTGTCGCCGACGCCCTTCATCAAAAAGCCCGCTGCCACCGCGCCGACATTGCCGCCGGCGCCGATAACACCGGCCACACCGCCCAGCGCCTTCCGGTCAATGAAAGGCACCAGCGCATAGGTTGCACCGCAGGCCATATGTGTGAACAGGCCGAATACGGTCATGGCGATGATCGCCAGCCACACCGTATCCATCTGCGCGAACCAGATCAGGCCCAGGCCTTCGGCCACGATCAGCGCGAACAACAGCAAGGTGCGGCCGTCAAGCCCTCTGACGCTTGCCACACGGTCGGATACATAGCCGCCCAGAGCGCGCGCAAACAGCGCCAGCAGGCCGAAGATTCCGGCCGCGAGCCCAGCCGACTTCAGCGTCAGGCCGAACTGATCCACGTAGTACATAGCGACGATGTTGTGGATGAAGATCTCCACGCCGAAACAGGCGCCGTAGGTTACGAACAGCATCCAGACGCGGTAGTTGGCGCAGGCCTGCTTGAAACTGGTCCAGCCGGGCTTCTTGCCGGTCTCCGGCATCAAACCCGTGGCGCGCAGCGTGCTGTAGTTGCCGGCCGGACAGTCCTGCGTGTAACGCCAGTAGAAAAATGCCATCACCAGCATCAGCACACCCGGCACCAGTAAAGCGATGCGCCAACCCAGCGCGCTATCGACGCCCAAGTAAATTACCGCGGCGAGGATCAAGGGCATCAGCGCCTGGGTTGCACCACCGCCCGAGTTACCCCAACCCGCCGCCGCCGCGTTGGCGGTGCCGACGACGTTCGGTGCGAACATCACCGAGGTGTGGTATTGCGTAATCACGAAACTTGCGCCGATCGCGCCGATCAGCAAACGGAAGAACAGGAAGCTCTCGTAGCTCTGCGCCGAGGCCACACCGAACACCGGAATCGCGCCAACCAGCAGCAAAGCGGTGTAGGCCTTACGCGGGCCGAACTTGTCGCACAGCGGGCCGATAATGAGCCGCACCAGAATGGTGACCGCGACCGCCGCGATATTGATATTGGCGATCTGGTCCTTGGTCAGTCCGAATTCTCCCTTGATCACCGGCATTAGCGGCGCGCAAGCAAACCAGGCGAAGAAGCAGACGAAGAACGCCATCCAGGTCAGATGGAAAGCGCGCATCGGGGCGGTGCCCAGACTGAATAGCTGGACGCGCGTGGCTTTGTTAAGCATTTCCATGAGTTAGCACTCCAAAAAGCTTGGCTTTAGCAAATGATGCAACTGCCGTGCCAAACCAAATGCTGGCTGCTGGGAGCCTCCGGCCGGCGTAGACGCCGCGGCCCTTGACCATTCCGCCATTGGCTACATAGACTTACGCTCACTTACAACAAAACACCCAGGGAGAATTTATGCGCGCGTTATCGCTGTTTGCTGTGCTCGCCGCCGGCCTGCTCAGCGCCTGCGGCTATATGCCGAAGTTCGACATGCCGAAATTCGACATGCCGAAGTTCATGGGCTCCGAAGCGCCGCCCGCACCACTGACCCAGACGATTTTGTTCGATCTCAATAGCGCCGCGCTGAAATCCGAAGAAGTGAATGCGCTCAATGAGTTCGCCGGTCAACTGCAATGCAAGGACGGCTACAACATCGTGATCGAAGGCCATGCCGACAACACCGGTGCTGATGGCCACAACGTCGTCCTTTCCGAAAAGCGTTCGATGATGGTGCGTGACGTGCTGGCCGCCAACGGCGTGGCGACGGACAAGATCGCGGTCGCGGGCTTTGGCGAGACGGTGCCGGTTGCGCCGAACGATCAGAAAGACGGTCGCGCCCAGAATCGCCGGGTGAATGTCATCGCAACGCAGGCTGAAGGCGGCTGTGGTGCTGCACCAGCGGAGCCGATGCAGACTGAAGGTCACCGGCAAGGCGTGCCGAAGTATCTATACCGGATGGGTAAAGAAGGTAACGCGTAGATTTTTTGTCGTAAATAACAACGCCCGGCTAGCCCGGGCGTTGTTATTTATGCGGCCGACTAACCGATATGTGTAGCGCCACCAAGATAGGTTTGTAACGCGCGCGGTATGGCGACGCGTCCCCGCGCGTCCTGAAAGTTCTCCAGAATCGCGACCAGCGTGCGGCCTACCGCAAGTCCTGAGCCGTTAAGCGTATGCAACAGTTCCGGTTTGCCTGAGGCCGGATTGCGCCAGCGTGCCAGCATGCGCCTGGCCTGGAAGCTTTCGAAGTTGCTGCAAGAGGAAATTTCACGATAACGCTTTTGCGAGGGCAGCCAGACTTCAAGATCGTAGGTTTTGGCGGCGGCAAAGCCAAGATCGCCGGTACATAACGCCACCACCCGATACGGCAGTTCCAAGCGCTGAAGAATGTTCTCGGCGTGGCCGGTCAATTCCTCCAGCGCGGCATATGACTGTTCCGGCGTCACCATCTGTACCAGCTCTACCTTCTCGAACTGGTGCTGGCGAATCATACCGCGCGTGTCTTTGCCAGCGGCGCCGGCCTCGGAACGGAAACAAGGCGTATGCGCAACGTAGCGTAACGGCAGCTCGGCCGCTTCCAGAATTTTGTCCCGGATCAGATTGGTAACCGGGACTTCGGCGGTCGGAATGAGGTAGTACGGGTTTTCGCCCTGGAGAGCGAACAGGTCAGCGGCAAACTTGGGCAACTGACCGGTGCCGCGCAGACTGTCGGCGTGCACGATGTAGGGCACGTACACTTCTGTGTAACCGTGCTCGCTCGTATGCACATCGAGCATAAACTGACTCAACGCGCGGTGCAGCCGCGCGAGTTCGCGCTTGAGCACCACAAAGCGGCTGCCGGTGATCTTTGACGATGCGGCGAAATCCATCAGGCCCAGCGCTTCGCCCAGATCGGCATGATCCTTGGGCGTGAAGGGCGGATGGCCGGGCTCGCCCCAACGGCGAACTTCTGCGTTGTGCGATTCGTCGGCGCCGTCAGGCACCGTGGCGTGCGGGATATTGGGAATGTCCAGTTGGAAGGCTTCCAGCTCCACCTGCAGCGCCGCCAGTTCCGCTTCGCTACGTGTCAATTCCTCACCGGTAGAACCGGCCGCAGCGAGGACAGCGGCGACTTCCTCACCGCGCGCCTTGGCTTTGCCGATTTCTGCTGAACGCTGATTGCGTTGTTTCTGCAGCTCTTCGGTGCGCTGCTGCAAAGCTTTCCGGCGCTGTTCAAGTTGCGACAGACGGGCGAGATCAAGCGCATAACCGCGGCGCGCGAGTTGGCGCGCGACCAGCTCGGCGTCGGAGCGCAACAGTTTGGGATCGAGCATTATCGCGTCGTTTTTTGCGGACGCCGCGATTATACGGGCCGCAAAATTAAATCGCGCGGGCGAGCCACAGCCCCGCCGCGCAGGCGCTGAGCGAGAGCAGTACGCTCGCGCTGACGTAGACTGCGGCGCTGCCCCAGTCGCCCCGCTCCACCAGCAGCAGAGTTTCCAGCGAGAAGGCAGAGAAAGTGGTGAAGCCACCCAACACGCCGGTGACCAGCGCGCTGCGCCAGATCATCGGCACCGCCGCGAGGCGCTGTTCGAACAGCACCACCAGCACGCCGATCAGCAGGCTGCCCAGAATATTGATTGTCAGCGTGGCGTAGGGAAAGCCGCCATGGCCCAGCCAGCGCGCACCCAGTATGTTCATGCCGTGGCGCAGGCTGGCGCCGGCGCCCCCGCCCAAAAAGATTGCGATCACCGTATAGAGATGGATCATGACTTGGTTTCACTTTGGCGATTGGCGGCACGCAGGCGATCCAGTTTCTCTTTGATCTTGATCTCCAGGCCGCGCTCGACCGGCTGGTAGTAAACCCGTCCGCGCAGGGTTTCCGGGAAATAGTTTTCGCCTGCAGCAAAGCCCTCAGCTTCGTCGTGCGCGTAGCGATAGTTCTTACCGTAGTCCAGGGACTTCATCAGCCGGGTTGGGGCGTTGCGCAGGTGCAGCGGCACCTCCAGCGTACCGAGCTTTTCCGCATCCTCCCTGGCCGCGCCGAAGGCGGTATACACCGCATTGCTTTTGGCCGCACAGGCCAGATACACCACGGCCTGCGCCAGTGCCAGCTCACCTTCGGGGCTACCCAGGCGTTCATAGGTCGCGGTGGCTGCAAGCGCCAGATCGAGACCGCGCGGGTCGGCGTTACCGACATCTTCGCTGGCCATGCGAATCATGCGGCGTGCGATGTAGAGCGGATCGCAGCCGCCGTCCAGCATGCGCGCAAACCAGTACAGGGCCGCATCCGGGTCGGAGCCGCGCACGGACTTGTGCAAGGCCGAGATCTGGTCGTAGAACTGTTCACCGCCCTTGTCAAAGCGACGCAGCCCGCCCGTCGCCACCTCGGCAACATCGGTTTCGTTGACGCTATCGTCACCCCGCGCCTGCGCCATCTGGCTGGCCAGCTCCAGGAAATTCAGAGCGCGGCGTGCGTCGCCATCGGCCGCCTGCGCCAGACGCGCCAGTAGCTCCGGACTGACGCAGATTTCACCGCGCAGACCCCGCTCTGAATCGATCAGTGCCCGCTGCAGCAGCGCCAGCAACTCGTCCGGTTGCAGGCTGCGCAGGACATAGACGCGGCAGCGGGATAACAGAGCGCTGTTGACTTCGAAGGAAGGGTTCTCGGTGGTCGCCCCAATCAGCAAAAATGTCCCATTTTCCACATAGGGCAATAGACCATCCTGCTGCGCCTTGTTGAAGCGGTGCACCTCGTCCACGAACAGCAGACAACCCTGATCGCGTGCGCGCGCCTCATGCGCCGCAAGCACTGCTGCGCGGATCTCCTTGACGCCCGCCATCACGGCGGAGAGCGCAATGAAGTGCAGATTCAGCCGCCCAGCGAACAGACGCGCCAGCGTGGTTTTGCCGCTGCCCGGGGGTCCCCACAGAATCATGGAATGGACGTGGCCAGACTCCAGCGCCTGACGTAGCGGCTTGCCGGGACCCAGGATATGGCTTTGCCCGGCGAAATCTTCCAGCCGCGCGGGCCGCATGCGATCGGCGAGCGGCCGCAACTGCTCGGCGGAGAGCTCAGGCGGCGGCAAAGAGCTGCTGTTCAAGATGGACCAGACTTTCCCCCAGCCGCGTGCGCGCCAGCGTGATGCCGGCGGTGGCGCCCAGGGTATTCGCGAGCATATCGAGCACTTCGAGACTGCGATGGCCAGTGAGTAGCTGCAGCACTTCGAGCGTAATGCCAGTCAGCACACTAGCCATCAGAACGCCGATGTGCCGCGACTTCTGATACACGGCGCCGAACCAGGCGCTCAGCACCAGATAAGCTACAAAGTGCAGCAGCTTGTCCGACGGTAGCGCAAGCTCCGGCGGA
Organism: Nevskiales bacterium; assembly: GCA_050740255.1. GTDB lineage: Bacteria > Pseudomonadota > Gammaproteobacteria > Nevskiales > JBOICV01 > JBOICV01. The sequence goes on along the minus strand of JBOICV010000139.1, from coordinate 16,877 downwards.
AGATTGATCAGCGATGCACAGACGATAAACACAAAATAGACTGCGCCCAGTGCCCACCAGGTCTTGAAATAGCGCAAAGGCCGCATGTCTAGCCCGGCGCTTCCGCCTCCGGCGCCACCACTTCCACCCCTGGTGGCGGTTTGAACTCAAAAGTGCTGGCTGGAAACTGGCGCACGGCCTTGGCCTGCTCCAGACGAATGCGCGTAAGCTGACCCAGATTGTCGCGCAACTCCAGTTCGCGCGGCAGTTTATCCGCAAAGCCCATGCGCACGCTGGCGAAATCGGCCTGCGTATCTCGCGGCGTCAGTTTCACCCAGTCGAGGCCATCCGCTCTACCGTCTTCCTCCAGTTTGAACTCCTTTTCCAGATCAACGCCGCCGGAGAGCAGGCGCATCGGCGCGCCGCGCAGGGCTTCCTGGGCGGGTCGTAAGGTGACCTGGGCCAGGTCCACGTCGTACAGCCAGAACTTGCTGCCGTTGCAGACCAGCAGTTGCGAGTACGGCTCCTGGTACTCCCAGCGAAAGCGCAAGGGTCTCGCCAGTTGAAAACTGCCGCGTGACTGCTGCAGCCGCGCCCCGGCATCGTCGTACTGAGTCTGCACAAACTTAGCCTCGACGGCTTGCACCTCGGAGTAGAACTGGCGCAAGGCCTGAATGCCCGCCGCTTCGGCATTCGCCGTGCTCAGCACCAACGGGAGCAGTAACAAAAAGCGCAGTCGCATACGTGGGAATTCCATCATAGTTCCGGTGGCGGCGGCGCCAGTATTTCGCGGCTGCCATTGGCCTCCAGGGGTCCTACGATGCCGGCGGCTTCCATTTGTTCCACCAGCCGCGCGGCCCGGTTGTATCCGATGCGCAGGCGGCGCTGCACCCAGGAGATCGAGGCCTTGCGGCTTTCCGTCACGATTTTGACCGCCTCGTCGTACAAAGGATCGGACTCACCGTCAATTCCCCCGTTGCCGCCCTCGCCCGCCTCACCGGCTTCCGGCACGCCGGCCACGACGTCTTGCAGATAGCTTGCGGGGCCGGTGCGTTTGAGCCAGGCGACCAGCTTGTGCACCTCATGATCGTCGACAAAAGCGCCGTGCACGCGCCTTGGCAAAGCGGTGCCGGGCGGCAGGTACAGCATGTCGCCCTGCCCCACCAGACTCTCCGCGCCCATCTGGTCGAGAATCGTCCGCGAGTCCACCCGCGCCGAAACCTGGAAGGCGATGCGCGTCGGAATATTCGCCTTGATCAGGCCGGTGATCACATCCACCGAGGGGCGCTGCGTGGCCAGTATCAGATGGATGCCGGCCGCGCGCGCTTTCTGCGCCAGCCGCGTGATCAGCTCCTCCACTTTCTTACCCACCACCATCATCAAATCAGCCAGCTCATCCACAATCACCACCACATGCGGCAGCCGTAGCAGCGCCGGCGCCGGCGCGCTGGGATCGAAGGCGAGCTCCGGCTTGTACAGCGGATCAGGAATCGCCTCGCCTTCCGCTTCGGCATCCGCCAGCTTGCGGTTGAAGCCGGCCAGATTGCGCACGCCGAGCGCCGACATCAGCCGGTAGCGCCGGTCCATCTCCACCACGCACCAGCGCAGCGCGTTGGCCGCTTCTTTCATATCCGTGACGACCGGCGCCAGCAGGTGCGGTATGCCTTCGTAGACCGATAACTCCAGCATCTTGGGGTCGATCATGATCAGCCGCACGTCTTCCGGGCGCTGACGGAACAGTATGCTAAGAATCATCACGTTGAGGGCCACCGACTTGCCTGAACCGGTCGTGCCGGCCACCAGCAGATGCGGCATGCGCGCCAGATCAGCCACCACCGGCACGCCGGAAATGTCTTTGCCGAGCGCCAGTGTCAGCGGCGATTCGGCTTGTTGGTAGGCCGTTGATTCCAGGATTTCCCGCAGCGACACCAGCTCGCGCTCCTGGTTCGGTATCTCCAGACCCACATAGGGCTTGCCCGGAATCACCTCGACCACGCGCACCGCCAGCACCGACAGTGCGCGCGCCAGGTCCTTCGCCAAATTGCTGATCTGGTTCACCCGCACACCCGAAGCCGGTTCCAGCTCGAAGCGGGTAATGACCGGACCCGGCTCGACGTTGACCACGCGCGCTTCGACGTCGAAATCGGCCAATTGGCGTTCCAGATGCGCGGACATCTGGGTGAGCTCGTCTTCGGTGTAGGCGTGACCGCCCGGTTTGCGCGCCTCCAGCAATTCCAGCGGCGGCAGCGGGCTTTCTCCCGGCGCAAACGGCAGCGGCTCGGGCTCGACCGGCAGGCTCAACTGGCCGCGAACTTCCTCCAGATTCGGTTCCGCGCGCTTGCGTCTGGGCGGCGGCTCCCTGCGCTCCACCCGCTCGGCCTGCGCCGCGCGCAGGCGCGGCGGCGTACGCTCAACGGCAGTTTTACGGCTGCGCCAGACGCTCCAGATTTTTCCGAGGCTCTGCAACAGCCAGCCACCCAGCCAGAGCGTGGCGCCGCCAATCCGCTCCATGAGATGCAGCCAGGAGAAGCCAATGCCGACGGACAGTGCGACGCCGCAAAGCGTCAGTAAAAACCACAAGGCGCCAACGCGGTTAAGCGCCGTGACAGTGGCCCGTGCGACCAGGCTGCCGACGATGCCCCCGGAGGTTTGCGGCAGGTAGCCCGCGCCGTTGCCGAGATAAAGCCCGGCCAGGCCGCAGCTCGCAAACACGAATACGAGTAAGGCGAAGCCACGCGCTGCCAGCGCTGCGCGACCGCCATTTTCCTGCCGGCGGTAGACCGTCCAGCCGGCGTAAAGCACCAGCCAGGGCAGCACATAACCAGTCCAGCCGAACAGGCTGAGCAATACATCCGCGCACCAGGCGCCGATCGCGCCGCCGAGATTGGCGATTTCACCCGTATTGCCGCGGCTCGACCAGCCCGGATCCGTGGGGGTATAGCTGAGTAGCGCCATCAGTAGATAAATCGTGATGGCCGCCGCCAGCAGCAGAATCGCTTCGCGCGCACCCCGGCCCAGATTGCGGGCATAGTTGTCCGCGGCGGTCCTGGCGGCCGGTCTGCTCATCGAGAATATTCAGTTAAGAGTAAGAAAAGGCTGACGAAGTTTACCGCAAAGCGCAGCAGGTTCTTGCGACTTTGGCTATTGAAACTCCCGCCGCTGGCATCCATATTGCCTACCAGCACTGAAGAACGGTGGCACCAGGCAAACCTGCTGCGGTCAAAGGAGTATGGCCATGGATACCCGACATTTTCTACTGACCAACGACGGCAACATCCGCGTTTATTCGAACGAGGAAGCGCAGCGTATTGCGCTGGGCCTTAATCGCCTGCCGGAATTCGCCGATAGCTGGGTGCGTTATCTGCAGGTGCAGATTGACGAGACGCAGACCGGCGATGCCGTCAAGATCGCCACCGCCGCGGCCAGCATTCATTTCGACAACGACGGCCGTTTACACAAAGCGGGCGCGCCTGCAGAGCACGGTCAGAAGGTGACCGAGTTCGAGCACGAGACCTGCGTGCAGCTCGCTCTGAGCGGTCTCGACGCGCGCCCCGCTATTCACTAAAAAACTGAGCTTGCGTTGGCCAGGATTTGCTGAAACGCTCTGTGTTTTCTGCAAGTCTGGAGCTTATGTGGCGCTAGCGTGGCTGAAACCAGAAGACCCGCCGGAGGCATTTCCGCCAGCCGAGCAGGCGCTGGTTTATCCCAATGGACTGCTGGCGGCCGGCGGCGATTTAAGCCCTGCGCGCCTGCGCGCGGCTTATGCGCGCGGCCTGTTCCCCTGGTTCAATCCCGGTGAGCCGATCCTGTGGTGGTGTCCCGATCCGCGCTGCGTGTTCCGCACAGAGGCTTTGCATATCTCGCGTGGTCTGGCGCGTGCGCTGAGTCAAGACGACTATGCGGTCACGCTGGACCGCGCTTTCTCTGAGGTCGTGCGCGCTTGTGCCGCGCCGCGCAGCGGCCAGCGCGGCACCTGGCTGGTGCCGCAAATGCGTACGGCGTACCAGAAGCTGCACGAGCAAGGCGATGCGCATTCAGTGGAAGTGTGGCGCGAGGGCAAGCTGATCGGCGGCCTATACGGCGTGGCGCTGGGCCGCATGTTTTTTGGCGAATCCATGTTTAGCCGCGAGTCTGATGCTTCGAAGCTGGCGCTGGTGTGGCTGTGCCGCCAGCTGGAGTCCTGGGGTTTTCAACTGCTGGATGCCCAGGTCAGTTCACCGCACCTCTATCGGCTGGGCGCCGAGGATTTACCGCGCAGCGTGTTTCTAAAGCAACTTGCCCGGGCGCTGAGTTTGACTGCCATCCGCGGCGTCTGGCGCTTCGATCTCGATGCGCCTGCGGCCGCCGCGCAGTTGCCGCGAGGGTGAGCATGCCGGATAATCGCGCGCTTCTAAACCACCTGCGGAACTCATGGGCAAAGAAGACGTCATCGAAATGGACGGCACGGTTATCGAAGCCCTGCCCAATACCACCTTCCGCGTACAGCTCGAAAACGGTCACACCGTGATCGCGCATATCTCCGGCAAAATGCGCAAGCACTACATTCGCATTCTGCGCGGCGACAAAGTCAAAGTGGAATTAACGCCCTACGATTTGACCAAGGGCAGAATCAGTTTCCGCGACCGCTAGCGGCCGTTCCCCGCTCAGGCCGCTGCGGTTTCCTCGGCCTTGATCTTTAACACCAGCTTCTGGCCGTCCTCGGCCAGACTCACCGAGACTTCGCGCTTCTCGGCCGCATCGCCAAACAGCAATTCCTCGGCCAGCGGTCGACGGATCTGATCCTGAATCAAGCGGCCCATCGGGCGGGCGCCCATTTGCCGGTCATAGCCGCGTTCCGCCAGCCAGCGGCGCGCGGGCTCCTCTATCCGCAGCGCGACCTGCTGGGCTGCAAGCTGCAGCTCCAATTCCTTCAGGAATTTGTCCACAACCTGCAGCACCTGCTCCGCGCCTAGGGGCAGGAATTGCACGATGGCGTCGATGCGGTTGCGGAACTCGGGGCTGAACACGCGGTTGACCGCCATCAGGCCCTCGCCGCTGTGGTCCTGCTCGGCGAAACCGATGCCGCGGCGCGCCATCTGGTCGGCGCCGGCGTTGGTGGTCATGATCAAGATCACGTTGCGGAAATCCGCGCGGCGGCCGTTGTTGTCCGTCAGCCGGCCGTGATCCATCACCTGTAACAGCAAGTTGTATACGTCCTGATGCGCCTTCTCGATTTCATCGAGCAGCACGATGGCGTGCGGATGCTTGACCACCGCTTCGGTCAATAATCCGCCCTGGTCGAAACCGACGTATCCCGGCGGGGCGCCGATCAGGCGCGATACGGTGTGCCGCTCCATGTATTCCGACATGTCGAAGCGCAGAAACTCTATGCCGAGATGCTCGGCCATTTGTTTGGCCAGTTCGGTCTTGCCGACGCCCGTGGGGCCGGCAAACAGGAAGGAACCGACCGGGCGTTCCAGCGGCCCGAGTCCCGAGCGCGCCATGCGGATAGCCGCTACGACTTGATCCACCGCCGCATCCTGGCCAAACAACACGCGTTTCAGCTCAGCGTCAAGGTTGCGCAATAAGTTGCGATCTGAGGCAGAAACGTGATGCGCCGGAATTCGCGCCATGCGCGCCACGGTTTCCTCGATGTCGCGCACGCGCACTGTGCGGCGGCGGCGCGCGCCGTCCACCAGCCGCAGACGGGCGCCGGCCTCATCGATCACGTCAATCGCCTTGTCCGGCAGAAAACGCTCATTGATATGCCGCGCCGACAACTTGACCGCCGCGCCCAAAGCCGCCGGCGTGTAGCTGACCTCGTGGTGCGCCTCGAAATGCGGTTTGAGGCCGCGCAGAATTTCGAGCGTGTCGTCCGGCGTGGGTTCCGGCACGTCGATCTTCTGAAAGCGCCGCGCCAGCGCGCGGTCCTTCTCGAACACATTACGGAACTCGGAGTAAGTGGTGGCGCCGATACAGCGCAACTCACCCGAGGCCAGCAGGGGCTTGACCAGATTGGCTGCATCCATCACGCCGCCGGAAGCCGCGCCCGCCCCGATCAGCATGTGAATTTCGTCCACAAACAGCACCGCGCCGCGCTGCCCCTGTAATTCTGACAACACGCCCTTGAGACGTTTCTCGAAATCACCGCGGTACTTGGTGCCGGCCACCAGTGCGCCCAGGTCCAGCGCGTACAACACGCATCCGGCAATCGCCTGCGGTACGCGCTTATCCACGATATTGCGCGCCAGGCCCTCGACGATCGCGGTCTTGCCGACGCCGGCCTCGCCGACCAGCAGCGGATTATTCTTGCGCCGCCGGCACAGGGTCTGCGCCAGCCGCTCCAGTTCCAGGCTGCGCCCGATCAAGGGATCGATCCGGCCGGCTGTCGCCTTCGCGTTCAGATTGACGGTGAACTGCTCCAGCGATTTGCCGCCCGGCTCGGCCTCAGTCTCTTCGCGTTTTATCGTGGGTGCCGGTTCGGCCGGCACGGCCAATTTGCCGGAGCCATGCGAGAGAGAATTGACTACGTCCAGCCGCGTGATGCCCTGCCCGTCCAGCAGGTGCGCGGCATGGCTGTCCTGCTCGCCAAAAATCGCGACCAGCACATGCAGGGGGCTGACTTCCTTGCGGCCGGCGGATTGCACGTGATATACCGCGCGCTGCAACACGCGCTGGAACCCCTGGGTGGGTTGCACTTCCTGCGCACGGCTGCCCTCGCTCAGCACCGGCACGTTTTGCGCGAGGTAATTCCTGAGTTCCTCACGCATCGGCTCCAGCCGGCCGTTGCAGGCTTTCAGCACCTCGCCGACCGGACCATGATCGAGAATGGCGAGCAACAGGTGCTCGACCGTTAGAAATTCGTGCGAGTGCTTGCGCGCGGCGGCAAAGGCCGCGTCGAGGGCTACTTGCAGTTCGTTGCTCAGCATCGCCTACGCCCGCTCCAGCACGCATAGCAAAGGATGCTGGTTCTTACGCGAATAGTTATTGACCTGCAGCGCGCGACTCTCGGCGATTTCCGCCGCGTACACGCCTGCGACCGCCTTGCCCTTGGTGTGCACTTCCAGCATGACTTGCACCGCCCGCGTATGTGCCAGACTAAAGAAACTCTGCAGCACCTGGATCACGAAGTCCATCGGCGTGTAGTCGTCGTTCAGCATTATCACCTTATACAGGGGGGGTGAACGCACCACGGCATCAGCCGCCGGCTTAAGTACCGGCAATGCCTGCTTGACCGGAGCGGACGTCGTCATATCGTCAAATCTGCCGACTTGGCTGCGTCCTCCGCTCGATCGGACGGTTTGCGCCTCATGACATCATTATAATTTGCCTGACCCGTCTTGAGTGTCCCCGACATGTCCCAGCAGGGTTCCGCCGTCCTCACCGTTCTGCGCTTGCTCGCGGGCTGCTGCGTGGTGGTCGTGGGGGTGATTGCAGCCCAGATCATCATGCAGCGTTTCGGTCTCGGCGTCGACGAGATGCCCGCTGCCACACCAGCGCTCCCCGTCCTGGTTGAAGCCAGCTCGGCCCCGGTGCTCGATCCGGAGCTGCCACTTGAAACAGCGCCACCAGACCCGGCGCCGGTGGATGAAACCGGTTATCGGCTGCAGGCAACCTTTGTCAGCAATCCGCCGACCGCTTCGCGCGCCCTGCTGCGGGGGCCGGATGGACAGAGCAAGTGGTATGTCACCGGCCAGCAGCCGGAAAGCGGTTTGTTGGTGAAAGAAGTGCAGAAAGACCGTGTGGTGTTTGAGCACCGCGGTGAGGAAAAAGTGCAACGGCTCAAGCGTGATGCGCGGGAAAATGATGCCGCCACACCGCCTACACGGGGCGCCGACGCACCGCTACCGCAACCTTACGCCAAGCCGCCCGCCGTTGTTACGCCCGCGCCCCTTGAAAGTACACCAGCCGCTCCTGCCGCAGCCCAATAAGCAATGACGCCGCCGCAGTCACAAACCACGGTCCGCTCAACGTCTGGTATTTTTTTGACAGTTCAGGCATTTAGTGATGAAGTCGCAAGTGGAAACTGACGCGGCCAGCCCGCGCACTCGATTACCCGTATGAATCTAACAGTCGCCCGACTGCAGACCCTCGATTGGGATGCCGCCAGCCAGCGTGTGCTGCCCTGGATTAACCTCGCTTTAATTGCACTGCTGGCCTTCACCGCGGCACAGCTCTTCTGGCTCCTGGTGCCGGTCAACTCAAATGATTCAGGTCCCGGCGCTGGCAATTCGGCTGGCTTGCCAGTACCGCTGACGGCGCAGAGCGATGTCGGAGCAGTTCTTTCCACCCATTTATTCGGCGTGCGCGAGCTCAGTCCCACGACGACCGACATTAAGTTGGAAGCGCCCGACACCCGCCTGAATCTGATCCTGACCGGCATCTTCGCCGCGACGGTGCCGGAAGAATCGCGCGCGCTGATCAAGGACAGCGCCGGGAAACAACGCTCCTACGCGATTGACGATGACTTGCCGGGCGGCGTCAAGATTTCCGCGATTTACGCCGATCGCGTCATTCTCTTGCGCAACGGCCGCTACGAAACGCTACGGCTGGAGCCGAATAAATCGCCCAGCCTGCCGAACACCGCTGCCCTCCCCGCCGTAGCGCCGCCAGGCGGACTCGCGCCCGGTACGCTGACCGAACTCAAGAGCGTGCGCGAGCAGATTCTCGCCAACCCGGCCAAGGCCGGGGAATACATCCGCATCCAGCCCGTTTACAATGAAGGCAAGCTGCAGGGTTACCGCTTGTATCCCGGCAAGAACCGGGAGCTGTTCGGTAATTTGGGACTGCAGGCCGGAGAGTTGGTGACCAGCGTCAACGGCGTGACCTTGGACGATCCGGCCAAAAGTCTGCAAATGCTGAGTACTCTGGCGCAGGCCAGCAGCCTTACCCTGACTTTGGAACGCGCCGGTCAGACACGAACGGTCAACGTCAACCTGCAATAACTAGAGATAACGAATGTTCAAGCCTATGCGTGCGCTGATTCTCGCCGGAGGCGTGGCGTTGCTCGCCACGCTGGCCGCGCAGGCGCAGGAGGATTTCACCCTCAATTTTCAGGACGCCGACATCGCCACGCTGATTGCGACCGTGAGCGAACTCACCGGCCGCAATTTCGTGGTGGATCCGCGGGTGAAAGCCAACGTAACCGTGATCTCGGCCACCCCGATGGATGCCGAGGGCGTTTACGCCACCTTCCTCTCCATTCTGCAAGTGCATGGCTTTGCCGCCATCCCGGCGGGTGATGTGACCAAGATCGTGCCGGAAATTATCGCCAAACAGGAAGCCGGCGCTGCCGTCAGCGATGGCCGACGTTATGAAGATATGGTCACCCAGGTGATCGAGTTGAAGAACGTCTCGTCCACTCAGCTGGTCGCTATTCTGCGCCCCCTGGTGCCGCAGGCGGGACATCTCGCCGCCTACGCGCCGGCCAATATGCTGATCATTTCCGACCGTTCCGCCAATGTGAAGCGCATGACGCAGATCATCGAGCGGATGGATCAGACCGGCGACGCCGAGATCGAGGTCGTATCGCTGGAAAATGCCAGCGCCGCCGAGATCGTGCGTGTGGTCACCGGCCTTAACCTTGGCGCCGAGGCGAAGAAAACCGATCCCAGCGCACAGGGCGTGGCCGTGATCGCCGACGAACGCACCAATAGCGTCCTGATCAGCGGCGACAAGAGCGAACGCTTGCGTGTGCGCAGCATCATCACCCATCTCGATACACCGGTGGAACAGGCTGGCGGCACGCAGGTGGTTTATCTGCGCTATGCCAAAGCCGAAGACCTCGCCAAAATTCTTGAGGGTTACGCCGAGCAGGTGCAAGTGGGCGAAGGCGCCGCCACGGCGGCCAAAGCCGCGGCAGCGGGTGGTGCGACCTCCTCCGGCGGTGGCGGCAGTTTTCCGGGCGTACGTATTCTGCCGGACCCGGATACCAACGCACTGGTGATCACGGCGCCGCCGAAAACCATGCGCGCGATCAAGAGCGTCATCGAGCAACTCGACATCCGTCGCGCGCAGGTGCTGGTCGAAGCCATCATCGCGGAGGTGAGTATCAACAAGCAGCGCGACCTGGGTATTGATTTCGCCGTCTTCGACAACGAGGATATCGCCGCAGCCGGTTTGCTAAGCCTGGATCCGGCACAGGTCGCGGCGGCGGTGGCGGCCGGCAGTCCTGCAGGCCTGCTGCGCAGCGGCCTGAACCTCGCGGGCGGCTATTCCAAGGACGGTACGGAGTTCGTGTTTTTGCTGCGCGCGCTGGCGGGCGATGGCAACACCAATATTCTGTCGACGCCCACCTTGATTACGCTGGATAACGAGGAAGCCGAGATCAAAGTGGGCCAGGAAGTACCCTTTCTCACCGGCTCATTCACCAACACTGGCTCCGGCACGCCGGGTGCGGTCAACCCGTTCCAGACCATCGAGCGCCGCGACGTCGGCCTGACACTCAAGATCACACCGCAGATCAACGAGGGTGATACGGTACAGCTCAAGATCGAACAGGAAACCTCCAGCATCGCCGCTGGCGGCTCGGGCCAGAGTCAGGCCCAGGACTTGATCACGAATAGACGCACCATCTCGACTGTGGTGCTGGTGGAAAGCGGCGCCACGCTGGTGCTGGGCGGCCTGATCGACGACAACGTGACGGAAAACGAGACCAAGATTCCACTGCTGGGCGACATCCCCATAATCGGCAATCTGTTCAAGTCGCAATCCGTGCGGAACAACAAGCAGAACCTGATGGTCTTTATCCGGCCGGTCATTCTGCGCAGCAACGTCCAGGCGGATTACTACACGCGCCGCAAGTACGACTTCGTGCGTAGCAAACAGCTCGAGAATATTGACGATACGACCTTGATGATACGCAAGAAAGAAAAGGCCCTGCTGCCGGAAACGCTTCCGTCAGGATCGGGACCTCCCTCCGGAGCGGCGGCGCCCATTCCGCCGGCGCCTGACGGGCGCACTTCGCCGGTCAGCCCGGTGCCGGAACCGCCGTCCTTCAAGTCCAACGGCAGCTCATCTCCACCCCGATGACGGAGGCGGTCCGCAGCCTGCCCTTTGCCTTTGCGAAGCGGCACGGAGTCCTGTTGGGCGAGCAGCAGGCGGAGCAACTGGAAGTCATCTGCCGCGCCGGCACGACGGTGCAGGCGCTGACCGAGCTGCGCCGCTATCTGGGCCGCTCCGTGCGACCGCGTCAGGTCTCCACCGAGGAATTCGACCGGCTGCTGCAACGCACTTACTCCGAGCAGAGTGCGGATGCGATGTTGGCGATTCAGGACATTGACGACGAGCTGGACCTTTCCAGTGCGGCGCAGGCGCTGGCCGAACCCGAAGACCTGGCGGAAAGTCAGGACGATGCGCCGATCATCCGCTTGATCAATGCGCTGCTGACCGAAGCGATCAAGCAGAACGCGTCCGACATCCATATCGAGCCTTACGAATCCAAGCTGGTGGTGCGCTTCCGCGTGGACGGGGTGCTGCGCGAAGTGCTGACGCCGCCCAAGGGCCTGGCGGCGCAAATCGTGTCGCGCGTAAAAGTGCTGGCCAAACTGGACATCGCCGAGAAGCGTCTGCCGCAGGATGGCCGCATCTCGCTGCGACTGGCCGGCCGCGCCGTGGACGTGCGGGTCTCCACCGTACCGGCCGGCCACGGCGAACGGGTGGTGTTGCGCCTGCTCGACAAGCAAATCGGCCGGCTCGACCTCGGTCATCTCGGCATGGACGTAAAGACCATGCAGGTGATGGACGAGCTGATTCATCGCCCGCACGGCATCATTCTCGTTACCGGCCCGACTGGATCCGGGAAAACCACCACGCTCTATGCTTCACTGTCGCGCATCAATGACAAGTCGCGCAACATCCTCACCGTCGAGGACCCGATCGAGTACTACATTGACGGCATCAGCCAGATGCAGGTCAATCTCAAAGTTGAACTGACTTTTGCGCGCGGCCTGCGCGCCTATTTGCGCCAGGACCCGGACGTGATCATGGTCGGTGAGGTGCGTGATCTGGAAACCGCCGAGATTGCGGTACAGGCCTCGCTTACCGGCCATCTGGTGCTCTCGACCTTGCATACCAATACCGCGGTCGGCGCCATTCTCCGCCTGCGCGATATGGGCGTGGAACCTTTTCTGCTGGCGTCCAGCATGATCGGGCTGATGGCCCAGCGCCTGGTGCGCGTGCTCTGCCCGGCCTGCAAGAAGTCCAGTCCGGCCGACAAGCGCGAACGTGAACTGCTCAAAATCAAGGATGAGCGCGAGATCAATCTGCAACACGCGGTCGGTTGTCCGGCCTGCAATCATCTGGGTTACCGCGGCCGCACCGGAATCTACGAGCTGATTGCGCTGGACGATACGATGCGCACTTTGATTCATGACGGTACAGCGGAGCCCACGCTGGAGGCGCACGCGCGAAAAACCTCGCCCAGCATCAACGACGACGGCCGGCGGCGCATCCTGGCCGGCGAAACCACGCTGGAAGAAGTGCTGCGCGTGACGCGCGAAGGCTGACACGGTGCCATCCCGGCGTCCCACACCAGAGCTACTGCGTTGCGCTGCGTTGAGCTGCGCGCTATCCCTCGGCGGCGCGGCGCAGGCCGTGCCCCTGGCACGCGCCGACGTGCCAGAGCCACTCAAGCCCTGGGTCGGCTGGGTGCTGCACGGAGCGGAACAGCAGTTATGTCCACCCGCTTACCAGGATGCGGGACAGCGGCTTTGCGTGTGGCCAGCGCGGCTGGAGCTGAAACTCGGCGACGGCGGCGGGGACTTTGAACTCAGCGCACGCCTCAACGCGCCGGCTTGGCTGGCTCTGCCCGGCGACGGCGCAATGTGGCCGTTGGGGGTCGCGGCCAATGGCCGCGAGACGGCGGTATTACCGATCGACGGCAATCCTGCTGTTTTCCTTACGCCTGGTGTGTACCAATTGAGCGGACGCTTCACCTGGCAGAGTCCACCAAAGTCTTTGCGTGTGCCCCCGGAAACCGGCCTGCTCTCGCTCAGTTTCAATGGCGTGGCGCGGCCGCATCCGGCACGTGATTCCCGCAGTCACATCTGGCTGAACCAGCCCAGCACGGACAGTCAGGCGCCGACCAATCACCTGAGCCTGCGCGTGTTTCGGCTGGTGGACGACGCTGTCCCGCTGCAAGTCCTTACCCGCGTCCAGCTGGAAGCGGCCGGAACGGTGCGTAACGAATTAATCGGTCCGGTCTTGCTGCCCGGATTCATCCCGTTGGTTATCGAGGGTAATCTCCCCGCGCGCCTTGAAGATGACGGCCGACTGCGCGTGCAAGTTCGACCTGGCGTTTGGCAGTTCAGCGTTGGCGCGCGCGCACCAGGTCCGGTGACCGAGCTTGCCGCGCCGCAACTCGCCCCGCCCTGGCCAAGCGAAGAGGTGTGGTCGTTCCGCGCGCGCAACGATCTGCGTGTGGTGGAACTGTCCGGTGCGCCGGGGATAGACCCGCGCCAGGCGCAGACGCCAGCAGAGTGGCAAGAACTGCCGGCGTATCTGCTGCAAGCCGGCGGCACGCTCGTCCTGGCTGAGAAGCGGCGCGGCGATCCGCAACCCGGGCCCGACCAGCTGGCGCTGCGACGCGAGTTGTGGCTCGATTTTGACGGCGGCGGTTACAGCTTGCGCGACCACTTGTCCGGCAGCTTGAGCCGCAGTTGGCGGCTCTCGGCGCAGGCGCCCATCGCTCTGGGTCGCGTGCAGATCGATGGCGAGCCGCAGCTCATTACGCACTTCGGCGAGGCCTTGGGCGTCGAAGTGCGCCACGGCCAGCTGAATCTGACGGCAGACAGTCGCGTCGACGCGCCGCTGCGTCACCTGCCTGCTACTGGCTGGACCACCGACCTGCAAAGCATACAGACCACACTGCACCTGCCACCGGGCTGGCGCCTGCTGGCCGCCCCCGGCGCGGACAACGTCCCCGACACCTGGCTGTCGCGCTGGACCCTGCTGGATTTGTTCATCGTGCTCATCGCCAGCGTTGCCGCATTGCGTTTGTTCGGACCGACAGCGGGCGTCCTGAGCGTGATTGCGCTCGCGCTGACCTGGCACGAACCGAACGCGCCGCGCTGGACGTGGTTAAACCTCATCGCCGCGATCTCGCTATTGCGTGCTCTGCCGGCCTCTTTCCAGACCTCCCGTCTACAAGCCTGGCTGGCGCGTTACCGTTGGGTCTCGGCAATTGCGTTACTGCTGGTGGCCATCCCCTTCGCCGTCCAGCAGTCGCGAATCGCTCTCCATCCGCAGCTTGAATTGCCCTACCCCGCTTTCGGTGTGGCCGACAAGAAGGAAGCCGCGGTTTCAGCAAGCGTGCAGAACCGTGCCGTGCCGGAAGCACCGATGGCGCAGGCGGTACCGGAAGCGTTCGAATATGCGGAGCGGTCTGTCGGACGGATGGCCAAGTCCGTCGCCGGCTACGACTCCGCTGCGCGCGACCGCAAAGTCTCGCAGCAGTCCATTCAGCGCATGGACCCCAACGTGCTGACGCAAACCGGACCGGGTCTGCCGCAATGGTCGTGGCGCACGGCGCAGCTATCCTGGGCGGGTCCGGTGACGACGGATCAAAGCGTCCGGCTCTGGCTGATGCCGCCTTGGCTTACGCGCATTCTCAACCTGCTCTCGCTCGGGCTGATCGCATTGCTGTTTGCGCGCTGGATGCAGTTGAAGCTGGGCGGTGGTCGCGGCTGGCTGCGCTCTGTGGCGCCAGCCGGGCCGGGCGCCACGGTATTGCTGGTCGCGGTGTTGTGCGCCGGCCCTGCACCACAGGCCAGGGCTGCGGAAGAGGCCGCGCCACCGGTTCCGCCGCCGACACCTTCTCAGGAGATTCTCGACGAGCTGCGCGCACGGCTACTGGCGCCGCCTGAGTGCATGCCCGCGTGCGCCGCGGCGCCGCGACTGTTGCTGAATATTGCGGGGGAACGACTGAGCCTGCGCATGACCGCCGAGGCGCAAATCGAAACCGGTATCCCGCTGCCGCTGCCCTTGCAAAACGACGTGGAGCAAGGCGCGGTGTGGCAGCCCGATTCAGTGCTGCTGGATGGCGCCCCAGCCGAACTGCGGCACCTCGACGGGGGCGCGTTATGGCTCAGACTACCGGCCGGCCGGCACGAGATCACGATCAGCGGCGGGCTCGCCGGAATTAACGCGCTGCAACTGCCGCTGCCTTTGAAACCCTATCGCGTCAGCGCGGATGTTGCGGGCTGGCTGCTCGCCGGTGTCGATGAACAAGGCCAGCCAGCAGAAGTACTGCAACTGCTCCGCCAGCAAGCCGAGGGCGCGCGTGACGCCGGCAGCACGACGAGCCAACAGACATTACCGCCCCTGCTCATCGTGCGGCGGACCTTGCGTCTGGGCCTCGATTGGGATGTGGCGACCGTCGTACAACGCGTGGGCGTGACGCATACGGCAGTCGTCGTCGCCATTCCCTTGCTGGCGGGCGAAGCGGTAATCGGCGAGCACGTCCGCGTCGCCGAGGGCCAAGTACAACTGGCGCTCGCGCCGGGGCAGACGGAGTCAGGCTGGAATTCGCGGTTGCCGGTGACACCTAGGTTCAAGCTGATCGCTCCGCCCGACCGTGACGCCGTGGAAATCTGGCGTTTCGACGTCGCTCCGATCTGGCACGCCGATATCACCGGCATCGCCCCCGTGCTGCATCAGGAAGCCGACTGGTGGCTGCCCACTTACCAGCCTTGGCCAGGCGAAACCGTTGATGTTTCAATTACGCGTCCCGCCGCTGCGCAGGGACAAGTCGTCACGCTGGACAGCGCCGCCTTGCAGATGCAGCCGGGCAAACGCGCGGCGGACATGGAACTAAGCCTGCGACTGCGCGCCAGCCAGGGCGGCCAACACATTCTCAGCCTGCCAGAGGGCCTGAGCGTTCAACACCTGCACATTGACGGCCAGCAACAACCGTCGCGCGTGGAAAACGGGCGCGTGATTTTGCCGCTACGTCCGGGCGAGCAGAACGTGAATCTGCAATTGCGCTCGGCGGATGGTATCGGCTGGATCACACGCTCACCCAAACTGGATCTGGGCCAGCCCGGCGTCAATGGCGAGGTCGTGGTGCGTATGCCGCCGGACCGCTGGACACTGCTGCTTAACGGCCCGAATCTTGGTCCCGCCGTATTGTTCTGGCCACTGCTTGCAGTGCTCCTCGTTATCGCGATTGCACTGAACCGGATTCCGCTGACCCCGCTCGGACTGCGGCAATGGGTTCTGCTGATGATCGGGCTGTCCCAGATTCCGGTATGGGCCGCGGGTATTGTTGTCGCTTGGCTGATGGCGCTGGGTCTGCGTGGACGTGCTCCTGAAAATCTCCCTATCCGCCGCTTCAATATCATGCAGACGGGCCTCGCATTGCTCACCTTGATCGCGCTGTCGCTGCTGATTTACGCCGTCGAGCGCGGCCTGCTCGGTACGCCGGATATGCAGATTGTTGGCAACGGCTCGTCGGCCTATGAACTCAAGTGGTTTCAAGACCGCTATGACGGCTCTTTGCCGCAGGTCTGGGTATTCTCCGTTTCTATCTGGATTTATCGTGTGCTGATGCTGCTGTGGGCACTGTGGCTGGCGAATAGCCTGCTCGCCTGGCTCCGCTGGGGCTGGACGCAGTATTGCCTGCATGGAATCTGGAAGAAGAAGCCCACGGTTGTAAATCGTCCGGACGCACCCGAGGCTTCCTGATGCCTGCATTCGAGTATGTCGCACTCGATGCGAAGGGCCGCCAGAAGCGCGGCGTGCTGGAAGGCGATTCGCCGCGCGCGGTACGCCAGCAGTTACGGGAACAGACGCTGACCCCGCTCGAAGTCAGTGTGGTCGAGGGCAAGCAAGAGCGTGGTCGCGGGCTGCACTTCAAGCTCGGCAACCGCATGAGTGTTACGGAGCTGGCCTTGTTTACCCGCCAGTTGGCGACGCTGGTG
>JBOICV010000138.1:0-1875 GCA_050740255.1 Nevskiales bacterium | reverse complement strand
ATCATCAGCGTCGTCACGAACATGGCTTGATTGAGCGTGATCTTGAGGAAGAAACGCCGCTCGTACTGCGACCGCAGTTCCGCATCCGGCCCGATGTGCAGACCGAACAGACCCGCGTGCAGATTGGGATCCCCCAGCAGGCGTATGTGCACGAGGTTGTCACCCGCCCGCAGCAGCCCCGCCGGCACCGTGAAATACAGCGGCCGATTCCAGTTGCGAGCGATCGGTTCCTCGAACGCACCGCCGTCGCCCAGTAACACGCCATTGGCATGCACTGCGGCATTCATGCGCAGACGCGGCAAGTAAACCGCCCAGGAGTCCTGCGGAGCGCTATCCAGTTTGAGCGCAAACCTGTACCAGCCGTTGCCACCCACTCCGGGCTGGCTCTTATCCCAATCATCCGGAACCGTGCGTGCTTGCCACCCCGGAACGTCGGCTGCAGGTGGGCTTGAACCGGGTTGTAGTAGAAATTCACCAGTGATAACTGGCGCGACCGTGCTTCCCGCGTGTGCGGGCGGACCGGCCACCAGCCAGGCGGTTGCCACGAGTGCGGCGCAGCGAAGCAGCAGTGCCATCTATGGTCTCCCAGTCTTCATATAGCCGAAGGGGGCCGAGTCGGCAAGACGCTGCGCCGCTGTTGATCCGAACTAGTAACAGGTTCGGTCAAACCAAACAATATCAGCGCAGCCGTGATGCCACCGGTGCCGAGCAGAGAACCCCACATGAAAAGCTGCGCAAAAATACCCCAGCCGGACCATCCGCCGGCAAGCCAAAAAGAGATGAGCCAGAGGCAGGCGCCGGCGTTACTGACTATGCCCACCCACACTGCATCTGTTGCGTTCGCTCCGCGAATAGCCGCCAGCAAGCCGAAGCCATAGACCACCACCAGTGCGGCGTAAGCCATGCCCAGCAACCGCAGAAAAACCATAGGTTCAGGCACCGCAAAACCGAGCCAGAGCAGCAGGCTCTTGGGGAAAAACAGCAATGGAATACACCAGGCACTAACCGTGAGAACAATTTTCGCCGTAAGCACTTTGGCAAGAGGATTCATCAGGCACCCCCGAGATTGGCTCTTTCACCCTAGTCAAAGGGCGCCGCTGCCGCCATCCCATGATTTGGGGATGCCCTAATCCTGTTTCAGCCGGATGAGCCCGAGGCTGGCGGCTTCGAACACTGCCTCACCCCGCGAGCTGACCGCCAGTTTGCGGTAGATATGCTTGATGTGGCTGGCGACCGTGTGGGGCGACATCTGCAGCGACTGGGCAACTTCGCCATAGCTGAATCCTTTGGCGATCAACTCCAGCACTTCGCGCTCGCGTTCGGTCAGCGCCTGTGTATCGGTAGCGGCCGGTTCCGCCGCCGGCTTCTGGAAGCGGCGCACCAGATAGCGCGCGATCTTGGCGCTGATGGGCGATTCGCCCTGAATCAGGCTCAGGACTGAGGCAGCGATATCCATGAGCGGACTGTCCTTCAACAGATAGCCGACAGCGCCCGCCTCCAGCGCGGTAACCACGTGGCGCTCGTCGCCGAATACGGTTACGACCATCGCGTCCGTGCCCGCTTGCTGGGTCGCTTCCCGAATCAGTACCGCGCCATCACCGTCAGGCAGCCCCAGGTCTACCAGCAGCACGCGCGGCGACTGCCGCCGGAGTGCGGCTCGTGCCTCGGCGCAGCTACCCACTGCGGCGAGCACCGTCAACTCTGGATGAGCCCGCACGGCCGCGGCCAGATGTTCCCGCATGACGGGATCGTCCTCCACGACGATGACTGTGTGCGCCGCCATGCCGCGATCATAGCGCAGGGCTGTAGAATGACGCCTGTTTTTGATCTCGACTCGCGGGGCTCTCGTGCAGAACTTGCAGCAAATCATCGAAG
>JBOICV010000137.1:0-1033 GCA_050740255.1 Nevskiales bacterium | reverse complement strand
CTCAATAGCTTGACCTGACAGTCGTGACAGTCGCATTTTTTGCTTTGGAGGTTTCCTCAAGGATGAGTCATACCCATCTCGACGGCCGACTGCTCACGCCGTCGCGTCGTTCGCTGCTGGCGCTGCCCTCGGCGCTCGGCGGACTGCTGTGGCTGCTGGCTGGCTACGGCCTCGGTGGCGGCTGGCAAGTCCTGTGCATGCTGCTCGGTTTGGCGACGCTGGGAACAGCGGCGGTCATTCTGTGGCAGCCGCTTGGGCGGCGCGCCCCGCAGCTTGTCTCGCTGATTGCGGTGCTGGACTTTCTGTTCACGCTGCCGATGCTGTGGCCGCTGTCCGTACTGTGGTGGTTCCTGCTGCTCGCCTCAGCGGTGGCGACTTATCTTGCGTCCGGATATCTAAGCCTGCTGCGTGTGCGGATCGAAACCGGGATGCCGGCGATTGATATTCACTGGCGGCAAGCTCTCAAGGCGGCGGCCGATGAAGCCGTACTGGGTTATTTCGTCGGGACGGTGGCGATTCCCCGAGGCGATCGGCTCGCGCGCATCGCGCGTGAGTGCAGAGAAGGCCTTGAGTGGTTCGGCAGCCGCGGGTTTCTGGACAATCCGGCGGGATATCATCGCGCACCGCCGGCGCTGACCGATTTCCGGCTTGATCCGCGTAGCGGCAGCGGATTTCAGTATCAGCGCCTGTTATGGCCCAGCGCTTATGTCCCGGCGAATGACGAGCCCGGCGCTGCGCGCTGGCTGGCCTATACCAATACCCAGACCGCGCATGCGCGGATCTTCCAGCATGCGGGCGGCCCGCGGCCCTGGCTGATCTGTATCCATGGCTATCGCATGGGTTGGCGCTGGATAGATTTTCGGCTGTTTCAACCGGCCTGGCTACATCACGCGCTCGGCTTGAATCTGGCCCTGCCGACCCTGCCCTTGCATGGCCAGAGACGTCTGGGTATGCGCAGCGGCGACGGTTTTATGGACGGCGACTTGATGGATATCATCCACGCGGAGGCGCAGGCGCAATGGGACTTGCGGCG
>JBOICV010000136.1:0-1584 GCA_050740255.1 Nevskiales bacterium | reverse complement strand
ATCCGCGTTCGGCCAGATGGGTAGCGAGCTGGCTCAGGATGTTACTGGTGGCAGAGCTGTCGGGATGGAAATACCGATTTACAAACCATACGCGCGCCATTGCAATGCTAGTCGCGCTGAATGAAATGGTTACCCAGTACCAGCACATCCATACGGGTACGCAGGAAACAATCCAGGGCCTCTTCAGGCCGGCACACCACGGGCTCGTTCTCGTTGAATGAAGTATTCAGCACCATGGGCACGCCGGTCTGGTCGCGGAACGCCTCGATCAGACGGTAATACAAGGGATTGCTGTCACGGGTGACCGTCTGCAGCCGTCCGGACCCATCCACGTGCGTCACCGCGGGAATCTGCGCGCGTCTATGCGGATGGATCTGGAAAACCTGCATCATAAATGGCACATCGCCATCGGTTTCGAACCAATCTGGCACAGCCTCGCGCAAGATAGACGGCGCAAACGGCCGGAACGATTCGCGCCGCTTGATTTTCTGGTTGAGGATGTCTTTCATATCACTGCGACGTGGATCACAGATGATCGAGCGATTGCCCAGCGCGCGCGGACCCCACTCCATTCTTCCCTGAAACCAGCCGACGACCTGGCCTGAGGCGACTGATTCCGCCGTACGGCGGCACAGGGCCGCCTCGTCAGTCATCTCCTCGACCCTGCAACCCGCCTGACGTATTGCGTCGGCCTGCGACGCCAGCAGCGCCCGAAATTGACTCGCACTATAGCCCGGTCCCCAGTAAGCGTGACTCATGACAAAGCGCCGCTCACCGCCTTGCCGATGCCAGACGGTATATGCCGCGCCGATTGCGCCGCCGGCGTCGCCCGCGGCCGCCTGCACATAGACTTTCCGGAACGGCGAGCGCCGCGTGATCTTGCCGTTGGCGACCGAATTCATGCCGCAGCCACCGGCCACCACCAGCGCATCGCGGCGATAGCGCGAATGCAGCGCGTTCAGCAGATGGAAGTAGGCTTCCTCGTACATCACCTGTACCGACCGGGCAAGGTCCTTGTGACGCTGCTCCAGCGGCGCCTGCGGCTCGCGTGCGGGACCCAGCAAGCGTTCCAGCGCGGCGCTGTACAGAGAGCCGAATACCGGCGCCCCGTCCTGCCACTCGTAGGCGATCTTTTCGCGATGATGCCGGAAGAATTCCAGGTTGAGACGAAAGCCGCCATCCGCCCGCAACGGCACCATCCTGCGCATCGCCTCCAGATAGACCGGCTCACCGTAGGGCGCCAGCCCCATCAGCTTGTATTCGTCGCCGTAGTGCGGAAACCCGAGATACTGAGTGAGGGCCTGGTAAAAAACCCCCAGCGAATGCGGGAACAACACCCGGCCGTCCAGGCTGAGTTTGCTGCCCTGACCCAGGCCCCAGGCCGCACTGGCGAAGTCGCCGAAACCATCCACCGAAACGGCAACGGCGGTTTCATGCGGTGAGACATGGAAGGCGGAGGAGAGATGCGCGCGATGATGCTCGACCGGCGCGAACTGCGCTTTGAGCAACTGATCAGGGAAGGCCTTGCTCAGCAGTCCGGGAACACTGACACGCCTTTGCTTGTTACGCAGCCGATCCAGAATG
>JBOICV010000135.1:0-27658 GCA_050740255.1 Nevskiales bacterium | reverse complement strand
AATTCCACCCACGTAGCTCCGCTGGTCTCCCTCTCCCTCTGGGAGAGGGTTGGGGTGAGGGCCGGCTCGGCAACGATCATGGCGGGCGCAACCGCCCTCACCCGGCGCGCGTTGCGCGCCGACCTCTCCCAGAGGGAGAGGCAAGCAACGTCCGCGGCCGGGTGCAACTCAAGTGGTTCATCGAACTAGTCCGCCCACATCAGGTAACCGTTATCAATCCGCATCTCCGCGCCGTTGATGAAAGAGGACTCATCCGAGGCGAGGAACAACACGAGGTTGGCGATGTCTTCCGGCTTGGCGAAGCGCGCCATCAACTGCTTCTGGTCGAGCGGCCGCACGGCACTCTGCTTGCCTTTCGGCATGCCGGCCTGCAAGTTCATGACCATGGGCGTCATGATGCCATCCGGGTGGATGGAGTTGCAGCGGATCTTGTACAGATTCATGCGGCAATGCGCGGCGATCGCGCGCGTCATTGCCGTCACCGCGCCTTTCGAGGCCGAGTAGGCGCAGAAGGAGCCGACACCGCCGATGGCGGAGATCGACGCCATATTGACGATGGAGCCGCCGCCACGCTTCTTCATCGCGGCGAGGCCGTAGTGGCAACCGAGGAAATAGCCGTCGGAATTGATGCGCTGAATCTTCTGCCAGGTCGCAAGATCGGTGTCTTCGATATTGCCGTAGAGCAGTATCGCGGCGTTGTTGACCAGCACATCGAGGCCGCCGAAAGTCTCTTCGGTCCTGGCGACAACGGCCTGCCAGTCGTCCTCGGACGCGATGTCATGCTTGATGAACAGCGCCGTGCCGACGCCATGCTTATCGTTGATTTGCTGGGCGGCGGCCGCGCCGTCCTTCTCGTTGACATCGGTGAGCACTACCTTGCCGCCCTCGCGCGCGAGCAGCATCGCATCGGCTTTACCGACGCCGCTGGCGGCGCCAGTGATGATACAAACCTTGTTTTTGACCCGTTCCATCCCTAAGTCTCCCGTCTGCTTTTATGCGGAATCACGCAATGTTTCGGATCGCAGCGGCAGCAGTCCGCTGCGCCGCGGCCTGCGCACCTGCGCGACGTCCGGAAAACAGGCAGTCGGCCAGCGACAACCCGCTTACATAGCGATTCGACGCGACACCTACCGCGCAGCGCCCTGCGGCGTATAGACCCGCAATCGGCATTCCGGCTGCGCTCAGTACCGCACCGCTTGCTTCATCCACGCTCAGGCCGCCCAGCGTTATGGTGGGACAGGGAAAGGCCTTGCTGTCCACGGAAATATTGAGCGCGTAATAAGGCGGTGTATCCAGCGGTGCGCGCATTTCATTCGCCTTGCCCAACTCGTCGGCGGCACCGGATCGGGCATCAAGCGAATAACGCTCGACGGTTTCCTTGAGCGAGGCGGAGGGCAGCCCGAGTTTGGCCGCCAACTGGTCCAAGCTGGGCGCTCGTGGCGCAAACAGCATGAGGATTAACGCGGGGACGCTCTGGAAAAACCATAGTTTGCCGGAGAGCGCTTCACGTATCGCAGCGCTGCGTTGCTTGCGGTCGAGAATGAGCCAGGCTTTCCCGCCGTTGTGTTCCACCATTTCCACGCCAAGCCTTGCGCCGTAAACCTGTTCGTTGCAGAAACGCTTGCCCTGCAGGTTGACGGCTATGCCCGTCGGCCAGGCGGTCGGTGGGTTGATAAACCGCCACGCCGAGCCCGCATCCATACGCTTGAGCGCGCCACCGACCGAGGCACCCAGACGGATGCCGCTGCCGTCACAGCCCGTGGCGCCCAGGCGCATGGCCGGAAGGTACTTCGGCGCATACTGCGCAAGCATCTCGCGGTTGAAAATGAATCCGCCGGTGGCGAGGATCACAGCTTGGCGCGCGAGGATCCGCAGCGGCTTCGCTTCGCGCAGTTCCAACGCCAGTGCTTCGGCGCGCAAACGATCAGCGCGTCCGGGCGCGAAGTTGTGCCAAGTCTCCGCGCGGCGCATCAACTTCTGGTGCTTCAGCGCGATCGGGGAAGCGGAGGGCAGGCGCCAGACCTCGGCGCCGAGCACGGCGCCACTTTCCGCGGCCGTGATCAAGCGCCGCGCGGCGGACTGGCGCAGGATCGGAATACCCAGCTTCTCGATGCGCGCCCGCAGTGCGTGATATAGCGCACGCCCGGAATCGATTCCGGGCGCCTTGACCCGATGCCCACGGGGTGCCGGCTTGGCCTGGGCAGCGAATGCTGGCGCCGCTTCGCTGCCGGAGTAGTAAAGATAGATACCGTTGCGCGGATAAGAAGTCTTGGGTGGTTTTTCGTAAGACTGGAATTCCACACCGGATGCTTCCAGCCAGTCGAGCATTTCAAGGCTGCCGTCGCAGAAGCGGCGCAGCGTCGGCTCGCTTACCGCATCGCCCGCTTCCTGTCGAAGGTAGCGGAACATTTCCTCCGGCGTATCCTCATAACCGGCTTGTTTCTGGTAGCGCGTTCCGCCACCAAGGTAGACGACGCCGCCGCTCTTGACCGTAGCGCCGCCGCCGTCGAAGCGCTCTACCACAATCACCGAGGCGCCTGACTCGTGCGCGGCGAGCGCCGCGGCTGCGCCGGCAGCGCCAAGGCCGATGACCAGCACATCGCAGCGTTCGTCCCAGTTCGAAGTGCTTGTGCTCTCGACGACGAGCGGTGCTTCGATTGGCAACGAGCCATCCGACCGCGCCGATGCTTGGGTATCAGGTTTAGACTGCATGTCCGGAGCAGCTCGTATGAGGCGAACGTCACGCGTCCGCTGAAACGCGGGAGCAATGTCGCATTATTTGCATTCGAGAGGACGAATCTTCGTCCGTTGAGACGAGCTATCTGAGAGCGGTCATTTCAGGACGGCTGAAATGCAGTACACCCTCACCTGAACGGATGAAGCTGCAAGCGCGGGCTGTTCCGATAATGCATTGCATCAAATAACAATTTTCAACAAAGTTTTCCAACAGATTAGGGCAAGTCATGGTCAAGATCGAAGCACTGGCTTATGTCGTCGTGGAAAGCGCCGACCTCGCCCAATGGCGGCAATTCGGTGAACAAATGCTGGGTACGTCCAGCGCGCCGGCGCCGGATGGCGGTCTTTATCTGAAAATGGACGAGCGCGACTTCCGCGTCGCTATCGTGAAAGGCAAGGAAGACCGTTACCACGCCTCGGGCTGGGAAGTTTCCGATCAGCGCGCTTTCGATGCAGCCATTGCCGCGATCAAGCAAGCCGGCATCGAGGTGCAGGCCGGAAACGATGCCTTGCGCAAGGCGCGCTCAATGAAAGAGGTTGCGATTTTCACCGATCCGTCGGGCAATCGGCACGAGCTCGCGTATGGCTATACCGGAGCTTCTGTACCGTTCAAGTCGCCGCTTGGCGTGTCGGGTTTCAAGACGGGCAAGCAAGGCGCGGGGCACACGGTGTTGCCGGCGGCGCAGAACTTCGACGCGACACTCAAGTTCTTCACCGCCGTGCTCGGCTTTGGCCTGTCCGACATCTTCAATTTCAAGCCCGCGCCGGAAGCGCCGAATATGCGCATCTACTTTCTGCACGCGGCGAGCGGCCGACACCACAGTCTGGCGCTGGCGGAAATGCCGAATCCGGCCGGCTGCGTGCACATCATGGTTGAAGTGAATTCGATGACCGAGGTTGGGCTTGCGCACGACCGCATGCAAAAGCAGGGTGTAAAGCTGATGGCGACGCTCGGGCAGCACGAGAACGACAAGATGACTTCGTTCTACATCATGACGCCGGGCAACTTCGCCCTGGAGTACGGTTGGGGCGGCATTAATGTGGACCCGGCGACCTGGCAGACCACCCAGACGAAGCAGGTTTCTATTTGGGGCCACGATTTTTCGGTCGGGTTCCGGTGAGTGCATTGCCCTCATCCGGCGCTGCGCGCCACCTTCTCCCAGAGGGAGAAGGGATTCTTTCCTGTCCTCTCTCCCTCTGGGAGAGGGGTAGGGGTGAGGGCCCGCCGTGGCAATGAACAAACAGCAGACCGCTGCCGAAGTCGTCGCGCAATTGCGCGATGGCATGACCATCGGCATCGGCGGCTGGGGACCGCGCCGCAAGCCGATGGCGCTGGTGCGCGAAATCCTGCGCTCGCCACTCAAGAATTTGACCGTTGTGGCTTACGGCGGGCCGGAGGTCGGCATGTTGTGCGCCGCAGGCAAGCTTAAGAAGCTGGTTTACGGCTTCGTCACCATGGACGCGATTCCGCTGGAGCCTTATTTCCGCAAGGCGCGCGAAGCCGGCCAATTGGAAGTGATGGAACTGGACGAGGGCATGTTCGAGTGGGGCTTGCGCGCGGCCGGCATGCGCATGTCCTTTCTACCGACACGTTGCGGCCTGGGTACCGACGTATTGGCCAAGAACCCGCAGCTCAAAACCATCCAGTCGCCTTACGACGATGGCGAGGTTTATCTGGCGATGCCGGCCTTGAAACTGGACGCCGCCTTGCTGCATGTCAACGAGGCGGACCGGCTAGGGAACACGCTGATGCGCGCCAACGATCCGCTATTCGACCACCTGTTTGCACGTGCCGCTGATCGTTGCTATGTGAGCACGGAAATTCTGTGCGACCGGTTGGAACTGGACGCCGCCAGCGCCAGGCTCAACTTCTTCGAACGCTATCTTGTCACTGCTGTGGTGCATGCGCCGGGCGGCGCGCACCCGACTTACAGCGGTCCCGACTATGGCTGGGATATGGAGCATTTGAAACGCTATAACGCCTCGGCTGGCGAAGACGGCGGCTGGCAGAAATACATCAGTGAATTCATTCAGTGCAGCGAAGCCGAGTATCTGACCAAAGTCGGCGGCGTTGAGCGGATCCGCAAGCTGCCGATGCCGGTGTTCTGAGATGAAAACTCGAACAGCCAAGCAACCCCTCCCTCCAGCTCCCTCCCCCCTGAGGGAGAGGGTTAGGGAGAGGGGTTCATGACCGACGTCTCCCTAGCGGAACTCATGATTGCCGCAGCCAGCGAAGCCTGGCGCGGTAACGGCGAAGTTTTGGCCTCCGGCATCGGTATTGTGCCGCGCCTGGCCGCGAGCCTCGCCAAGCTGACGCATTCACCCGAGTTGCTGATGACGGACTCCGAGACCTTTCTGGTTGAGGAGCCGGTGCCGCTGGGTCCGCGGGGCCAAGGAGAGAACACGTACCGGCCGAAGTACTCGGGTTACATGTCCTTCGACCGTGTATTCGAATGCGTCTGGGGTGGCCGCCGCCACGCGATGATCGGGCCGAGCCAGATCGATCGTTATGGCCAGACCAATTTGTCGGTGGTGGGCGACAGCTACGAGAAACCCAAGTCGGCAATTCTCGGCGTACGCGGACTGCCGGGCAATAGCATCAATCACATCAACTCGATATTTGTGCCGAATCACGGCCCGCGTGTATTCGTTGCCGGGGAAGTGGATATGGTCTCCGGTGTTGGCTACAACCCGGCGCGCTTTCCGAAAGGCGCAAAAATGGATTTCGTGGATTTGCGCCTGATCGTGACCGACTTGTGCGTCATGGATTTCGGCGGAGCCGATCACGCCATTCGCGTGCAATCACTGCATCCCGGCGTCAGCTTCGAGCAGGTGCAGGCCGCCACCGGCTTCCCGCTGCTGAAGGCGCCGGACCTGCGCACCACGCCGCAACCGACCGATGAACAGCTAAAACTGATCCGCAAGCTCGATCCGCACAATCTGCGCGCGACGGTAATCAAGAACAATCCTCCGGCCGCGCGTAACGCAGAGGTGGCCGCATGAGCGCCACACCGCTGTCCAAACCGGCTGCGACCACGCGCGAATCGGTGCTGCCAGGCTGGTTCACGCTGGATGAGCGTGAACCGCATTTGCTCGGTACGCGCTGCACCATCTGCGGCACCTATTATTTTCCGAAACAGAGCACGTTTTGCCGCAACCCGGACTGTGCCAGTGAGAGCTTCGAAGAGGTCAAGCTCTCGCGCATCGGCAAGCTATGGTCATTTACTAACGCGGCCTATCAGCCACCGGCGCCCTACATCGCCAGCGAGCCGTTTCAGCCCTTCGGTATCGCCGCAGTAGAGCTGCAAAAGGAACGCATGATTGTGCTGGGCCAGCTCGCAAGCGGCGTGGATCTCAAAACGCTCAAGGCGGGCGCGCAGGTGGAGCTGGTTCTTGAGCCGCTGGACGACGGCAAGCTGGTCTGGAAATGGAAGCCCATGCAGGGTAAAGCGTCATGAGCGCCGAAGTCGCCATTCTCGGCGTGGGCATGCATCCCTGGGGCAAATGGGGCAAGAATTTCGTTGAGTACGGCGTGGCCGCAGCGCGGGCGGCGCTCGCCGACGCGGGCGTAAATTGGCGCGACGTGCAGTTCGTGTCCGGCGCCGCCACCATGCGCTGCGGCTATCCCGGCTATGTGGCCGGTGCGACCTTTGCGCAGGCGCTCGGCTGGCAGGGTGCGCAGGTCAACACCTCCTACGCGGCCTGCGCTTCCGGCTCGCAGGCCTTGGCGGCCGCGCGCGCAAAAATTCTGGCGGGCGAATGCGAAGTTGCGCTGGTGGTCGGCGCCGACACCACGCCAAAAGGTTTTCTGGGGCCGCAGACGGGTGAGCGACCGGACGATCCGGACTGGGTGCGCTTTCGCATCGGCATCACCAATCCGACTTATTTCGCCTTGTACGCGCGCCGCCGTATGGAGTTATATGGTGATACGCAGGAAGATTTCGCGCAGGTGAAAGTCAAAAACGCCGCGCACGGTTTCGAGAATACGAACGCCCGTTACCGCAAGAAGTTCACCGCGGAAGACGTGGCCGCATCGGCGATGGTCGCCGATCCGCTGCGCTTGATGGACATCTGCGCCACCTCCGACGGCGGCGCGGCCATCATCGTGTCCAGCCTCGACTATGCGCGCCGCATCGGCAAGGCCTATGCACCCCGTATCGCCGCCATCTCCACGGTAACGCCGACCTTTGCTTCGGAAGTGGTGGAGATGCCTGATCTCGCCACGGATTCCGCGGTGGCGGTGGAGCCGCAGCGTTTCCGCGCCGCCTTGCCGCGCAAGGCCTACGAAGAAGCCGGGCTCGGCCCGACGGATGTCAGCGTCGCCGAGGTTTACGATTTGTCGACCGCGCTGGAACTGGATTGGTATGAGGATTTGCAGCTCTGTCCGCGAGGCGAGGGCGCCAAACTGGTACGAGATGGCGTCACTAGGCTGGGCGGCCGGCTGCCGGTCAACACTTCGGGCGGCTTGGCCTGCTTCGGCGAAGCGGTACCGGCACAGGCACTGGCCCAGGTTTGTGAGCTGACTTGGCAGTTGCGTGGCCAGGCTGGCGCGCGTCA
Source organism: Nevskiales bacterium (assembly GCA_050740255.1). Classification (GTDB taxonomy): domain Bacteria; phylum Pseudomonadota; class Gammaproteobacteria; order Nevskiales; family JBOICV01; genus JBOICV01. Next base: position 20,365 of record JBOICV010000135.1, on the reverse strand, counting down.
GGTCAAGAATGCGCAGGTCGGCATCACTGCCAACCAGGGCCTGTTCGGCCATGGCTCCTGCGTCATCGTCAGGAATTGAGTCAATGACTGCCAGCCCATCCTCTTTACGCTGGCAGACCGCTTTGACGCAGCGGCTCGGCTGCCGCTATCCCATCGTGCAGACCGCGATGGGCTGGATTGCGGACGCGAAACTGGTAGCGGCTACCGGCAACGCGGGCGGTTTCGGCTTTTTAGCGGCTGCAACGATGTCTACGCCTGATCTGGAAGCGGAGATCGCAAAAACGCGTGAGCTCACCGACGCGCAGTTCGGCATCAACTTCCATATGTTCCAGCCGAATGCGAAACAGGTGATTGAGCTGGCGATCAAGAACAAGGACCGGGTGCGCGCGGTGAGTTACGGGCGAGGTCCCGATGCGAAAACCATCCGGCGCTTCAAGGAGGCCGGCATTTTATGCATGCCGACAGTGGGTGCACTAAAGCACGCGCTCAAAGCCGTGGCGCTCGGTGCCGACATCATCACCGTGCAAGGCGCGGAAGGCGGCGGTCATACCGGCGCGGTACCGACTACCTTGCTGTTGCCGCAGGTGCTGGCTGCGGTGAAAGTGCCGGTGGTGGCAGCGGGCGGCTTTTTCAACGGCCGCGGACTTGCGGCCGCGCTGGCCTATGGCGCGGCCGGCATTGCGATGGGCACACGCTTTCTGATGACTTCAGATTCGCCGGTGCCGCGCACGACGCTGCAGCGTTACCTCGAAGTCGAGGACGCAGCGCGCATTCGTGCCTCAACCGCGGTGGATGGCATGCCGCAGCGCATGATTGATAACCCGGTACTGTTGCGCCTCGAGCGCGGCGGGCCGATTACAAGGGTATTTGTAGCTTTGCTCAGCGCCTGGAAATGGAAGGCGCGCACCGGCATGTCGGCGATGCATATGCTGCGCACCGCGGCGCAAGCCTTGCGTGCCGGCGATTCCGTTGCGCAAACTCTGATGGCCGCGAACGCCCCGGTGCTGATTCAGCGCGCCATGGTCGAAGGTCGGCCTGACGAAGGGGTATTACCCAGCGGCCAGGTCGCGGCCGTTATTACTGCGCTGCCGAGCGTCGCGGAACTGATTTCGGGCATCGTGGCGGAGGCGGGAGAACGGCTCGCGGAGTTGAATCGCGCGCATGGTGCGCTCCTACCGGCGCCCGTTGTAGGAGCGGGCCATGCCCGCGAAGGAACTTAGCCGTGAGCCAGCCCTTTAAGACCACCATTCAGGACGGTGTCGCCGAAGTCGTGATTGATCGGCCGCCGGTCAATGCGCTGAACGATGCCGGCTGGCATGGCCTGGCCGATGAAATCACCCGCCTGGGTAAAGAGCCCTCCGCTCGCGTCATCGTGATCCGTGCCGAGGGTCGTGGCTTCTGCGCCGGCGTGGATATCAAGGAGCTGGCCAAGGAACCGCATCGTGTCGTCTCGTTAAACGCCGGAAATTACCGGACCTTTGAGGCGATCCATCGCAACCCGCTGCCGGTGATTGCCGCGGTACACGGTTTTGTGCTCGGTGGCGGCATTGGCATCGTCGGTGCGGCAGACATTGTCGTTGCTGCCGATGACGCCAGCTTCGGTGTGCCCGAGGTGGATCGCGGCGCCATGGGCGGCGGCGCGCATCTGCAGCGTCTGTTTCCGGTGCAGAAGGTGCGCATGATGTATTTCACCGGCGAGCCAATCACGGCTGCCGAGGCCTATCGCCTGGGCGCTGTCGAGAAAGTGGTGTCAAAGGCCGAGCTGCACGACACCGCGCTCGCCATCGCCCGCAAGATTGCCAGCAAGAGCGCGGCGATGATCCGCCTGGCCAAGGAATCACTGAACGGCATCGAAGACGGCAACCTCGAAGCCAAATACCGTTGGGAACAGGGCTTCACCATGCAGGCCTACAGTGAAAAAGATTCGGCGGAAACCCGGCGCGCCTTCGTCGAAAAGCGCGATGCCATCTTCGACAAAAAATCATGAGGCTCGAGTACACCAGGAAACAGAACGCGTTTCGCGCCGAAGTGCGCGCGTGGCTGACTGCCAATGTACCCAGGCAGGCACTGAAGAGTTTCGATACGCAGGAAGGTTTCGCCGAACACCGCGCCTGGGAAGGCAGGCTCAACCAGGGTCGCTGGAGTGCCGTCACCTGGCCTGAAGATCTGGGCGGCCGTGGCTGCGATCTGATCGAGTGGTTGATTTTTGAAGAGGAATACTGGCGCGCCAATGCGCCACTGCGCGTGAATCAGAACGGCATCTTCCTGCTGGCGCCGACGCTGATGGATTTTGGCACGGAGGAGCAGAAGCAACGTTTCCTGCCGCGTATGGCCTCGGGCGAGGACATCTGGGCCCAGGGCTGGTCGGAGCCGGGCGCCGGTTCAGATATGGCCGCGATTCGCTCCAAGGCGACACGTTCGTCAGGCGGGGGTGACGGTGATCACTACGTCATCAGTGGTCAGAAAACCTGGTCTACGCGCGCGGTTTGGGCTGACTGGTTGTTCGGCATGTTTCGCACCGATCCCGAATCCACGCGCCATCACGGCCTCAGCTTTATCCTGCTGCCGCTGAATCTGAAAGGCATCACCATCCGGCCGATCAAGCAGCTTAATGGACTGGCCGGCTTTGCCGAGATTTTCTTCGACGAGGTAAGCGTCCCGGTGCAAAACCGGCTCGGTGAGGAAGGTGCCGGCTGGAGCGTGGCAATGGCCACCGCCGGTTTCGAACGCGGCCTGATGCTGCGCTCGCCGGCGCGCTTCCAGCAGACCGCGCGCAATCTGGTCGAGTTGTATCGGCGCCATCGGGAGACCGCGGACGCCGACCCCGCTATCCGCGACGCCGTTATCAAGAGCTGGATGGATGCCGAGGCTTATACGCTCGCCACTTACGCCACCGCCGGACGGCTGGCCAAGGGTGGCCATATCGGCGCCGAGGCCAGCACCAACAAGATTTTCTGGTCTGAGCTGGATTTGCTGATGCATGAAACCGCAATGCGTATCCTTGGCCCGCGCGGCGAATTGATGCCGCAGGCGCCTGACGCGGGCGATATCGGCCACTGGCTGGATGGTTTCCTGTTCGCCCAGGCCGGCCCGATTTACGCTGGCACTAACGAAATCCAGCGCAATATCATCGCGGAAAGAATGTTGGGCTTACCAAGGTCCTGATGGCGACTGAATTATTTGTCTGTCATTCCGGCGCAGGCCGGAATCCAGAGTTTTTATTCGGCTGGACCCCGGTCCCCTTCGACGGGGCTCAGGACCGGCTTCGGCGGGGCTCAGGACATGCCCCCGCCGGGTGACGAACTAGCTTGGAGCAGCGATAAATGGATTTCACCTTCGAAGACCAGCAAATCGCGTTTCGCGACGCAATCCGCAAGTTTCTGATGGTCGAAGCGGCCCCGGAAATGCTGCGTGAGGTCTGGGAGACCGAGGACGGGCGCTCCAAGGAATTGCGCAGCAAGCTTGCCGACCAGGGTTTGACGGCGATGTCGGTACCGGAAGCATTTGGCGGCATCGGCCTGGGTGATCTGGACTGGGTATTGGTGCAGCAGGAGCTGGGTTATTACGCCATTCCCGACTCCTTGTCCGATACCGCCTATCTGGCCGCTTACCTGTTGGGCCACTTGCCCGAAGACAGCGCGCTCAAGCGCGAGTGGTTGCCGCGCATCGCCGCCGGCAATACGCGCATCGCGGTGGGTCATCCGGTGAACCCACTGGTGGCCGACGCGCAACTCGCTGATTTGTTGTTGCTCTGGCACAACGGCGAAGTGCATGCGCTCAAACGCGACCAGGTGGAATTGCGGCTGAATCAGAGCATTGATATGTCGCGGCGGCTGTACAAAGTAACTTGGACGCCGTCCGAGAAAACCCGCATCTGCCCGGCGGATCAGGGCCGCGGACTTTGGAGTGGCGTGGTGGACCGGGCGACCCTGGCCCTGGCCGCGCAATTGCTCGGTTTGGCGCAACGCATGCTGGATCTCGGCATTGACTACAGCGCGCAGCGCAAACAGTTTGGTAAGCCGATCGGCTCCTTCCAGGCGGTAAAGCATCATCTGGCGGACGTGGCGGTGAAGATCGAATTCGCCAAACCGGTCGTGTTCCGCGCCGCCTACGCGCTGGCGCAAGGCCAGTCGCGTCAATCGCTATATGTGTCGCAAGCCAAACTCGCCGCCGGTGAAGCCGCCTGGCTGGCTGCACGCAAGAGTCTGCAGGTGCACGGCGCGATGGGTTACACCTGGGAGGCCGATTTGCAGATGTTCATGAAGCGCGCCTGGGTACTGGACGCCGCTTGGGGCGATCGGGCCTTCCATAAGACTCGGATCGCCAAGTTCCTTTTTACTAACGGCGCCGCCCTCGGTCCGGGCGAGACATTTATCAATTGACAGAGAAGCCAATGGCAGAAGCTTATATCGTTGATGCACTGCGCACGCCCACCGGCAAGCGCCGCGGCAGTCTGGCGCAGGTGCACGGCGCCGACCTCGGCGCACACGTCCTGAAATCGCTGGTAGAACGTCAGCCCATTCCGGCCGACGAATACGACGACGTGATCTGGGGTTGCGTGGATGCGGTTGGGCCGCTGGCCGGCAATATCGGCCGCAGTTGCTGGCTCGCGGCAGGCTTGCCGCTGAGCGTCGCCGGCGTGACGATTGACCGTCAGTGCGGCTCCTCGCAGCAGGCGGTGCATTTCGCCGCGCAGGCGGTGATGAGCGGTACGCAGGATGTGATTATTGCCGGCGGCGTGCAGACCATGAGCAGCATTCCCATTGGCTCGGCGATGATCGCGGGCCAGGCGCTGGGGTTCAAAGACCCGTTCTCCGGATCAAAAGGCTGGACCACGCGTTTCGGCGGCGAGCCGGTATCGCAGTTCCACGGTGCGCAGAAAATCGCGGACCATTGGCATATCACGCGCAAGGAGATGGAGATATTTGCGCTGGAAAGTCACCGGCGCGCGCGTGCCGCGATAGCTGATGGTCGCTTCAAGCGCGAAATTGTGCCGCTGAACGGGCTCGACGTGGACGAGACCACACGCGAAACCTCATTGGAGAAAATGGCGGAACTCGAACCACTTACGCCCGGCGGCAAGCTCACCGCGGGAGTGTCCAGCCAGACCTGCGACGGCGCCTCCGCGATGCTGATCGTGTCGGCGGCAGCGCTCAAGCGCTACCAGCTGACGCCGCGCGCGCGCATTCACCACATGACCGTCATGGGTGACGATCCGATCTGGATGCTGACCGCGCCAATTCCCGCAACCCAGCGGGCGCTGAAAAAAACCGGTCTGAAGCCCAGCGAGATCGAAATCGCTGAATGCAATGAGGCTTTTGCCTCGGTGCCGATGGCCTGGATGAAGGAAACGGGTTTCGCGCACGAACAGTTGAACGTCAACGGCGGCGCGATCGCACTCGGCCATCCGCTGGGTGCGACTGGCACCAAGTTGATGACCACCCTGCTGCACGAGCTGGAGCGGAGAGGCGGCCGTTATGGTTTGCAGACGATGTGCGAAGGCGGTGGCGTCGCCAACGTCACTATCATCGAGAGACTTGGCTAAAACCCTCCCTTTCCCTCCCCCGCTTGCGGGGGAGGGTTGGGGTGGGGGCACGAAGGAACGCGGACATGGGCATTTGTAGCGGAAGAACCGTCATCATCACCGGCGCTGGCGCGGGTCTAGGCCGCGCCTATGCACTGGCCTTCGCGGCCGAGGGCGCGAATGTCGTGGTTAACGATATCAAGCGCGAAGCGGCGGAGGCGGTCTGCGCTGAAGTCGCCGCACAAGGCGGCCAGGCGCTGGCCAGTAGCGACGACATCACGCGCATGGATACCGCGCAGAAAATCGTGGACGGGGCGGTGGCACGGTTCGGCGAGGTGGAGGTATTGATCAACAATGCTGGCGTAGTACGCGACCGCATGTTTGCCAGCCTGAGCGAGCAGGACTGGGATGACGTCATCCGGGTGCATTTGCGCGGACACTTCTGCCTGGCCAGCATTCTGGTGCGGCGCTGGCGCGAGCAGTCCAAGGCCGGCGCGAAAATGGACGCGCGCATCCTCAACACCAGCTCAGGTGCGGGATTGCAGGGCTCGGTCGGGCAATCGAATTATGCGGCAGCGAAAGGCGGCATTGCTTCGCTGACGCTGGTGCAGGCGGCCGAGCTTGGCCGTTACGGTATTACCGTAAATGCTCTAACGCCCGCCGCACGCACGGGTATGACCGAGCCGGTATTCGGCGAAGTCATGAAAAAGCCGGCGGATGGCGGCTTTGATTTCTTCGATCCGGCGAACGTCGCGCCGCTGGTGGTCTGGCTGGGTAGCCCGCTGTCCCGCCACGTGACCGGGCGCGTATTCGAGATTGCGGGTGGCCAGATTTCAATTGCCGATGGTTGGCGCACCGGCCCGATGCGTGACAAGAAAGCCCGCTGGAATCCCGCGGAGCTGACCGAAGTGGTGAATACACTGCTCAAGGAGGCGGTGCCTCCGCAGAAGGTCTACGGTACCTGATTCCTCCGCTAACTCCGAGCTTGCCGCTTAACTCGATATTTCTGCCGCGGCTCATGCACCTCGCCGGTTGCGTTTGATCGGAGTCGCGGCCGCAGCCACGCAGAAACGTTTTCCTCAGTCCAATTGCCTTCGGCGATTTCAAGCATCGCCAGATATTTTTCCTCGTCAGTTGCAACCAGCTCAACCCCATTGAGTGCGAGAAAAATTCGATAGGCGACATGGGCCGTACGCTTGTTGCCGTCCACGAAGGGATGATTGCGCGCCAAGCCATAGGCGAGCGCGGCTGCCAGGTCTGCGATATCGGGTTCCCCGTAGCTATATGTCTGCTGCCCTCGCGCAAGGGGGGACTCAAGCAAGGTCTCGTCGCGTACACCACTGGCGCCGCCGTGTTCCGCAAGCTGACGATCGTGAATCGCGAGCACCAGCGCCTTCTCCAACCAGACGATCATCGCTCAGTTCTCCGAAAGCTTGCGCAGGACGTTGCGATCCTCACGCATCACGCGCTCCGCGGCCTCCATCTGTTGTGAAAATACAGGATCGTGGGGCATCAGTTTGATGCCGTCCGGTAGTTCCGCCACGTAGAGTTCATCGCCTTTCTCAAGCCGCAACCGCGCGAGCAATTCCTTGGGCAGGATGACGCCGGCTGAGTTGCCGACGGTGGTGATCTTTAGTTTCATGGCGCGGCTCAAGTCCGTAAATGGGGACGTAAACGTATTATAACGTATGTTATATACGTTTCAGGCTGTTGGAAACGGGCTTACTACGCGCGGCATTGGTATGGGCGTTTAAGGAGAGTTTTCTTTCACCCCAACGGATGATGAGCCGTCCGGGGGTTCCGCTCATAATCGGCTCAATCCAAAAGAAATTCCGCATGAATTTCGCCCTCACCGACGACCAGGCGCTCATCCGCGATACGGCGGAGAGCTTTCTTGCGAAACACAGCGACTCGCAGGCGGTGCGCAAGGCGATGGCGACCCCGGTGGGCTACGAGCCAAAGCTATGGCAGCGCATCGGTGAAGAATTGGGTTGGTGTGCAACGCATATCCCCGAGGACTACGGCGGTCTCGGTCTGTCCTGGGTGGAGCTGACGCTGCTGACGGAGCAGATGGGGCGCCGCTTGTTGTGCGCGCCATTTTTTTCGACGGTATGCCTGGCGGCAACCGCCTTGCTTGAGACGGCCGGCGCTGATGCAAAACGGCGCTATCTTCCCGAAATTGCGGCCGGCAAGCTCCGCGCGAGCGTGGCGCTCGCCGATACCGGTGTGGACTGGAATCCGCGCGGTCGTCCGGCCACCGCACGTAAATCCGGTCAGCAATATCTTATGAACGGCCGCTTCGGCCACGTTCCCGATGGCGCGACGGCGCAATTGCTTTTAATCCCTGCGCGGATCGCGAATAAATGGGCGCTATTTGCGCTGCCGGCGGATAGCAGCGGTGTAAGTCGCGTACCGCTGAACACACTTGATCAGACCCGGCGTCTGGCGGAGCTGCGCCTGGACAATGTGCAAGTCCCGCTCGACGCGAAGCTCGCGGATGGACCGGCGGTTGCGGAGGGGCTTGCGCGTACCTGTGCGTTGGCGGCGATTGCGCTTGCGGCCGAACAGGTGGGCGGCGCACAGCAATGCTTGGACCTCACACTGGCCTATGTCGCGGAGCGCACGCAGTTCGGGCGCAAAATTGCGTCTTTCCAGGCGGTGAAGCACCGCTGTGCCGAAATGATGGTGAAAATCGAAGCGGCGCGTTCCGCTGTTTACGGCGCAGCGCGGGCGGTTCATCCGGCGCTGCCAACCACCGAATTGAAGCTCGAAGCAGCCGGCGCGAAGGTATGCGCCGCGGATGCGTTTTTCTACTGCGCTAGCGAGGCGATTCAACTGCACGGCGGCGTTGGCTTCACCTGGGAATACGACCCGCAGCTTTACTTCAAGCGTGCGCAGGCGACCAGCCACTGGTTCGGCAGCAGCGATGCGCTGCGGGAACGCGTCGCGGGCCAACTATTTAGTTCCCCTCCCCCCAACCCTCCTTCGACCGGCTCAGAGCCTGCCCCGTACTCGATACGGGGACAGGCTCTCCCGCAAGGGGAGGGGGAACTGAACGATGATCGCTTCCGGGAAGAGGTCGCCGCCTGGATGCGGGAACATCTGGTCGGAGATTTTGCGGTGCTCAAGCACCACGGCGGGCCGGGTGATGAAGACGCTTATCCGGAACTGCGCAAGCGCTGGGAACGCGAACTTGCGGCGGAAGGCTGGACCTGTGTGGGTTGGCCCAAGGCCTGCGGCGGGCGCGCGCTGTCACTGGCGCAGCAAGTGATTTTCCACGAGGAGTATGCGCGCGTCGGCGGCCCCGGCAGGATGGGTCATATCGGCGAAGGCCTGATCGGACCCACGCTGATAGCCCACGGCAGCGAAGCGCAGAAGAACAAGTATCTGCCCGGCATCGTCGCGGGCACGGAATTCTGGTGCCAGGGTTATTCCGAACCGAATGCCGGCTCCGATCTGGCGAATGTCCAGACGCGCGCACTGCAGGACCCGTCGAACGGCGACTGGATTATCGACGGCCAGAAAGTCTGGACCTCGCTCGCGCATGAATCCCAGTGGATTTTCGTGGTCGCGCGCTGCGACCCCAATACCAAGGGCAATCGCGGCCTGTGTTTCCTGCTGGTGCCGCTCAATCAACCGGGAATCGAGATCCGGCCGATCGAACAACTGACCGGTACTGCGGAGTTCAACGAAGTGTTCTTCGATGGCGCGCGTACCGCGGCCGACAACCTGGTGGGCAAACCGGGCGAGGGCTGGAGTATCGCCATGGCCTTGCTTGGCTTTGAGCGCGGCGTCTCCACGCTGGGCCAGCAAATGCATTTCGCACATGAACTGGAGCTGGTCTGCGCCGCGGCAAAATCGAACGGTTCAGCGCGGGATCCAGTGATCCGTAACCGCATCGCCCAGGCATGGCTTGGCCTTAAGGCAATGCGCTACAACGCCCTGCGCACGCTATCCGGCGCACAGGACGGCAAGCTGCAACGCGAAGCGATGATGTACAAGTACTACTGGTCCAACTGGCATCGCGATCTCGGCAAGCTGGCGATGGACGTACTCGGCGCCGAGGGTGATATCGTCAGCGACGATCCGGAGCGTACTCGTCTGCAACAGTTATTCTTGTTCACCCGCGCCGATACGATTTACGCCGGCACCAATGAGATACAACTGAATATCATCGCCGAGCGGGCATTAGGCATGCCGAAGGAGCCGCGCCCCTCCCCTCAATCCCCTCCCACAAGGGGAGGGGAAGAGCAGGCAGCTCCGCGCACTGTTTCTCCTGTTGTAGTGGAAGAGATTTAGGAAGCAGCGAATGACACCAGCACCAAACTATGTGCCCGGTCACGGTTTGCTGAAGGGCAAATCGGTGTTGATCACCGCCGCCGCGGGCGGTGGCATCGGCTTTGCCACTGCACGCCGCTGCGCCGAAGAGGACTGCCGCGCGCTGATGATTTCCGATCTGCATCCGCGCCGGCTGGAGGAGGCCGTCGCCAAGTTACGCGAGGAAACCGGCCATAAAGCGATTTTCGGCAAGCTGGGTGATGTGACCCAGGAAGATCAGGTACAGGCTTTGGTCGAAGAAGCCGAGCAAAAACTCGATGGCATTGACGTGTTATTCAACAATGCCGGTCTGGGCGGACAAAAGCGCGTCACCGACATGAGTGACGAAGAGTGGCTCAGGGTGATTGACGTTTCGCTCAACGGTACTTTCCGCATGACCCGCGCGGTACTCAAACGCATGCAGCCGCGCAAACGTGGCGCCATCATCAATAACGCTTCAGTGCTCGGCTGGCGGGCGCAGAAGGAGCAGGCGCATTACGCTGCGGCCAAGGCCGGTGTAATGGCGCTGACCCGCTGCAGTGCGCTGGAAGCGGCTGAATTCGGCATACGCATCAATGCCATCTCGCCCAGCATCGCCATGCATGATTTCCTGAAGAAGAGCGCCGATGAAGAACTGCTCAAGCGGCTTTGTGCGCAGGAAGCTTTTGGCCGAGCCGCCGAGGTTTGGGAAATGGCCAATGTGGTGATCTTCCTCGCCAGCGATTATTCCTCATATCTGGCCGGCGAAGTCTTGTCGGCCTCCAGCCAGCGCGCCTGATGATGAGGATGGAGAGGGAGACACTGGATTCCGGCCTTCGCCGGAATGACGAAGAACCACTGGCGCGCTGCCCCGGCGAAAGCCGGGGCCCAGCATTTTTTGCATAAGCTGAGGAAAACGAAATGCCAACGATATTCGAGTCCGCCGACGCCATTCTTGCCGCCATCGGCAAGCCGCTGGGTGAAAGTGACTGGATGATGGTTACGCAACAGCGCATCAGTTTGTTTGCCGATGCGACTGACGACCATCAGTGGATACATGTGGACGCTGAACGCGCGAAGCAGGGACCGTTCGGCGCCTGCATCGCGCACGGCTATTTGACTCTGTCGCTGTGCAGCCGTTTTCTGCCCCAGATCGTCGAGGTGCGCGGCATGAAGATGGGGGTGAATTACGGTACGGAGAAAGTCCGGTTTCCGTCTGCGGTAAAGGCCGGTAGCCGTGTTCGCGGCCGGGGCGAGCTGGTGGCGGCGGAGAAAACCAAGGACGGCGGCGTTCACGCCACGATTCGCATCACGGTTGAGATTGAAGGCGAAGCTAAGCCGGCCTGCGTTGCCGATACCATCAGCCGGTATTACTTCTAAGTGTCGCCGCAAATTTTTTGTTTCCCTCCCACTTGAGGGGAGGGATTAAGGGGGGGTGTTGTGGCGCGTTACCCCTCCCCCTGACCCTCCTTCGACGAGCTCAGGACAGGCTCTACCGCAAGGGGAGGGGAATTTGTATTGGAGAGAAGAGTGATAAACGAGGCTGTGATTGTTTCCGTCGCCCGCACCGCGATTGGCAAGGCTTATCGCGGCGCATATAACGACACCGAAGCGCCGGTACTCGGCGGCCATGTCATCAAAGCCGTGCTCGAGCGCGCGCAAGTGGCTCCGCGCGAAGTGGATGACGTGTTGATCGGCGCCGCTGCGCAGCAGGGTACGCAGGCTTATAACCTGGGCCGGCTCTGCGCCTATACCGCCGGGCTGCCGGACACCGTGCCGGGCATGACACTGGACCGGCAGTGCTCATCCGGCTTGATGTCGATCGCCATCGCCGCCAAGAACATCATGGTCGGAGAGCAGAACGTCGTCGCAGCGGGCGGCGTCGAGTCCATCTCGCTGGTACAGAATAAGTACAAGAACAACTACCGCTTCCAGTCCGAGGCGGTGATTGCAGCGGAACCGACCGCTTATATCCCGATGATCGAAACGGCCGAGCTGGTAGCGGAGCGCTACGGCATTTCACGAATTGCGCAGGATGAGTATTCGCTGGAAAGCCAGCAGCGCACCGCTGCTGCCCAGGCGGCAGGCCGTTTTGCTGAAGAGATCGTGCCGCTCCTTGCGCAAAAGCAGTTGTTCGACAAGGAAGGCAAGCCGACTGAAAAACAATCCGTCACGCTGAGTAAGGATGAGGGCAACCGGCCGGATACGACGCTGGAAAGCCTTGCCGCATTGAAGCCGGTGTGGAAGGACGGGCATTGGGTCAAGCAGGGGCGGCACATCACCGCCGGCAATGCCTCGCAGCTTTCGGATGGCGCCGCTGCCGCGCTGTTGATGAGCCGCGCAGAAGCGCAGAAACGCGATCTGGCGCCGCTGGGTATTTATCGCGGTTGCGCAGTCGCCGGATGCAAGCCTGACGAGATGGGTATCGGCCCGGTGTTCGCGGTGCCGAAGCTCTTGCAGAAGCACAGATTGAAAGTGTCGGACATCGGCCTATGGGAGCTAAATGAGGCCTTTGCCTGCCAGGTGATTTATTGCCGGGACAAGCTCGGCATTCCGCACGACCGGCTGAATGTAAATGGCGGCGCGATCAGTATTGGCCATCCTTTCGGTATGTCCGGCGCACGTATGGTGGGGCATGCGCTCATCGAGGGCCGGCGTCGCGGCGAGCGTTACGCGGTCGTGACGATGTGTATCGGCGGCGGCATGGGCGCCGCAGCGCTATTCGAGTTGACCGTGTGACTTGAGTGCCGGCGGTGCTTGCTTTGGCGCTTGCAGCCGGGCGAGACTGCGCCAAGCCAGCGACCGGAGAGTCGCGCACGGAGCGGCGGGCAAGTAAAGAGCTTCGTTTATTTTGAAAGTCGCGCCACGGAGGGCGCGTTCTTGTGCAGGATGCACACTAAGGGAGTGAGTCATGAGTAAAACTGCGCGCAGCGCGGCGGCTGGCCGACGCGATGAAGGCTCGGCTTTTGGCAGCTGGCCGGCCTATCTTGTGGTATCGCTCGTGTTGGCGGCGGCGGTCTACTCGTTCTCGCCACGTCCCAACCCGCCGTTCCCGCCGACGCAAATCGAGCCTGATGGGCTCCAGATCAATGGCCTCGCGCGCGACGGTAGCCGGCTGATCGCCGTCGGCGAGCTGGGTCATATCCTCTATGCGGACGATTCTCGCGGCCCCTGGAAACAGGCCAAGATCGAGCCGCAGCGCGGTTCGCTGTTAACGCAGGTTGCCATCGTTGGCGATGGTGTGGCGCTGGCGGTGGGGCATGACGGCTGGATTCTTCGTAGCGAGGATCGCGGCGAAACCTGGAGAGAAGTCGTTTTCAGCACTGAGCGGTCCGATCCATTGCTTGGTATCGCCGGGCCCTACGACGGCAAGATTTTCGCGTTCGGCGGGTTCGGTTTGTTCGTGGTTTCCAGCGACCAGGGGCAGACCTGGCAGCCGCTGTCGGTGGCGAAAAATGAAGCGCCCAGCCCTGCCGCAGCCGACGCCGATCCGTTTGCCAACGCCGGCAGCGGTATCGCCGATCGTCATCTCAACGCGATGACGCGCGCCAGTAACGGCGCGCTGCTGCTGGTGGGCGAGAAGGGTTTGATGCTGCGTTCCACTGATAACGGCGAGACCTGGCAACAGCTTCCCGAGGTCTATCCCGGCTCTTTCTTCGGAATACTTTCGCTGCCCTCGAATACGCTGGTGGTATTCGGCATGCGCGGCAACGCGTTCCGCAGCCAGGATTTCGGTCAGAACTGGAAGAAGAGCGAGATTCCCGAAGCCACGTCGCTATTCGGCGGAGCAGTCACCGGGAAGGGTGAAGCGGTGCTGATCGGTGACGGCAATACCGTTCTGATATCGCACGATGACGGGGTGAGCTTTACGCGCAGCTCCCGTGGCGAGCGGCGTCTGCTCGCCGGCGTACTGCCGTTAAGCGAGACTGAATGGCTGACCACGGGCGAAGGGGGGGTACGGCGCCTGACCTTCGATAAGGATTCATCTGCCGCCGGAGAGCGGCCATGAGCCGCCTTGACCGTTTCGTCAAAGCCGTTGCCGATGTCGTCATCGGCCGCCGGCACATCCTGTCGGTGGTGTTCGCCGTCATGACGGCGTTCTTCGGCTGGAGCGCGACCAACGTAAAGCTCGACCCGGGTTTCCTCAAGCTGATTCCGGTGAAGCATGAATACATGCGCACCATGTTCGACTACATGCGGGATTTCTCGGGCGCCAACATGCTGCTCGTAAATCTGCGCTGGAAAGGTGAAGGCGACATCTACAACAAACCCTTCATGGATGCACTGCAGAAGGCCACCGACGAGGTTTTTTTCATTCCCGGCATCAACCGCACCAAGGTGTCGTCGCTGTTCACGGCCGGCACCTGGTATATCGAGATAACCGAATACGGCTTCAACGGCGAGCCGGTGGTGCCGGCCCGCTACTCCGCGCTGCCCGAGGAACTCGCGCTGGTCCGCAAGAACGTCGGGCTATCGGGCCAGATCGGCTTGCTGGTCGCCAACGACGGCAAGGGCGCGATGATTCGCGCCGATCTGCAGGAAGTTGACGTCGGCGAACCGGAGGTCGCGGCGCGCTTCTACCAGACGGTCATCATGAAGCTGAATGACCTGCGCGGGCGCTTCGAGAATCCGAAGAAGTACGTTTACAAACTGCAAGACGATCAACCGCCGTTCAAGAGCGGCGATACCGTTGCCGAGGGTTTCGTCGATTTCGGCTGGATGCAGGGCATCCAGACGTTTTACGCGCAGCCGCCCGATGGCAGCGAGCCGGTGGCCATCGCCGGCGATGACGTCAGCGTAGAGGTGGTGGACAACCCCGACTACAACCCTGAGGTCGAGGTCAACATCCAGGGTTTCGCGCAACTGCTGGGGGATGTGATTCAGGGCCTGATCGGCGTCTTTGGCTTCTTCGCGCTAGCCTTTGTGATCACGCTCGCGCTGCTGTACATGTATACCCGCTCCATCCGCACGACTGCGGTGGCGATCGTGGTGGCGTTACTGCCGGTGCTATGGCTCATCGGCATACTGCCGCTGATCGGCTTCGGTATCGACCCGATGTCCATCCTCGTGCCCTTCCTGATCTTTTCGATCGGTGTATCGCATGCGGTGCAGATGACCAATGCCTGGCGGCATGAAGTGGTTGCCGGCGCCGATTCGGTTCAGGCCGCGCACGCGTCGTTCTGCAAGTTGTTCGTGCCCGGCGCGGTGGCGCTGCTGACCAATGCGCTCGGCTTCGCGGTCATCATGGTCATTGATATCCCGATCGTGCACGAGCTGGGCGTCACCGCCTGCCTTGGCGTGCTGCTGATGATCATCACCAACAAGATGATTCTGCCAATCATCCTGACCCATCTGAAACTGGAGGAATCCAGTCGGCGCCACACGGCTACGTCGGATTCAGGGCGCGCGGACCGTCTTTGGCGCGCCATCGCCTCCTGCGCCGAGCCCAAGCGAGCGCTGGTAGTGTTCGGAATCTGTATTGCGCTGCTGGGGGTCACTACCTGGTTGTCGCGAGGTTTGGTGATTGGCGATTCTGGGCAGGGTGTGCCGGAGCTGCACAAAGACTCACGCTACAACCGCGACGGCATGTCGATCGCGAGCACCTACAACATCGGCGTGGACGTGCTGATGGTGATTGCCGAGGCGAAGGAGTTTCAGGGTGACTCCTGCCTGCAGTATCCGGTGATCAATCTTATGGAGCGTTTCGAGTTGTTCGTACGCGGCGTGGAAGGCGTTCGTTCAGTGACCAGCGTCGCGGGTATCGGCAAGCTCGTGATCTCGGCGTTCAGCGAGGGCAATCCGCGCTGGCGCGCGCTGCCGCGCACCGAAGTCGGTTTGTCGGCCGGCTCCAAGGCCTTCGATCCCAATCTCGGTCTGAACAACGAGGGCTGCAAGGCGATTCAGGTCATCATCTTCATGGAGGATCATGACGGCACCACCATCGCCCACGCCATCAGCGAGATAAAGCGCTTCATCAAGGATAACCCCGTTGACGGCGTCAATTTGCGTCTGGCGACGGGCAATGTCGGCGTGATGGCGGCAACCAACGAGGCAGTAGCGGCGGCGGAGGAGACGATGCTGCTGGCGATTTTCGGCGCCTTGACGCTGCTATGCCTGCTTACCTTCCGCTCGGTCAGGGCGACGCTGTGCGTGCTGGTGCCGCTGACCATGGTCTCCATCTTCTGCAATGCGCTAATGGCGGGGCTAGGCATTGGCCTCAAGGTCGCAACCCTGCCGGTGATTGCACTGGGTGTCGGCGTGGGCGTCGACTACGGTATTTATCTGTTTGAGCGCATCCAGCACGAGATGAAGGACAACGGCTCACCCTTCCAGCAAGCGTTTTACGAAGCCATGCGTCAGCGTGGCAGTGCGGCAGTCTTCACCGCGATCACGATGTCCATCGGCGTTGGCACCTGGACGCTGTCGGCATTGAAATTCCAGGGCGATATGGGCCTGCTGCTGTCCTTCATGTTCCTGGTGAACATGCTCGGTGCAGTCTGCTTGCTGCCGGCGCTGGGCGCCTGGTTTTATCGCGTGCCGGGCACCGAAGCACAGGCCGCGCAGCAGCGGGCCTAGACGGTTGCGTGCTGAACGGACAGAGGACTGTCGGCGAGCACTCCCGGGCGCGCCCGCTCGCGGACAACACTCGCGGGTGGTTCTAGGCTCGGCATCCCTGCCTCGCCAAGAACCCCGGCTTGCGGCATCCTGCCTTCAGCGTTCGGGGACGCGCGAAGCCACACTGTGGCTTCGCCAGCGCGTCCCCTCATCCTTTTGCAGCAGGCGGCAGCGCCCACCCCGCGAGTAAGGTTAGATTGAACGCGCCGGAGTTCCGGCCCAGGTGCGCAGCAGCACGGAGGATGTCGTTATGACCGCCGTATTGGCTCAAGAGCGTTTGATTTCGGTTGACTCCCACGTCCACTTCACCGACGAGTGGGTCAAGGCGCGTCTGCGCAAGGAACTGCATCCGGTATGGGACGAGGCCAATAAGAAAGCCGAAGAATACGGCGCCAAAGTTCTGCGCGGAGGCCAGCCGCAGTTACGCCTCGAGGACTTCGTCGATCCGGAGGCGGCCAAGGATCCTGGCCACTTCAACCCTGAGGGTAAGCTCAAGGCGATGGATCTCGACGGGGTCTATGCCGAAGTGATTTTCCCCGAGCTCGCCGGCGCCAAGATCGTCAACCCGGCGCTGATGGGTGACGACTGGAAGGAGGTATTCCAAGGCTACAACAACGCCATGGGTGACTTTGCGGCCTACGATCCGGTACGGCTGATGACGGCCTATCAGTTGCCGCTCTACGACATCGATTTCGCCGTCAAGGAAGTCGAGCGCCTGGCGCGCGACAAGAAGGCGCGCTGCGTGCAACTGACGCCGTTTCCCTCAGATCTCGGCCTGCCGGATTTCTATGACAAGCGCTATGTGCCGTTGTGGAAGTTGCTTGAGGAAACCAATCTGACCATTCTTAACCACCTCGATCTGCGTGCTTCGCTGTGGGACGTATTCCGCCGCGATCCGACGCCACAGAAGGGAATTTTTACCGCGCTACCCTGGGCACCGCTTGCTGAAACCATCTGCATGTGGATACTCACGGGCACGCTCGAGAAGTATCCGAAGCTGCGCGTGCTGTTCGTCGAGCCCGGTCTGGGCTGGCTGCCGTGGTTCTTCCAGGCACTGCTCGATCCACGCATGCATGCGCACTACGAATTTCCAGGCGTGAATCAGCCGCCCAGCGACACTTTCCGCCAGCAGTGCGGTGCCACCTTCATGTACGAGCCGCAGGGTCTCAAGCTCTGCTATGACTATTTCGGCCCTGATTGCCTGTACTGGTCCACCGATTTTCCGCACCCGGCCACTTGCTGGCCGCATTCGCGCAAGCAGGTAGTCAGTCAGTTCGCGGAGGCCGGCATTCCGGAGAAAGATCGCATCAAGATTACGTCTACCAATGCCTCGCGCACTTTCGGTCTAGGGTAATACGTAGCGATCTACGCAAAGCAATCAGGTATAAAAATGGCTGGGGTTCTCAGCGGTATCCGCGTTCTCGATCTGACCTGGGGCATTGCCGGTCCCATGACGGCCATGCTGATGGGCGACCACGGCGCGGACGTGATCAAGATTGAACCGCCCGGTGGCGACCCCTTTCGCGGCCAGCTCGGCTACAAGGTCTGGCAGCGCGGCAAGCGCAGTGCCGTGTTCGATCTCAAGAACGCGGCGGACAAGGACAGCTTCCTGTCGCTGGTCAAGTCCGCCGACGTGCTGATTGAGAGCTATGCGCCCGGTACTACCGAGAAGCTCGGCATTGACTACGCGGCGCTGGCTAAGCTGAACCCACGCCTGATTTACTGCTCCATCACCGGTTATGGCCGGAACAACAAGCACTCTGATCGCCCGGCCTATGACGCCCTGGTTGCCGCGCGCACCGGTTTGCAGTGGGAACAGCGCGGCTGGCCGGAAGGTGCGCTGAATCATCTCGCCGGTCGCCCCGACCCTTTTCCGGACCTCGACATTCCTTATGACTGGGTGCAGGGACCGGCGCGGCCGGGTCCGCTATTCCCGGCCTCGTACTGGCCCAGCCTCGGCGCGTTTTTTGCCGCGAGCGTGGGCATCAACGCGGCATTGCGTGCGCGTGAGCATAGCGGCAAGGGCCAGTGGGTCGAGACATCTCTGCTGCAAGGTGCGCTGGCCGGTGGCGCCGGTGTATGGCAGCGCGCGGAGAAGATTGACGAGCCGGGCTTCGATTCCTGGATACTCGGCAGCCGTTCGCCCAAGGGCCACTTCGAGTGTAAAGACGGTAAGTGGATACACAACTGGGTGCCGAATCCGCGCTTCATCATGCAGGCCTCCGCGGGCGACACGCTGAATTCATCGCCGGATCTGACGGTGCAAAACGATCCGGATCGTTTCGGGACCGGGCCGGAAGAATTGTTGGTCATGGCGCACTACCAGCCGATTCTTGCCGAAGCGATCAAGAAGTTCACCGCGAAGGAATGGACCGACGCGGCCGCGACCGCCGAGATGACGATGCAGCCGGTGCGCTCGCCGGAGGATTCACTGGCGGACCCGCTGTTCCTTAAGGACGGCTGCGTCGTTGAAACGAAGGATCCGGAACTCGGCGCGATTCGCACCGTCGGCGTCGCTTACAAGATGAGCGCCAACCCGTCCAAACCCGGCGGCCCCGCGCCCAAGGTCGGACAGCACACGGCGGAAGTCAAAGCCGAAGCTGCGCGCCCCCACCCCGGCCCTTCCCCGCAAGCGGGGGAGGGGGCACGGAAAGTCTCCCCCCGCTTGCGGGGGGAGGTTGGAGGGGGGCGGCCTCCGCTGGAGGGCATCACGGTACTGGATCTCGGCTTGGCGATCGCCGGACCCTTCGGTACGCAACTGCTATCGGACCTGGGCGCCAAGGTCATCAAGATCAACGGTCTGTTCGATCTATTCTGGCATCGCGTACACATCGCCTATATGGCGAACCGCGGCAAGAAGAGCATTACTCTGAATCTGAAAGACCCGCGCGCGATGGAAATCTTCCTGAAGCTCGTGGCCAAGGCCGACGTCGTGCATCACAACATGCGCTACGACGCGGCCGAACGTCTGAAGATAGATTACGAGAGCCTCAAGAAGATCAATCCGAAACTGATTTACTGTCACACCCGCGGTTTCGAAACCGGCGAGCGTTCCGGATTACCTGGCAACGACCAGACCGGGGCCTGCTTGTCCGGTATTCAATACGAAGACGGCGGCATGGCGCGCGGCGGCAAGCCGCTGTGGAGCTTCACCAGCTTCGGCGATACCGGTAACGGCTTTCTGTCGGCGGTGGCGGTAATTCAGGCGCTATATCACCGTGACCGCACCGGCGAGGGCCAGATGGTAGATACCTCCATCATCAACGCCGCGCTGCTCAATACGAGTTATGCCGTGGCCACACCGCAAGGCAAGGGTTTCGAGCGGCCGCATATTGATGCGCAACAGCTCGGCTATTCCGCCGGCCACCGCGTCTACGAGACCAAACAGGGCTGGCTATGCTTCGTACTCGTTACGCAGGACCACTGGGATGAGTTGTTTGCCGTGCTGCGCGTGCCCAAGCTGGTCACCGATCCGCGCTTCGCCACGCCAGAAGCGCGTAAGCAGAACGACGCAGCGCTGTCCGCGTTTATCGAGGAGCGAATGAAGGCGCATACCGCGCAGGAGTGGTTCGCGGAATTCGACAAGGCCGGCGTGCCGGTCGAGATCGTGGCCGAGGATTTTTCCCGAAAACTGCACGACGATCGGGAATTTCAGCAACGCAAGTGGGTGGTGTCTTATCCGCATCCGGTGGTTGGCAAGCTGGATCAGGTGGGCCTGTTGTTCGATCTTTCCGACACACCGGGAAAGATACAGGGCCGCCCGCTGCTGGTGGGTGAACACACTCCGGAAATCCTGACGGGGCTTGGTTACAGCGAAGAGCAGATCAAGACGATGGAAGAGCAGATGGCGATCGGTTTCGTCGGCATGCCGCGTATGCCCAATCGCAAGCCGGGAGCACCGCCGCCGATGTCGCCTTCCGCGGCGCAGAC
>JBOICV010000134.1:0-1110 GCA_050740255.1 Nevskiales bacterium | reverse complement strand
GGTGGCGCACGATCTCCAGATACTGGTCCTGGTTGAAGGGATAGAAGGACAGCCACAGGCCGAAACGCTCGGACAGCGCGATTTTCTCTTCGACCGCTTCGCTATGATGAATCTCGCCGTCCACCGCCTGCGCTTGCTGATTCTCCGACTGCAGTTCCGGCAGCAGGTGCCGCCGGTTGCTGGTGGCGTAAATCAGCACGTTCTCAGGTGGTGCTTCGAGGCCTCCATCCAGCGCCGTCTTGAGCGCCATCAGCGCCGGATCGTTGGCCCCAACGGAAAAATCATCCACGTATAGAACGAAGCGCTCCTTGCGGCCGCGCAGCGGCGCGACGATCTCCGGCAGCGCGGTCAGATCATGCGATGGGACTTCCACCAGCCGCAGGCCTTCGGTGCCGAAGGCTTTGAGCAAAGCCTTGACCAGCGATGACTTGCCGGTGCCGCGCGAGCCCCAGAGCAGGGCGTGATTCGCCGGTAAACCGCGGGCGAACTGGCGCGTGTTCTGTACCAGTGCCGCTTTCTGCGAGTCCACACATAGTAAATCGTCCAGCTCTAGCTCATGCGGGAAAGCGATAGGCTTCAGCGCGCCGCCACGCCAGCGATAAGCCAAGGCTTCGACCAGCTCGGCGCTGGGACGTTTGAGTACGGGTCGAGCTTCGTCCGGGCGATAGGTCTCGGGCCGGAGCGCTGTGCCTGCTCCTGCGAAGGGTTTACGTACAGGCGGGCGCTCGTCCGCAGTGTCACGGTCGCGGTTGTACCGGCGCCAGCCGGGGTTGCTGGCCTTGGGCCGATCAAAATCGCGCCGCGGCCGCTGAAAATCACGCGGCCCGCTACGTTCGCCTGACCGCTCGCCTGATGAGGGCGCGCCGTCATCGCGCTTGCGGTAAGGCTTGCGATCCCCACTAAAGCCGCCACCCTCGCGCGCGCGAAAGGGCTTGCGCTCGCCATCGGAATTTCTGGCCGGCCGGTCGCCGAAACTGCGCCGCGGACGGTCGCCGCCAAAGCTCGGGCGGCGCGGGCCGCGGGGCCGGTCTTCTTTCATGTCCACTCTCCAAATTTCCCTCTGTCATTCCGGCGCAGGCCGGAATCCAGTTGTTGAGCGAAGCTGGACAC
>JBOICV010000133.1:0-1796 GCA_050740255.1 Nevskiales bacterium | reverse complement strand
GGAATTCTCCATTCTGCCTTCTCAAAATCGAACTCCGACCAAGCCGCACCCCGCAACTCGCCAGGGCGCACAAAGACCAGCGGAGCCAGACGCAAAGCGACCCTAACTACAAGCCCTCCAGAATAAGCATCAATTGCCCGCAACAAATCTCCTACTTCTTTCGGCTTTGTGATGCTTGGATAGTGCTTCGGCTGCCAAGGCGGCAGCGCACCCCTCAGACTCGCCGCTGGATCGTTCTCCGCACGGCCAGTTGCGATGCCGAAGCGAAACACCTGCCCAGCGTTCTGATGGGCGCGATGCGCGGTTTCGAGCACTCCCCTGCTCTCGATTCGCCTGAGAGCCTTCAACAGTTCCTGGGGAGTGATTTCTGCAATCGGACGAGAACCAATCCAGGGAAACAGATCGCGCTCCAGCCGCCGCAAAATTTTCTCGCTATGACTCGCCGCCCAACCGGGCGCGTGCTTTGAATGCCATTCTCTGGCGATAGCTTCAAAGCTATTCTCTACACCTTCTGCCTTGGCATATTTCTCGGACTTACGGGACACGCCGGGGTCGATGCCCTCGGCGAGCTGCCTGCGCACAGCATCACGTCGCCCGCGTGCAGTCTTGAGGTTCACAGCAGGATAGACGCCAAGTGAGAGCCGCTTCTCCTTCCTTGCGTATCGGTATTTGAAACGCCACCACTTGCCACCGCTCGGGGCCACTTCCAGATATAGGCCGCCACCATCAAACAGCCTGTAGGGCTTCTCAGACGGTCTGGCAGTGCGAATCTTGGTATCGGTGAGCGACATGGGGGCAACTCCTCTTACAACGTGACGCTTGCCCCTAATGTTGCCCCCAGCTGCCCCCGGATTGCAATAGCCAGCGTTGTCCGGCCTTGGACGCCATCACCACCATTATAATGGGTAAAAATGCACTTAATAAGGATACCAATGGATGCTGCTGGACTTAAAATTGGTGGAGCGGAGGAGGATCGAACTCCCGACCTCTGCATTGCGAACGCAGCGCTCTCCCAGCTGAGCTACCGCCCCACGCGGCCCGCCCAAGGCATGTTTACGGGGCGCGGTATATTAGCCGGAGCCACACTCCAGAACAAGAATCCGTCTTGCGTTTTCTCCAGCACCGCATTCTGATTTTTACCCGCGCACCCGTAGCCGGCGCCTGTAAAACCAGGCTGATTCCCGCGCTGGGTCGCCGCGGCGCGGCGCGGGCCCACCGGCAACTGGCCAGCCATAGCCTGCGCATGGCGCAGGGCGCAGCTCTGGCACCCGTGACCTTGTGCTGCGCGCCGGACAGCCGCCACGCATTTTTCACGCTCGCGCGAATGCGTACGGGAGTGCGGCTACAACGGCAATCCGGCAGCGACCTCGGCCGGCGCATGGCAGGCGCGCTGCGCCAGGCGCTGCGCAGTTGCCGCGCGGCCATCATTATCGGTACGGATTGCCCACTGCTCGATGCGGAATATCTCGCACAGGCCTGTGCCGCGCTGGAGCAGCACGATGTGGTGCTGGGTCCCGCCGCCGACGGCGGCTACGTACTCGTGGGCACCTGCGTACATGAGCCGCGGTTGTTCGCCGGTATCCGCTGGGGCGGACCCAGGGTATTAGCGGCCACCCGTCGGCGTTTGCGTCGCCTGCGGCTGGACTGGATCGAGCTTCAGACCCTGTGGGATGTGGATACGGCGCGCGACTGGAGCCGCGCCCGGCGCTCGCTGAAGCGCCGTCCTCCGTAAAGCGGTTTGGATGTCGGTGGGATTCCACCCGATGAAAAAATCTGGTAGAAATGCGCCGCCGCTG
>JBOICV010000132.1:0-1714 GCA_050740255.1 Nevskiales bacterium | reverse complement strand
CCTGATGACCCAGATGCACGCCGTCGTAATTGCCGATGGTGAGTACGCAACCGCGATGCCGGGGGTGCAGGTTATGCAGACCTCGGATGACTTCCATAGCGGCGGCGACCGCGTTAAAAAATCAATTATACCGGAGGTGTCTAATGCGCCGGTGCGCGCAAGGCGGCAGGCCGCAGTCCCAACAGATACAACGCGGCGAAATAGCTGATGGCACCGCTGCCGATCGTGGCAACGAGGCGCCAGGCGCGCTCACGAAGGCCCCAATCGAACCAGGCCTGAAGATCCCCCGCCATGTATACCAGCACGCCGGCCATAAGCAGATTCGCGGCCAGGACTTTAAGCGCAAGCGCTCGCCAACCCGCTTCAGGACGGTAAACCCCATCGCGACGCAGCCGCCGGAACAGCAGACTGGCATTGATGAAGGCGCCCAGCGAAGTCGCGAGCGCGAGACCGGCGTGCGGCGCCGGCAACTTCAGCCACACCGCACCACCGACGAAACTCAGGCTCATCAGCATGCCCGCGGACAAGGCGATGACGCCGAAGCGAACCGGCGTCATGGTGTCCTGCCGGGCGTAAAAACCCGGCAGCAGGACTTTGACCAGCGAAAACCCCATGAAGCCGAACGCGTAGGCCGAGAGCGCGTAACCCGCCATCAATACATCGTTGGGCGTGAACGCGCGGTACTGGAATAACGTCGTTAGCAGCGGCCGCGCCAGCACGAATAGACCGATCATGGCCGGCGTGCCGATCACCAGCAGCAGCCGCAGCGCCCAGTCCAGCATGTGGCTGAAAGTCTCCGCGGACTGCTTCGCGTGCTGCGCCGACAGGCTCGGCAGAATCACGGTCGCGATCGCGATGGTAAAAATCCCCAGGGGAAATTCCATCATCCGGTCCGCGTAGTACAGCCAGCTCACGCTGCCCGTAATCAGGAAGGAGGCGATGATGGTGTCCAGCAGGAGCGCAATCTGCTGGATCGAGGAACCGAATAACACCGGCAGCATCAGACGCAGGATTTTCCGCACCCGGCTATCGCGCCAGCCCCAGCGCGGACGCGGCAACAGGCCGAGTCGCCACAGGAACGGCAGCTGAAATGCCAGTTGCACCATGCCGGCAATCAACACGCCCACGGCCAGCGCAGTGACCGGCTGCTCGAACTGCGGCGCGAGCAGCAGCGCTGCGCCGATAATGCTTAGGTTTAGCAGCACGGGCGTAACGGCCGGCACACCGAAGTGGCCGTAGGTATTGAGAACACCGCCCGCTAAAGAAACCAGAGAAATAAACAGCAGATAGGGGAAGGTCAGACGCAGCAGATTGCTGGCCAGCTCGAACTTGTCCGGGGTGTCGTAAAACCCGGGCGCGAACAGCAGGATCAGCAGCGGCGCAGCCAGCACTCCAATGATCGTAACGCCCAGCAGCACGCCACCCAGGGTGCCGGCCACCACCTGCACCAGTTCTTTGACCTCTGCGTCCGAGCCCTTGGTCTTGGCCTCCGACAGCACCGGCACAAAGGCCTGGGTGAAGGCGCCCTCGGCGGAGATGCGCCGCAGGAAATTCGGGATCTTGAAAGCCACCAGGAATGCGTCCATCCCGGGGCCTGCGGCGAATAGAATCGCCATCAGGGTGTCGCGCACTAAGCCGCTGACGCGAGAGGCAAAAGTGTTGAGGCCAACGACGGCGGTGGAGCGGTGCAGCGAACGGGCCATAGGCGTTCTTT
>JBOICV010000131.1:0-15810 GCA_050740255.1 Nevskiales bacterium | reverse complement strand
GACCTGTTAGGAGTCCCGCCCCCAACCAACCTGCCCGATTTGCATCTGGTAAGCGCGGAACCTCCCCTAAAGCCCTATGCGGCAGATAGGCCGTAGGAGGGGCTTCAGCCCCGACCGTTTCGCGGCTAAAGCCGCTCCTACTTGTACGGATTCGCGGCTAAAGCCGCTTCTTCTGTATCGTAACTATCTGTAATTAAAAAATATTTCATGTCGCTCACCGGTCTGGCCGGAGACTCCACTTGACGATCACTCCATATTTGAATTAGATTCACGTTCCGCAGTCAGTTCAAGAACAGCCCGTGGGTACCAAGGAGCGTCGCCAGCGCGAAGTCGCCGGGCGCGAACAGCGCATACTCGAAACCGCACGCGAACTCATTCGCCAGGACGGTTTGCTGAACCTGCAAATGTCGCGGCTCGCGGAGAAATGCGAGTACGCGGTGGGAACGCTGTACCAGCACTTCGCTTCCAAGGAAGATTTACTGGTCGCGCTGACCATTGAAAACGTACAGCACCGCGCAGAATTGTTCGAGCGCGTGGCGCACTGGCAGGCGGGCACGCGGGACCGGATGTTCGGCATTGCCGTCGCCGATATGATTCTCGTGCGCCGTTATCCGGAACATTTCCGCCTCGATCAGTACGCGTTCACCGAAGTGGTGTGGGGTGCGGCCTCGCCGGAGAGGCGGCGCGAAGCGCTCGAGGCCAGCGAGCCCTTGGGGCGCATCGTGGAAAGCATCGTCACGGAAGCCGCGCGCGCCGGTGATGTGGATATCAAGGGCCTGAAATCCTTCGAGCTGTGTCTGGCGCCCTGGGCACTCTGCGAAGGCACCCATCAAATCGCGCACGCGGAGGGCCTGGTGGAAAAATACGGCCTCGGCAATGCCTATCGGCTGATGCTGCGTCACCAGCAGAGCCTGCTGAACGGGCTGGGTTGGAAACCGCTGTTCGACGCTGCCGATGACAAAGCGCTGGATGCAAAAATCGAAAAACTATGCAACGAGGTGTTCCATGACCTGCATTGCGAAACAACTGCTTAGCCGGCTACCCGCTGCCGCGCTGATCGGCTTGGCCTGTGCCCTGCCCGCGCAGGCGATGACCCTGAGCGAAGCGCTGGAGCGATCACTCAAGCACGACCCAACCGTGCCGCTGTCGCTGGCGACGTTCGAGGCCGAGCGCGAACTGGGTGCGCAGCTGACCGGCACGCTCAAGCCCGACCTGTCGCTCGACGGCAACGTGAACCGTTACAAGAACGAGAATCAAAGCCAGTTCTTCGGCAGCTTCGATGAGGAATACACCGGCTATGGCGCCGGTCTCTTGTTACGCCAACCGGTATATCGCTTCGACTGGTCGGCGCGCCGCAAGCAGGGCAAGGCCCTGAATGCGCTGGCGGACCTCAATTTGCGCGACCGTACGCTGCAACTGTTCACGCGCATTGCCGAGCGTTACTTCGGCGTGCTGGTGGCGCAGGACGAATTACGGCTCGCCCAAGCCGAGGCCAAGGCCATCCGTGAATCGCTGGAAGACACGCGTAAACGTTACGAAGTGCAGTTGGTGCCGGGAACCGACCTGAAGGAAGCGCAAGCGCGCGATGACCTCGCCTTGGCCAGACTGATCTCCGCCCGGCAGCAACTGCTTTCGGCGCAGGACGCGCTGGATGAATCCACCGGCAACGGTCGCGTGGCCCTGCCCGCTTTGCCCGCGGAAGCCGCTTTGCCACCGCTGGAACCGGCCGATGCCGAGAGCTGGGTCGCCAAAGTGCGGGGCGCGAATCCCGCCGTGCTGCTGGCGCGGGAAAATGTCACGGTCGCGAGAAGCCAGTATGCCGCCGCGCGCGCCAATCGCTGGCCGGCGCTGGATGCGGTGGCCGCTTATCGCCACGATGATGACAGCGACTCGCGCATCGGGTCCGAGCGCGATAACGCACGCGTTGGCCTGGAGTTGTCCGTGCCGATTTATCAGGGCGGCGTCACCAGTGCGCGCCAGCGCGAAAGCGAAGCGCGGCTCAAAGCGGCCGAGGCCGACGCCGCGCGCGTCACCGCCGAAACCGAGCGGCAGGCGCGGCAGGTTTTCCGTCAACTGGAAGCGGCCTATGCCCAGGCGCGTGCGCTCGATCTGGCGGTAAAGTCGGCGGCTACCGCGGCGGAAGCGACGCGCAATGGCTACGACGCCGGCACGCGCACCATCACCGACGTGCTCAACGCACGCAGTGCCCTGATCCAGGCGCAGCGCGACTACTCGCGCACGCGCTATGACCTGCTGTTTAGCTGGCTGCAGCTTAAACAGCTTACTGGCGAGTTGGGCGTGGCCGATTTCCAGACGATCGACCAGTTGCTGCGCCGGCCGGAAAACACCTGAAAAAGAAAGGATTCGAGGAATAAGTCATGAAACTAAGAATGTTCATCATGCTGATCGCGGTCGGCGTCGTGTTCGGCGCCGTGTTCGGCATGAAGTGGTTCGGCAACAAAATGATGAACGAGTACACGGACAAGGCGCCG
Organism: Nevskiales bacterium; assembly: GCA_050740255.1. Taxonomy (GTDB): domain Bacteria; phylum Pseudomonadota; class Gammaproteobacteria; order Nevskiales; family JBOICV01; genus JBOICV01. The sequence continues at coordinate 13,318 of JBOICV010000131.1, read as the reverse complement.
ATTCCGCCGGCGACAATTACCGCTGCGGCCGCCGCAACGATGAGCTGGGACAACCGGCTTGAAGCCATCGGCAGTTTCGTGCCGGTCAACGGCACCGACGTCACCACGGAGTCCGGCGGCATCATCACCTCGATTCACTTCGAATCCGGCGCGCAGGTCGAGAAAGGCGCGCGCCTGATTACGCTCGACTCCGCCAACGAAGCCGCCGAGCTCAAGCGCCTACAGGCGCAAGCCGACCTGGCGGAGACCAATCGGGTACGCCGCGAAAAGCTGCTACATCTCGAGGCCATCTCGAAGTCGGATTACGACGCCGCCGCCAGCGAGGCTGGCGCCGCCAAGGCCGCGGTGGACGCCCAACGCGCCAAGCTGGCGCAAAAAAATATCCACGCACCTTTTGCGGGGGTATTGGGCATCCGGCAGGTAAACCTGGGCCAGTACCTCGCGCCGGGTACGGCCATCGTTACGTTGCAGACGCTGGATCCGATCAACTTCGATTTCAGCCTGCCGGAGCAGCAGATCGCAACGGTGCAACCGGGGCTGAAGATCGCGGTGAAGATCGACGCCTATCCGGACGCAGAATTCACCGGCGAGATTGCAGCGATCGAACCGAAAGTGGATGAAGCCACGCGCAGTTTCAAGCTGCGCGCGCGCTTAACCAACAGCGATTTATTGCTGCGGGGTGGGCAGTTCGGTAAGGTGCAGCTCATTCTGCCGGGCGAACGCTCGCTGCTGGTCGTGCCGCGCACCGCGATCAGCTACAACTCCTATGGCACCTCGGTCTTCGTGGTGCAGAAAAAACAGAATCCCGCACCGGCCGCTGATAATCCCGGCCAGGACGATAACGAGCAGAAAGAGGACAAGGAAGAACAGAAACCGGCCGAAGAAATGGCGGGAGCGCCGCCCACTACCGATCTGGAAGTGATTCAGCGCTTCGTCAAGACCGGGGACGCGAAGGGTGATTTCGTGGCGGTGGTTGAGGGACTGAAGGAAGGTGAACAGGTTGCGACTTCCGGCCTGCTCAAGCTGCGCAATCAGCAGCCGGTGATCATTAACAATTCGGTCATGCCCGAGGCCGAACTCGAACCAACCACGCCACAAAACTGACGCTGATGCGCGCACGCCGCATCAGCGTCATACCGGCGAAAGCCGGGATCCAGTAGAAGGAACGAATATGCACTTCACCGACATTTTCATCAAACGCCCAGTGCTGGCCACCGTCGTCAGTCTGGTGATTTTCCTGCTGGGCGCACGGGCCTTTTTCGACCTGACGGTTCGCGAATATCCCGAGCTGCAGAACGCACAGATCAATGTGTTCGTGGGCTATCCCGGCGCCGATCCGGCGCTGATGGAAGGCTTTGTGACCACGCCGCTGGAGCGCGAGATCGCGACCGCCGACGGTATTGATTTTCTCACCTCCAGCACCGGTCAGGGTCTGACCACGATCACCGCCAATCTGCGGCTGGACAAGAATCCGAACGAGGCGATGACCGAGATTTCGGCCAAGGTGAACAAGCTGCGCAATCAGCTACCGGAGGGTTCGGAGGACCCGATCATCGGGGTCGCCGAAGGCGGCGGCACCGCGGCGATGTATATGTCGTTCTACTCGAAGGTATTGGATAACAGCCAGATTACGGACTACCTGATTCGCGTAGTTGAACCACAGCTGTCGTCCATCCCGGGTATTGAAAAGGCCAACATCATCGGCGCCCGCACTTACGCGATGCGCATCTGGCTTAAAGCCGATCGTCTCACCGCCCACAATATGACGGCGAGTGAAGTGTATGCGCGCGTGCGTGAACAGAACGTGCTTTCGGCGGTCGGCGAAACCAAGGGCAACTATGTCCGCATCGGTTTGGCCGCGCGTACCGATCTGCGCACCGCGGACGAGTTCCGGCAACTGGTGGTGAAGTCCGACGGTGAATCCGTGGTGCGCCTCAGTGACGTTGCCGATGTGTTGCTGGGTGCGGAAACCTACGACGGCGCCGCCGGCTGGGACGGCGATCCCGCCATCTTCATCGGCGTTGATGTGCGGCCTGAGGCGAATGTGCTCGACGTGATCGCCGAGGTTAACAAAGCCTGGCCGGATATCATCGCGGCCCTGCCGGAGGGCCTCGAGGGCGAGATTGGTTACGACAGTACGCTTTACATCCGCGACGCGATCAAGGAAGTGCGCACCACGCTGATTGAGGCGGTCATCATCGTCATCATCGTCATCTTTCTATTCCTCGGCTCGGTGCGCAGCTCGCTGATTCCAGCGGTTACCGTGCCGCTGTCGCTGGTCGGCGCCCTGTTCCTGATGCTGGCGATGGGCTTCACCATCAATCTGCTGACGCTGCTGGCGATGGTGCTGGCCATCGGCATGGTGGTGGACGACGCCATCGTCGTGCTGGAGAACATCCATCGGCATATCGAGGACGGCATGCCGCCCTACGATGCGGCGATAAAAGGTGCACGCGAGCTGGTGGGCCCCGTGATTGCGATGACGATTACGCTCATGGCGGTGTATGCGCCGATTGGTCTCCTGTCGGGTATCACAGGCAAGCTGTTCACCGAGTTCGCCTTCACCCTGGCCGGTGCGGTGCTGATCTCCGGTGTGCTGGCGCTGACACTCACGCCGATGATGTGCTCCAGAATGCTGAAGCCGGCACATGGCGAGGGCAAATTTGCCGACTGGCTGGACCGGCATTTCGAAACCTGGAAGAGCGCCTACAAAAAGCGACTGCACGGTGCACTCAATACCAAATTCGTAATACTGGTGTTCGGTGTCATCGTATTCGCATCCTGCTATTTCCTGTTCAAGGCCACACCGTCCGAGCTGGCGCCCGATGAGGATTTCGGCTTCGCCTTCTCCATCAGCGAGAGCGACGGCTACTCCTCGCAGGAGTATCTGGACCAGTACTTCAGCGAGGCGCAGAAGCTGACCATGGCCGATCCGGACGTGCAGCACATCTTCACCTTCAGCGTCGGCGGCGCCGGCAGCACCAATACCGGCTTCATGGGCATGGTCATGACGCCGTGGACCGAGCGCGAGCGTCCGACCAAGAGCATCCTCGAGGAACTGACGCCCAAGCTTGAAAGCGTCGCGGGTATCCGCTGGGCCGGCCTGCAGCCCCCGGCTCTGCCAACACCGGGTCAGGGTTACCCGGTTGAGTTCGTACTGAAATCCACCGCCACACCGGAAGAGATGAGTCGTGTCAGCGACGAAATCGTGGCGCGCGCCAACGCCTCGAAGCAGTTCTGGTTCGTCGCGCCGCGGCTGCGCATCGACCGGCCGGAAGCCACGCTCGAGATTGATCGCGACAAGGCCGCGCTGATGGGCGTGGACATGAGCCGGCTTAGCGCCGATCTGTCCGCACTGCTGGCCGGCGGCGAGGTCAATCGCTTCGACTTTCAGAGCCGCTCGTACAAGGTCATCCAGCAGGTGGAACGTGGCGAGCGCATCAATCCCGCACAGCTCGAGGGCTATTACACGCGTGCGGCCAACGGCGAGCTGATTCCGATCTCCACACTGGTAAAGATCAGCCATCGCACGGTGCCGCGCACGATTGAACACGCACAGCAGTTGAACGCCGATACGATCATCGCCGTGCCCAAGCCCGGCATCACTCAGGACGTGGCGCTGAAGTACTTCGAAGATCTGGCGGCGGAGTTGGCGCCTTCGACTTATCAGATTGACTACGCGGGGCCCTCGCGCCAGTTCAAGCAGGAAGGTCAGGCGCTGGTGGCGACTTTCGCCTTCGCCCTGATCATCATCTACCTGGTGCTGGCGGCGCAGTTCGAGTCCTTCCGCGACCCGCTCATCATGCTGGTGACGGTGCCGATGTCCATCTGCGGCGCGTTGCTGTTTATCAACATCTTCGGCATCACCAACGGCATGCAGGCGACAGATTTTCCGGGCATGACCTTGAACATCTACACGCAAGTCGGGCTGGTGACGCTGATTGGCGTGATCTCCAAGCACGGCATTCTGATTGTGGAGTTCGCTAACAAGCTGCAGGATCAGGGTGTTGCAAAGCGCGAGGCCATCGAGGAGGCGGCCGCGATCCGCATGCGGCCCATTTTGATGACAACCGCCGCGCTGGTGGTCGCGATGTTCCCGTTGCTGCTTTCCGAAGGTCCGGGCGCGGCAGCGCGTTTCTCGATGGGCTTGGTGATTGTTGCCGGCATGACTATCGGCACGCTGTTCACACTCTATGTGGTGCCGGCGATGTATCTGTATATCGGCCGCGATCACGGGGCACGGCGTGCGCCTGCCGCAGACCCTATCCGCTCGGTGCAGCACTCCTAAGCAGCGGTGGCGGTCAGAACAGCTGGAACTGAGAGTTACTGCGCGGCTGCTCGTTTTCTCCGGCGCGTGCCTCATGCGCCAGCAGCCAGCGTTTGCGCTCGATGCCCCCACCATAACCGGTGAGGCTGCCGTCCGCGCCGATGACGCGATGGCAGGGAATGATGATCGAGATGGGATTGTGGCCGTTGGCCAGACCAATGGCGCGGGGTGCCTTCGGCGCGCCGATACGCCGCGCGACTGTCCCGTAGCTTTCCGTACGGCCGTAGGGGATATCGAGCAAGGCCTGCCACACCGTCCGCTGGAACTCTGTGCCTGCTGGCGCGAGCGGCAAATCGAATTTCCGCAGTTGTCCGGCAAAATAGGCGCCGAGCTGTGCACGCGCAAGTTTGAACAGAGCGTCATCGCGGCGCCAGTTGCTCTGCGGCTGGCAGCCGTATTTCTGCGTCTGCATATAGAGCCGGGTCAGTGCCTTGCCGTCACCGGTGACCAGAAGTTCGCCAATCGGGCTGGCGATCCAGCTGAAATAAGTCGCCACTTTTTCACTCCCCCGCCGAATAGCTGTTCCATAGATGGATCGCAGCATAGGCACGCCAGGGACGCCACTTTTCCGCGGCGGCGGCGAGCTTCGCGGGATGCTTCAGACGCAAGGCTTTCAGCAAGCCAAGATCACTGTCCGGGAAGGCGTCCGGATTGGACAGCGCCCGCATGGCTATGTACTGAATCGTCCACGGGCCGATGCCTGCAAGATCGTCGAGCGCCGCTGCCGTGTCTTCCGGCCGTGCGGAAGCTTCCAGCCTTAGTTTGTTGTTCGCCACCGCGCGGGCGAGCGCGTGCACGGTCTCGGCACGCTTGCGGGTAAGGCCGCGTTCGATGATTTGCTGCAAGCGCGCGTCGGCGATGGCCTCCGCACTCGGCGCCACGCGATCCAGACCAGTGAAAGGCGTCTGGACGGTTTCGCCAAAGTACTGGGCAAAACGGCCGAACACCGTCGTCGCCGCTTTCACGCTGATCTGCTGGCCCAGCACGGCGCGCAGGGCCAGCTCGAAGCCATCCAGTGTGCCAGGAATCCGCAAACCCGGTGCCGCCTTGATCAAGGGCGCGAGTCGTTTGTCGCGCGACAGATGCGCCTCGATCACGCTGGGATTGGCATCCAGATCGAACAACCGCCGCAGACGTGCCAGCAGGGACGTAAGGGCGGGCAACAGGCTGGGCGCAAGTTCAATGTGCAGTACGTTCTGTCTTGCGTCCGGCGCAACCGCGATCCAGCCGCGATGTCTGTCAATGCGCACCGTACGCAGATAGCGGCCCTGCTCAAATCGTTCAGTGCAGATCGCGCCACGGCTGGTCAGGAATCCTGCGAGCGCCGGCCAGGCCAATGGTGGGCGGTAGCCGAGTTTGAGCGTGATGGCGTCGCCGTCCATGTGTTGCCGGCGGCGCAGTGCGCGAGGATTCAAGCCGTAACGCGTGCGAAACAGATGATTGAATCGCCGCACGCTCTGGAAACCGCTGGCAAACGCGATGTCGGCCATGCGCAATTGCGTATCGGCGAGCAAATGCTTCGCCAGCAACAGGCGGCGCGTCTGTGCCAGCGCCACCGGCGTTACACCGTATTCGCGTTCGATAACCCGGCGCAACTGGCGCGAACTGAGTGAAAACTCGGCGGCAAGCGCCTCCATACCCACATCAGATAGCCCGCCCGCTTCTATTCGCGCGACCGCGAGGCTGGAAACACGCCGCACCGCGTCCATCGGTGCAGAACCGGGCGCGAGTTCCGGCCGGCAACGCAGGCACGGGCGATAGCCGGCCGCTTCGGCGCGCGCAGCGTTGGGGTAGAACGAACAGCGATCGCGGCCCGGCGTGCGCACGGTGCAAACCGGCCGGCAGTAAATTCCAGTCGTGGACACACCGACGAAGAACACGCCGTCGAAGCGCGCATCGCGCGCCTTGATAGCCTCGTAGCAGTGATCGGCATCCAGTTCCATGCGCGCAGTGTAGCCACATGTCGCGCGAAGTTCTGGCCGTTTTCGGACATCATCCCTGCGTGGTTGTCATCGGGCTTGTCTGTTGCCCCTCACCCGCACCCCCTCCCTTAGTCCCTCCCCTCAAGGGGGAGGGAAACAAAATCACTCCGCGTTTCTCCCCTCCCGCTGCGGGAGGGGCTTGGGGGGAGGGGTAATCCCTCCTCGCGGGTAAACCTCAGATCACATACAAATCGACGTACTCATTGACCGGCATCTGCTCAAGCCTGGCCTGCGCCAGCGAGACGGCAAGAATGGCGTCCTGCCGCTTCCTGGGGAAGCGGCGCGCGAGATTGGTCTTGAACTTCGCTTCCAGCAGCGGAATCCCGTCCTTGCGGCGGCGCCTGTGACCGATCGGATACTCGACGACGACTTCCTTCAGCTTGGTGCCGTCCTTCAGCTCCACCGTCAGCGCGTTGGCGATGCTGCGTTTCTCAGGATCGTGATAGTCCTTGGTGAACTGCTGGTCTTCCACGCAGACGATCCTGTCGCGCAGCGCGTCAATGCGCGGATCGGAGGCGATGCTGTCCTCATAATCAGCCGCCGTCAGACGGCCGTGAATCAGCGGTACCGCCACCATGTACTGGATGCAATGATCGCGGTCGGCCGGGTTATTGAGCGGCCCTTTCTTGTCAATGATGCGGATGCAGGCTTCGTGCGTGCGGATGGTGATCTTTTTGATGTCGTCCGCGCTCTTGCCAGCTTTCTTGAGCTGCTCGTCGAGCGTCATCGCAGCTTCCACACCAGTCTGGCTGTGGAATTCCGCGGGGAAGCTGATTTTGAACAGCACATTTTCCATCACATAGCTGCCATAAGGCCGCTGGAACTTGAATTCCTTGCCCTTGAACAGCACATCGTAGAAGCCCCAGGTCTTGGCGCTGAGCACGGACGGGTAACCCATTTCGCCGGTCTTCGCGATCAAGGCCAGACGCACTGCGCGCGAAGTGGCATCGCCCGCCGCCCAGGACTTGCGCGAACCGGTGTTCGGCGCGTGGCGATAGGTGCGTAAGGACTGACCATCCACCCAGGCCAGCGAGACCGCATTGATGATCTCGTCCCGCGACAGGCCTAGCATCTCGGCGACCACCGCGGTAGAGGCGACCTTGACCAGCACGACATGATCGAGGCCGACTTTGTTGAATGAGTTCTCCAGCGCAATACAGCCCTGGATTTCGTGCGCCTTGATCATGCCGGTCAGCACGTCTTTCATCGTCAGCGGCGGCTTACCGTTGGCGATGGCATTGCGTGACAGCCAATCCGCCACGGCGAGAATGCCACCGAGGTTGTCCGACGGGTGGCCCCATTCGGCCGCCAGCCAGGTGTCGTTGAAATCCAGCCAGCGGATCATGCAGCCGATGTTGAAGGCAGCCTGCACCGGATCGAGCTGGAATTGCGTGCCCGGCACCTTGGCGCCGTTCGGCACCACCGTGCCCGGCACGATCGGTCCGAGCAGCTTGGTGCACGCTGGATAGTCCAAGGCTTCCAGTCCGCAGCCCAGCGTGTCAATCAGGCAGTTGCGCGCGGTTTCATAGGCCAGCGGGCTTTTGATTTTGTACTTGCTGACGTAGTCAACGATATCCACCAGCACGGGGTCGGGCTTGGGGCGGACGTTACTGATGTGGGAACCCATCTACGGACTTTCCTTGGTGGTTAGGGTAAAGGTGAATCAACGCCGATCTTTGATCGGCACAAACTTGAGGTCTTCGGGGCCGGTGTAGTTGGCGCTCGGACGGATGATTTTGTTGTCGATACGCTGCTCGATGACATGCGCGCTCCAGCCGGAGGTTCGCGCCATCACGAACAGCGGCGTGAACATCGCCGTCGGCACGCCCATCATGTGGTAGCTGACAGCGCTGAACCAGTCGAGATTGGGAAACATCTTCTTGATGTCCCACATCGCGGTTTCCAGGCGATCGGCGATATTAAACATCTTCATATCGCCCGCGTCCTTGGACAGCGTGCGCGCCACTTCCTTGATCACTTTATTGCGCGGATCAGACACGGTGTATACCGGGTGGCCGAAACCGATGATTACTTCTTTCTTCTCGACGCGGGCCTTGATGTCCCGCTCCGCTTCGTCCGGATTGGCATAGCGTTCCTGGATCTCGAAAGCGACTTCGTTGGCGCCGCCATGCTTGGGGCCACGCAGGGCGCCGATGCCGCCGCAAATCGCGGAGTAGATGTCGGAACCCGTACCGGCAATGACGCGACAGGCAAAGGTCGAGGCGTTGAATTCGTGCTCAGCATAGAGAATCAGGCTGGTGTGCATGGCCTTGACCCACAGCTCCGAAGGCTTCTTGCCGCGCAGCAGATGCAGGAAGTGGCCGCCGATGGAGTCGTCGTCGGTTTCAACCTCGATGCGACGACCGCTATGACTGAAGTGATACCAGTAGACCAGCATGGAGCCGAGCGACGCCAGCAGTTTGTCGGCGATCTCGCGCGCACCGGCATGGTTATGGTCGTTCTGCTCCGGCTGCGTGCAGCCCATAACCGACACGCCGGTACGCATCACATCCATCGGATGGCTGGTATTGGGCAGCGTCTCCAGCGCCGTTTTGACGTTGGCCGGCAGGCCGCGCAGCGACTTCAGCCTGGTCTTGTAGCTGGCGAGCTCCGCCATCGTTGGCAGCTTCTCATGTACCAGCAGATAGGCAATTTCCTCGAATTCGCACTGATCGGCGACATCGAGAATGTCATAACCGCGATAGTGCAGGTCGTTGCCGGTGCGACCCACGGTGCACAGCGCGGTATTGCCTGCGGTGACACCGGACAAGGCGACCGACTTCTTCGGCTTGAAGCCGGGGGCGGGTGCTGCTTCGCTCATCATCTCTCCTTCTATTTCCTGTAGGAGCGCCCCTTGGGCGCGATCGCGGGCTAGGCCCGCTCCTACGATTTCTTTTTTGCAAACAGCGCGTCCAGCTTCTGCTCGTAAGCGTGATAGCCGATCGCGTCGTATAACTCCATGCGGGTCTGCATGCTGTCCACGACGTTTTTTTGAGTACCGTCGCGGCGGATCGCCTTATACACGTTTTCCGCGGCCTTGTTCATAGCCCGGAAGGCCGAGAGCGGATACAACACCAGGCTGACCTCGCCTTCACGTAATTCCTCGGTGGTGAACAGTGGTGTCGCGCCGAACTCGGTGATATTGGCGAGCACGGGCACCTTGACCGCGCCGGCGAACTGCTGGTACATCTCAAGGCTGGTGATGGCTTCAGGGAAGATCATGTCGGCGCCCGCCTCGACGCAGGCCACCGCGCGTTCCACCGCCTTGTCCAGACCCTCGACCGCCAGCGCATCGGTGCGGGCCATGATCACGAAATCGGGATCGTTGCGCGCATCCACCGCGGCCTTGATGCGATCGACCATTTCGTCCTTCGACACAATCTCTTTATTGGGGCGATGCCCGCAGCGCTTGGCGCCAACCTGGTCTTCGATGTGCATGGCGGCAGCGCCGAACTTGATCAGCGATTTGGTCGTGCGCGCCACGTTAAACGCGGAAGAACCAAAGCCGGTATCCACATCCACCAGCAGCGGCAGATCACAGACATCGGTAATACGGCGCACGTCGGTCAGCACGTCGTCCAGATTGGAAATACCGAGATCCGGCAGGCCCAATGAACCGGCCGCCACGCCACCACCTGAAAGATAAATCGCCTGGAAACCTGCTGCCTTGGCCAGCAAGGCGTGGTTGGCATTGATTGTGCCGACGACTTGCAAGGGGCGTTCGCGGCGTACCGCCTCGCGGAAGCGGGCGCCCGGCGAGGCGTTTGAGCTGGTTTTTACCATGATTGAGCTTGAACTGAGCTTATTTTGGGAGCCGGTGCAGACCGCACAAACCAGCGGTGCTCCCGCCAAACTCAATAGATTAACAAATTATCCCCCCTCCTGGCTCCCAAAAATGGGTGAAGGGAGCTGCAAAGCCCGAGAATGCTAGCAGCCCGCCTCTGAAGCTAGCAGGTCAGCTATGTCGGTATGGCCCGTCTTGGGCGTCTCCGCCAGACAACCCGCGATGGTGGCGCGGGCGTCCGCAGATACTGGTTTGCGCAGACGGTCCGATACAGCCGTTACCGCATGTGCGAAGCTCACGTCCACTTCAATCCGCGGCAGCTTGAGAAGTCCCCACAGATGCGGCAGGAAGGCCTCATCGTCCACAAAGGGAATGGCGTCGTATGCTCCGTCCGAGCGCGCATAACTCAGACTTACCGGCTGCACCGGCACACCGCTTTCAATCGCCGCGGCAAACAGGCGCGGATAAAACTTCAGCAGGTCGCGTCCTTCGCCGGTCGTGCCTTCGGGGAAGAACAGCACCGAGCGGCCCTCACACAGACGGTGCTTCATTTCCTCAATGGTCTCGCGCGTGCGATAGGCGCCCCGCACGATGAATACGGTTTGAGTGGTTTGCGCCATGCGGCCGAAAACCGGCCAACGGGCAATCTCTGATTTGGCGACGAAGGAGCCCATGCCGAGCACGCCGAGCACCGGCACATCCAGCCAGGAGACGTGGTTGGACGCACGCAGGCAGACGCCGGCGTGGCTTTCACCCCGTACGTTCAGATGCACATTCATTATGCTGAGCAGAGCGGCGTACCAGTGCGCGACCAGCTTTTCCCATTGCGACTGATAGCGCGGCAGTTGCATCGCGACGTGAGCGATGAGGAAACCCGCCAGCACGTGCAAGGCCAGCAGCAGTGCTTTCAGCACCGCCCGCATTTCGGTCATCGCGAACCGCGCAGCGGTGTGGCGATCTGTTTCGGCCCCGAGATTGCTTCGGGGCTGCACCCCTCGCAATGACAACATGCTTTCACTCAATGCGGCGCGCGGGCGGGCGCCGGCCGCTTGAGGAAATGGCGTGCGTAGCGCGGCGCCAGATCGGAGACGTTCAGCAGCATGAATACGTCCGCCACATTGAAGTCGCGGTCCCAGCAGGCTTCGCCACCGGCACGCGCACCCAGGCTCACATAAGCCTTGAGCAGCGGCGGCAATTTGGCCGGCACACCGGTAACGTCAATCGCCGGCAGCGCCTGCTTTGGGGTAACGCGCAGGGCGTCCTCGGTCAGGTAGCGCTCACGCAGCCGATTCATCACCGCGGCGGCATTGGTACCACCGTCTTCCATCGTGATGCTGGCGCAGCCGATGAGATACTCGTACTTCTCCCGCAGCACGAAATCCGCGATGCCGGACCACAGCAGCCCGATCACCGCGCCGCTGCGATAGGCCGGATGTACGCAGGTGCGGCCGATCTCCATGATGCGGCCCGGCAGGCCGAGAATGTTCTGCATCTCGAACTCGGAACCTGAGTAGAAGCCACCCGCGTCGCGCGCACCTTCCTCGGAGAGAATGCGCGTGCTCGCCACCACCTGATGGGTCGCGGTGTCGCAGACCAGCAGGTGCTGGCAATAGGGGTCGTAACGATCGAGGTCCAGACCGGTATAGGCGCTGTCGAGCTTCGCGCCCATTTCTTCGGCGAAGACCTGATAGCGCAGGCGTTGCGAGGCCATTACCTCGCGGGCGTTAGTCGCAAGCCGGCAGGCGAAGCGCTGCTCCGCTCGCTCGTCCAGGTCATCACGCGCTACATCAAGTACGGCTGCCATGGCATTCACTCCTCTGGCGGTTTTTCATGGCGCAAAGGGTAGAAAACAGGGGTGAAATCGGCGTTACACGTATTTGAATTTTTTGTGACTTACCCTAGGGGCGGTGGTCTGCGCCGGCGTCGGCACGAGCGCTCGTGGGTACACGTCATATTCGGGCAAAATAGCGCCTGCATCCTAGGCAACGCAGATTGGAGTGCAGAATTTGAGCGATACCCCCTTCCCGTTCGTCGCCGCCGTGGACCTTGGGTCCAACTCCTTCCACATGATCGTGGCGCGTGAGGATGAGGGCGGCGCCCTGCTGGTTGTGGACCGGCTGCGCGAACCGGTACGGCTGGCGGATCGGTTGGGCGAGACCAAACGTATCCACCCGGAAGCCCAGCAGCGCGCGCTGGAATGTCTGGCCCGTTTCGGCCAGCGCCTGCGTGATTTCCCTTCCGAGCGGGTGCGCGCGGTCGGCACCAATACGCTGCGACGTGCGCACGACGCCGACCTATTTCTGGCCGCTGCGGAGCGTGAACTGGGACACTCGATCGAAGTGATCTCCGGCATCGAAGAAGCGCGTCTGATTTACAGCGGTGTCGCATCGGGTCTGGGGCCCGAGCGCGAGCGCCGCCTGGTCATGGACATCGGCGGCGGCAGCACGGAAGTCATTGCCGGCAAGCTGGCTGAACCCAAGCTGATGGAAAGCCTCAACGTCGGCTGCGTCACCTATTCCGAACGTTACTTTCCGAAAGGCAAGCTCTCACGCAAAAGCTGGAACAAGGCAGTGCTGGGGGTGGAGGTCAAGCTGGAACCGCTGGTAAAACGCTTCCAACGCCACAACTGGGATGTGGCGGTCGGCTCCTCCGGCACCATTCGCGTGATCGAAAGCATGCTCCAGGAAAAGGGCCACCCGCCGGGTATCACGCGCAAGGGTGTACGCGAGTTGGGCGAACAGTTCATGGAGTCCGACTCGGTTGATGATCTTGAGTTCGAGAGTTTGAGCAAGGACCGTCGGCCTATCATCGCCGGCGGACTCGCGATTCTGCACGCGCTGTTCGAGAGCCTGAAAATAGACCAGCTTGAGACCTCGGAACGAGCGCTGCGCGACGGTCTGCTCAACGATTTAGTCGGCCGCTTAAGTGCACGCGACGTGCGTGCAGAGAGTGTGCGAGCACTGGCGAGCCGCTTCGAGGTTGAGCCAGTTCAAGCCGAGAGCGTCACTGCCACCGCGCAGGAATTATTCCGGCAGGTGCGAAAAGAGTGGGATCTAGAGCCCAAGATTCACGGCGCCCTGCTCGGCTGGGCCGCCGCGCTGCATGAGATTGGCCTGGCGGTAGCGCACTCCAAGTACAACGTGCACGGCGCCTATCTGGTCACGCACTGCGACATCCCCGGCTTCTCGCAAACCGAGCAGCGGATATTGGCGGCATTGATTCAAG
>JBOICV010000130.1:0-2122 GCA_050740255.1 Nevskiales bacterium | reverse complement strand
TGGCCCTGCCGACCCTGCCCTTGCATGGCCAGAGACGTCTGGGTATGCGCAGCGGCGACGGTTTTATGGACGGCGACTTGATGGATATCATCCACGCGGAGGCGCAGGCGCAATGGGACTTGCGGCGCTTAATTCGCTGGCTGCGCGAAACCCAGGGTGCAGAAGACGTCGCGGTTCTTGGCTATAGTCTCGGCGGCTACAACGCCGCGCTTCTCAGCACGCTGGAGTCCGATTTGCGCTGCGTGATTGCTGCGATTCCGCTGGTGGATATCGCCACCGTACTCTGGACCCAGGGTCCGCCGCGCATGCTGCAGAGGATGCTGGCGCAAGGCGTTACTCCGCAAGACGTGCATAAGCTGCTGCGGGTTGTGTCGCCGCTGACTTTGCCGCCCAAACTGCCGCGTGAGCGCCGCCATATTGTCGCGGCCACCGCTGATCGTATTGTCCCGCTGCCGCCGATACTCGAATTGTGGCGCCACTGGCAGGAGCCGAGTCTGGAGTGGTTCCAGGGTACGCATTTGTCGGTGCGGCGCGAAGCGGTGGTGCCGCCCATGCTGGAAGCCTATCTGGCCAACGCCGGCATGCTGGGTACGCGGGCTGATGTGGCGCTCACGCCTGCAGGGTAGGCGGGCTGAACACCCCCGATTGAAGTATTGCAATGCGGGGTAGCGGGGGCGAGAATCACCGCCTCGTAATTTCTTATAAGGAAGTCGGGCATGACCCGGGTCGTCGTCAGCGGTACAGGCTTATATACACCGCCCGAGGCCATCTCCAACGAAGAACTGGTTGTCGCGTTCAACGAGTTCGTTGAGCGACACAATGCCAGGCATGCCGCCGAGATTGCGGCGGGACGCGCGGAGCCGCTGCAGAAATCCAGCGTCGAGTTCATCGTCAAAGCCTCCGGCATCAAAAGCCGCTATGTGGTGAACAAGAGCGGTATTCTCGATCCGGACCGCATGTGTCCGGAAATCCGTACCCGCAGCAATGACGAGCCCTCGATACTGGCGGAGATGGGCGTCGCCGCGGCCAGGCAGGCGCTGGAGCGCGCCGGCAAAACGCCCAAAGACGTGGATGCTGTGATCGCCGGCTGCTCCAATATGCCGCGCGCCTATCCGGCGCTGGCGGTAGAGATTCAGCACTTCCTTGGCGTGGACGGCTGGGGCTATGACATGAACGTCGCCTGCGCCTCGGCCGCTTTCGCCATGCAGGCGGCGGTGGACGCTGTGCGCAACGGCAGCGCCAAATGCGTGCTGGCAGTCAGCCCCGAGATTTGCAGCGGGCATCTCAATTTCCGCGACCGCGACAGCCATTTCATCTTCGGTGACGCGGCGACCGCGGTGGTCGTCGAAACCGCCGACACCGCGACCAGCGACGACCAGTGGGAAGTGTTGGGTACGCGCTTGAAAACACAGTTTTCCAACAACATCCGCAACAATTTCGGTTTTCTGAACCCAGCAGAGGCCGAACCGCGCAGCAATAGCGATCGCCTATTCGTGCAGGAAGGCCGCAAGGTATTCAAGGACGTGGTGCCGCTGGTGGCGGAGATGCTGACCACGCACTTGCAAGATTTGGGCATCGAACCTAAAGCCGTGAAACGTTTCTGGCTGCATCAGGCCAATCTCGGCATGAATACCCTGATCGCCAAGCGCCTGCTGGGCCGCGAGCCGGACAGTATCGAAGCGCCGGTAATTCTGGACGAGTACGCGAATACCAGCTCGGCGGGTTCGGTCATTGCTTTCCACAAATACCACGAGGATTTGAAGAAGGGCGATATTGGCGTGCTGTCCGGTTTCGGCGCCGGCTACTCCGCTGGCAGTGTAGTGATGTGTCGTCTATAGATTTGTCGAGCCCTCAAACCAAGTACCTGCAGGATTACCGCCCGCCCGCTTACTGGGTGGATGCGGTTGAGTTGCGCGTCGCAATTCATGATGACTACGCAGAAGTCAGCTCGCGGCTGCAGTTGCGGAAAAATTCCGCGGCTGAAACCGGCGCCGATTTGGTCCTCGATGGCCGCCAGCTTGAGCTGCGCGAACTCAAGCTGAACGGCGTGACGCTGGCGCCGGAGGCCTACCGGCTTACCGAAGAGCATCTGATTATTCCGGCGGCGCCGGCTGACTTGGTG
>JBOICV010000129.1:0-2322 GCA_050740255.1 Nevskiales bacterium | reverse complement strand
TGCTCCAGCGCAATCGTGTTAGCGAGCTGATCCGCCTGCGGCAGTATCTTGCGTCCGAAATTCAGCAGCGCCACCGCCTTGGCTTCCAGTTCCTGCGCCGGATAGCCTGCTTCCGCCAGCGCGGTGTTATACGCGCGGTGTTCACGGCCGTGCATCGCTTCCTGCCCGATGAAGCCCTTTACCTCTTCCAGCAAACGTGGTTCCGTTATGCGCCCGCGGTCGCGGTAGTGGCGAACCGTGTCGATGAAGAACTGCTCGCCCTCGGGAAAGAACAGCGACATCGCGTTGAAATACTGGCTGACGAAGGGACCCATTGGATGCCAGTCGCGCAGCTGGCAACCCTCAATGCCGAAATGAATATCTCTTTTTTCGATGCTCGCGGTAGTCATGGTATATGCCCAATCCAATTGATACACAGAATGATGTAACATATATTAATGGTAGGTCAAGCTCTTTATTTAGTTCATTTATAAACAGCATGTTATGACTAGCGCCGACGAACTGCTCACAATCGAGGAGCTGTCTTTTCGCTCCGGGGTAACGACCCGGAACATACGCGCCTACCAGAGCCGCGGCTTAATCCCCTCCCCCGAAACCCGACCCGGCGAGCGGGTGGGCTATTACCGGCTCGAGCATCTGGCGCGGCTGCGCCTGATCAACCGTATGCAGGAACGCGGCTTCTCGCTCGCCGGCATCGCCGTGATGCTGCAGGCCTGGTCGGCCGGCCGCAGCCTCGATCAGGTATTGGGTATGGAAACCGCGGTGGAGGAAACCCGGCCGGATGATTCGCAGTTGGTGGATGATCAGGCGCTGCGCGCGCTCACCCCGCCCGGTCAAGACGCTGACCAGCTGATTCAACACCTGCGCGGCCTTGGGCTTCTGGTGCGCGAAGGGAGTCGCTATCGCGTGAGCCATCCAGGCATCCTGCGGCTCGGTGTGACCGCCGCTGCCGCCGGCATCCCGATCGAGCAATTGCAAGCCGAGTTCGAACGCATCCAGCAGGATGCGCATCGCATTGCACGGCGCTTTGTGCAGCTCTATAACGACTATGTCTGGAAGCCCTACCTGGAATCGGGTATGCCCAGCGCCGGCTTGCCGCAAATCGTCGAAAGCATGAAGCAGCTACGTCTGCTGGCCGAAGAGGTGGTGCGGCCGCTGATGGCGGATGCGTTGACCGATGAGATCGATGCGATAGCGGGCGAGAATCTGCCGATGCCCGATACCCTAAGTGGTGAATCGAAACCCGGCTAATTGGCCGGTGGCATCTCACGCGAATTTATCATCGAATAATAGAGAACGCGACGCCGATTCGACAACGTATACTGAGCCGCAGAATTTCAACCTCTACGAATTCCAATGCGGACCTTTTTCGCGCTGGCTTTGAGCGTATGCGCCGGACTGTTTCAGCCGGCCTGGGCATTGAACGACTATGGCACGGTGGACTTCATCTCTGGCCGGGTTGAAGTACAAGGTCGCGACGGTGGCAAGTATCGGCCACAGGTCGGCGACATGCTGCACGAAGGCGATACCCTGGTGACCGGTGCCGACGGCGAGCTGCATATCACTACTACCGACCACGGCGTGGTCGCGTTGCGGCCCAATACGCGGGTACGAATCCGGGAATATCGCGCCAAGGGCGACGCGCAGGACAAGTCGGTGCTGGAGTTGTTACGTGGTACGTTTCGAGCCGTCACAGGCTTAATCGGCCGCAATTATCCGAGCCGCTACAGCATTCGCACGCCCACTGCCGCTATCGGCATACGGGGAACGGACCATGAGCCTGCCTACATCCCCGCGCCGGAGCCTGGTGAAACGCCGGAGGGCGAACCGGGTACTTACGACAAGGTAAATGAAGGAGAAACCTTCATTCAGAATGACCGCGGCCGGATCGCGGTCAAACCCAATCAGTCAGGATTTGCGCCGCTGGCGGCTATTGCACCGCAGATACTGCGTTCGGTGCCCAAGTTCTACCGCATCACCGATCACGAACAACTGATCGAACAACAAGCCGATCAGCTCAAGAAAAAGCTGCTGGAGAAACCGCGCCAGATTCAGCAACAGATGGAGCAGATGAAGAACAAGCCACAGGAGGAAGGCGAAAAACGCATGCGGCGGGAAATGGATCGCTTCCGGCCGCGCTGGTGAGTCAGACCTGCTCTAGGCCTCTGGACGCATCTGTGGAAATAACAGCACATCGCGAATAGAAGGGCTGTCGGTTAACAGCATGATCAGCCGATCGATGCCGATGCCCTCCCCCGCGGTCGGCGGCAAGCCGTATTCCAGCGCGCGCACGTAGTCCTCGTCGTAAAACATCGCCTCCGT
>JBOICV010000128.1:0-1217 GCA_050740255.1 Nevskiales bacterium | reverse complement strand
AAGTTGGGCCGCGCTGGGTGTATGCGATGACAGCGCCAGCGCAGGGCTCGGCGAGCTGCCGCGCGCAACAAACGACGCGATGGAACGCGACGGCCTGACTCTGATCCGATTGCCCGGCAGCCCGGAGCGTTACGAAATCTGGGGAACGCGGCCGGAACTCGCCGCGCTGCGCGCCCGCTTGCAGCAGACGGGCGTGCAATCCGGCTCGATTGAGGACTGGCGTCGCTTGAATCTCGCCGCCGGGCTGCCGGAAATCTGGCCTGAGACGCGCGAAGCCTTTACGCCGCATATGCTCAATCTCGACCTGCTCGGCGCGGTCAGTTTCAAGAAGGGTTGTTACCCCGGCCAGGAAGTCGTGGCGAAGACCCAGCACCGCGGCCTCGCCAAGCGCCGGCTTTACTCCGCGTTCTGCGCAGTAACTACACCACCAGCGCCAGGCACCCGCGTACTAACCGCGAACGACCAGCATGCGGGCGATGTGGTGGAAGCGGTACTTGGGCCAGATAACCAGTGTCAGCTCAGTGCCGTGCTCATGCTGGAGCATGCAAGCGACGCGGGGCTACGTTTACCTGGCTCGGATAGCAGTCTACAGATCCAGCCCCCGCCTTATTCGCTGGAACAAGCGCAGGGATAAAGCTCTCAGGGCGGTGGCACGCCCGCCGCGGCGTAGGCTGCCTTCCAGCGTTCGACGTGTGCTCTGTTGTTGTGCTGCCAAGGATGGAAACCCGGCTTGAAATAACGCAGCCAGGGCAAGGCGATCTTGCTCAAGGCGCCGGGGTTGATGAACAGAAAGCGTAGAAATCCGCGCCAGCCGCGCCAATCGCGCTGCAGCCCGTCATGCTTGATCAGGCGGTAGTGGGTATAAAAGGTCTGAGTCAGGAACAGCACACTGACGCTAATCATGATGAGACAGCGCCGCAGATAGGCTCGCAAACCCCCGCCGGTCACCGCCTGATACACATCAAAGGCCACCGCTTTATGCTCGGTTTCCTCAATCGCGTGCCAGCGCCATAGCGCGGCCATCCGCGGCGGGGCGCCATCCAAAGTGTAGGCATGCGTCAGCAGGGTTTCGGCCATGATGGCGGTGAAGTGCTCCAGCGCAATCGTGTTAGCGAGCTGATCCGCCTGCGGCAGTATCTTGCGTCCGAAATTCAGCAGCGCCACCGCCTTGGCTTCCAGTTCCTGCGCCGGATAGCCTGCTTCCGCCAGCGCGGTGT
>JBOICV010000127.1:0-1094 GCA_050740255.1 Nevskiales bacterium | reverse complement strand
CGCGGGCAATCTGCCCGGCATCTCCGAAATCGCGCCGCTCCTGATCATCATCAAGCTGGAGGAGTTCGACTACGCCGGCGCCACCGCCATTGCGGCGGCGATGCTGGTCATCTCCTTCGTGTTGTTGCTGCTGATCAACGCGCTGCAGGCCTATAGTCGCCGCGACGGGACGCGCAAATGAGCCAGACGCTCGATCATTCGCTGCTCGATCCGCCAAAGCTGCCATTCGAGCCCTTGATGCAGCGCAACGCTGTCATCACGGAACAACCCTGGGTTAGATGGCTGCTGACCGCGGCAGCGCTTGCGTTTCTTGCTTTTTTTCTGCTGTTGCCATTGGTTGCAGTTTTTACCGAGGCTTTGCGTAACGGCGCCGCGGCTTACTTTGCGGCGATGGTTCAGCCTGAAGCCTTGGCGGCGGTCCGCCTGACCTTGCTCACTGCGGCGATTGCCGTTCCATTGAATCTGGTATTTGGCGTGTCGGCCGCCTGGGCCATCGCCAAGTACGAGTTTCGCGGCAAGAACCTGCTCACCAGCCTGATCGATCTGCCGTTCTCGGTGTCGCCGGTGGTCTCGGGTCTGATCTATGTGCTGATGTTTGGCGCGCAGGGCTGGTTCGGCCCCTGGCTGGCCGCGCATGACATCAGAATAATTTTCGCCGTACCCGGCATCGTGCTCGCGACGATGTTCGTTACCTTCCCGTTTGTCGCGCGCGAGCTGATTCCGCTGATGGAAGAGCAGGGCACCGACGACGAGCAGGCCGCACTGTCGCTGGGCGCCAGCGGCTGGCAGGCTTTCTGGCGCGTCACCCTGCCGAATATCCGTTGGGGTTTGCT
The DNA here is from genome assembly GCA_050740255.1 of Nevskiales bacterium. GTDB lineage: Bacteria > Pseudomonadota > Gammaproteobacteria > Nevskiales > JBOICV01 > JBOICV01. Next base: position 261 of record JBOICV010000127.1, on the reverse strand, counting down.
CTACGGCGTGCTGCTGTGCAATGCGCGCGCAATGGGCGAGTTCGGTGCGGTCAGCGTGGTCTCAGGCCATATCCGCGGCCTGACCAACACCATGTCGCTGCATATAGAAATTCTCTACAACGAATACGCCTTCGCCGCCGCCTTTGCGGTGGCCTCACTGCTGGCTTTGCTGGCGCTGGTCACGCTGGCGCTCAAGAGCCTGCTGGAGTGGCGCTACGGCGATCAGCTGGCCGCCGCGCACCGGCATTAGGAGTTAGGAGC
>JBOICV010000126.1:0-11930 GCA_050740255.1 Nevskiales bacterium | reverse complement strand
CTCCACCGGCAGTCCTGCCGCTTGCCAGGCGAGCAGTCCGCCGTTGAGCCAGGAGCATTGCTCGTGGCCGATTGCGTGCAGCGTATAAATCAGCCGTCCGGCTTTGCCGCCACCCTCTGAGTCATAGGCGACAACATGCTTGTCGGAAGTCAGCCCAATCGCCGAAAACACCCGGCTCAAGTGCCCAGCGTTCGGCAACAAGCCCATAACGGGTGCTTGTGCGGCAACGATGGCGGCGTAGTCGAGCTGTACGGCGGCCGGAATATGCGCCTGCCGGTAGTGCTCGCCAGGATTCAGGTCAACCAGCAGCAGCTCAGGCGCCTTAAGCTGCTGGGAAAGCTGACTGGCCTCGATGATCAAGGGCAGATCGGACATCTCACACCGTAAAGATTAGCTTGATGCCGGCAATGGTAAGCACTATCGCGAGCAGACGCTTGATGGCGCTATGCGGAAAACGGCGGCTCCCAAGATAGGAGCCGATGGTGCCACCAACAATCACGGCTAACGCCAGCGGCCAGGCAAAATCGGGAAAACTCTTGGTCGCACTCAAGTTACCCAGCAGGCCAGAGATGGAATTGCAGAGAATGAACAGCGCCGAGACCGCCGCCGCGGTCTTGGTACGACCCCAGCGCAGGAAGATGACTAGTGGCGTGAGAAAAATCCCGCCGCCGGTACCGGTAAGACCCGCGAGCAGGCCGAGACTTGCACCGACGCCCAGCGCGACCGGCCGCGCGGGCGGTTGCGGCTGCTCCGTCTCAGCCGGTGGACGGATCAGAAAACGCGCCGCCGAGAACAGCAGCACGAAACCGACCAGGACTTTGAAGGCCTGGGTAGGCAGATTCAGATAGCCGCCCAAAAACGCGGCGGGGATCGCCAGCAGGGCGAAAGGCCAGAATAGCGACCAGGAAAAATGCCCCGCGCGCCAGAACTGCCAAGTGCCAATGCTGGCAACCAGGATGTTCAGAGCCAGGGCGGTTGGCTTTATTTCCGCCGGCGCGAGGCTGAACAGCGTCATCACGGCGATATAGCCCGAAGCGCCCGCGTGGCCGACGGACGAGTACAAGAAGGCAATCACGAAAACCGCCAGCGTCAGCAGGAGGAGCAGTTCGGTGGTCACCGGTATCGCGCCGCGTTATTCCGCCTCAGTGCAGTTATTGACGCGCTCGAAGGCTTCGCGAAAACCTTCCAGCGACATCGGCGGACTGGCATAGGCGGTGGGGTTCGGCCAGAACCGCAGCCTGAGCCGGTAGCCGCGCGACTGGCGTAGCTGCCGCACGATTTGCGCTGCTTTTTCCGGCATGAACGACAGCGCAATATGGTTGCCGATGCGCCGATCGACGGTGAGGAAGTCCTGCTCGCCAACCTCAATGCCAAGATCCATTATCTTGGTGTGGAAAAACGGCGCGACCCGCTCAAACCCTTTCTCGCTGCGGATGGCGACCTGCGGCTGCTCCCAGGTTCCCATTACGCGTAACGAAGCGAAATACAGCAAATCTCCGTCGGCCCCGACGAAAGTAGCCGGCGAACGGGCCCAGCATTGCACGGCGAAAGTGCGTGGATCGCGCGAACGAACGAAACGCCAGCGCTTGACCGCGTTCGACCGCCGGTCGTGCGCGATCTGCTCTTCGATTTCCCGGATTTCTTCTTCGCTGGGACCGATTTCATCGCTGGTAATCTTGATGCACAAGGGGCCGTCGCGCCGGCCGCCCTCATCCGTCTCGCAGGCCTCGTCGGCCGCATTGAGCGGCTGTAGCGTCGCGCACGCCACTAGCAAGCCAAGCAATAGCCCGCTGTAAGTCTGCATCGGTAGCGTCAGCGCTTCTTACTGCGGCGCCGAAGGCGCCGCCTGGGCCGCAAGATGTTCGCAGCCGGCCGGCTGTGCCGCCGTCCCGCAATTTTGCGTGGCCGCTTGCCCGGCTTTTTGCGCTCCGCGCCTCGTACTCTCTTCGGACCCACAACTCTTTCAGACTCCCGGGCTTTCTCCGATAGGTACATCCAGGTCTCGATCACCGTATCCGGATTCAGCGACAGGCTCTCAATGCCTTCCTCGATCAACCATTGCGCCAGATCGGGATGATCGGAGGGGCCTTGACCGCAGATACCGATGTACTTCTTGTGCTTGCGGCACGCGGAAATGGCCAGATGCAACATGTGTTTCACGGCGGGGTCGCGCTCATCGAACAAATGCGCGATAAGCCCGGAGTCGCGATCCAGCCCCAGCGACAACTGGGTCATGTCGTTGGAGCCGATCGAAAAGCCGTCGAAGTATTGCAGGAACTGCTCGGCCAGCACCGCGTTGGAGGGCAGCTCGCACATCATGATGAGCTTGAGCCCCTTCTTGCCGCGCTCGATGCCATTCTTCTTCAGCAGTTTTGTGACCTGCTCGGCCTCGCCCAGCGTGCGCACGAACGGAATCATGACCTGCACGTTGGTCAGACCCATGGTTTCACGCACGTAGCGCAGCGCTTCCACCTCCAGCTCGAAGCAGGGCTGGAAACTCCTGACGAGATAGCGCGAGGCGCCACGAAAGCCGATCATCGGATTTTCTTCATGCGGCTCGTATTGTTTGCCGCCGATGAGGTTGGCGTACTCGTTCGACTTGAAGTCGCTCATGCGCACGATGACCGGCTCCGGCGCGAAGGCCGCGGCGATGGTGGCGATGCCTTCGGCCAGGCGCATCACGAAGAACTCGCGCGGACCCGGATAGGCCGCGATGTGCGTGCGGATGGTTTTCTGCAATTCGGCGTCCTGTTTGTCGAGTTCCAGCAAGGCCTGCGGATGCACGCCGATCTGACGGTTGATGATGAATTCCAGGCGCGCCAGGCCTACGCCCTTGTGCGGAATGCTGGCGAAGTCGAAGGCGCGCTCCGGATTGCCGACATTCATCATGATTTTTACCGGCACCGGCGGCATATCGTCCAGCGCAACCTCATCCACCCGGAAGCCAAGATTGCCCTGGTAGATAAAACCGGTGTCGCCTTCGGCACAGGAGACGGTGACGTCGGCGCCATCCTGCAATTTTTGGGTCGCGTCGCCGCAGCCGACCACTGCCGGGATGCCCAACTCGCGCGCGATGATGGCCGCGTGGCAGGTACGGCCGCCACGATTGGTGACGATGGCGGCGGCGCGCTTCATGATCGGCTCCCAGTCGGGGTCGGTCATGTCGGAAACCAGCACGTCGCCGGGCCTGAACTTGGACATCTGGTCGATGCTGTTCAGCATCCGCACCGGACCGGCGCCAATCTTCTGGCCGATGGCGCGGCCTTCCACCAGCACCTTGCTTTTGCCCTTGAGTTTGTAGCGCTGCAGCGTATTGGCCTTGACCCGCGACTTAACCGTCTCGGGCCGCGCCTGCAGGATGTAGAGCTTGCCGTCGTTGCCGTCCTTGCCCCACTCGATATCCATCGGGCGGCCGTAGTGCTTTTCGATGATCAGCGCCTGCCGTGCAAGCGCTTCGGTGTCGGCATCCGTCAGACAGAACTTGCGGCGCTCGGCAGCATCCACCGGCACGAAGTGGGTTGTCTTGCCATGTGCCTTATCGTTCGTGTAAACCATCTTGGTGGCTTTGGCGCCGACGGTGCGGCGCAGAATCGCGGGCCGTTTGGCTTTCAGATTCGGCTTGTAAACGTAAAACTCATCCGGATTCACCGCCCCTTGCACCACCCCTTCGCCCAGACCATAAGCGGCGGTGATGAAGACCACGTCCTTGAAGCCGGACTCCGTATCGATCGTGAACATCACGCCCGAGGCGCCGATATCCGAGCGCACCATGCGCTGCACGCCGGCGGATAGAGCGACTTGTGCATGCTCGAAGCCGTGATGCACGCGGTAAGCGATGGCGCGGTCGTTGAATAGCGAGGCGAACACGTCCTTGATCGCCTTCAGCACCATTTCCAGACCGACCACGTTCAGAAAGGTCTCCTGCTGGCCGGCAAAGGAGGCGTCCGGCAAGTCCTCCGCGGTGGCGGAGGAACGGACCGCGAAGGAGCTGTCCTTGCCCGATTCCGATACCAGCTTTTCGTAGGCGGTACTGATTTCGGCCGCCAGCTTCCTCGGGAAGGGCGCTGCTACCACCCATTTGCGGATTTCCGCGCCGGTTTTTGCCAGTTTCTGCACGTCTTCCACATCCAATTTCGTCAGCACGTCGTTAATCCGACCGGCCAGATTCTCGTGGCTGAGAAATTCGCGGTAGGCCGCGGCGGTGGTGGCGAAACCGTTCGGCACCGATACCCCGGCATCGGCCAGGTTGGCAATCATTTCGCCGAGAGAGGCGTTCTTGCCGCCGACGCGCTCAACGTCGTCCATGCCCAGTTCCCGGAACCACAGAACATACTTGGAACTCATTGACTACCCCTTGTTAAACTGGCGCATGCAAGAAAAACGCACTGTTTTCTTTCTCTCCGATCGTACCGGCATTACCGCGGAGAGCCTCGGCCATACGCTGCTCACGCAATTCGATGTGACCGAGTTCAAGCAGATGACGCTGCCCTTCATCAACACGCCGGACAAGGCGCGCGCCGCGGTTGACTACATCAACCAGGCGGCGCAGGAGAGCGGCAAGCGGCCAATTATATTCAGTACCACCGTCAACGACGAAATCCGCGGCCTGGTGCGCGGCGCCAACGCGCTGTTTCTGGACTTGTTCGACACCTATCTTGGCCCCATCGAGCAGGAGCTGCACCTGCACGCGACCCATGTGGAAGGCCGGGCGCATGGTCAGGCCGACAGCGAAGCCTATCGTACGCGCATGGACGCCATGAACTATGCGTTGGTGCATGACGATGGCGCGACCACCAAGAATTTCGCCAAAGCGGATGTGATCCTGATCGCGCCCTCGCGCTGCGGCAAGACGCCCACCTGCATTTACCTGGCGATGCAATACGGCGTCTACGCCGCGAACTATCCGCTGACGGAAGAAGACCTCGAAAAAACCCGCTTGCCGGGATTTCTGACGGCGCACAAGAACAAGCTATTCGGCCTGATCAGCAATCCCGAGCGCCTGCATCAGGTGCGAAGCGAGCGGCGTCCCGGCAGCCGTTACGCCTCGCTGCAGCAAGCCGGCTACGAGCTGCGTCAGGCCGAGCAGCTATACAGGCAGCATGCTGTGCCTTATCTCGACTCCACCAATATGTCCATTGAGGAGATGGCGGTGACCATCATGCAGGACAAGAAACTGCGCCGGCACTCGTACGCGTAAAGACGGTGGTAACTCAGTTTGCCGTCACACCGGCGCAGGCCGGTGTCCATGGTATTGAAAAGACTGGATTCCGGTCTTCGCCGGAATGACGAGCACAAAAGGTTAGGCGGCAAACTGAGACGTTACCGTAGAAACTTACTATTTGCATTTTTGCGGAGCCGGCCTAACAATCCAGCCGGTTTAACGCAACCGACACGAGGAACCACATACACATGAACGACGACAAGAAGAAGGCGCTGGCCGCCGCGCTGGCACAGATCGAGCGCCAGTTCGGCAAGGGTTCGGTTATGCGCATGGGCGACGATGCGGTGCACGATGTGCAGGTGATTTCCACCGGCTCGCTGAATCTGGACGTTGCGCTCGGCATCGGCGGCTTGCCGCGCGGCCGCGTGGTCGAGATCTACGGGCCGGAATCTTCCGGCAAGACGACGCTGGCGCTGCAGGTTGTGGCCTCGGCGCAGAAGCTGGGCGGGGTGGCCGCCTTCGTGGACGCCGAGCATGCCTTGGACCCGATTTACGCGCGCGCGCTGGGCGTCAACATGGATGATCTGCTGGTGTCACAGCCCGATAACGGCGAGCAGGCGCTGGAAATCACTGACACCCTGGTGCGCAGCGCCAGCGTGGACGTGGTGGTGGTGGACTCGGTGGCGGCGCTCACGCCCCGGGCGGAGATTGAAGGTGAGATGGGCGACCAGTTGCCCGGTCTGCAGGCGCGGCTCATGAGCCAGGCCTTACGCAAACTTACCGGCAACATCAAGCGCAGCAACACCATGGTGATCTTCATCAACCAGCTACGCATGAAGATCGGCATCATGATGCCGGGCCAGAATCCCGAGACGACGACCGGCGGCAACGCGCTCAAGTTCTACGCCACAGTGCGTCTGGACATCCGCCGCATCGGCGCGGTCAAGAAGGGCGATGAAATCATCGGCAACGAGACCAAGGTCAAGGTGGCCAAGAACAAGCTGGCGCCGCCATTCAAGATCGTGATTTTCGAGATTCTCTACGGCGAGGGCGTCTCGCGCGAAGGCGAGCTCATCGATCTGGGCGTGGAACACGACCTGATCGAGAAATCCGGCGCCTGGTTCGCGCATAAGGGCGAAAAGATCGGGCAGGGCAAGGACAACGCGCGCATCTACCTCAAGGAGCACCCCGAGCTGGCGCAGAAACTGGAGCAGCAGTTGCGCGAGAAGTTAATGCCCAAGCGGCGCGTGGTGGCGGAGGATGTGGCGGCGGAAGCCTGATTCGCTCATCGCCGCGGCCGCAGCCAAACCCGCTGAGGTGCGCGAACGCGCCCTGGGTTTGCTGGCGCGGCGGGAACATAGCCTGCAGGAATTAACCCGCAAGCTGCTGGAGCGTGGCCTACCTGAAGAACTGGTGGGCGAGACCGTGGCACAGCTTGCGGCCGAGGGCTTGCTGAGCAATGCGCGCTATGCCGATGTGCTGACCCGCACCCGCCGGCAGCGGGGCCATGGGCCGCGGCGCATTCAAGCGGAGCTGCGTCAGCGCGGATTAGGCGCCGATGAAATCACACCCGCCATGGAGGCCGAGGCCACCGACTGGGTGACGCAGGCGCGCGCGGCGCGCGAGAAGCGTTTTGGCCCGCTGCTGCCCTCCAGCCACAAGGAACGCATACGCCAGACGCGGTTTCTCGCCGGCCGCGGTTTCACGACCGAACAAATCCGCCAGGCGCTTGGCGAAGTCGAGGATTCCTGAGGGCTTTTTGTCCACTTGCTGGCCGCAGTTGGGCCGCTTCCGCTAACATAGTTCTCCTTCCTAACGTCGGACGCGGTTCCTGCCCCAATGCTGACCAGCAACGAACTGCGCAGCCGCTTCCTGGACTACTTCAAGCAGCGCGGCCATATCGTGGTGCCTTCGAGTCCGCTGGTGCCGGGCAATGATCCCACGTTGTTGTTCACCAACGCCGGCATGGTGCAGTTCAAGGATACTTTTCTCGGCCGCGATCCAAGACCCTATGCGCGCGCGGCCAGCAGCCAGCGCTGCGTCCGGGCGGGCGGCAAACACAACGATCTGGAAAACGTCGGTTATACCGCGCGCCATCACACCTTCTTCGAGATGTTGGGCAATTTCAGCTTCGGCGACTATTTCAAGCGCGAGGCGATTCAATACGGCTGGGAGTTCCTGACCAAGGAACTGCATCTTGCGCCGAACAAGCTCTGGGTCACGGTATATGAAAAAGACGAAGACGCGGCGCACATCTGGCTGAAGGATATCGGCGTGGATCCGGCGCGTTTCTCGCGCATCGGCGCGAAGGATAATTTCTGGTCCATGGGCGATACCGGTCCCTGCGGCCCGTGCAGCGAAATCTTCTACGATCACGGCCATCGCATTCCCGGCGGCCCGCCGGGCAGCCGCGAGGCCGACAGCGACCGCTATATCGAGATCTGGAATCTCGTGTTCATGCAGTACGACCGCGCGGCCGACGGCAAGCTGACGCCGCTGCCCAAGCCTTCGGTCGACACCGGCATGGGGCTGGAGCGCATCGCCGCTGTGACTCAGGGCGTGCACAGCAACTACGAAATTGATTTGTTCCGCAATCTGATCAAGGCTGCGGCCGAGGCCACCGGCGTGCGCGACGCCAGGCACAACTCCTTGAAGGTTATTGCCGATCACATCCGCGCAGCCGGCTTCCTGATAACGGATGGTGTGTTGCCGGGCAATGAGGGCCGCGGATATGTGCTCCGCCGCATCATGCGCCGCGCCATCCGGCACGGTTACAAGCTGGGTCAGCCGAAACCGTTTTTCCACGCGCTGGTCGGCGTGCTGTCGCAGGAAATGGGCGCGGCTTATCCAGAGCTTAAAAATGCCCAGGCGCATGTGGAGAAAGTGATTCGCCAGGAGGAGGAGCGTTTCGCTGACACCCTGGGCCAGGGCATGAAGTTGCTGGAACTTGAGATTGCCGATCTGGCGGACAAGATGATTCCGGGTGAAACCGTATTCCGCCTGTACGACACCTTTGGTTTTCCGGTGGACCTGACCGCGGATATCGCGCGCGAGCGTGGCCTGAGCATTGATGTCGCCGGCTTCGAGCAGGCGATGGAAGGCCAGCGCAATCGCGCGCGCGCTGCCAGCCAGTTCGATGCGGACTACGCCCGCGAGCTGGAAATTGAGGGCAAGAGCGAGTTCACGGGCTACGAGCATGAGGTGGATGAGGGGCAGGTGGCAGCCCTGATCCACGACGGCAAGCAGGTAAAGGAGTTACGCGCCGGCAAAGAGGCCAGCGTGATTCTGGATCGCACACCGTTTTATGCCGAGTCCGGCGGTCAGATCGGTGACACCGGCCGCCTGGTGGGTGGTGAGGCAGTTTTCATCGTGCGCGATACGCAGAAGTCAGGCGAGGCGATTGCGCATATCGGCGCGCTGGAATCCGGCGTGTTGCAGGTTGGCGATAAAGTGCACGCCGAAATTGATGCGGCGCGCCGGGCCCATATCAAGCGCAATCACTCCGCCACCCATTTGCTGCATGCCGCGCTGCGCAAGCTGCTGGGCACACATGTCACGCAGAAAGGCTCGCTGGTCGCGCCGGACCGGCTGCGTTTCGACTTCTCGCATTACGCGCCGATGAAGCCAGCCGAGATTGTGGAAGTCGAGCGCCTGGTCAATGCGGAAATATTGAAGAATCAGGCGGCCGACCAGCGCCTGAGCAGTTATGACGAAGCCATAGCCGGCGGCGCGATGGCGCTGTTTGGCGAGAAGTACGGCGCAACCGTGCGCGTGATGCGCTTCGGCGATTTTTCCACCGAACTCTGCGGCGGCACGCATGTGAACCGCGTCGGTGATATCGGCCTGTTCAAGATCACCGGCGAAAGCGGCGTCGCCTCCGGCGTGCGCCGGCTCGAAGCGGTGAGCGGCGAAGGCGCCCTGCAATATGTCGCCGAAACCGAGCAGCGGCTGCGCGCGGTCGGTGAGCTGGTCAAAGGCGGCCGCGAAGACGTGGCGGACAAGGTCGCGCAACTGCTGGAGAAGACGCGCAAGCTGGAAAAGCAACTGGAACTGTCGAAGAGCAAGGCAGCAGCGCGCGCAGGCGGTGATCTTGCCGCACAGGCGGAGACGATCGGCCAGACCAAATTACTGGCGGCCCGGCTCGACGGCCAGGACATCAAGTCGCTGCGCGAAACCCTGGATCAGCTCAAGAACAAGCTGGGCAGTGCGGTGATCGTGCTCGGTGCGGTCAACGAAGGCAAGGTCAGTTTGATTGCCGGCGTCACCCATGACCGTATCGGACAGGTCAAGGCCGGTGAACTGGTCGGCTTCGTCGCCGGCCAGGTTGGCGGTAAAGGCGGCGGCCGGGCGGACATGGCCCAGGCCGGCGGCACCCAGCCCGAAAACCTCGATACGGCCTTGGCCAGCGTCAAGGCCTGGGTCGGAGAACGGCTCGGCACCAGAGCTTCATAGTAGAATGCGCGCCGTTTTGCGCGTGTTTCACCCATGGCTCTAATCGTCCAAAAATACGGCGGCACCTCGGTCGGTACGCCCGAGCGCATCCAGCACGTCGCCCGCAAGGTGGCGGAATGGAAAGCGAAGGGTCACGACCTCGTGGTCGTCGTTTCCGCCATGTCCGGTGAAACGGATCGGCTGCTGAAGCTGGCCAAGGGTCTCTCCGCTCGCCCCAATCCACGCGAAGTGGACGTGGTGATCTCAACCGGCGAGCAGGTCACGATCGGCCTGCTGTGCATCGCGCTGGAGGATTTAGGTGTGCCGGCGCGTTCCTATACCGGTGCGCAAGTGCGGATTCTGACCGACGATGCGCACAACAAGGCCCGTATCCGCCAGATTGATGACGCGCGACTGCGCGCGGATTTGAAAGCCGGCCGTGTGGTCGTCGTCGCCGGCTTTCAGGGTGTGGACGAGCAGGGCAATATCACGACGCTCGGCCGTGGCGGTTCAGACACCACTGGCGTCGCGCTGGCCGCCGCGCTCAAGGCCGAAGAGTGCCAGATTTATACCGATGTGGATGGCGTCTATACCACCGATCCGCGGGTGGAACCTGCCGCGCGCCGGCTGGACCAGATCACTTTCGAGGAAATGCTCGAGATGGCCAGCCAGGGCTCCAAGGTGCTGCAAATCCGCTCGGTCGAATTCGCCGGCAAGTACAACGTGCCGCTGCGCGTGCTGTCTACTTTTCAAGACGGCCCCGGCACGCTCATTACGATGGAGGAACAGAACGTGGAAGCCCCGTTGATCTCCGGTCTGGCGTTTAACCGTGACGAGGCCCAGCTCACCGTACAGGGCGTGCCCGACAAGCCGGGCATCGCCTTCGCGATACTCGGCCCCATCGGCGAGGCCAATATCGAAGTGGACATGATCGTGCAAAACGTCGGCGCCGATGGCTCGACCGATTTCACCTTCACCGTTCATCGCAACGACTACGAGCGCGCACGCGAACTGGCCGAGCGCGTGTCCAAGCAACTCGGCGCGCGCGCGGTCACTGGCGCCGCCGACATCGCCAAGGTTTCCATGGTGGGGGTTGGTATGCGCTCGCACGCCGGCATCGCGGCCAAGATGTTCGGCACGCTGGCTAAAGAGAACATCAACATCCGCATGATCTCCACCAGCGAGATCAAAGTCTCGGTCGTGGTCGAGGACAAATACCTCGAGCTGGCCGTGCGCGCCTTGCATAAAGCCTTCGATTTGGGCGAGACTGGGAACTGACAGAGCGGCCCAGCCCCCTATAGCTAGTGAGGAAGGCCAGATAAGCCGCGAAGAGCCCGGTTCACGGGCCGGTCAATGGAAGACAACGGGCGGGAGAAACGACATGCTGATATTGACGCGCCGTGTGGGTGAGACGGTGATGATTGGCGATGAAATCACCGTCACGGTTCTAGGGGTCAAGGGCAATCAGGTGCGCGTCGGGGTCAACGCACCTCGCGACGTGACTGTGCACCGCGAGGAGATTTACCGACGTATTGCCGAGGAAGGGAGCAGCGAGACGCCGCAACCGGCCGCTCCGCCGCAGAAAGCCGCAAGCACAGAAAAAAGCCCGCATTAGTGGGGCGTTTGGCTTTACCCACTATCACTCAGCCGGTATCCTAGCGCGCCCGCGAATGCCCTCAGGGGTTCGCGCAGCGTTTTATATCTTGGAGAGGTGGCCGAGTGGTCGAAGGCGCGCCCCTGCTAAGGGCGTATACGCCAAAAGCGTATCGAGGGTTCGAATCCCTCCCTCTCCGCCACCCTCATGCGACGCCGGATAACGTCAGCGGGCAGTCGCAGCATTGAAATCATATTTCAGCGTCCTGAACTAACCCTGATACATGGGGGGCGTAGCTTGGGCCCATCGAAGGCAAACCCCGCCTTGCGAATCTGGCCCAAGGAGAAACGCCATGAACACGATCAACAAGCTTGCTTCCCTGGCTCTGTCAGGCGTCGCACTGCTGTCCGGTACTGCCAACGCCAGCACCGCTGTCCAATACCCCGCCGGCTTTGTCGCCATCGGCGGGGTGGTCCCGCACAGCCTTTCCTTCCTGGTGTGGGCGCCCGTGCTGACGCTGACGCTGGGGTGTGTGATCGGTCTGCTGGTGCTGATCGCCCGCGATAGTCGGGAAGTGGCAAAACCTGGTCGGGATAGCGAAGTAGCAACGCCGTCCAGCCCCGAGGAATCGCGCTACGATCTTAAGAAGGCCGCTTAGGATCCGGCCCTCAATGGGCCGCTAGGCGCGTAGTAAGTCGGGTGGATTCGGCGCCCTTCGGGCAGGCCGCGAGGCCTGCCCGAAGC
>JBOICV010000125.1:0-1229 GCA_050740255.1 Nevskiales bacterium | reverse complement strand
GCTTCTTCAACCGCTTCCTCAACCGCTTCTTCAACAGTTCCCTCAACCACTTCCTCAACAGCTACTTCAACCGCTTCTTCAACCGCTTCTTCAGCCGCTTCTTCAGCCGCTTCTTCAACCGCTTCTTCAACCGCTTCTTCAGCAATTTCCTTCACGGCTTTATCTATAGTAGTCATAATCCTACGTCCTCCGCCTTCCTGTCTATGACCGTCGCTAAATAGCTTTCAATAAAACTTACCCGCGCGTTCAAGCCGCGCACAGTATCATCGAGGTCTTCGTCAGACAGTAAAACCCTCTGTCCTCCGTCCTCTGTGCGCTGTCCTCTGTTAAATAGAGTTATTTCAGTCACTCAAATTACCTCAAAAATTAAAAGAAGGAAAGTTATAGAAAAAGGAGATAATTCCCCCAGTAAAAATCGAGCCGTCGTCCGTAATAAAAGAATACTCCGCTTCTTTAGGGCTCGGAAAATTGAAAGTTACTATAGCCTGAGGTCCGACGGTCAAATTTCTGATATAGAGGATTTCACTCACTCTAAACTGCAAAACCGCGCTCCCCGTTAACACCACAGCCCTACTGTCCACAGTAACAGCCTGAGCGATAAACGGTACTAGATCGAAAAGGACTTGGCGAGTCTGTAAGCTATAAGGCCCTCCATCGGGCATTATAGTCTTCAACACCCTAGTATTGCCATAAGCGGGAACTAATAAATTATTGGTCTCGTGTCCGGTGAATGTACTGGTATTAGCTGTCATTTTTTTCTACCTTCAAACAAATTGTATCATGGAAGTAATCTCCTACCGTATCGTGCCCCGCACACGCGGACCAGCCCCATAACGCCACCTGTTAGCACGCTCTAGTAATACTTTAGCCACACTACGCACATTGCTATGATCCAAAGCGTAGTTAGCGGTTATTTGTGTCAACTGATACCCGTCGTCTTCGTTAGCAAGATACATGGCATAAACGTCTTCACCCACCAAGCCCTGCCCAACATGTCGATGAATATAACCGAAGTTATACCCATCTGACACGAACGCTGTAGGGTTGCACCATACAGTCCCAGGCGTGTTAGTGACAGTAATCTTCCCCCCCGCACAATCATCTATTTCCGCCGAAACGGGAATACGAATAAATACGTCCTTATTAGAATTAGACTTCCAGATAAGGAAAGGCGATGTAGCACTGAAAGGTTTGAGTAATAAATCGAAATCGTAAAGCGTCCGATAATC
>JBOICV010000124.1:0-1305 GCA_050740255.1 Nevskiales bacterium | reverse complement strand
CGGAGCACGAGGAAGCAGAGGAGGTCGTCGAGGTGGATTACGACGGTGCGCCGGTCGAGATTGGCTTCAACGTGACCTACCTGCTGGACGTACTCGGCTGCATGACCGGCGACCGCTTCTCGCTGGAACTGACCGGGCCCGATGCCTCCGGGCTGTTGCGTGAAATCGGCAATCAGGATTCTCGCTACGTCGTCATGCCGATGCGGCTGTAGATGCTTTCCCTCTCCCTCCGGGAGAGGGTCAGGGTGAGGGCGCACACCCAGTGCATTTAACCGAGCTGCGCATCCAGAATTTCCGCTGTCTGGAATCGGTACAGCTTGAGCCAGGCGCTGGCCTCAACTTCATCGTCGGCGAGAACGGCTCGGGCAAATCCAGTCTGCTGGAGGCGATTTACTTTCTGGCGCGCGCGGACTCCTTCCGTCACGGTACCCGGGTGCGCCTGATCCGCGATGGCGCCGGGCAACTGACCGTATTTGGCCGGCTAAGCGACGATACGGGCATGCCAACCAGTGCTGGCGTTAGCTACGCCGACCAAAACGCCCGCATCAAACTCGGCACCGTGGACGGCGCGACGGTGCTCGAACTGGTTCGCGCGCTGCCGGTGCAGCTAATCGACCCCCGTCTGCAACAGTTGCTGGAAGAGGGGCCAGCCTGGCGCCGGCGCTTCCTGGACTGGGGTGTGTTCCACGTGGAACACAGTTTCTACGAGGCCTGGCGCCGCTACCGCCGCGCGCTCATGCAACGCAATCACGCCTTGCGTCAGGGTTTGCCGGATGCGGCGGTCAATGTCTGGAATCCCGAGCTCGCCGCGACCGGTGCCGAAGTGGACGCCTGCCGGCGGCGCCATGCCGGGCGGCTACGCGACCAGGTGGTGGCCTTGCTGCAAGCCGAGGTGGGGACGGTGGAGGTGCAGTACTACGCGGGCTGGGCGCAGGGCGTGGCGTTGGCGGAAGCGCTGGCCGCGGGCACCGCCCGCGACCGCGAAGCCGGCCACACCGGCATCGGCCCGCATCGCGCCGACTTGCGCATCAAGTTGCAGGGCGTGCCGGTGCCGGAACGCGCCTCGCGCGGCGAGCAGAAACTGGTCACCGCGGCGCTGCTGCTGGCGCAGGCGCGCGAAGTGCAAGCCGCGACCGCACGCCGGCCGATTTTGCTGATTGATGATCTGGCGGCGGAACTGGGCCCGCATTACCGCGGGTGGCTGCTGCGGCAGATCGCAGCGCTCGGCATGCAGGCGTTTCTCACTTTTCTGCAAGAACGCGACATCCCGCAAAGCGGTCTTGGGCCGCCCATGTTCCACGTGGA
>JBOICV010000123.1:0-6412 GCA_050740255.1 Nevskiales bacterium | reverse complement strand
CATCGCTGCAATGCGATTGCCCTGCAGCTCAACATCCGGCCGCGCAAGCGGCACGGCTTCAAATCACCCGCGGAGCGACTACTCTATGCAGCCTGACCTTCGTTGCAGTTCAAAGTTGATGTCAAGCGGCAAGCTGCTTGACGTAGATGCCGTAAGGAACGCCGAAAATGTGTGGTGCCTCATGCTGATAAGTGAACCCCATGCGCTCATACATTGGTAGGGCTACTTTCATGATCTGGGTAGTATGCAGAGCGATAAGAGGCGCGCCATCGCGTTCGGCGCGGCGAATGCACTCTTCTGTGAGAGCACGACCAATGCCCAGGCCCCGGTAGGCCGGCGCGACCACCAGCATGCGCAAAATGGGCCACTCTATTGGAAAGAACTCTCTCTTCTTCTTTCCGGGGCCAACATACGTAACGGCGCCGGCTACCTTCTCTTGAACCGCGGCAACGATCAACTCACCGCTTTCAGCTAGCGACGCCATGTTGCCAATGTTTCGCGAAAAAAAAGGGCCAGTCGTTGTAGTGGTGGCGCAACTCATCGAAGGCTGCGAGCGCGACCTCATTTACGGCCGCTGCGTCTTCAGGCTGAAATTTCCTTAGGTGGAAGCGCAATTCATTCTCCTTGACGCACAACGCAATTCAGGCGTCAGCCAACATCCGCTCAGCCAACTGCTTCGCCTGCTCCGCACCAACCAACTTTTCAACTAGAGCGAGCGCGAAACGCAGCGCGGTGCCGGGCCCGCGGGAGGTGGTGAGTTTGCCGTCGCTAACGACCGGCTCTTCTAGGTACTGCTTCACTTGGTCTGGTTTTAGAAAACCGGGATAACTGGTCGCGCGTTTGTCTTTGAGCAGGCCCGCCGCCGCCAGCGCTTTGGGCCCGGCGCAGATGGCGGCGATGTGTTTGCCTTGCTTGGCTGCGTTCTGCAGCAGGGTGCGCAGGCCGGCGTGGTCTTCGAGGTGCTGTGCGCCGGGCATGCCGCCGGGCAAGACGATGGCGTCCCAGTCTTCGTGCAGCACGTTGCCGAGCAACTCGTCGGTGCCGAGGGTGATGTCGTGCGAGCCGGTCACCTGCCGGGCTTCGAGCCCGGCCACGGTGACTTCGAGGCCGGCGCGCCGCAGCACGTCAATGATGGTGACGGCTTCGATTTCCTCAAAGCCGGGCGCGAGCGGAACCAGCACGCGCACCATGCGCTGCTACCGTTTGGCGGTTCCCGGACCGGGCTTGAGGATGTACATACCCTTGAGCAGATTCAGCGCTTCGTACAGCGCGTAATCGCTCTCGACCAGCGGCTTCTCATCGCCGTTCTTCGGCGGCGGGCCGGGCACCGAGGTCGCCGGTGAGGCCGATTTACCTTCGCCGTTCTCATTCTTGAGGCGGCCAGAGAGATCGGCTTCTCGCAATGGATCGAACTCGCTGTCCTTGGCCGCCGTCACGGTGACGGGGCGGATCGCCACATCAGGCTCGATGCCCTGAGCCTGAATCGAGCGGCCCTTGGGCGTGTAGTAGCGGGCGGTAGTGAGCTTGAGCGCGGCGTCGTTCTGCAGCGGCAGGATGGTTTGCACCGAACCCTTGCCGAAAGTCTGCGAGCCCATCACCACACCGCGGCCATGATCCTGGATGGCGCCGGCCACGATTTCCGAGGCCGAAGCCGAACCACCGTTGACCAGCACCACGAGCGGCCGGCCGCGCAGGATGTCGCCCTGAGTCGAGTTGAACTCCTGATTGGCATCGGCCAGGCGGCCTTTGATCGAAACGACCGTACCGTCGTCGAGGAAGGCGTCCGAGACTTCTACCGCCGCGTTGAGCACGCCGCCGGGGTTGTTGCGCAAATCCAGTACCAGACCCTTCAGCTCGCCCTTGTTTTCCTTCTTGAGCTTCTCGTGTTCATTGACCAGCGTCTGACCGGTTTCGGTTGAGAACTGGCTCACTCGCAGATAGCCGAAGCCCGGTTCCAGCAGCTTGCTCTTGACGCTTTTCACTTTGATGATGTCGCGCGTCAGCTCAAGCTTGAACGGCTGCTCGACCGTTTCGCGCAGAATGGTCAGTGTGACTTTGCTGCCCGGTTCGCCGCGCAGCATTTTGACCGCTTCGACCAGCGACAGGCCTTTTACGGCCGTGTTATCGATGCGGATGATGACGTCGCCGGCCTGGATGCCGGCCTTGGCGGCGGGCGTGTCGTCAATCGGCGCGACCACGCGCACGAAGCCGTTCTGCATCTGCACCTCGATGCCCAGCCCGCCGAACTTGCCGCTGGTCGAGATGTTCACTTCGCGGAACTCGTCCGGGCTCAGGTAAGCCGAGTGCGGATCCAGGCCATCGAGCATGCCGCGAATGGAGTTTTCCAGCAGGGTCTCATCCTCCACCGGTTCGACGTAGTCGCTTTTAACCCGGTTCAGGATCTCGACAAAGGTGCGCAGGTCGTCGAGCGGCAGCGACACCGTGCGGGTATTGCTGCGTTCGGCCAGCACGCCATGGGCCAGCGCGAGCAGCACGCCCAGCGCGACGCCGAGGCTCAGGATGAGGCCGTTGCGGTGGAAAATAGACATGATTTAAGACGCTCCTGATGGACCCGCGGGAGGGATTTTGGCTGGTAGGCAGTGGGGGCGGGCCCAAAAACCGTAAAACTATACCGTAATTTCGACTGGCGATGGTTTAACCAGTTAACCTCGTTTTAGCCACTGATTGGGGTTTTGTGCAGTACGGCCGCGGCGTATCTCGAAGTAGAGGCCAGGGTCGCGGTGGCCGCCGCTGTCGCCCACCGCGGCAATCATCTGTCCGCCCCGAATCTGATGGCCGACCGCCACCAGGGCCTCCTGGTTATGGCCGTAAAGGGTGTAGTAACCGTCTTCGTGCTGCAGGATTACGATCAGCCCGTATTTATGCATCCAGCCGACGTAGACCACGCGCCCATTGGCGACCGCGCGCACCGGGGTGCCATGTTTGGCCTTGATCCAGATGCCGTTCCAGACCAGATTGGTGCCGGCCTTGCGCTGGCCGTAACTGACGATTAGCGGCCCCTTCGCCGGCCACGGCAGTTTGCCGCGCGCTTTGCCGAAGCGTACCGCGCTGCCGAATTCGGCCGGGATGTCTTCCAACTGACGCTTGAGCGCTTCCAGCAAACCTTGCACCGACTGCTCTTCGCGCTGCAACTGGCGCAAGGTGACATCCTGGCTGGCAATGCGGCGTTCAACCTCGCCCAGCTTGCGATTGCGCTCGCCGCGCACGTTCTCGAGCTGCCCCAGGCGGCTTTGTTGATCCTGTTGCAGTTTCTGCAACTGCCCGAGCTCCGACGCCAGTGCCTGCTCGGCGGCCTGCAGCAGGCCGATTTCCTGCTGGATGGTGGTGATGCGCCGACTGCGCGCCTGATTCAGATAGTCATAGTAGGCGAGAAGGCGGCCGAGCAAGGCGGGGTCTTCCTGATTCAACAGCAGCTTCGCCTTCTGCTGCCGGCCGATCATGAAACTGGCGCGCACCTGCTGGCGCAGCGCTCCGGTCTGTTCCTTCAGGCTGCGGTCCGCACGGTCACGCTCGGCTTCGCGTGCCGCCGCTTCGCCTTCCTTGGTCTTGATCTGCTTGCGTAAATTGCGCAGCTCGGTGCTGATTTCCGTGAGTCGCTCCTCGGTCGCGCGCAGTTCACGTTCGAGTACATCCTGCTCGGCGCGGTCCTCGGTCAGCTCCTGCATCACCGCCTGGATGCGGTTGCGGATGGTGAGGAGGTCCTGCTCGCTTTGCTTGAGCTTGGCGCGGTAGTCCGCCGCCGCAGCAGCGGCGACGGCCACCACCAGCAATAAGCCGGCCAACATCCGCCCCGCAGGCAGCCGGCGGGGTGGGGTGGGAAGGGCGATCATGCGACGCAAGTTTACCGGAGCCGGCACAACGCGTGAGGCTATCGCCGCTCCAGACGGGATGGGATAATGCGCGCCTGCAAACCGCCAGAAATATGAACCGCCTATTCGAATTCGCCGGAAATCACATTTTTCTGTTCGCTGCACTGGGCGGCGTGATCCTGTTGCTCATCGCCAATGAAATCTATGGCCGCTTGCAAGGCGACAAGCGCATCGGCCCGAATGAGGCGGTGCGCCTGATCAACCACGAGAACGCCGTGGTGCTGGATGTGCGCAACGCCGCCGAGTTCAAGAAGGGCCATATCCTGCACGCGCGCAATGTGGTGGCCGCCCGCGTGGCCGAGCACGAATCGGAACTGGCCAAGTTCAAGCAGCAGGTGGTGCTGTGCTACTGCGCGCTCGGCACCGTGGCGCCGCAGGCTTGCGAGCAGTTGCGCAAGCTGGGGTTCGAGCGGGCGTATAGTCTTAAGGGCGGGTTAAACGCCTGGCAGGGCGCCAACCTGCCGGTCACTACCAAATAGCTCAGCCGTGAAACAGGTTCTGATTTACTCGACCCGGATCTGTCCGTTCTGCGTGATGGCGCGGCGCCTGCTGGAGCGCAAGGGCGTGTGCTTCGATGAAGTCAAGGTGGACGAAGACCCGGTGCGCCGCCAGGAGATGATGCAGAAGACCGGCCGGCGCACGGTACCGCAGGTGTTCATCGGCGAAAAGTATGTCGGCGGCTACGAGGACCTGGCGGCACTGGAGCACGCCGGCCAGCTTGACCCTTTGCTGCGCGACGCTACTGGCTAAACCATGTCCGAAGCCAAGACGGAAGCCGCCGCCAAGCAAGTCGCCCTGCAGAAAATCTATCTGAAGGATACTTCGCTGGAAGTGCCGAAGGCGCCGGCGATCTTCACGCAGGAATGGAAGCCGCGAGTGGATGTTCAGATCAATACCGCGGTGCAGGACTTGAGCGCTGAAACGCATCATGTCGTGCTGACGGTGAGCGTCAAAGCCCAGCTGGGCGAGCAAACGGCGTATCTCGTTGAAGTGCAGCAGGCCGGCGTATTTCTGCTGCGCGGCTTTGCGGATAACGACGAGCGCCGCGCGGTGCTCGGTGCCTACTGTCCCAACGTGCTGTTCCCGTTTGTGCGCGAAACGGTGGCGGATCTCATACGCCGGGGCGGCTTTCCCGAGTTCCTGTTGCAGCCGGTGAATTTCGATGCCTTGTATCAGCAGCATCTGGCGCAGACGCGGCCGCCGATTGTAGCCACCAAGCACTGACCCGGCGCCGTGGAACAGACCCAGGAGGAGGGCGGTGGGAAACCCGCGGCGGTAGTTGCCGTACTGGGTGCTGGTTCCTATGGTACTGCGTTGGCCATTCAGTTTGCGCGCAACGGCCATGCCACGCTGCTATGGGGCCGCGACGCAACGGCGCTGGCGGAAATGGAGCGCGTGCGCGTTAATACACGCTATCTGCCCGACTGCCCGTTTCCGGAAAAGCTGCACGCGGTGTCCGATTTGCCGGCGGCGCTGACGCAAGCGACCGACATCGTGATCGCGCTGCCCAGCCACGCGGTTCGCGAAACGCTGCGTCAGCTCAAGCCGCTGTTGCGACGCGAGCAACACCTCGCTTGCGCCGCCAAGGGTTTCGAGAACGATACCGGCAAGCTTATGCATGAAGTGTTTGCCGAAGAACTGGGACGGCGCCGCGCCATCGCCATCATTTCCGGCCCGACTTTCGCCAAGGAAGTCGGCCGGGGCGTGCCGACCGCGGTAACCGTCGCTTCGCGCGATATGCGCCTGGCCGAGCGCTTTGCCGAGTATTTACACGGCCAGGGATTTCGCGCCTATACCAGCGACGATGTGATCGGCGTCGAAGTCGGCGGCGCGGTCAAGAATGTGCTGGCGATCGGCGTCGGCGCGGCTGACGGTCTGGGCGCCGGCGCCAACACCCGCGCGCTGATGATTACCCGCGGACTCGCCGAGATGATGCGCCTGTCGCAGGCGCTCGGCGGCAAGCGCGACACCATGATCGGCCTGGCGGGTCTGGGCGATCTGGTGCTGACCTGCACCGACAACCAGTCGCGCAATCGCCGCATGGGCTTGCTGCTGGCCGGCGGCAAAAGCGTGGACGAGGCGCAGAAAGAGATCGGCCAGGTGGTGGAGGGTGTGCGCGTGGCGCCGGAAGTGCGCCGTTTGGCGCAGCGTCACCAGCTCGAAATGCCGATCAGCGAAATGGTTTACCGCGTGCTCTACGAGGGGCTGCCGCCGACCATTGCGGCGCATATTCTGAAAGAGCGCCCGTTAAGGGCCGAAAGCAACTAGAAGCGGAAACCCCGCTGACGCAATACTTCGTAAACCGCAACGGCGACGGTGTTGGATAAATTCAGGCTGCGCACGCCGGCTCGCATTGGGATAAAAGCCCGCTGCGCCTCGGGCAGCTTGTTAAGAATCTTGGATTCAAGAAGTAAGTGCAACGTTTCCTCCCGAGAAAGAGGTGATCTGGAAGACTAGCAATCCTTCCGCCAAGAAGAGACTGCCATTAATGTACCGCCAGATCACCTCCAGTGAGAGATATA
>JBOICV010000122.1:0-2299 GCA_050740255.1 Nevskiales bacterium | reverse complement strand
CACCGCCAAATTTCTTGGCCTGCACCACGGTCAGCGCCGCAGTCAGCGTCGTCTTGCCATGGTCAACGTGCCCGATGGTGCCGACGTTGAGGTGCGGTTTCTTGCGCTCGAATTTTTCTTTGGCCATGTCGTTCTATCCAATATTTAAGAAAATTAAGCAGCGTCTTTCTTGAGCAGGGCGGCCGACACGCTGGCCGGGACCTCTGCGTACTTCTTGAATTCCATGGTGTAGGTCGCGCGGCCCTGCGACATCGAGCGCAGGGTCGTGGAGTACTGGAACATCTCGGCCAGCGGCACTTCGGCCTTGATTGCCTTGACGCCGCCGACATCTTCCATGCCCATGATCACGCCGCGGCGGCGGTTCAGGTCGCCCATCACGTCGCCCATATAGTCTTCCGGCGTTTCGACCTCGAGCCCCATGATCGGCTCGAGCAGCACCGGATCGGCCCTGCGCACGCCTTCCTTGAAGCCCATCGAGCCGGCGATCTTGAACGCCATTTCGTTGGAGTCCACGTCGTGGTAGGAGCCATCGAATACCGTGACCTTCACGTCCACCACCGGGTAGCCGGCCAGCACACCGTTCTTGGTGGCTTCCTGGATGCCCTTGTCAATCGCCGGGATGTATTCCTTCGGAATCGCGCCGCCGACGACGTCGTTGACGAACTCGTAACCCTTGCCCGGCTCCTGCGGCTCAATCTTCAGCCAGCAGTGGCCGTACTGGCCGCGGCCGCCGGACTGGCGCACGAACTTGCCTTCGCTCTCCACCGCTTTGCGGATGGTCTCTCGGTAGGCCACCTGCGGCGCGCCGACATTGGCCTCGACCTTGAACTCGCGCTTCATGCGCTCGACCAGCACTTCCAGGTGCAACTCGCCCATGCCGGCGATGATGGTCTGGCCGGTTTCCTCGTCGGTTTTGATGCGGAAAGAAGGGTCTTCCTGCGCCAGCTTGTTCAGCGCAATGCCCATCTTCTCCTGGTCCACCTTGGTTTTGGGTTCCACGGCCTGGCTGATGACCGGCTCCGGGAAGACCATGCGTTCCAGAATCACCGGCTTGTCCAGATTCGACAAGGTGGTACCGGTATAGACGTCCTTCAAGCCGACGCAGGCCGCGATATCGCCCGCGCGCACTTCCTTGATCTCGCTGCGCTGGTTGGCGTGCATCTGCAACAGACGGCCGATGCGCTCGTTCTTGCCGTTGCGCGAATTGTGCACCGCATCGCCCGAGTTCAACACACCGGAGTAGACGCGGATGAAGGTGAGCTGGCCGACGAAGGGGTCGGTCATGATCTTGAAAGCCAGCGCCGAGAACGGCTCCTTGTCGTCGGCGTGGCGCTCGACGATCACGTCCTTCTTGTCGGCGTCATGCGCCTGAATCGCCGGGACTTCCACCGGCGAGGGCAGATACTCGATGACCGCATCCAGCATCGCCTGCACACCCTTGTTCTTGAAGGCGCTGCCACAAAGCATCGGCGTGATTTCGAGCGCAATGGTGCGCTGGCGCAGACCCTGCTTGATTTCTTCCTCGGACAGCGTGTGGCCTTCGAGGTATTTGTGCGTCAGCTCTTCGTTGGCCTCGGCCGCGGCCTCGAGCATTTTCTCGCGCCATTCCTTGGCCAATTCAACCAGATCGGCCGGAATGTCCTGATACTCGAATTTATTGCCCTGGCTGGCCTCATCCCAGATGATGGCTTTCATCTTGACCAGATCCACGACGCCGACAAATTTCTCTTCCGCGCCGATCGGAATCTGGATCGGCACCGGGTTGGCCTTGAGACGCTCGCGCATCTGCTTATAGACCTTGAAGAAGTCTGAACCCGTGCGGTCCATCTTGTTGACGAAGGCGAGCCGCGGAACCTTGTAACGGGTGGCCTGGCGCCAGACGGTCTCGGACTGCGGCTGCACGCCGCCGACCGCGCAGTACAGCATGCAGGCGCCGTCCAGCACGCGCATGGAGCGCTCGACTTCGATGGTGAAGTCCACGTGGCCGGGTGTATCGATGATGTTGATGCGGTGCTGATCGAACTGGCCGCCCATGCCCTTCCAGAAGGTCGTGGTGGCAGCGGAGGTAATGGTGATACCGCGTTCCTGCTCCTGCTCCATCCAGTCCATGGTCGCGGCGCCGTCATGCACCTCGCCCATCTTGTGGTTCACGCCGGTGTAGAACAGGACGCGCTCGGTGGTGGTCGTCTTGCCCGCGTCAATATGCGCGGAAATACCGATGTTTCGATATCGGTTGATGGGGGTTTCGCGGGGCACGGTCGTATCCTCGACAAGACGCTCTGTCTAGACCCCGATTACC
>JBOICV010000121.1:0-1010 GCA_050740255.1 Nevskiales bacterium | reverse complement strand
GCATCAGCCAGTCCACAATGCTGATGATGTGATGATCCTTGGAATCGAGTTTGCCGGCGCGGCCCAGCTCCACCAATTGTTCGAGATTGCGCAGGCCGCTGGGCAGCTCACGGCCGGGGTCTTCGTTGCCAGCCTTGACCGAGCGCGCCAGCGAATAAAACTCGAGCCCGTACCTTTCGATATCCAGCGGGTTCGCCAGCACCACCCGAATCTCGCGCTTGGTCGCCCGCTTGAGCTCCTGTTCCCATTCGTGCAAATGCGGCTGACAGGTGGCAACGACGATTTCCTTCAAGCCGACTTGCACCGCCAGAATGCCCTGCCGCGCGGCATAAGCGTAGGAAGTCACCGCCGTGATGCTGGCCACGTTGATGGAGAGCGGATCGATCCGGTGATAGGGCAGGTCGAGCCGCTTCGCCAGCCATTGCACCAGCACTTCCAGCGTCAGCTTGCGACCCGCTTTTTCGGGATGAGTCCACTCGCACTGGGCAATCGTCACCAGCGGATGCACAGCCTCGTCGGGCTTGTGCCGCGCCAGCAGACTCTGAGTCTGCTCAACCGTAATCCAGCCGTCGCGCGTAAGGTCGTGCAGCAGCTCGCGCAGGTTCAGGCGGCGATCACGCGGGACTTTGGCAGCGGCCGTTTCCATACGGTCTAAGTTATCACTAGTCCGGGGAGGGCTGCGGATATGACGGACCCGAGCTAGTGCTCCGGTGTTAAATACAGGCCGGCGATTTCAAAGCCGAGATCGCGATACAAGGTCTGGGCGGGTTGTCGAAGCCGAAGACGTGCTGAGCAATAAGTCGGCTATTGTGCTGACGCGCAAGCTTCACCTAGACTGCCGCATCCCGTTTTAACGCATCCGGCACGGCTCATGTGGCTGTCACTGAAGTACTACAGTAAGGCCCGCCAGCGCGGACTGCCGCTCAGCTTGCTGCCGTTTTTCGCTGAATCCCGTGAGCGCAAAGCCAGGTTGGACCAGCAATTCAGTGCGGAAACGGAGTCCTTTCGAG
>JBOICV010000120.1:0-3010 GCA_050740255.1 Nevskiales bacterium | reverse complement strand
TCTTGTCCTTTGCCGGTGTGGCACGTACAGGTTTAACGACTGGGCGGGCAGATGCAGCAGTTGCCATATGGGGTGCTCGAATTCAACAGTCTGGATTGGAAGTGTTAGCTTTAGTCGCCTACAGTGCAAGCGTTTGCTTGAGCCAGATCAATAATGCCATCTTTAACCTTCTTCAGCGCCGACTGCCGAAGATCTTTTACGTTTTCGTGCTTTGCCTGATCGGAAATCTGGATGGCATTGCCACCTTCCATGATGATGCGGCCCATCTCATCGGAGAACGGCATAACCTGATAGATGCCGGTGCGGCCCTTATAACCATTGTCGCACTGATCGCAACCGGCGGCTTCGAACAGGCTGAAGCCTGAATCGCTGATGTCGGCCTCGGAAAAGCCCTGCTTCAATAGTTCTTGTTTGGGTATATCGGCATGCTTTTTACAATGTGGACAAAGTTTGCGCGCCAAGCGCTGGGCGATAACCAGGGTAAGCGTTGAAGCGATGTTGTAAGCGGGTACGCCGATATTCATCAAGCGCACTATCGTCTGCGGCGCGTCATTGGTGTGCAGAGTAGAGAGAACCAAGTGGCCGGTCTGCGCCGCCTTGATGCCGATTTCCGCGGTCTCAAGATCACGAATTTCGCCTACCATGATGATGTCCGGATCCTGGCGCAGAAAGGCCTTCAGGGCGGAAGCGAAAGTCAGTCCGACCTTTGGATAGACGTTGACCTGATTGATACCGGGCAGGTTGATCTCAACCGGATCTTCGGCGGTGGAAATATTTACGTCTTCCTTGTTCAGGATACTCAGCCCGGTGTACAGGGATACGGTCTTGCCGGAACCGGTGGGCCCGGTTACCAGAATCATGCCCTGTGGCATGGCCAGCGCCTTCATGTAGGCGTCTTTCTGTTCCAGTTCATAACCCAGCGCATCAATGCCGAGCTGCGCGGTGGAAGCGTCAAGAATACGCAAGCAAATCTTCTCGCCGAATAAGGTGGGACAGGTGCTTACGCGAAAATCAATGGCCTTGTTCTTGGAAAGATTCAGCTTGATGCGCCCATCTTGTGGTACGCGGCGTTCGGCAAGGTCCATGCGCGACAACACCTTGAGGCGCGCGGCCAGACGTGGCCCGAGTATCACCGGCGGCGATTGAACCTTGTGCAACTCGCCATCTATCCGGAAACGAACCTGGTAGTACTTTTCGTAAGGCTCGAAGTGGATGTCGGACGCGCCTTTGTGGATCGCATCCAGCAACATCTTGCTTACAAAGCGGACAATCGGCGCATCTTCCGCATCCGTGGACGACACGTCGGCGCCGGCTACCTCCTGCTCACCGCTGGACAGTTCTACATTTTCGAGGTCGGCATCATCGAATCCCCTCATGGTGGTATCGGAAGCGGAAACGGCCTCGTCAATCGCAACGTTTAGCTTGTCCTCCTCTACCAGCACTGGCTCGGTGGCCTTACCCGTGGTGAACTTGAATTCATCCAGGGCCGACTGATTGGTCGGGTCGGAGATCGCGACGAACAACTTCGCCCCGCGAATGTGCAGCGGCAGCGCACGATGCTTGCGCAATAATTTTTCATCCATTCCCTTGGCGGCGGATTGGCCAAGATCAAAGGACTTAAGGTCCATCAAGGGCAGGCCGAACTCGCGGCTGGCGGCTTCCGCCACGCGGCTGGAGGTCGCGAGCTTGTTTTCGACCAGATAGGTGACGAGCGAGCCGCGCTTCTTGACCGCCTGCTCATGCGCTTCGCGGGCTTTTTCTTCCGTAAGCAGCCCTTCCAGCACCAGGCGCCGTGCCAGTCCACTCAACGCCGAAACCTGCGGGTTAATCGCCATACTCATCCCTCGGATTGGTCCAATACTATCCCTGCCAGAGGGGGGTGTCATCTTCGGTATAGTCTGGGTAGTGCCTCAGTTTGAACAGGACTCAGCTACTGGCCACATCTCGTACAAATAAAAAACGCCGCCCGAAGGCGGCGTTTCCTGACTCGAAACTGCAGTCAGTAGTTACCGCTTAACGGCACTCCGAGGGCGCAAAGCGTGCTGGCAGCGTGCCTACCGGAGTGGTCATGGTGCGGGCGACCGACACCGTGTTGGCGAGCGAAGCGCAGCCCCAGTCCAGCGAGCCGGTCTGGCCGGCGGCAATTGCGGTATCCAGCGCCACAAAGGTGTTGGCAGCCGTTACGCGGAATGGCTTGTAGCGCAGCGAGCTGCCGCCCGGGATTGCGCCGACGTTGGTCGGGTTGAATATGACCGTGATTTCACCGTTGCTGTTGGGGCCAGCGGCGATCAACGCGGAGACCACATACTTGCTGGTGGCGCCCACGCCGCCGGCTTGGCCATTCCAGGCGGCAACCGTAGCGTCGAGCTCGACCTGAGTGCCGGAGCCGCTGCCGATTTGCGCCTTGGCGTCCGAAGCCAGCAACGCACCTTCTGATACACGCGCACGGATCATGTAGTCGTTGTAGGCCGGCAGCGCGATGGCCGCCAAGATGCCGATGATCGCGACCACGATCATCAGTTCAATGAGCGTAAAGCCCAGTTGTTTCTTCATTGCATTTACTCCTCTCGAGAGTTTGAGAATGGCAAGTCACATGACATGCCTGGCATAAAACGGGCAAA
The DNA here is from genome assembly GCA_050740255.1 of Nevskiales bacterium. Classification (GTDB taxonomy): domain Bacteria; phylum Pseudomonadota; class Gammaproteobacteria; order Nevskiales; family JBOICV01; genus JBOICV01. Next base: position 389 of record JBOICV010000120.1, on the reverse strand, counting down.
CCCTGTGCCAGCCATGAATCCTTCCCAATGCCGCGAAACATATGGCTCGCCTACCATACGTCGCCGCATGGGCCCTGCCCAATAGGTCAGGAAGTGACGCGTTACGTCACTGTTGGTCTAGGAATCGAGTCCCAGTTTTTTCAGCCGGTAACGCAGGGCGCGGAAGCTGATACCGAGCAATTTGGCCGCGCGAGTCTTGTTGTAGCGGGCCTGTTCCAGCGCCTGCTGGATAAGCTCGCGCTGCTTTTCTTCCAGCAGCGAAGTGAAGCTCGTTTCCGTCTGCTGCTGTTGGCGTGCGGCTGTCGCGCTGCCAGCGGCAGCCGCCGGCGCGCTGACAGCCGACAGCAACTGTAAGTCCTGCGTCTGTATCACACCTTGCTCCGCCAGCG
>JBOICV010000119.1:0-13098 GCA_050740255.1 Nevskiales bacterium | reverse complement strand
CGTTAGACCGTTTCGCTATAACTCTTTCGGCGCGGCTCGATAGGCCGGCTGTTCGATTGCGCCTTCACTCGAAGAAGTCACTTCTTGATAAATCTTTGCGCCGCTCTTTTTGAACTCTTCGGCCTTTTCCTCCATGCCGATTGCCAACGCCGCCTGCTCCTCGATACCCTTTTGCGCCGCGTACTCGCGCACGTCCTGGGTGATTTTCATGGAGCAGAAATGCGGGCCGCACATGGAGCAGAAGTGGGCGAGCTTGGCGCCTTCCTGCGGCAGGGTTTCGTCGTGGAATTCGCGCGCCTTGTCCGGGTCCAGGCTCAGGTTGAACTGATCTTCCCAGCGGAATTCGAAGCGGGCCTTGGATAGCGCGTTGTCGCGCAGTTGCGCGCCGGGATGACCCTTGGCGAGGTCGGCGGCGTGGGCGGCGATCTTATAGGTCACGATGCCGTCGCGCACGTCGTCCTTGTCCGGCAGGCCGAGATGTTCCTTGGGCGTGACGTAGCAAAGCATGGCGGTGCCGTACCAGCCGATTTGCGCGGCGCCTATGGCACTCGTGATGTGATCGTAGCCGGGTGCGATGTCGGTGGTCAGCGGCCCGAGCGTGTAGAACGGCGCCTCGAAGCACTCGGCCAGCTCTTTATCCATGTTTTCCTTGATGAGCTGCATGGGTACGTGGCCGGGGCCTTCGATCATCACCTGTACGTCGTGCAGCCAGGCGACTTTGGTCAGCTCGCCCAGGGTGCGCAGTTCGGCGAACTGGGCCTCGTCGTTGGCGTCCGCGATGCAGCCGGGGCGCAGGCCGTCGCCGAGCGAGAAGGACACGTCATACGCCTTCATGATCTCGCAGATGTCTTCGAAGTGGGTGTAGAGGAAGTTTTCCTGGTGATGCGCGAGGCACCACTTGGCGAGGATGCTGCCGCCGCGGGAGACTATGCCGGTGACGCGATCCGCCGTGAGCGGGATATAGGGCAGCCGCACGCCGGCATGGATGGTGAAGTAGTCCACGCCCTGCTCGGCTTGCTCGATCAGCGTGTCGCGGAAAATCTCCCAGGTGAGTTCTTCTGCTTTTCCATTCACCTTCTCCAGCGCCTGGTAGATCGGCACGGTGCCGATGGGCACCGGCGAGTTGCGCAGAATCCACTCGCGCGTTTCGTGGATGTGCTTGCCGGTGGAGAGGTCCATCACGGTGTCCGCCCCCCAGCGCGTGGCCCAGACCATTTTCTCCACTTCCTCCGCGATGCTGCTGGTGACGGCGGAGTTGCCGATGTTGGCGTTGATTTTCACGCGGAAGTTGCGGCCGATGATCATCGGCTCCAGTTCCGGGTGATTGATGTTGGCGGGGATGATGGCGCGGCCGCAGGCGACTTCATCGCGCACGAATTCGGGCGTTACCAGTTCCGGCAGCCTGGCGCTGAAGGACTGGCCGCGGTGGCGCTTGAGATAGCCGGCCTGCTGGTAGATCTCGCGCAGTTCCTGCAGGCGGCAGTTCTCGCGGATGGCGATGTATTCCATCTCGGGCGTGATGACGCCCTGCCGAGCGTATTGCATCTGCGAAACGTTGCCGGTTGTGCGGCTGACCCCTCCCCCTACCCCCCTCCCGCAGGGGGAGGGGAAAACTACTGCACCCTCCCTCAGGGGGAGGGGAACGGCGCGGCGCGGTTTGGCGATGAGCGGAAAACTTTGTACAAGATTTCCGCTTTCGCGGGAATGACGAGCCGGTCCGGCCAGTTGTTCGGTGTCACCACGCGCTGCAATCCAAGGCTCGCGTAAGGGTGGCAGACCCTTGAGCAGGTCAATTGTGACAGCGGGGTCGGTGTAGGGGCCGCTAGTGTCATAAACCGTGACCGAAGGATTCGGCTCAAGCCCCTTGCTGGTGCGCGAAGGCGTCTGCGCGATCTCGCGCATCGGCACGCGGATGCCCGGCGAACCCTCGACGTAGCTTTTGCGCGACGCGGGAAAGGGCGTGATGACTTCGGCCGCGAGTTTTGCGGTCCGGCTCAAGATGTCTTTGGGTACGGCGCTCATAGCTATGGCTCAATGAAGCCGCGGAAAGCGAGCGTGACGCACCGCCAAGCTCTCCCTCCGCCGGCATGATCCGGTTCAGGTTCCAAGGGTGATTTCTCAGCCCCGCCGCAAATAGCGGGACGCCCCTGGCTTGACAAGGTTAAGCGTAACGCCGATGACGCGTCGGCGCGAGACTTGATTTGTTTGGGTTCCCTTCAGCTAGCGCGAGCCTGAATCCGCCCCAAGCGGGTGGGGTAGGCCTTTTTCCCCCTGACGTAGCTTTGCTTTCATATCGCCGTCACATCGGTGAACTAGAACAGCGCCTGGCCTGAGGGAATATTCGAATGCGTAAAATCATCAGCTTGGTATTGGCGGCCGTGGCCCTGGCCGCATGCAAGAACGGCAACCACGGCGACGGCGCAGCAGGCGGAGCGGCCCAGACCAAGTCCACCCAGTTCGTGGCCTTCGGCGATGCGGGCACCGGCTCGGAGCGGCAGATTGCAGTGGGTGAGGCGATGGCCGAGGTGTGCCGGCGGCGCGGCTGTGAGTTTGCGCTGGAGCTGGGCGACAACTTTTATCTGTCCGGCGTATCCAGCGTGGACGACGAGCAATTCCAGTCCAAGTTCGAGACACCGTATAAAAATCTCAAGGTGCCGGTGTACGTGGTGCTGGGCAATCACGACAACAGCCTCGGTCCGGGCGAAGGTTCGGACAACAGCAAGGGCGAGCACCAGGTGGACTACCATTACCTGGCCGGCCGCAATTCGGACAAGTGGCGTATGCCGGCGCGGTATTACAACTTCACCGCGCCGCTGAGCGGCGGGGCGCCCTTGGCGGAATTCTTTGCGCTGGATTCCAATCCGCTGACGGCGATCCTGCCGGACCTGAACCCGCAGTGGAATTTCGTCACTTATGGCGCCGAGCAGCAGAGCTGGCTCAGCGCGGCGCTTAAAGCTTCGAGAGCGCGCTGGAAGATTGCGTTGGCGCACCATCCTTATATTTCCAACGGTCTGCATGGCAATGCCGGCAGCTACGACGGCACCAATCCGCTGCTGCCGATCACAACCAGCGGCAAGCCGTGGAAGGATTTGCTTGAAGCCACGGTTTGCGCCGAAGGCGTGGACTTGTTCTTGCAAGGTCACGATCACGATCTGGAATGGCTCAAGCCGGTATCGAGCTGCGGCAAAACGCACTTCATCGTGTCCGGTGCAGCCGAGGGCCCGCGGCCGTTTGGCGATGCCGCGCGCAATCCCAGTTACTGGCAGGTGGACAACACGCTGGGATTTTTCTGGTTCAAACTGGATGGGGATCGCTTCACCGCCGCGGCCTACACGCTGGATGCCAGCATGAAGCTGCCGAAAGACGCACAGGGCCGTGCACTGCCAGCCTTCGAGCAAACTGTAGTCAGAGAGCCTTAACCTTCGTTGCGCAGGAAATACAGCGCGGCGTAAACACGCGGTTCGATTTCCAATCCCGCGCGGCGCTGCTCGGCGAGCCAGGTGTCTATGGAGTCCAGTCGCGGCGTATGCACCGTAATGTTCTCGCCGCCAACGCCGCCGCCGGCATGCACGCGCTCCAAGTCGTAACAGCGCACCAAATACAGGCGCTCTGAAGTCAGTCCCGGGGCTACCGGCCCCTCGACAATCAACTGCGCGCGCTTGCCGCGAAAACCGGTCTCCTCTTCCAGCTCACGCAGCGCACAAGCTTCCGGCGGTTCCTCCGAGTGCCGCGCCTCGTCGCCCAATAAACCGGCCGGCAATTCGATGGTGCTCCTGCCCAGCGGTATGCGGTGCTGCTCGACGAGCACCAGCTCACGCGCCGGCGTCACAGCGACTACAAATACCGCCGCATGCGAGTTGACGCGCTCCGCAAACTCCCAATGGCCTTTGCGGACTAAACGCAGGAAGCGGCCGGTGGCGAGGATTTCGACTGGAATGTCGGACATGTTGGATTCGCTGCGATGATCAATGAGGTTCAAGAGTAATGCATCGCGCCGATGAACTGCTTCGGCGGCGCGTTGTGCGTTTGCAGCTTACTGTCGCCGACAAGCGACAGCGCGATTTTGACTTGTCATCCGCAGGAAGTTTTAAGGCATACTCCTGCCCGATGCATGGATGCCAGCTTGTAGGGCGAGCGTACTTGTTTATATGGAGAAATCATGAGTGATATTCAGTCCGTACTGAGCGAGCAGCGCGTGTTTCAGCCATCCAGGGAATTTATGCGGAAGGCCTGCATTCAACCGCAAACCATGGAACGGCTGCGGCGCGCCGCCGAGCAGGATCATGTGAATTTCTGGGCGCGGCTGGCGCGCACCGCGCTGACCTGGCGCAAACCTTTCACCACCGCGCTCGACGACAGCGCAGCGCCGAATTACCGCTGGTTTGTGGAAGGCCGGCTCAATGTCTCGCATAACTGCCTCGACCGCCATTTACCGCTGCGCGCCAACAAGCTGGCGATCATCGCCGAGGGCGAGAAAGGCGATGTGCGCAAACTCACCTACAAGCAGTTGCACGCCCAGGTCTGCCGCTTCGCCAATGCGCTGAAGGCGCAGGGCGCCAGGAAAGGCGATCGCATCGTGATTTACCTGCCGATGATTGCGGAGGCGGTGATCGCGATGCAGGCTTGCGCGCGCATCGGCGCAATTCACTCGGTGGTGTTCGGCGGCTTCTCTGCGCAATCCCTGAAGGACCGCATCGAGGACGCCGGCGCGAAGATCCTGATCACGGCGGACGGCGGGCATCGCGGCGGTAATGTGGTGGAGCTGAAGACGGCCGCGGACGAAGCCCTGGCGAAGGGCTGCGCGACGATTGAGAAAGTGATCGTGTTCAAGCGCGCGGGCAATTCCGTGGGCATGAAGCACGGCCGCGACATCTGGTGGTCGGACGCGGTTAAAAACCAGCGCGACGAATGTGAACCGGAATGGGTCGAGTCCGAGCATCCGCTATTCCTGCTCTACACCTCGGGTTCCACCGGCAAGCCGAAGGGCATCCAGCATTCCACCGGCGGTTATCTGCTGAATGCGATGATGACCACGCGCTGGGTATTCGACCTGCAGGATCTGGACATCTTCTGGTGCACCGCCGACGTCGGCTGGGTGACCGGACACACCTACGTCGCCTATGGGCCGCTGGCCAATGCGGCGACGATTCTGATTTACGAAGGCGCGCCCACGACCCCGCACGGCGGGCGCTTGTGGGAAATCTGCCAGCGTCATGGCGTCACGGTGTTTTATACCGCGCCGACCGCGATCCGCGCGCTGATGAAACTCGGCGACAAGCTTCCCGCCAAGTACAAGCTGTCCAAGCTGCGCCTGCTCGGCACGGTGGGCGAACCGATCAATCCGGAAGCCTGGATGTGGTATCACAAACATATCGGCAAAGGACGCTGCCCGATCGTGGACACTTGGTGGCAGACCGAAACCGGCGCGATCATGATTTCACCGGTGCCGGCCGAGATTGCGACCAAACCCGGTTCTTGCACCAAGCCGCTGCCCGGCATTGTCGTCGACATCGTGGATGATGACGGCGTACCCGTCACCGACCCCGACAAGGGCGGTTATCTGGTGATCAAACAACCCTGGCCGTCGATGCTGCGCACTATCTGGGGTGATAACGAGCGTTATCTCGATACCTACTGGAAGAAATTCAAGAATCGCGCTACTACGCCCGGCGCGGCGAAAGAACACCTGTACGTCGCGGGTGATTCCAGCCACCGCGATGCGGAGGGTTATTACTGGATCATGGGCCGCATAGACGATGTGCTGAACGTCTCCGGCCACCGCCTGGGCACCATGGAAGTGGAAAGCGCGCTGGTGTCGCATCCGCGCGTGGCGGAGGCTGCAGTAGTCGGAAAACCACACGAGGTCAAAGGCGAGGCGATAGCGGCCTTCGTGATCTGCCGGGGGGCGCGGCCGGAGGGCAAGGATGCAGAGCAGCTCATGCGCGAGCTGCGCGAACATGTCGGCAAGGAGATCGGTGCGCTGGCCAAGCCGGATGACATCCGTTTCTCGGACGGTCTGCCGAAAACCCGCTCCGGCAAAATCATGCGGCGGCTGCTCAGGGACATCGCCAAGGGCGCAGAGATCAAACAGGATATTTCGACCCTGGAGAATCCCGGAATTGTGGCGCAACTACAGGGCAAAGCTTAGGCATCTACTCCCGTTCGGATGCCGCCTGCGCCAAGCCGAGCAAGGCTGGCTGCGGTCGTCATCTGCTGGTTACTCATTGGAATCCCGGATTGGACAACATCAAGGCTGGAAAATCACTCTGGGCAAATCAAATCGGTAGAAATACCATCGTCGCCGCATTGTGCAGGACTTTGGTGATAGAACGGTTGGTCGTGTCTGCGGTGATCTGGGCCAGCATGTCCTGTAGCGCGATCATCTTGCCGAACAGGCGCTCAAAACTGAGGTTGCTGGCGTCGTCGCCGATCTCATTCGTCAACAGATAAACCTTGCCTTGCGGATCGCGGCGATGGCCGATGCGCCACACCAGCACCTCGATGTTGCGCGCGCTGTTGTACAGCTTCTGTTGGTCTAGTTCGTCGAGCAGAAAAAACTCCTGCTTGTAATTGCAACTGCGCCGGAGCATGTCGGTGAGACCCGCCATGATGGCGAACACCCGATCACCCGAGTAGTTCTCCTCGAAGCCCAGCAGCATGGCCTCGATGGTTTGCTTGCCTTGAAGTTCGTCGAGAATCAGCTCGCCCGGACGCGCGAACAACTGGGCCAGGCGCGAGTCCAGCGTGGCGCCAGCTTTCTTCTTCAGCTCCGCCGGATTGCGCCTGTAAAGCTTGATGGTCAATTCGCGCAGATGGCTTTCCTGCGCGCGGATGTGACTGTCCACCACGAAATCAATATCGGACTTGGCCAGATTCTCCACGCGAAAGCCGCGGCCGCCGCTCTGAGCGGCACATGCCGTCAACAGCATTAGACTCACCAGCAGCAGGCAGCGCGTGCTCATGTGAGCGTCATTTCCATGCGTCGCGCATCCGGTACACGGCCCGCCGGACCCCGGAATTGCCGTTCATGCACCACACACATGCCGACGCGTTCGTACAAAGCCTGGGCGCGTGGATTGCTGGTGGCCACATCGAGCGCCAATACGAACTTGCCGCGGCCGCGCGCGTGCTGGGCGGCGAATTCGAGCAGGCGCTGCCCGATGCCCTGGCCGCGCAAGTCCGGCGCGACGCCGAAATTCGCCAGATACTCGACGCTCTCCAGCGGCGGCGGCATTAGGTTCGCCACTTCCAGACTGCGGCGCAAAATGCCCGCCGCCCGCATCACGCCATGGAACTGAGCGATTTGCAGCGGCAGGATGCGCGTCAAGGGTTTGTGTTCGGCCGCACCATAAAGGGCAAGCGTCGCGACCACGCGGCCGGCCTGGGTGGCGACGAAATGATTGCGGCAGCCGAACAGGCCGCGACCACTGCTGAATGCGAAGGCCAGAAACGCCGTGGCCGGCCGCTCCGGGGCGGCAAAGATATAGTCGAATGCGGCCGGGCCGGCGCTATGGATCAAGGACACCGCAGCGGTCTGATCTTCCGGCGTCGCCGGTCGAATTTCAAAGTCCACCGTCACCCCGTTCATGGCACGACGCACAAATTACACCAACCCCGATTGGATAGTGTCGCAGTTCCCGCTCGTCCTGAGTCGTTCGACAAGCTCAGGATAAACTTCAGCCCGTTCCGGTCCTTCGACTTCGCCGCTTCGCGGCTACGCTCAGGACGAACGGGGCTGAAGTCGAAGGGTGTGCGGCGGGTGGCGGGAGCCGCTCTGATAAAATCCCCGGCCTGTTTACCGAAAAGCCCAAATGCCCGGAAAAATAATACTCATCGTAGGCGGCGGCGGGCGCGAGCACGCGCTGGCCTGGAAATGCGCGCAGTCGGCGCAAGTGAGCACGGTGCTGGTCGCGCCGGGTAATGCGGGCACCGCGCGCGAACCCAAGTGCCGTAATGTCAGCGTCCCGGCCGACGACATCGCCGCTCTGGCCGCCCTGGCGCAACGCGAGCAGGTATCGCTAACCGTCGTTGGCCCCGAAGTGCCGCTGGCGGCCGGCATTGTTGATCTCTTCCAGCGCAAAGGTCTGCGCATTTTCGGACCCAGCAAGGCCGCGGCCCAACTCGAAGCATCCAAAGCCTTCGCCAAGAACTTTCTGGCCAAGCATCGGATTCCTACCGCCAGGTACCAGGTATTTACCGATGCCGCCGCGGCCGAAGCGTATATCCGCGCCGAGGCAGCACCGATCGTAGTCAAGGCTGACGGCCTGGCTGCGGGCAAGGGCGTGGTCGTGGCGCAGACGACTGAAGAAGCCGTAGCGGCAGCGCGCGACATGCTGGCCGGCGCCACCTCCAGCACTGGCTTGGGTCAGGCCGGCGCGCGCGTGGTGGTTGAGGAGTTTCTGAGCGGCGAGGAAATCAGTTTTATCTGCATGGTTGATGGCGAACACATCCTGCCGCTGGCTACCTCGCAGGATCACAAACGGGTGGGTGACGGCGACACGGGTCCCAACACGGGCGGCATGGGCGCCTATTCGCCGGCACGCATGGTGACGCCCGAACTGCACGCGCGCATCATGCGCGAAGTGGTCAACCCCACCGTGAGCGGCATGGCGGCGGCCGGTGCGCCCTTCACCGGCTTTCTATACGCCGGCTTGATGGTCAGTGAACGCGGTGAGCCGAAGGTGCTGGAGTTCAACACCCGCATGGGCGATCCGGAGACCCAGCCCATCATGCTGCGGCTCAAATCCGACTTTGTTGATCTGGCCGAAGCCGCGGTTGATGGTCAGTTGCATCGCGTCAAAGCGGAATGGGATTCCCGCACGGCGCTGGGCGTCGTCATGGCTGCGGGTGGCTATCCGGGCCAGGTGCGCCAGGGCGATGAAATTCAGGGACTGAATGCGGATTCGTCCAACACCAAGGTGTTTCATGCCGGCACGGTACTGAAGGACGGACGGGTGTTGACCGGCGGCGGCCGGGTGCTGACCGTGTGTGCGCTCGGCGAATCGGTGAAGACGGCGCAGGGACGAGCCTATGCCAGAGTCGCCGGCATCCGCTGGCCGGACGTCCACTACCGGCGCGACATCGGTTATCGTGCCGTAGCGCGCGAAGCCTGATCCGCATCCCGATACCGCCCTCGACTCACCGTTCCTATGCAGGCCTTGTTTCGATTGGCACATGGCTTGAATCTCTCCGCGCTGCTGTGCACCGCGCTGCTTGCTCATGCCCAGGAAATACCCCTCACAGAACGCCAAATCATGGGTTGGGTCGAATCGGTACGGCTGGAACCCTGGGGCTTCAAGTTCCGCGCCCGCATGGATACCGGCGCCAAGACCTCATCCATGAGCGCGCGCAAAGTCGAATTGTTCCAGCAGGATGGCGATCCCTGGGTGCGGTTTATTTTCGATTATCAGGAAGACCGCGGCGCCAAGGAGCATCATGTGAGCATCGAGCGGCCGGTGCTGCGCATGGCGCGGATCAAACGTCACGACGGCAAGCTGCAGGCGCGGCCGGTGGTCGAGATGGAGTTGTGTATCAACGGCCAGGTGCATCACGAACAGTTCAGCCTGGTCGACCGCACCAGTCTGAACTACCCGGTACTGCTGGGTCGCGACGCGTTGAAGGACATCGCCATCATTGATCCCGCCGCAACCTTCCTCACCAAACCGGATTGCGGCGAGAAAAAGAAAAAGAAGAAAAAATCCGCGGCCGCCGCACCCGCCGCCGACGGCGCATGAGAAATCTGCACGTCAAGCTACTCACGCTGGCGCTGGTTGCCGCCGGACTGGGACTGACCACTTATAAGGTCCTCCGGCTCGGTTTGCCGTTAAAACCGGCCGACCAGACCGAGGTCTGGAGCGTAGAAGCACGGGTCGGCTTCAAGGCAAAGGCAGGCGCCGCCAAGGTAACCCTGCCCGTCCTTTATAAACCCGCAGGCTTCGCGATACTGGACGAAGACTTTGTTGCCGCAAAATACGGGCTTGCCACCGAGCACGACGAATACAACCGGCAGGCGCTATGGGCCAAGCGCCGCGCCACTGGCAAGCAAGTGCTGTACTACCGCGCCGTGCTGTATCAGGACCCCGAAGCCCATTCCCGGCACGAGTTACCGCCGGCGACTCCCGCGGCGCCGGTACTGACAGAGCCCAACGCTTCAGCGGTGAGCGAGCTGCTGGAGCAGGCGCGGGGCGAGTCTGCCGACAGCTTGTCCTTCGTGCGCCAGTTGCTGTTGCGGCTCAACGCACCGGACCGGAACCCGACTTTGGCGATGTTGCGCGAAAACGCGGACACGCCGACGCTGTGGGCGCAGGACATCGTGCAGGTTCTGGCCAGCGCCGGCATTCCCGCTCGTGTGATCTATGGTCTTGCACTTGAAGATGGTCTGAAGCGACACGCGCTCGAGCCCTGGTTGCAGATGCATGACGGCGAAACCTGGCTGACGCTGCATCCGGTGACCGCTGAGAGCGGACCGCCGGATAACTTCCTGATCTGGCAGATCGGCGGCGATGCGCTGTTCAGGGTCGAGGGCGGACAGGATGTGCGTCTGCAGTTCTCGGTGGCGCGCAATCTGCGCGAAATGGTGGACGTAGCCGAGCGCCGCGCGGTGCTGAAGGGTTCGCACCTGATGGACTTTTCCCTGTTCGCGCTGCCGGTGCAGACCCAGAACGTCTATCGCATCCTGTTGATGATTCCACTCGGCGCTTTCGTCGTGGTGCTCATGCGCAACCTGGTCGGCGTGAAGACCTTCGGCACCTTCATGCCGGTGCTGATCGCGCTGGCCTTTCGCGAAACCGAATTGTGGTGGGGCATCCTGCTGTTCTGCCTGATTGTCGGGCTCGGACTGGCGCTACGCTTTTATCTCGAGCACCTCAAGCTGCTGCTGGTGCCACGGCTGGCCGCGGTCTTGACCCTGGTAGTGATGCTGATGGCCGGCGTCAGCGTGGTATTGCATCAACTTGGCCTGGAGATGGGCGTGTCGATCGCGCTGTTCCCGATGGTCATCATGACCATGACCATCGAGCGTATGTCGCTGGTCTGGGAGGAGGCGGGACCGCTGGAGGCGATTCAGCAAGGCTTGGGCAGCCTGGCGGTGGCGGCGGTGGCCTTCCTGGTGATGAACATCGCGCTGCTGGAACATCTGACCTTCGTATTTCCAGAGCTGCTGCTGGTGGTGCTGGCCGCCAATCTGGCGATGGGCCGTTACACCGGCTATCGTCTGACCGAACTCTGGCGCTTCCGCGCCTTCAACGGCAAATGATCGGCTGGGGGCGGCTGAAAGCGGCCGGTGTGCTGGGCATGAACCGGCGCAATGCGGATTTCATTCTGCGACACAACCCGCGCCGCCATTACCCGCTGGTGGACGACAAGCTGCGCACCAAGCGCCTGGCGCAAGCCGCCGGTATCGCGGTGCCGGATTTATATGGCGTGATCGAGATTGAGCACGACATCGCGCGGCTGCCGGAAATCGTTCGGGATCGCCGTGATTTTGTGATCAAGCCGGCGCAAGGCTCCGGCGGCAACGGCATCGTGGTGATCACCGGCCGCCACAACCAGCGCTACCGCCTTTCCAATGACAGCCTGATGACGGAGGATGAACTCGAGCATCACATCTCGAACATTCTTAACGGCATGTACAGCCTGGGCGGGCAGGCCGACAAAGCCCTGATCGAGTACCGCGTAAAGTTCGATCCGCTATTCGAACAGGTCAGTTATCGTGGCGTGCCGGATATCCGCACTATCGTGTTTCGCGGGGTGCCGGTGGCAGCAATGGTGCGCCTGCCGACGCGTGACTCAGATGGCAAAGCGAATCTGCATCAGGGCGCGGTCGGCGCGGGCATTGACATGGCTAGCGGCTGCACCGCGCGCGCCGTGTGTCAAAACCGGCTGGTAACCCAACATCCAGACACGGGTGCGGAAATCGCCGGCCTGCAAATTCCACAATGGGAGCAGCTGCTAACCCTGGCAGCGCGCTGCCATGAACTGGTGGGCTTGGGTTATCTTGGGGTAGATGTCGTGCTGGACCGCGAGCGCGGTCCCCTGGTTCTGGAATTGAACGCGCGGCCGGGACTGGCGATTCAGATCGCTAATGGCGCCGGTCTCAGGCAGCGCCTCGACCGGATCGACGGTCTACATGAGATTCCGGCTGATCCTGCTGCACGGGCACGGTTGGCGCGCGAGTGGTTTGGCGCAGCGCGCGGGGTTGGGATGTAGTTTTTCCGTTCGCCGTGAGGTATCGACGGGTTTCGACAACGGACATAAAACTGGATTCCGGCTTGCGCCGGAATGACGAGAAAAGCGAGATTCTTCGCGGAGTTCATCCTGAGCCTATCGAAGCCTGTCCTGAGCCCGTCGAAGGGGATTCAGAACGACAATGACAACTCGGTCAATTGCGCTTCATCGCCTCGAAGAACTGCGCATTAGTCTTGGTCTGCTTGAGCCGGTCAATGATCAACTCAATCGCCGCCAGCTCATCCATCGGATGCAGTACTTTGCGCAGCACCCACATCTTCTGCAGCTCGTCCGGCTCGACCAGCAGCTCTTCCTTACGCGTGCCGGAGCGGTTGACGTCGATCGAGGGGAATACGCGCTTTTCGGAGATGCGGCGATCCAGATGGATTTCGCTATTGCCGGTGCCTTTGAACTCTTCGTAAATCACTTCGTCCATCTTGGAGCCGGTATCCACCAGCGCGGTGGCGAGGATGGTGAGCGAGCCGCCCTCCTCGATATTGCGCGCGGCGCCGAAGAAGCGCTTCGGCCGTTGCAGCGCGTTGGCGTCGACACCGCCGGTCAGCACCTTGCCGGAGGACGGCACCACGTTGTTGTAGGCGCGGGCGAGGCGGGTGATCGAATCCAGCAGGATCACCACATCGCGCTTGTGCTCGACCAGGCGTTTGGCGCGTTCGATCACCATCTCGGCGACCTGGACGTGGCGCGCGGCGGGCTCGTCGAAGGTCGAGGAAATCACCTCGCCGCGGACGGTGCGCTGCATCTCGGTGACTTCCTCGGGCCGCTCGTCGATCAGCAGGACGATCAGGACGATTTCCGGGTGGTTCTCGTTGATCGCGTTGGCGAGCTTCTGCATCAGAATGGTCTTGCCGGCCT
>JBOICV010000118.1:0-6206 GCA_050740255.1 Nevskiales bacterium | reverse complement strand
CCACCAATCCCACAACGCCAAACGACAAGTGCAGGCCATGACTGGTCGGCGCCAGCGCCTGTGCGCGCTCGACCGCATGCGCCAGTTGCGCATCGTAACGGCCGCCGACCGGACGCAGCAGCGCATAATCGCGCCACACATAGGCATTGGCCGGCGCCTGCTTCAAGGCCGCCCGAAAATGCCGCTCGGCTTCCGCACCGCGGCCGCGCAACTGCTCGGCCCGGGCGAGCAGTGCCAGATATACCGCGTCTCCCGGCTTGAACCGCAGCGTCACCTCGGCGGCGGCAGCGGCCAGCTCCGGCGAGGCCTCTGGGCTCAGGTTTTCACGGGCATAGGCCGCATAGGCCTCAGTCAGCAGGCCGCGTCCATTCAAGCCAGCACTGCATAAGCCAAGGCTGGCGAGGACCAGCAGCACGGATTTCGCCGCTGCCGAGTGCGTTTGGAAGCCAGACTGCTGTGAGAAGCCTCTGGGCATACCGTCGGCGATTTATTCGTAATAGCGGTAAGCGTAATAATAACTGTCGTAGTAACGCGCGTGCCGCTCCAGGTCCACATAATTCACCACCGCGCCAATCAGCGGCGCGCGGGCATGTCTGAGCTGGCGGATGGAATGCCGTACCAGCCCGCGTGTGGTTTTCTCGGACTTGATGACAAACAGCACCGCGTCCGCATTCTGCGTCAGTAGCAGCGTGTCGCTGACCGCCTGGCAGGGCGCGGAGTCGAACACGATACGGTCATAGCGCGCGGACAGCACTTCGATCAGCTTGCGGAAACGCTGGGATGCGAGGATTTCACCGGGATTGGGCGGCAACTTGCCGACCGGCAGCACATCGATGTTGCCGGCTTCATAGCGATGAATGCAATTTTCCGGCTTAACCAGTTCCGACAGCAACTCGGTCAGGCCCGGTTTGGCGCTGGTGAGGCCGACCACCTTGCCAAGCATCGGACGGCGCAGATCGCAATCGACGACCAGCACCCGCTCCATCTGCCCCAAGGTCACCGCCAGATTCAGCGCAACCGTGGTTTTGCCTTCCTGCGGCGCCGAAGAGGTAATAATCAGGCGTTTCTTCTTCTGGTCGAGATCATTGAGCACCAGGCCGGTGCGGATACTGCGCATGCCTTCGCTAAAGCTGCTTTTCGGCTGGTCCAATACCGTGCTGGTCTTGCCGGGCTTGATGTCCTCAAGCACCGGCAGCACGCCCAGAATCGGCAGGCCAGTGAGCTGCTCCAGTTCCTGACTGCTGCCGATGGTATCGCTCAGCAGATAGCGCAGGACCGCGGCCAGCAAGCCCAGGAACAGACCACCCACACCGGCCAGCAGCAGGAACTTAAGCTTGTTGGGTTTGAACGGGCTTTCCGGCACGATCGCCGGATCCACCACGCGCGCGTTGAATGCCTGATAGTCGCCGCCGCCGGTGGGATCGGTTTCCTTGAAGCGCGTCAGAAACAGGTTGTACAGTTCACGGTTGGTTTCGACGTCGCGTTCCAGCGTGCTGAATTCGTACTCCTTGCGGTCGAGGCTCTGGATTTGTCCGCGCGCGGTTTGCTCGATCTGACTCAACTGACGTTCGGTTTCGCGCGCAATCTCATACTCGGCTTTGACGCCCAATGCCGCCGTCTGTAACTGCTGGTTATAAGCCGCGGTGGTCGCATCCAGCTCCGCCTGTGCGGTGACCATCTGCGGGTGTTTCGGTCCATACCGGGATTCAAGCCCCTTCAATTTTTGCGAAGCCTGGAGCATCTCGGCCTTGGCCACCTGCACCACGGTGCTGACCAGCAGCGTACTGGCGGCTTCCAGAGCCTTGGGATCGCCGCCGGCCTGCTCGATCTTCCAGTAGGTGCTCGCCAATTCGGCCTTGCGCTTGCCCGCCTCACGCAGGCGCATCGCGTTGTCCGTCAGTTCCTGCTCAACAAAGCCGCGCGCGCCACCGACGCTGACGATTTGTTGCCGCTCGCGAAAGGCCTGCAAGGCCTGCTCGGCTTTGCTCAAGTCGGCGCGAACCACTTTCAAGCGTTCCGTCAGCCAACTGTTCGCCTTGCGGCTCATGGTGAGACGCGCGTCAAGGCTGCTGTCGATAAAAGCGTCGGCCAGGGTATTGGCGATCAAAGCTGCCCGCCTGGGATCTTCCGATTCGACATGCACTTTCGCAAGCTGCGTACCGGCAACCGGCTCGACCGAAACACGCGAGCTCAATTTCTTTACCGCGTACTTCTGCTTGCGCGCGAGCTGCTCCTGTTCGGTCAGTTTGTTTGAGGCCGCCTTGGGCAGGAACGGCAACCAGCGGCGCCAGTCCAGGCGCTGCTGCCAGGAGTTCTCGGGTGGCGCGAATTCCGGATAAGTGCTCAGATCAAGCCGCTGCGCGACCTTGTCGGCCAAATCGCGCGACTTCAGAATTTCATATTGGGTGTAAAGATACTCGAAGCTGCCATAACCAGGGTCGTAGACTTCCTGGACTTCCTGGACCGGCCGGTTGGAGCGCGTCTCTATCAGCAGGGTGACACTGGCGCGATAAATCGGCGTCATCGCATAAACCGCGAGCGTCGCCAGCAACATCACGACTACCACGATACTGAGGACGCCCCACTTGTAGCGGTTCAGGGTTCGCAGCAGCTCGCGCACATCTATGAATTCGCCCTGCCACGGGGACAAGGAAGCAGCGTCGCCACCCAAATCCTGCGCGGGCAGTACCGTGCTCAAAACAGGCTCTCCTCGACGATGACGGTTTCACCCGGACGCACGGGCGAGTCGAGATTGACCTTGACCTTCTGCTGCTGGGTGGCGTTTTCCGGCACCAGGAAGATATTGCGCTTGGAGGCACGATCGGTGAAGCCGCCGCCAATCGTCACCGCTTTTTCCACGGTGAGTCCGAGAACATAGGGGTAACCGCCGGTGCGCACCACCTGGCCGGTGATATAGAACGGCCGATAGGTAATGACCCGAACGCGCACCTCGGGCTTGATCAGGTAATCGCCGCGCAGACCTTCGGTGATTTGCTGCTGCAGTTCAGCCACCGTCTTGCCGGAGGCCTGCAGCGTGCCCAGAAACGGGTAGCGCATCTTGCCGTCGCCCTGAAGCTGGGTTTCGAGGGTAAGGTCGGCTTCTTCATGGACCTCGACGCGGATGGTGTCACCGGCGCCGAGCCGGTAAACCTTTTCGTCCGTGATCAGCGCGCCCTGAGCGTGGGCAACAGTAGAGAGAACGCTGGTGAGGGCCCATCCGAGGGCAAGAAACCATCTCATGAAACAACCGACAGGTGCGTGCGAATATCGGACTTTAGAATAGCACGCGCACACCGATAAAGGCGGTGTCGTTGTCGTAGTCGGCCGTTTGCCGTTGCGTCAAAGGATCTAACAGGTTGGACGTACGTTCGACGCGCGACAGGCCACCCCTGAGTTGCAGGCTGGACGAAAGCCGGTAGGTTCCCAGCAAGGTCCAGCTGTCGATCTCGTCTTGCCGCTCCCCGATACTCTGCACACCGGCGGCGGGACTTCCGTCCACCGCTGAATCTACAAACAACTGCTCGCTGCGACCATAGCTTAGGCTGGTTCTGAACAAGCTCGACCAGTCTTGCGTCCAGTCCAGGATATAAAATTCATTGTCAATAAAGCGCGTTTCCACCAGATAGCTTTCCAGACTGGCGCGGCCGATACGCGCGCTCAACTGAGTTTGTACCCGCGGCGACCAGGTCAGGCTGGCGTCGTAGTCGGTCTCGTCGAAGTCGCGCGCCGCCGGGTCGTCGAATTCCCGCTTCACTTTACCGACGCGCACGTCGCCAATGGTCTTGCCGGTCGCCTTCCAGCGCACACCGGCACGAATACGCTGCTCCTCGCCATCGCGCGGGAAGCCCACCAGGTTCTCGTCATAGCTGATGTCGCTGTCGATGATGTCCGCCAGCAGCGCGGTCTTGCTGCTGAGGTTGTAAAGCACCGCGGCGCGCACCTCGTCAATGCTGAAGTCGAGGAATTGCGTAAAGCCCCGGTTGGTGTCGTATTCCCTATCGCGCGTGCCGGTACCAAGCTCCACGTTGATCTTGGCGTCATTGGCGCCGAAGCGGTAGGTCAGGTCGAATTGGTTTTCGTGCCACTCATCCAGGTCGCGCTGGCCCACCGCGGACGACTCGGTGCGCACGGTACCAAAGGGGTCGTGATCGTCCAGGCGGATAAAGCGCGCGCCGAAGCGGTGGCGGGTGGCGGCATCCCAGGTGAAGCCGGCGTCGAACCTCGTATCCTCGTAGTCGTCCAGATCGCCGCGCACATCGTACTTGCCGATATCGCCGATCAACCCAAGGTTGTAAACAAACGCCCCTTTGTCGCCTTCGATTTTCAGGCCCGGCTTCAGTATGACGCCGACGGACGATTTCTCGTTATCCGGCTGGTAAAAAAAGTTACTGGTGTAGGCAAGATCGGCGTCCAGCAGCGCCACCGCCCGCACGCCCGGCGCCAGCTTGATGCCTACCGGCGCCCCGGCATCTTCCTGCGCAATCGCCGCCAGGGATACGGCCGTAACGCCGGCCAGCAGCACTCCATGCGCTTTCTTATTCGTCACCCTACCCTCCTAAAGCTCCATTAACCTGTTGATTATTCAATAAGCGCGCGGAGAAATAAAGCCTCTCATCAAGGTCAGCACTACAATAGCCAGGTCCAACCATAGCGACCAGTGCTCAATGTAGTACAAATCGTATTCGACCCGGCGCTGCATTTTGTCCAGTGTATCCGTTTCTCCCCGAAGGCCATTCACCTGGGCCCAGCCCGTAATGCCGGGCTTGACCTTGTGGCGCAGCATATACCCCTCGACCAGCCGCTTATACAGCCGGTTATGCTCGATGGCATGTGGGCGCGGGCCGACCACGGACATGGTCCCGCCTAGCACGTTAAAGAATTGGGGCAGCTCATCCAGACTGGTGCGGCGCAAAAAAGCGCCGAGCGGGGTCACGCGCGGATCGGCGCGACGGGCCTGGGTCACCTGCCCCGGAAGCTCGCTGTGAACTTCCATGGTGCGGAACTTGAGTACGGTGATCTCTTCGCCGTTCCAACCATGCCTTTTCTGCCGAAACAGCACCGGGCCCGGCGAGCTGAGCTTCACCCCCAGCGCAATACACAGCATCAGCGGCGCTGCGAGGGTGACGATTAGCGCGGCCAGCGCGCGATCTTCCGCGGCCTTGATCAGGCGGTTCAGGCCGGACATGGGGCTGCGGCTCAAATCCAGCACGGGCAGGCCGGCGACCTGGGTCACGCTATAGTTCAGCAAGCTGAATTCGAGCATGCTCGGCACCAGCCGGCAGTCGATCAGGGTGCGGCCGACCGCGGCGACGGACCGACGCAGACGGTCGGGTGGCTCGTCGCTGGTCATCACGATCCAGACCTGATCGGGCCGCCGCGGAATTCGCGTGACATACTCTTCGAGCCGGTCGACCGAGCCCAGACAATTCAGCCTGCCCAGGGTCGGCGGCCGCTCCGGATCATGCGCGAAATAGCCGCGAATCCGGTAACCCGTCCAGCGGTTGACGTCGAGCTGATGCGCGACCCGCTCGGCGGCGCGCCCGTCTCCGATGAGCAGGATTTCGCGCGTGTCCCAGCCGCGCTGGCGTAGCCACGCGAGCCCCAGGCGCACGACAATGCGCGAGGCCCAGAGCAGACCCAGGGTGCTGCCGACCCAGCTCACCATCCAGACACGCGAAAACAAGCTGCTGGTCTTGCTCGCCACCGCCACCGCCACCAGCGAAGCGGCGACCACCAGCCAGGCCGCAGTGAGACGGGTCAGCTCAACGGCCAGACCTTCGCCGCGATAGGAACGGTACAGATCAAATCTGAAGAATATGAGCGGTGTGAGCACTACGGCGAAGGTGATGCCGGCCTGGTAGTGCGTAGTCCAGGGCCAGATGTTGGCGTCACGCCACCAGGTGAGCGCCACCGACAAAGCCGCGGCAGCGCCCAGCACGATCAGCATATCCAGTACCGGCACCAGCCACAGCGACAGCGCCAGCACATCCGGCAGGCGGCGCGGGCGAAAAACAGTGCTGCTCAAGTTCGGAGTCCGCCGTGTTGCGCAACATACCAGCGATAGGTCTCCGTCAGCCCCTGCTCCAGACTGATGCGGCTGCGCCAGCCAAGCCCGGCCAGACGGCGGCTGTCCAGCAGCTTGCGTGGCGCGCCGTCAGGCTGAGCGGGGTCCTGCACAATCCGGCCACGGTAGCCGACAACGGAAG
>JBOICV010000117.1:0-60526 GCA_050740255.1 Nevskiales bacterium | reverse complement strand
GCCGACGAGCGCCAGTAGGAGTAAAGCTTCATAGGCCGGTGTAGCACTCGACGGCCTGCTCGATCGCGCCGAAGATCGAGCGCCCCTCGGCATCGAGCATTTCAATCCGCACGCTGTCGCCGTACTGGAGGAAAGGCGTCGTGGGCTGGCCCTGTAGCAGGGTTTCCACCGTGCGGATTTCGGCCAGACAGGAGTAACCCACGCCGCCTGCGCTGACCGGTTTGCCCGGGTCGCCATCGGCGCCGCGATTGCTGACCGTGCCGCTGCCGATGATGCTACCCGCGCACAAGGGGCGGGTCTTGGCCGCATGCGCGATCAAGCTCGGGAAGTCGAAGGTCATGTCCACGCCGGCATCCGGCTGGCCCAGGACTTTGCCGTTAATCCTGGAAATCAGCGGCAGATGGAGCTTGCCGCCATCCCAGGCGCTGCCGAGCTCATCGGGTGTCACCGCGCAGGGCGAGAAGGCGCTGGAAGGTTTGGACTGGAAGAAGCCGAAGCCCTTGGCCAGCTCGTCGGGAATCAGGCCGCGCAGCGACACGTCGTTCATCAGCAGCAGCAGCTTGATGTGCTGGCGCGCCTGCGCTGGCGATACCCCCAGCGGCACATCATCGGTGATCACCGCAACTTCCGCCTCCAGGTCTATGCCCCATGCGGCGTCGGCGCGGATGGGATCGTGCGGGCCGAGCAAGGCATCGCTGCCGCCCTGATACATCAGCGGCTCGGTCCAGAAGCTGGCCGGCATTTCGACGCCGCGCGCCTTGCGCACCAGCGCGACGTGGTTGACGTAGGCCGATCCGTCGGCCCATTGATAGGCGCGCGGCAGCGGCGCTGCGCAGTCGCGCGGATTGAAATTCATGGTGCCGGCGATCTGGCCGCTGTTGAGCGAATCCGCAATCGCCTGCAGACGCGGCGCCGCGTCCGGCCACTGATCCAGCGCCAGTTGCAGGGTGCGCGCCGAGTCCGGCGCCAGCGCGCAGGACTCGAGGTCGCGCGACACCACCAACAAGCGGCCGTCGCGGCTGCCGTCCCTGAGTGTGGCCAGCTTCACGGAGTTAGGTTTTTTTCTGCCAGCTTTGATGATAACCCGGCTGTTCGACCGCGGCCGCAGCGGCGCCGATTTCCAGCGCATCGCGCGCGTCAATCATCACTGCATATTCATCGGTCGCCGGTTTCTTCGGCGTCAGCCGGTTCTTGAGCGCCTTGGGATGCGGGCCGTGGGTGAAGCCGCAGGGATGCAGCGTGATCATGCCGGGGTGGATGTTGTCGCGGCTGAAAAAATCGCCGGCGTGGTAGAACAGCACTTCATCGTAGTCATCGTTGTTGTGGAAGAACGGCACCTTCAGCGCGCCCGGATCGGTCTCGAAGGGGCGCGGTGCAAAAGTGCAGACCACAAAGCGGCTGGCGACGAAGGTGGTGTGCGCCGACGGCGGCAGGTGATAGCGGTGCGACATCAGCGGCCGCAGGTCTTTCACATTGATGCGCACCGGATGCAGTGCGCCGTGCCAGCCGACAGCGTCCAGCGGATTATAGGGATAGGTGACGGTTGAAATCCGGTTGCGGCGCTTGATGCGGACTTGCCAGGCCCGCGTCGCCCGCCCGGCCCAGGTGTGCGCCTACAAGATCGGGATGATGAGCATGCTCAAGGCGCGCGAACGCATGGAGCACGCGCTTGGCCGTCGCTTCGACCTCCGGGATTTCCACGACACCGTGCTCGGCCAGGGCTCGGTGCCGCTGTCGGTGCTCGACCGCATCGTTGATGAGCGCATTGCGCAGGACGCGCACTAATTTTACCCTCTCCCTCTGGGAGAGGGTCAGGGTGAGGGGCGCTGTCTCCACCAGCGGCGCGCGCTTCGCAGAGACAGCGCCCTCACCCGCGCCTTGCGGCGCGGCCTCTCCCTGACGGAGAGGCGATAAAACCACCTCTCAGGCTTCGGCACGCGCCAGCGTGCATTCGAGCCGATCGAACAGCTCGTGGATCTGCGCTTCGGTGATGATCAGCGGCGGTGACAGCGCGAGGCTGGCCCCGACCGGCACCGCACGCAAAATCACGCCGTCCTCTTCCGCCAGGGCCTTGAACGCAGTGCTGTCGAGC
The DNA here is from genome assembly GCA_050740255.1 of Nevskiales bacterium. Taxonomy (GTDB): domain Bacteria; phylum Pseudomonadota; class Gammaproteobacteria; order Nevskiales; family JBOICV01; genus JBOICV01. The sequence continues at coordinate 58,434 of JBOICV010000117.1, read as the reverse complement.
GTGCCCTCGCGCAGTTGAAACGCCGCCATCAGGCCGATGCCACGCGTTTCCAGAATCAGCGGAGACTGCTCGAGCCGTTTCAGGCGCGCCAGAAACACCGGCGCGACGCGGCGCACATGCCCGACGATATCGCGCTCCTCTATCAATTGCAGGGCGCGCACCGCCACCGCTGCGCCGGCCGGATAACCGCTGTAGGTGGTGCCATGCGCAAACGCGCCGATGCGGTCGCTGGCCTGGGCCAGCACCTGGTAGATGTCGCCGCGCAAGGCGATGGCCGCCATCGGCTGGTAGGCGCCGGTGAGCGCCTTGCCCATGGTGATGGCCGCAGGACTGATGCCGAAGGTTTCGCAGCCGAACATATTGCCGGTGCGGCCGAAGCCGGTGACGATTTCGTCGGCGAGAAACAGGATGTCGTATTTCGCCAGCAATGCTTGGAGCTTTTCAAAATAGCCCGCCGGCGGCACCACCACACCGCCGCCCGCGGCGACGGGTTCGGCCATGAAAGCCATCACCGTCTCCGGGCCTTCCGCGGCAATCATGCGCTCCAGATCGCCTAGGATGCGATCCACGAAGCCCGCCTCGGTTTCGCCCGCCAGCTTGCCGCGGCTGTAGTGCGGATCGTGCGTGTGCAGGAAGCCCGGCAACGGCAGATCGAAAGCAGTGTGATTTTTGGCGATGCCGGTCAGGCTCGACGAGACAATAGTGGCGCCGTGGTAGCCATTGATGCGGGCGATGACTTTCTTCTTCTTCGGCTGACCGATGGCGTTGTGGTAGTACCACAGGAACTTGATCAGGAAATCGTTGGCCTCGGAGCCGGACAGCGCGAGATAAATGCGGTTGTCGGCTATCGGCACCAGTTGCGACAGGCGCTCGGCCAGCTCGATCGCCGGCGTCACCGAACGCGAGGTCAGCGTGTGGTAGTAGGGCAGCTCGCGGAGTTGCCGCACCGCCGCTTCCACCAGCTCGGGCTCGCTGAAGCCGAAGCTCGCGCACCACATGCCGGCGGCGGCTTCGATGTATTCGCGGCCCTGCTCGTCGTAAATATAGATGCCCTTGCCGCGCGTGATGATCCTCGGCCCGCTGCGCTCGTGCTGCGCGAGGTTGGTATAGCCGTGCATCAGGTGCGCGATGTGGCGCCGGGCCAGTTCGGTAAGCTCGGTGAGGTCGTACTTATTCATGTTGTCTTAGCGTATGTCTCAGGCGCCGGCATGCCGCGCGGGCAGCGGCGCACCGCCGTCCGCGATCATCACCACCGTGCGCCGCAGCGACTCCTGCAGCGTCGGGACGAAGCGCTCGGCGTCGAGCACCTGCATAGGAACATCGGGCGCGATACCACAGGATTCGAACACTTGCCCATCCGATGCAGTGTAAACCTCGTTGGACAGACTCAACTCCCAGCCATTGGGCAGCGGCTTGTTAAGATTGTCCGACAGCATGCCGGCGGTGTTCTGCCCGACGATGCGCACCTGCGGTAGCGCGCGCAGGCACAGGGTGAGAATCTCTCCGGCGCTCACGCATAGCGGCGAGATCAGCACATACACGGCGCCGCTGAAGCCCGGCCCGCGCTGCGGGCTCACTTCGAAGCGCTGCTCCGCAGTGAATCCCGCGCCCTGCCTGGCCCGCTTGCTGAATGCCAGCCACCTGCGGTCGGCAAAACGATTGGCGATGGCCATGCCGGCGCGATCGAAGCCACCGCCGTTGATGCGCAGATCCAGCACCAGCGCGCGGCAACCGGCCAGTTCGCCGAAGATCACGTCCAGCGCCGGTTCCAGCGCGGCCAGGTCATCGCGCAGGAACTGTGCGACCTCACGCCGCGTGTGCGGCAAATCGTCGGCCTGGCGCGCCGCTGCGGTGTCGGCGAAGCCGAACAGCCGCAGTACGCTCAGATAGCCGATATCCGGCTGCAAGCGGCACCAAGACAGAATGCCGTTGCACGCGGTCTTCAGCGGCGAGCGCGTCGCCGCAAACGGCGCCAGAAATACTTCCGCATGGCGTTGCGCGATCGCATCCACCGTGCTGCGCAGGCTGATGCGGATCTGCTGTGCGCAAAACGCCTCTTGCATCGCGCGGCGCAATGGCATGGAGCCGAGCCGGTGGATCGCCCGCTCTCCAGCCGACAGGCTGACATGGCCATCGTTCAAGGGAAGCAGCATGTCGCTAAAGACTTGCAGCAGTTCGTCGCTGGTGCTGGACGCCGTCAGGCGCGGACGCTGGCGCCGGTAGACTTCCTGCCAATCCACCCCATGCAGCTCAGAAAAAGCGTAGTGCTCATCGAACTGCTGCCACAGCGTGTCGAAATTCACCAGCACATCGGTCAGCGCACCGGGATGGGCAATCACCGGCAGCTCCGGCAGGCGCTCGATGCGCGAAAAATCGTAACGCGTGATGTCGCCCGCCTGCCGCAGGCTCAGGCACTCGCCGCTACTTTCGCAGATATCGTAGGCAGCGCGGAAGTCCTCGGGCGTGCCCTGCTCTGCCGCCAGCAGGTTGATCCGGCTGTGGTGGTATAGCGTATAGCCGCGCGCGTTGAAATCGAGAATCCAGCCATAGCCGAGCGAAGCCCAGCAAGCGCCCGGCATCGGCACATCCGGGCGAAGCTTGGTGACCGTATTCATTTGCCTTTGATTTATGGTGCCGGCGGAGGGAATCGAACCCCCGACCCCCTGATTACAAATCAGGTGCTCTACCAACTGAGCTACACCGGCACTGGCGGGAGCGGATTTTAACTGGAACCGCCGGCGGCCACCCGCGCCAAGCCCTCAAACACCAGCAACGGCGCATGCTCCCAGTGGGACGGGAGGTGCGGCAACAGTGATTCAGCTTCGCCGCCCGAAATCAGCCAGCGCATGGTGGGATGCTTACGGGCAGCCGCGCTTGAAGCTCGTTCGATCAAGCCGAGCACGCTGTGCGCGGTGCCGTAGGCAAGGGCTTGCTCGGTACTCGATCCAAGCCAATCCAGGCCAGCGATCTCAGCTTGTGGTCGCACCATGCCAGTTGCACCAAGCAGGTAGCGGCGCTGACTGCCGACGCCTGGTGCAATCAATCCGCCAAGGTGCTGGCCGTTTTCGTCCACCATATCGAAGGTGACGGCGGTGCCCGCGCTCACCACACAGGCGGGGCCGCCGCCGCTGGACAAGGCGCGATGATGTGCGGCGATGATCGCCAGCCAGCGGTCAACACCGAGGCGCGAAGGATCGGCGTAGCTGTTCTTCACCCCGCAGCACTCACGCGAGCTGACGAGCAAATGCGCCGCAAGATCAAATTTTTCCCGCGCCCAGTTCAACACCGACTGTCCGGTCGGCGCTGCGGCGACTGAAGCTACCCAGATTTCTGCCGGCCGTTCGCTCAGCTTTAGCGCCGCCAGCACTTCGGGCAGCTTAGCGTCAACGTGAACGACGCTCGCGATTGGCCGCAAACCATCGGCCGAGCTCCAGGCCGCGCGCAGGCGCGTGTTGCCGATGTCGAATAACAGCTTCATTCGAGCCGCAGACTCACTTCGCCGGATACGAAACGTTGCTGGTTACTGCCGATTTGCAGGAGCAGCGCGCCGTCCGTATCAATGCCGCAGGCCCGGCCCTCGCGCCAACGACCGCCATCTTCGATCCGCACCACCCGGTTGTGTGCAATATCAAATTCGCTCCAGGTTTTGCGAAACGGTTCCAGGCCTTCAGCGCCGAAGCGCTCAAGCACCGCGAGTAACGCATCGGCACACTGCCCTGCCAAGTGGTTGCGGCCGGGCATTGTCAGCCGCGGCGCAGCGCAAGCCTCAGCAAGGCTGGTCCAGGGTTGGTCGACACTCTTCGCCTGTTGCTCCGACATCGCAAAGTTAATACCTACGCCAGCCACCACACGCCAGGGTCCGCCCGCCTCGCCCGCATGCTCGATCAGAATGCCGCCGAGTTTTTTCTCACGCCAGTACAAGTCGTTGGGCCACTTCAAACCGAGCTCAGCGATGCCAAGTTCGCGCAGCACGCGCGCAAGGCCGACGCCGACCGCGAGACTCAAGCCCGCGAGCGCCGCCGGCGCGCTGGAAAAACTCCAGGCGGCGGAAAAGTACAGGTTTGCTCCGAACGGTGAAACCCAGCTTCGTCCCCGGCGGCCACGGCCGGCACTTTGATACTCGGCAAAGCACAGCGCGCGTTCGAGGCGGTTTTCCATCAGCACGCGGTTGGTGGAATCGGTGAGCGCCAGCACCTCCATTCCATCCAGTCGCGCCTTGCGCGCGGGCGCGATCGCGCGCGCGATAGCGTCCTTATCGAGCAGCTCGAGCGGCCGCGCCAGGCGGTAGCCACGCCCGGTGAGCTTGTGCAGCTCCAAGCCCAGCGTCTCCAGTTCGCGCAGCCGTTTCCATACGGCGGTGCGGCTGACGCCGAGCACACCGGCCAGTGTCTCGCCGGAATGCCACTTCCCATCCGCCAGACTGCGGATAAGCTCAATCGGTGGCGGGTGTTTTCTTGGCACTGGGTCTGTTGACCTAGCTACGTTTGAACAGCATCACTTTGCGAAAGCGGCGTTCCCTGCCGTCGCGTAACTGCGTGAGATTGGCGCGATGGGTGTAGAACAGCAGAACCGCCGTCGCGGCTGCGAATACTATGGCTACCCCCGGTGCTTGTTGCAGCGCCGCGGCGACGCTGATCGCAAGTCCCGCGCCCAGACTGGCGACACTGACAAAACCGGTCAGCACCAGCAGCAGAGCCCAGACGATCAGGGCGTAGGGCAGGCTCTGAGGCAGGAGGCAAGCCCACACGCCGATAAGCGTCGCCACACCCTTGCCGCCGCGAAAACCGAAGAACACGGGATAAACATGCCCGATCATCACCGCCAAACCACAGAGATAAGGGGTCCAGACCGCCAAGGCCTCGTCCTGCGCCAAACCGGGTAAGGCAAATCGGGGCAGCGCCAGTGTCGCCAGTACTCCCTTGCCGACGTCTATGATAAAAACCAGCAGCCCGAAGATCGGACCCTGCGTGCGCCAGGCATTGGTCGCACCGAGGTTGCCGCTGCCGAGTGCGCGGATATCCACGCCGCCGCGGAACCTGCCGACGATTGATCCGCCCATCAGCGAGCCGAGCAGGTAGGCGATGGCAATTTTGCAGAGGAGGTCCAGCATAGCCAGGCGGGGAATCTATCCTGTAGTAAGACTGACGCGATACTTATGAATTTTAATTCCCCAGCCAGTTCTGACGGCGCGTCAAAATTTCTGGCGATGGGTTCGCAGTCAGCGTCAGCACCCAGGTATCCAGCGCTTTGGGCGCAAGCGTAAGCGTAAAACTCTGTAATTCGTCACGGCGAAAAACCTGCAACTGCAGTTTTTCACCCGCCTGTCGTCCCAGCAGCCGCGGCGTCAGATCAACTGACTCACAGCGCAAGCCATCGAGCGCCAGCAACTCGTCGCCCGGATGCAGCCCCGCGATCTGCGCCGGGCCGCCCGCGAGCACCTGCGTGATGATGCTGCGTCCACGTTCGTTGGCCAGGCGCAGTCCGAGTTCCACTTGCACGGCTGATTTCGACTCGGGCACGCGTCCGCCCGCGTCGCTCTCGCTCTGGGCAATGCGCAAACGGCAGTCCACACCGAACTGCTGCAACAGTTCCTGCAGTGGCGGGTCAGCAGTGCTGCGCAGCAGCTCATCGAAAAACGCCTTCAAATCAGTGCGGCAAAGTTCCGCCGCAATATTTTCGACCATGCCTTCGGGGGCGGGCTGATCAATCAGACCATAGCGCTGCCAGAGCGCGCGCATGACATCGTCCAGGCTGCATGCGCTATGGGTCAACAGGCGCAATTTCATATCGAGGCAAAGCGCGGCCAAGGCGCCCTTGTTGTAGTAGCTGATCTGACTGTTGGCGGTGTTCTCATCCGCCCGGTAAAACTTGATCCAGGCGTCGAAGCTTGCTTCAGCCAGTGTCTGCCGCGCGCGGCCCGGCGTGCGCCACAGGCGCGTTACGGTTTGTGCCAGCAAATCCAGATACTCCGGCGCACTGATGACGCTGGAGCGCACCAACGCCAGGTCGTCGTAGTAGGAAGTAATGCCTTCGTAGGCCCATAAGTCGCGGGTATAGGCCTCCTGGGTCAGATCGCTGTCTTTGAATGCGGGCGGCTGGATGCGCTTGACGTTCCACAGATGGAAATACTCGTGGCTCGCTAGCCCAAGGAAACTGCGGTAAGCGGCAGACATCGCCGGCTGCGAGGCCTGCGGCAAATCGCCCCGGGCGCAAACAAGACTCGAGCAGTTGCGATGCTCGAGACCGCCATAGCCTTTGTGCATCACGCGGGTGAGAAACAAATAATGCTGCATCGGTGCCGGTACACCGAACAACTGAATGTGCTCGCTGCAAATCTTGCTCAGGTCCTGTGCCAGTCGCGCCGCATCCACTTGCTGACGGCCCGAGAACACGATTTCGTGCGGCACGCCCTGCGCCTCGAAAGGAATGCGGGTGAGCTCGCCCATCAAGGCCGGGTGATCAATCAGCTCGGTATAGCTGTCGGCCCGGTAATGTCCGAAACCGTCGCCGCCCCGCTCGCGGGCGGACAAGCTGGTGGCCAATTGCCAGCTCGCATGTTCCGGCTTGCGCAATTCAAGCTCATGCGGCTGTTCTTCCTGGCCATGCACGCGCAGCCACAGCGCCGCGCCGTCGAAAAATCCCTGAGCCGCATCCAGATACGCCGCGCGCACGGATTCATCAAAGGCGTAAACCTCGTATTCGACCGTGAGCGCGCCCTGACACGGCGCGCAGCGCCAACGCTGCTTGTCGAGCTTTTGCACCGCGACCGGTACACCGTTGCAATTTGCGGTCAACGCGACTATGTGACGCGCATGATCCCGGATGAGATAGCTACCCGGTGTCCAGGCCGGTAGGCTGAGGAGCTGACCGGCGCGATCCGGCAGTTCTACTCGCAACTGCACCCGATAGATATGCGCATGGAGATCGGCTGGCGTGAGTACATAGCTGATCCGCGATGCAGCGGCGGATTCCGTCTGCGCCGTTTCCGGCTGCGCGCTGGATCTTTCGTCGAATCGCATTGTTCAGTTCAGGGACGTCCCGCCTCCGCTGGCGTCAAACCTTGCTTGCGTCTGTTTTCGTAATCGGCATAGCCGTCCGAGCGTGTGCCAAACACACGGTCTATCCAGCCCATTGCGCCCGCGTAATTGCCCTTGAAGCTGCCGTGGTGATAGTCGTGATAGCCGTTGCCATCGTAAAGCGGCAGCAGACGCAGTGGCTCGAAGGGCCAGTCATAGCCGCAATGCCCTGAGGCGGCCTCAAGCTGCCGCAAGACGATCCATATATATAGAGTGACGACATGTGCGCCGACCAGCACCGGCCCGACCAGTACCAATCCGGAGATAGCCGCGTACTCGAGCCAATGAAAGTACACGCCCGCGACCGCGCAGGGCGTGCGCACGCGATGATGCACCGAATGAACATGGCGGAATAGTACTGGTGTATGGAGCCAGCGGTGCACGGCATAAAACAACACGTCATCAAGATAAATGAAGAACAACAATTGCCAGGCGATCTCCCACCAGGGCGGTAGCGGCCCGGCGTGTACGTTCGTCAGCCGCAGCAAGGGCCATAGCGGCGCAATCAGCACGAACACGATAGCGCTGTTGAGCAGCAAGCGTCCCAGCGAGGGCCAAAACCACTTTGCCACGTCCATTTTTCGCGGCTGGACGCGGTATTGGCGGGCCCAGGCCGGATCGCGCCAGGCGACCCAGGTCATCGGCAGCGCCCAGAACAGGAAGGCAGCGACGCTCAGTAAGGAGCTCGCGACCGGGAACTGCCAGAACAGCGGCTCGCGGTAAAGGTCGAGGAGTTGATTCAAGTCCGGCACGCGCGCATTTTACTCCTGCCGCCAGCGAAACCAGCTCGCGCCGAGCGTCAGAAAGGCGACCGTCATGCCAAGCAAAATCAGCAACTGGTGGCGAATCTGCCACAGCCCGGCGCCATCCAGCATGATCGCGCGTGCAGCGTCGATCAGATGCGTTAATGGGAAAACCGCCGCGAGATGCTGCAACCACGGCTCGCGGCCCTCCAGCGAAAACCAGATGCCGGACACCACCATCATCGGCAGACTCAATAGATTCAGCAGGCCACCCGCTAGTTCCTCGCTGGTCACGCGTGCCGCGATGGTCAGGCCCATGGCAATCATTGAGGCGGCACCCAGCAAGGTCACGAGAAACAGATTTATATAGCGGCCCTCCATGCGGAAATGGATGATCCAGTCAGTGCCGATGAATATCGCCACCGTGATGGCCATGATCAGCATCAGGCGCGAGCTCACCTGCGCGATGATGTACTCGAAGGCCCGCAGCGGCGTGGCGGACAAGCGCTTGAGATAGCCGTTCTTGCGATAGCGCACGATCACGTAGCCCACGCCGAACAGGCAGGAGAACATCATGTTCATGCCGAGGATGCCCGGCAGCAGCCAGTCCACATAGCGGATTTCGCGCCCCTCCACCAGCTCGCGTCGGAAACCCTGCGCCGGCGCGGCATCCAGCATCCGCTCCAGAAAGTAACCCTTGGGTGAGGTGCTATTGACCCAGTAGCGGGGTGGCTCGATGCGCAGATCCAGCAACATGTCGATCTGATGCCGTTCGACCTTGCTAAGAGAGTCAGCCTCGTCCTCGACCCGGAAGAACTCGACGAAGCGCGTGCCCAGGAAGGGATGCAGCTCCGCATCCAACGTAGGCGCGTCGGTCAGCACCGCAACCTTGAACAAGGGTTTGTCTGGCCCGCCAAACACGACGGCCAATCCCAGCACCAGCAGTACCGGCACCAGAATATTCCAGCCCAGCGAGGCGCGGTCGCGCAGAAATTCGAGGTTGCGCACGCGCGTCAGCGCGGCAATGCGCTTCAAGGAAGCTCTCATCCGCGCAAGCCTTTTCCGGTCAGCTCGAGGAATAAATCTTCCAGCGTCCGCGGCCGCAGCTGCAGCCGCTGTAGCGGCACGCCGCGCGCGAGCAGCGCCTGCACCGCCGCGTTGGCGTCGGGCGCAAGAATCTCGACCGCGCCGGCACCATTGCCAGCCTTGCGCAGTACCGGCAGGGGAAAACCCCCCTCGTTAGCACCGAAATCCTCGGCCGGCAGTTCGAGTACCACGTCACTGAAATGCTCGGTAAGCAGCTCCTGGGGCGCACCGCGCGCGATGATATGGCCGTGATCCATGATCGCGATCTCATCACACAACAGGTAGGCTTCTTCCATATAGTGCGTGGTCAGTACCAGCGTCTTGCCGCGCGCCTTGATGCCGTTCACCAACTCCCAGAAATTGCGCCGCGCCTGCGGGTCCAGGCCGGTCGTGGGTTCATCCAGAAAAATCACTTCCGGGTCGTTCACCAGCGCCAGTGCCAACAGCAAACGCTGGCGCTGGCCGCCGGAGAGCGTGCGCGAGTCTTGCAGCAGCAGGGGTTCCAGCGCGCAGAGCTTCACCACTTCAGCGAAGGGCAGCTTGCGAGCGTAAAGCCCCGCAAATAGCCGCAGCTGATCACTTACGGTGAGAAATTCCTGCAGCGCGGTGGACTGGAACTGGATTCCTGCTTCCTCGCGGAAGCGTGCGCCGAGCGGCTCACCCCGGTACAGCACCTCACCGCCCGTAGCCGGGAGAATGCCTTCCATGATTTCGATGGTGGTGGTCTTGCCAGCCCCGTTTGGGCCGAGCAAGCCAAAGCAGCGCCCGCCCGGCACCGCGAAACTGACGCCGTCCACGGCAACCACGCCGTTGGAATAGCGCTTGCTGAGATTTTTGACTTCGAGCACTGCTGACATGGCGCCTGTTGAGAGTAGCACAGCGCTATTCACTGCCCCCAGATAAGCGAGAATGCGCGGGTGGAAGCAGCCTCCGAAATTCCATCACCCTGTACTGGCGTCTGCCGGCTCGATGCCGCAGAGGTATGCGTCGGCTGCGGCCGTACGCTGGCTGAGATTGCCGCCTGGTCCGAGTCGGACACCGCGCAAAAGCTCGACATTCGTGCACGCGCCGCGCAGCGTGTCGCTCAGTCTGCCAGCTTGCTCACCAGTTCCGGCAAGTAATCAGCGGCTTTGAGCATACGCACGCCGTACCAACTGAACATCTCGCCGTCGACCAGCTCGATGCGCGCCTGAGGTAAATGCGCGGCCAGCTCTTCGACATGCCGCTGTGCGAAGGGATAGGGTTCTGAACTGAGCAGTATCAGTTCCGGATCCGTCTGCTGCATTTCGGCCAGCGTCAACTCCGGGTAGCGCGGTTTGGCGATGACATTGGTGAAGCCGCAGCGTTGCAGCACCGAGTGGATATAGCTGCCGGTACCGGCCGCCATATAAGGCTTGCGCCAGATCAGGTAGAGCGTGCGCGGCGACTTCGTTGCGGGTCTCAATGCTGGTCTCAGTGGGGCCCAGCGGCCGGCTATCTCCTGCGCAAGCTGATCCGCTTCGCGCGCGCGATCGCACAAACTTCCCAATGTTCCGATCATGCGCAGTGCGGCTTCTATGTCGCTGACATCGGTGACAAATACCGGCCAGCGTTCGCTCAAGCGCTCGACATCCTCGCGCCGATTTTCTTCCTTCTCGGCGATGATTAAATCGGGTTCAAGCTGCGCTATCGCGGTGAAATCAAGCTGCTTGGTACCGCCGACCTTGGTTTTAGTCTCTACCCCCTCCCCTACCCCTCCCCACAGGGGGGAGGGAGAAAATCTTTCTTTCGCTGATGGATGGATGCAGTAGCGCGTCACTCCAACGATTTGTTCGCCCAGGCCCAAGGCAAATAGCGTCTCGGTCTGCGAAGGGCAAAGCGAAACGATGCGACGGGGCGGCGCCTCAAGCCGCAAGCTGCGGCCGAGGTCATCGCGAAATTGCATCGCCGCTAGTGGTTGTTGCGAAATACTCGACCCCTCCCCCTGCCCCCTCCCGCAGGGGGAGGGGGAGCACGTGCTCAGAAATTGGCTGCGGCCAGTTCCATCACGCTGTCGCCGCCGGCCTGCGCCATGACACAGAGGCTATCCACTTGCGGCAGCAGACGGGTGGCGAAGAAACTCGCCGTCGCCAGCTTGGCAGCGCGGAAATTCGCATCATCCGATTTCAGCGCGGCCGCTGCCATGCGCAGCCAGTTGTAACCGAGCATCGCGAGGCTGAAAGCACGTAAATAATCCGCGGCGGCGGCGCCGGCGTCATTTGGCCCCTCCTTCATGCGCGTCTGCAGCCATTGCGTGGTCGCATGCAGATGTTTCAGGGCCGCCGTCAGCGGTTGGACGATGAAGGCCATTTGCTTATCCGTGGCGTGTTGCTTGAGTACCGCTTCGGCACGCTGGAAGAAGCGATCTGCGAGGCGGCCGTTTTGCATGACCAGCTTGCGGCGCACCAGATCCATCGCCTGAATGCCGTTGGTGCCCTCGTAAAGGCAGAGAATCTTGCTGTCACGCAGGATTTGTTCGATGCCGTGCTCGCGGATATAGCCGTGACCGCCGTAGACCTGGATCGCCATCGAACCCAGCTCCACCGCCTGATCGGTGCAGAACGCCTTTACCAGTGGCGTCGTGAGTTCGACCCAGTCCTGCGCCGCTTCCCGCACCGCGGCATCGGGATGATGCTGCGCCAAATCCGCATGCTTGGCTGTTTCGTAGGCCATCACGCGTGCGCCTTCGGTGATCGCCTTCATATGCAGCAGCATGCGGCGCACGTCCGGATGTTCGATGATCTCCGCGCCGCCGTTGAAGGCCTTGCCCTGTTTGCGGTCTTTCGCGTAGCGCACTGCATTCTGGGTGGCCAGTTCGCACTGACCCAGACCCTGAAAGCCAACCATGATGCGCGCCAGATTCATCATCACGAACATGTTCTGGATGCCCTGATTGGGCTTGCCGACCAGCCAGCCATTCGCGCCTTCGAACGCCAGCGTGCAGGTACAGGAACCGTGCATGCCCATCTTGTGCTCGATGGAAACGCAGCGAACCTTGTTGCGCTCGCCAAGCGTGCCGTCCGGTTTCACCAGAAACTTCGGCACGACAAACGTGGAAAGGCCCTTCACGCCCGACGGCGAATCGGGCAGCCGCGCAAGTACGAAGTGAATGATGTTGTCCACCATCCGGTGCTCGCCGGAGGTGATAAAGATCTTCTGCCCCTCGATCACATAGCTGCCGCCGGCTTGCGGGATGGCCTTGGTCTTCACCGCGCCGACATCCGACCCGGCCTGCGGTTCGGTCATGCACATGGTGCCGGTCCACTCGCCGACCGCGAGCTTGTGGCAGTAAGTCTGCTTCTGCTCCTCGGTACCATTGGCCAGAATCGCTTCGAAGCAATCCTGCGTCAGTCCAACGTAAAGCTCGAAAGCGACGTTGGCAGAACACACCATCTCGCCGACCACCTTGGACAGTGTGTATGGCATCGCCTGTCCACCGTATTCGGCGTCATGCGCTAACCCCACCCAGCCGCCCTGCCAATACTGTTTATAAGCCTCGGCGAAACCCGGCGGCACAACGACTTCGCCATCTTTGTATTTGCAGCCAAGCTCGTCGGCTGTACGGTTTAGCGGCGCCAGTTCACGTTCTATGAACTTGGCGGCCTCGTCAATCACCCCCGCCATGAGCTCCGGCGAGGCTTCGGCAAAGCGCGGAATGGCCTGTAGTTCGTTGACGTGCAGCACGTCGTTCAGCACGAATAACATCTCGCGCACGGGCGCCTGGTAGCTGGCCATGAGTTTCTCCGGAAGGCTTTGTTGTCATTCCGGCGAAAGCCGGAATCCAGTTTGAAGAATTTTGCTATTTTACTTCAGGTCAACTCACGTCCGTGTGCCTGGATCCCGGCCATTCCCCCGGATCAAGTCCGGGGCAGGCTCTGGCCGGGATGACCGCGAAATCAATTTTTCGCGGTCATTTGAACAGCGCCAGGTGCCGCCGTAGCTCCCGGAAATAGGTTTCCTTGTGCACGTAATAGGCCATGCGATCGAGCTTCAAGTAGCGAAAGCCGCCGTCGAGAGCCTGCAGCGGCGCATGCTTCATCGCCCGTAGGCGCTCTGCGCCCGATTGCCCTTCTTCGCAGGCCTTCAGGAAGCGCGCGACCAGCTCCCCCTGCAGATTTCTGGCTTCCCAGCCGAGTCCCGCCGCCTCGACCATGCCGAGCACGAACAGGTTGTCGCGCTCGGGATGAAAGCAGTTCAGGTAAAGCTGCGGCGCAGCGCCATTCCAGTTGAGTTCGGTTTTGTCTATAAAGGGATAGTGCAGCTTGTAACCGGTAGCCAGCAGCACCAGATCGAAATCCTCGGCACTGCCGTCGGCGAAGCGCACCGACCCGCCCGAGAACTCGGCCACGTCCGGCTTGGGCGCGATGTCGCCGTGGCCGATGTGATAAAGCATCTGCGTGTTAAGCACCGGATGCGATTCGTACAGCTTGTAGTCGGGCTTGGGTAAGCCCAGGCGCGAAACATCGCCCACAAATACCCACAGCAGGAACGAGTCCACGCGCTGCTTGAGTGCTCTCGGCAGCTTGAGCTTGCCGCCAATGGTGTCCACCGGCTTGCCGAACACGTACTTCGGCACGAAGTGATAGCCGCGCCTTACGCTGATCGCAACGCGCTTGGCACGGTGCACCGCGTCCACCGCGATGTCGCAGGCGCTATTGCCGCAGCCAACCACCAGTACGCGTTTACCGTCAAAAATATTCGCCGACTTGTAAGCTGCCGAATGCATCAGCTCGCCGCTGTACTGGCCGGCGTAGTTCGGGACATTCGGCTCGGATAAGGTGCCGTTGGCAATCAACACGCCCTTGAATAACTCGCCACGCGTCCTGCCCTGAGCATCAACGCTGTGCACACGCCAGAGCGTGTCGGCGCGTTCAATCTTTTTGACCTCGGTGCCGAAACGGTATTGCTCGCGCAGAGCAAAATGACCCGCAAAATCACCAAAATAACGGTGCAGCTCGGCATGATGCGGATAGTCGGCCACTTCTGCGCGCATCGGGAATTCCGCGAATTCCGTCATGCGCTTGGAAGAAATCAGATGGGCCGATTCGTACATCGTGCTGTGCTTGCTGGTGATATCCCACAAGCCGCCCACGTCGGTATGGGCTTCAAAGCCGACAAAGGGTAAACCTAGTTGTTTGAGGTTCTTGGCCGCGCTCAAACCCGCCGGGCCGGCGCCGATGACGCAATACTGCTGCTCTGTGTTCTCCACCGCCCCCACCATTTTCCTCTCCCAGAAAGGAAAGGAAGTTACTTATATGACCAATGTTTTCCGCACACTCATTTCGCGCATGGCATAGGCCACGCCCTCACGGCCCAGACCACTGTCCTTTACCCCACCAAAAGGAAAATGCTCAGCGCGAAAACCGGGGCCGTCGTTTACCGCCAACGCACCCACCTCCAGCTCGTCGAACAGACGCTTCACCGCCGCCAAATCATTGGTAAACACACCCGCCTGCAAGCCAAAAGGCTGCGCGTTGACTTGCCGCACCACATCGGCAATTTCGCGGAATTCTCGAATCGGCGCGACCGGCCCGAAGATTTCCTCACGCACCACCGGTGACTGCTCCGGCACCTTGTCGAGTATCGTCGGCCAGACCACTGCCCCTTCGCGCCTGTTGCCCGCCAGCAACTGTGCACCGGCATCGAGCGTGGCGGCGATGGCGTTCATAACCTGTTCGGCGGCCTTTTCGTGAATCACCGGCCCCACGTCGGTCTTTTCGTCCAACGGATCGCCGATCACGAGCGCGCGGGTCTTCTCCAGCAGAAGCTCGCTGAAACGCGCAGTAACCTGCTGATGCACAAACAACTGCTTGGGGGCGGTACAGCGCTGCCCGGCGGAGATAAAACGCTGCGCTACCGCAGTGGCCGCTGCCGCGTCCAGATCCGCGTCAGGCAATACGATAAGGGGATCGTTGCCACCCAATTCCAGCAACAGTTTCTTCGGTCCCGCCGCCGCCGCGATCGCCTTGCCGGCGCGCACGCTGCCGGTGATATTCACGCAGGTGATCAGCGGCTGTTGAATGACCCGCTGCAGCTCCGGGACATCCGGCAGGCAGAGCTGCAGTACTTCCTCCGGCATGCCTGCCTCGTGTGCCAGTTCGGTGAAGCGCCGCGCGCACAGCCAGGCCTGAGGCGAGGGTTTGAAGAAAATGGAATTCCCGGCGGCGAAGGCCGGCCCAATTTTGTGTACCACCAGATTGAGCGGGAAATTGAAGGGCGTGATAGCCAGCACCGTGCCGATCGGCCGCCATTCGACCAGTCCGCGGCGGTCGCGCTTGGGCGGAAAGGCGTCGGAATTCAGCAGCTCGCCGTGCCGCCGCCGCGCTTCCTCGGCCGAACACTGCAAGGTGTTGAGCGCGCGGCTGACCTCGACCCGGCTGTCGCGCAAAACCTTGCCGGTTTCCTCACTGATCAGCGTGGCGAATTCGTCGGCATCGGCGCGCAGCAATTCGGTGAGCTTGAGCAGAATCTCGGCCCGCTCGAAGGGCGCCAGCATGCGCTGCATCTCGCGTCCGCGCGCGAGGCGCAGCATGACTTGCGCAATCTCCTCATTCGTAGCGAAGCGGTACTCGCCTAACTTCGCGCCGCTATACGGATTCCTAATTTCCTGCGCACGTTTCATGGAATCCGGTTGGCCGCCGCCTCGGCCGCTTCCACGGCATAGCCGCGGCAAACCATGAAAGCCAGTCCGAATACAACGGCGAAGAACAAATCGTTCGCGCCGTAACTCGCCATGAACAGGCCGACCAGCGCGTCATCCCGAAACAGCGTGATCAACTCCGTTTCCGCGAACATTACCCACGCGGCCCAGGTACCCACATAGAACAGCTTTTCGAGCGCAAATACCGCCAGCAGCCAGGGGACGTAGACCACGTGGCGAGCCACCGCTATGTAGGCAAGACCCCAGAGCAGAATGCTGATCTGGCCGGTGCGGCTCAGCACCTGTGGGTACACCTCGCCCAACAGTGGATCAGTCAGGCCGCGCGTAGCGAGCATGATTCCAATAAGGTTAATCAGGCCGCCCAGAAACAACATCGGACCGATCCATCGTGGCTGCATCATTTCCCCCTCCCTTAAAGCGGATTTGTCGCTACGATACGGGCTGTCTCGCTTTCGCACCAGTCATATGAGCAACCTCGCCCGCTTTTGTCTTCTATTCGGCGCTGGCGCCGGCGGCATAGCCGTCATTTTGGGCGCTTTCGCCGCGCATGGGCTTCGGGACAAGCTGGAAGCAAACTTGTTCGCGGCCTTTCAAACGGGCGTCGAGTATCAGTTCTATCACGCGTTGGCCCTGTTGGCAGTGGGAATATTGCTGCTGAACGCAGAACAGCGCCTATTGATCTGGGCTGGTGGCGCATTCACGCTCGGAATTGTGCTGTTCAGTGGCAGCCTGTACGCGCTGGCGCTTACAGGGGTGCGGGGACTGGGTGCAATCACACCACTGGGTGGCGTCAGTTTTGTCGTTGGATGGGTACTATTACTGGCCGCGATTATTCGCTGGCCCGGGAGCGCCGCATGAGTTTCGGGCAAATCGTGTTGCTTGTCGCCGCCCTACTCTTTGCAGGTTTTGGCGTCGCCTTTCTGATTCAACCCGCCGAGCGCATTGCGGTCACGGGTTTGAATCCGACCACGGCCACCGCATTGACCGAATTGCGTGCCTACTACGGCGCGTTCGAAATCGCGTTTGCGGTGTTTCTGGTGCTTGGCGCCATTCTGCCAGCCTGGCGGGTACCGGCTCTGGCTTTGCTAGCGATCTCGGCAGGAGCTTTGGCGCTGGGCCGCGGGCTCGGATTGCTGCTCGATGGCGGCCCGCAACTGTTGACTCTCAAGCTAATCGCCTCGGAAGCAGTGATCTGCGCTTTAGCCACCGCAGCCTGGTGGCGAGAAGGCTAACCTCGCGGAATGCAAGGCGGGTTGGCTGCGACAACAGCGTAACCCGCCTTTGATCACGCAATAACCGAATGGCGGGTTACGGCGTGTCACGCCTAACCCGCTCTACACATGCTAGCGGTGATCTCTTTTCAACGCACTGAATGCGCGTGATACGGCTTCGCTCCGCGATACCTCTGGCGCACGCTTGATTTCCAAAGAGACGAGCCGCTCCATCAATGCCTTATCGCCATGGCAGAGCCGTAACAGCTCGCTGTCGCCGGTAGTTGATTTTGAACGATTGCCCGCAGCGGAAAAAACCAGCCAACCAATGGCTGCCGCGGCCAGGAGCGTGATGATGACGGTCATTTGCGGTTAGCCCTAATCTACATCGTCGAACTTGCTATACCCCAGTAGTTAAACGTCAGCGGCCGCGGGCCGGGAAGATACATCGTCTGCATATCGTGGCATTCAAAGCGTGCATCTCTCAGTAGTGCAGGCACGTCGCGCGTAAGGTGGCAACCGCCCGAAATCTTGCCCCAAACACGGTCCAGTCGATCCTGCCAGCGGCGCACGTTTTCATCCGGCGCGCGGCCATGCTCGCAGAACAGGAGTTTTCCGCCCGGTTTGAGCACGCGGCGCATTTCTTTTAGCGCCGCGCCGGGATCTGGAATCGTGCAAAGGGTGTAGGTGCAGACAACGGTGTCGAAGCTCGCGTCGTCCTGTGGGATGGTTTCCGCCGAGAGACCGATTAGCTCAACATCCAGACCTGCACGCATAATTCGCTTCCTGGCGAGCCGATGCATTTGCAAGGCCGGGTCCAAGCCGACAATTTTCCGCACCCGCGACTTGTCGTAGTGCGCCATATTGAGACCGGAGCCGATACCGATCTCCAGTACGCGGCCGTGCGCAAGCGGTACGACTTTCTGTCGTTGCTTGCTAACAGGCTTGATCCCACAGGCGAGATCCAGCACGTAGGGCAGGATGTGGCGGTCGTAGAAGTTTTCGCTCATGTTTTCAGCCTACTGGATTCCCGCCACCATTGGGAATCGGTCCTCACCTCAATTCTCTCCCCGCAAGCGGGAAGCTGGCCTGGGTTTGCAACGAAAATCCGCACGGCATTTATTCGGCTGTGGTCATTGAACTGGAATGAGACCACGCCGCTCGCGCCAGCTCCCAGCGTGATAGTCGCGGTCACATGGCGGCCGGCGGCTATAAGTTTGCGCCAGTGCACGCGGTGCAAGCTTGGCGCCAATTCAGCCAGAGACACATTGCCGCCCGCTGGCAACTCGAATGAACAGTTCTCGGCCAGTCCCTTGCTCGCCGCCTGCCCATCGCCACGGCTGAGCGCGGCCAGAAAGGCCTCCGCCGCGCGTTTGCCGGCGGCGCCGACGCCAGCGAATCCCCGCATGAATCCAAGAACCCCGCCAAGTCCTTGATGGGCGATCAGCTGCGGGCCGAGTTTTACTGCGGTCCACCAGCCGCGGGGGCCGGTGCCCAACAGTTGGAGAATCATCGGTAGCAGTTCCCAGTGGGCGTATAAGCGCCGGATCTTCAGCGCCCCGTTCTGCTCGACGAGGTCATAGCGCAAATGCATCGGCACTTGCAGTTTCACCCCGGTAGACATGGTGGTCTCAATCGTCAGATCGCGCATGACCGTCCAGCCACAGACGATGTCCTGATCCACCTGGAAGCGAATACCGTTGGGGGCGATGAAGGTATCGTAGAAACGCTCGATGGCGCTGTGCCCGTTGTGCGGTTGGGAACCCACCGGATCATTGATCTGGCCATCGCTGGCAAACAGGCCGACCCAACGCGCCCGGTCGTGCGCTGCCACGGCCGCCGGCGACGCCTGGACGGCGGCCAGCAAGTCGCCCGCCGCCGCTTCAGATGACATAGGGAATCAGGGCTTTGCGCTCGGCCGGATAGTTGTCGAAGCTTGCGCGATACCACTTATGAGTCGCGAAGGCGCGCGGCACCAGATTGCCGGCCGAGATCAGAAAAATCATCACGCCTGGCAGGCCCCAGGTCATCAGCGCGAACCCGGCCCAGGCGGTCAGTTCACCGAGATATTGCGGACTCGACACCCAGCGGTAGGCGCCGCCGTAGGGAATTTTGTAATCGCGCTCGCCGGGCTTGATATCTGCCGGATCACGTAGATGCCGCACGATCGCTTCCGACTGCACGATCAGAAAGAAGCCACTGTAGTAAACGATCAGCCCGAGCACAAAGCGGGGATCGGTGAACCAGTCATGGGTGAGATGTCGCCCGTACTCGGTGAAGAGCGTCGCATTCAGATAAGCGTGTATCGAGGTGACGAAAATCCCGGCCCCCATGACGGTAACGCTGAAGCTGCTGCGGCGCTGGTTCGCCACCCGCATGGACAGCGGGAAAAACCAGCCGCGATTGCCATAGTGAATCAGCCAGATCACGCCCAGCATCAGCGGCATGGCTTCGGTCGCACGCGGCCCTTGTACGAAAAACCAGACGAACACGACGGTGGCTGGCAGCTCCATCAACCACCAGCCCAGCTTGGGATGGAGATTGACGCCCATTTTGTTGGAGGCAAAACGCCCGTAGGGGCTTTGCACAAAAAAGCCGGCGATGATGGTGAAGAGCGCGAATGCAAAACCGATAGCCAGCACGGTGTCGTATGTCGGGTCGCCCGTATACCAGGTCATTGCAGCTCCACTATCGGCCGAAAAGCTCGCCCGCGGCGCGAAGGGCTGATTCTACCGTGCAGAGCGGCGACAAGAAAAAAGGCCCAGCGGACCTTTCTTCTTCTGTATCGCTCAGGGTTTATGCTCTCCAGAAGGACTGGTTTCACCATAACTTTCCTCGATATGCGGAAACTCAATGTCGTCAATTGACGACAGGCGGATTCTGCCTGGAGTGATGACCCGCAATTCTCGTACCCGCTAAGGTGCTAGGCGGCGCCGGCAAGAATTGGTGATGATGGGTGGGGCCACAATCACTGGCCTAAGCCTGCGAGAGCGGCCCGCCGGAAACCCACACGATCGAATAGGAGGGATGGGTGTGACACTTGGAGAGTGCAATGCAGGGTGACAAGAAATATTGGTTCCCTGCCAAGCGTTACGGATGGGGATGGGGCATTCGCTCTGCTTGGCAAGGTTGGGTGGTGCTGGGCACTTTTGTCCTTCTGCTCGTCCTTGGCTTTCTCTTATTCTCGCCAGAAGAACAGTTCAGCTTGTTTCTGGGGTACGTTGGCGTGATCAGTGCCTTGCTTCTCGCGATATGTTGGCGGAAAGGCGCGCCGCCACGCTGGCGATGGGGCGGAGATGAATGAGGGACGCAGCTGCAATGACCAAGGTGACACCACACGATGAAAACTCAGGTACGGCCGCTTCTGCGCGTCACGCACGCCGCGTTGTCCGAAGTTGCGTGCCACGTTGCAGCCGGCACCAGCCTATTGAATGCCGGACATGCCGCGATAAGGAATTCTCAGAAGCCGGGAATGACGGTCAGCCCGGGAGCCACGTTGGCGCCCTCCATGAGGACATAGAGTTGCTCAAACCCGGTCTTGATGACCAGGTGCGTATCGCTGCCCTCCCAGCCGTGGCCGGCCAAGGGAGCTGGATATTCCAAGCCCAACGCCGCGAACAGCAGATCGCCGACAAGTCCAGTGGCGGTGCTGCCGGACTCGCCATCGCCGCGCAGTAGCACGGTGTACTGGTGTGCGGGAATGCCCGCCGCGTTCAGCGCCAGCGTCATCTCGGGGCTTTGGATGGTTGGCACCAGACCGTCGTCCAGACCATTGACCAGCACGACCCCCTTGAGACCCGCCATGTCCTGCACCCGCGCCACATTGGTGATCTCGACGTAAGCGTCCGGCACTTGTTCGAACGTGCCGCCGTTTTCCTCCTCAATCTCCTGCACGGCGGTGGCGGCGCTGGGATTGACCGGGACGATGGCGCGGGCGACCAGATATTGCTCGACCAGATTATTCACGCCCTCGACATCCACCCACCAGTCGAATAGCCGCGAGCCGTCGCTGCGCACGGCGTCGGGCGAAGCGACGGCAACTCCCGAAGCGTTGCCGCCCATGCTGATGCCGAAGGCAAACACCTGCTGGATGCTGGGATAGCGCGCCATGAACAACTTGGCGGCGGCGATGGAATCCGCCGCTCCCTCCTTCACGAACCAGCCGTAGTTCTCGACCGGTTCCTGCCGCTGACCGGTGTAGTCCATGGCCACGGCGACCGCGCCGCGCGCCGCGGCCTGCCGCAGGTGATTGCGCCAGGCACAGGAATCGTTGTGATTGCCATGAAACATGACGACCAATTGTGTGGGATCTTCGGTCGCCGGCAGCGCATAGCGGCCGGCAGCCAGCCCGAGCGCGCTGGTCAGGCGGATGCCCTCGTCACTGATATCCTGGAGCCGCACATCGCTGTGCCGCGAACACTTGATCTCGGCGCTGCTGGAACCACCGCCGCCATCGAGCGCGGTGAAGTCTGAAGAGCCGCCGCCGCAGCCAATCAGCAGGCCAGTGGCCAGGAGTATCAAGAGATTGCGCGACGCTTTACTGCTGTGCATAAGGCTCGAGCTCCGGCTCTTGCGTTGCATCGGGGACATCGCTATTGCCGCTGGCGAAGAAATAGTAATTGGCTTGCAGGCTCGCCACGGCGCCGATACCGGGGATCAGCAGATCGGCGCAGCTCAGCAAGCTGAAGCGGCCGTGCTCCGCCGGCCCCTCATTCAACAGCGCGCTCAGCACCAGCGCATAGACCGCGCCGTCGCGCATCAGGCCCACATGATCCACCGGCCGGCCGGGACACAGGTCCTGAATCGCGATATTGGCGGCGCCGGGCAGCGCCGAGGTGGAGTCCGGCCACTGCGGCTGCACGAGTTCATCGGTGATACTGTAAATGCTTGTGGTGCTGGCCGCCAGACCCATCTCATCTCCGGCATTGAGGGCTTCGATGAACTCGGCCTGCGGCTGCATCTGGAAGTGGGCTGGCTTGCACGCCGCTACGCAATACAGTTCGACGATGAGCGTGCCGTGATGGGGAGCCCCGAGCATAATGAGGTCGTCAACCAGCGCGTGGGTATCGGGCCACCACTTGAGCCCCCAGCGGGCGACCAAGCCGCCCTGGCTGTGGGTGATTACATCCACCGGACGGCCGGAGAGGCGCGCAATGACGCGTAGCGCATGCACCAGATATTCGGCGGACGCCTGAATGTCCCCATAGGCCTTGCCCGGTAAGTCCAGCGTGAACACCTCGAAGCCCGCCGCCGTCAGCGCGGGGATATAGGTCCCGGCCCAGCTTTCGAAGCTGGTGGAGCCGGTGCCGTGAATCAGCAGCACCGGATCGCACGCGCCATTGCGCATCTGCACTGGATGGCCGATGGCGCTTTCGATATCTGATTCATCCGCGCGCAGCTCGGGGCCGGTCTCGCGCGTGCTGCCGCCACCGCTCGGCAAGCTGCGCCGTTCCAGCGCAGAGGAACCGTCACAGCCTGCCAAGCCGACGAGTCCGGCAAGGCCGAAAATCAGGACGGCCGCACGCACGACTTGCCTAGGCTGGGCAAGCCGGCACATCGTAGTTGACTCCCGCTTCGGGCGTGACGATGGGTCGCGGCGCCGGCCGGCCCAAAGCTTCCAGCATGCAGACGTTATGGCAGGTGTAGAGGCCATCCGCGCCGAGATTTTTGACCAGTTCCGCATCGGCCGCGCTGTCCACTGCCCAGGGCAGCACCAGCTTGCCGAGCGCATGCACATTGTCCACGTAGGTCTGGTTGAAGTCCGGGGCGATGAGGTCGGACGAGGAATGTTCGCTCGCGGTCAGCGACACCACGGCATAGTTTTCCGTGGCCGAGCCCAGGGTCAGGAAGGAAGTGACGATCTCGGGATTGAGTTCCTTCACCCGTTCCAGCGAAGTTGGCCAGAACGACTCGACGATCACGCGCTGGGTCAGGCCGTACTCCACGATCAGCGGCACCAGCACGTCCGCCATGCGCCGGCCAAGCAGGTCGAAATTGGAGTCGTAGGGAATGTTCTTGATTTCGACCGCCATCAGCGGCAGCTCGCGGTCTAGCGCGAACTGGAAGAACTCGCGCAGGGTGGGAACCTGCACGCCCCCGCCGCGCATGGCGTAGTCGCGGCCGTCGCTGGGGTTGCGCACCAGCGGGCCGATCAATTCACCGCCCACCGCAATGGCGCCAAGCACCGGCACGATGCCCGGTACCTCACCCGGCACCCACCAGTAGGCCGCATCGCAGTCGCGAATCTCGGCCAGCGTCTTGTCATGTACATTGCCGCTGCAATTGGTGGTGCGATCGAGCGTGCCGTCGTGAATCAGCACCAGTTCATTGTCGGCCGTGATGTTGAGGTCCGCTTCCAGCACGACCACGCCGTGCCGCAGGCCGTTGCGCATCGCCACCAGCGTGTTCTCCGGCGCGAACTGGCAGTCGCCCTGGTCTGCGATCACAATGGGTTGGTGTTTTTGAAACGGCGAGACGCCGCTGTTTCGCCCGCCGCCGCCGTTCTCGGACGAGTTGAGCTTGCCTTGAGGCGAGCTGTCATTGCAGGCGGTCACCGCCAGAAGAAGGACCAGCGGCACTATTCGATACGTTTTGCGGGTGTGCATAGGCTTGCGCCCCCCTACTCCCTTATTCGATGACCTGGCCGACAATCAACGCGGCCGGGTGCTCCGGGTCGTAATACACCGTGGTCACGCCGCCCACTGCGTTCGCCAGCGTCGAGAACGACGGCATGGCCTTGGGAAAATCACTGGTCTTGAGCGTGAGGCGCAGACTGTGGCCCGGCTGAAGTACGACAAATAGGGGAAGGATCTCGATGTCGAACCGATAAATCTCGCCTGCCGCCATGTCCTCCTGCGCCGCGCGGGTGTAGGGATGCCAGGGCTGGATCAGCTCGCCGTCCAGATACACCGAACAGTCCATCACAACGGCCGTCGTGCAAGGCGCCTCGATGAGCTTGCGGTGCGAGCCGACCAGCGCGCCATAACTGATCTGGCGCGACGTTCCATCCGGCGCAACATCGGTAACGAAGCCGACCACATTGGTGTCGGGCCGGGTGGAACTGACCCACAGCCGCAGGTTGGCGGGACCGGCGAAGGTGGTCGCGCGCTCCACTGGCGCCGTGGTGAACGCGAGCCCGTCCAGCTCATTGACGCGGTTGTCGGTGGTGCAAGGCGTCTGAATGTCTTCGCCGTCGGGTAAAAACTGGCCGCCGATGTTCTGCACCGGATTTTGCGAGCAGACCCCGGAAATAAACTGGAATGGCATTTGCCCCTGCCCGCTGCCGGCCGGCTGCGCGGACGTCAGCTCGCCGCCGCCGCCCAGACGGTAATGCACGGCGCGCCGCGGCGGCAGCGGCGTCGCCTGCGCCCGGTAGCCTTCGCCGAAGTAGGACTGCTCGACGGTGGGCAGGCTCTCGATGTTGTTCTGGATGCCCTTGGCCCAGCGGTCGAACCAGGCCAGTCGCAGAACTTTGTCACTGGGCAGAATATTGCCGCGATCGTCTTTCACCAGCCGCGTGCCGTCGTCGCTGGACAACCAGTTCGGGCCGAAGAAATGCCAGCCGCCTACCATCACCAGCTTTTTCTGCGTGGACGGCAAAGGCAGCGCGGCGTAGAGCAAGGGCTGCGCGCGCTGGAACAGATCGAAGTTGGCGCCGAGCAGCATGGTCGGCACCTTGATCCGATCGATATGGGTCAGCGGCGAACGTTCGCGATACCAGGGACTGTCGTAAGCCCCATCCGGAATTGTCTGTACCTGCGCGGGCAGCATGCCCTGATAACTGCCGAACTGCGGGCCGATGTTGCCGCCCACAAGGTAGGGCCCGGTGCCGAGCAGATGCTGGCTCTCGGCGTTCAGCACGACTTGCGGACCGCTGTATTGGCCGGACAGCACCGGCTGATAAAACGAGGGCCCGCCGATCAGACCCAGCGACCATGCGGCAAGGAACACGGGATTGCCCTCGCCGCCGGAGGTGGTGAGGTCGCGGAAGGTGTCGGCATTCGAGGTGCGCGCAAACACCGCCTTGACCGCTTCGATGCCCGGCTGCTGCGCCGCCAGCAGCGCCGAGATCGCACCGGAGCTGACGCCCATGAGCACGACGCTGCCGTTGTTATAAGGCCGGGTCACGGCCCAGCGAATCACTTCGACATAGTCCTGCAGTTCGCGCTCGCCGTAGATGGTCCACGCGCCCTCGCTGGCGCCGGTGCCGCGCACATCCACGGTGAGCTTGCCGTAGCCGAATTCCGCGGGGAACGAGAAATGATCGCCAGCCACGTCGGCGTTGCGGCCATAGGGATAAAACGAAACAACGGTCGGCACCTTCTCGGGCACATCCGGCATGAACTCGCTGGCGACCAGCTTCACGCCATCGTCCATCGGGATGACGACTTCGGTTTTGGTGACGGTGTTTTGCTCAGGTAGCGCGGTGGGATATGCACCTGACGGCGCAGCGGGCGGGCCGGCACCGCTACCCGTCTCAGATGAACCGCCGGAGCCGCAGCCGGCAGCAATGGCGGTCATAAGCAGCGCGCTCAGCAGGCGAACGGGCAGCCTCACCTGCATCCGGCCGGATTCAACAAGATTGCGCATTTTCTCCTCGCTGCTCTGCCCTACTCTGGGTCCGGACATCGGACCGTGGGCGTGATCTAATAGAAACATTGATGTTTCTATTAGATATGCTATTATTTACTGATCATGATTGCAAGCAGGGCCGCGTTGCGCGCCAGACAAAGGCTGCCGAAAGGCCGCCATCCGCTGACTCGACAAGCGGTGGCCAGCTCGCAGCGCGCGCGCCTGCTGGCGGCGATGGCGCAGACGGTCGCCGAGAAAGGTTTCGCGGCCACCACCGTGGCCGACGTGGTCGAACGGGCCTGGGTGTCGCGCAAGACTTTTTACGAGATGTTCCCGGATAAGGAGGCCTGCTTTCTTGCCGCTTACGATGATGGCCGGGAGTTCCTGTTACTGCGGATCCGCGATGCCTTGCAAGACCTGCCGGAGGGCGACTGGCGCGCGCGCGCCAAGCGCAGCGTGCAGGCTTATCTCGAGGCGCTGGCGGAACGCCCGGAGGCGGCGTGGACCTACAGCATCGAGGTGTTCGCCGCGGGCAGTAAAGCGCTGGAGCGTCACGCGCAGATCATGCAGCACTGGGTCACGCAGTGGCGGCGATTACAGCAGAGCGCGCGCTTGACCAAGCCCGCGACCAGCGAGCATGGCGAGTTGCGCCTGCGCGCGCTGGTGGGCGGGATCGAGGAGTTGGTGCGCGAGTGCCTGCGTTCGCGCGGCGCCAAGCATCTGCCGGCACTCGCCGCCCCGATCGCCGTGATCGCCGTAGCGGCGATCGGCGGATAATCGAAAAAAGGAGTTAGATATGAATCCCACGAAAGCTGCCTTTATCACCGGGGCAAGTTCCGGTATAGGGCACGCGCTGGCGCTGGAGTTGGCCGCCCGCGGCTATGACCTCGCGCTGGCCGCGCGGCGCCGCGAAACGCTGGTCCAGCTCAAAGACGAGATCGCGCGCCGATATCCGGAGCGCCGCGTAGAGTTGTTTGCGCTCGACGTTACGCGCTACGGCGACGTGCCAGCGGCGGTCGAAGCAGCGGCGAAAACCCTCGGCGGCATCAGCCTCGTGATTGCCAACGCCGGCGTGGGCAGCGGCCGGCGCGTAGGGGATGGCGGCTTCGAGCAGGATCGCCAGACGATTGAGACCAACGTCCTCGGCGCGATGGCCACGCTCGACGCCGCGGTGGCGCTGTGCAAGCGTCAAGGCTACGGCCAGCTCGTCGCCATCTCCTCGGTCGCCGCGTTTCGGGGCTTGCCGACGTCCGCGGCATACTCCGCGTCGAAGGCAGCCATTGCCGTCTACGCTGACGCCGTGCGGGCCGAACTGCATGGCACGCCGATCAAGGTCACGACCCTGTATCCAGGTTACATCGACACGCCGATCAACCAGATGATAAAAAACCGGCCGTTCCTGGTCAGTGTGGACAAAGGCGCACGCATCATTGCCGACTTGATCGAGCGCGGCGTACAGGAAGCCACCGTACCGGTATTCCCGTGGAATCTGATCTCGCGGCTGGTACGAGTCCTGCCGACAGCGACGATCGCCAGGATGGCGGGTTAGCGGCGCAATCCCGCCGCTGCCCGCAGCGCGACTGCCGCTTTGATAGGCTGGTGCCCGGGCTCTGACTGCAACCAGGTGCCGGCTTGAAAGACGACGGAGTAGCTTGCGCTTGCCGAACGGCGCTGCTTGGCGTGTGGTGCGTGCTGCTGGCGGGCTGCGGCAACAGCGGCTCAACGGTCACGGTCGCCGCGCCTGACCCGGCTGATCCGACTGCTCCCAGCACCGAACGTATCTGCGAAGAGACACTGATTGAAATGGACGACGGCGTACGTCTGTACGCCTGGGCGTCGCGCGTGGCGCCGGACGGCCCGCGTCCGGTGCGGCTATTCCTCACGCCATACCGCAACAACGCCTGCCCGACCGACACTGTCCACAACTACGCCAACCAGGATCAATTCCTGTCCCCGGAAGTCGCCAACCGCATGACTTTAGTGGACGTGAGCATGCGTGGCACAGGCTCTTCGGAGGGAGCATTCGAGCACCTCGGGCCGCGTACGCAGCAGGACATCCGCGCGGTCGTATCCTGGGCGGCGCAGCAAGCCTGGAGCAACGGCTCCATCGTGGTGATGGGCCATTCCGGTACCGGCTTCGAGGATGTTTTCACGCTATCCGACCCGCACGTCAAGGCGGTGTTTGCGCGCTCCACCTGCTTCGACACCTACCGCGGCTGTTTCCGCCCCGGTGGCCTGGACAACGCCGTGTCCGACGTCTATGAAAGCGTACTCACGGCCGGTTACGTGCAGGGACTTCCGGCCCGACTGCGACTTGGCCTGGTAAGCAATCCATCGCCACCGGCACAACTAGCGGCGATCGCTGATGTGTTGTTGCAGTTCAAGACTCGCGACGTCTACGACGCGTGGTGGCAGGCGCGCAGCGGGCTGGGCGCGCTGCCGCAGGTCACGGTGCCGGTGTTCTACGGCACCGATGTATTCGATATCCTGCCGTCCTCGTCCTATCTCGCCTACGAGCGCACACCCGGAGCGCGGCTGACGCTAGGCTGGGGCCATACCGCCGAAACCTCGCTGCTCAGGGCGGCGCGCGCCGCCGAGCTGCTGATCAAACCGCTGGACCGCTTCGTCCTGCGCTATGGCTTCAACGAGAACAGCGGCATCGAGAACGAACCGCCGGTGCAGTTGGTGACGACGCTGGGCTCCGTGTCAGGGTTTATTACCGGCCAGGTTCTGGTGCGGGGCGAGGACGCTTGGCCGCTGCCCGACACCCAATGGGCGCGGCTCTATCTCGACGCCGGACGCGCAGGATCAGCGCTATCGCTCAACGACGGCGCGCTGGCGCTCGCACCGGCCACGGCGAGTAGATCAGACATGGCGCTAATGGCTTCGACTCTCTCGCTTCACGCCAGTTTTCGCACGGCGTTATCTGCTGCCGGCTACGGCCACGAGGGAATTGGTGCGCCGCAGGCCGTGGCGCCACTCAGCGATATGCGCGTCGTCGAACTTCTGGCGCTCAGCTACAGCTCGGCCCCGCTATCACAGAACCTGGAAGTCACCGGCCCAATCGTGCTGCGGCTCTACGCTTCATCCAGCGCAGCGGACTTCGACTGGGTGGTCAATCTCACCGACGTGTGGCCGGACGGTCGCAGCGAATGGATCTCCGACGGCTTTCAGCGCGCCAGTCTGCGGCGGGTGGACGAGAGCGCGTCGCGCCGCAATGCCGCCGGCGACATCATCCGGCCGTGGTATCCCTTCGAAACTAAGGAACCGGTGCCCGCGGGAGAGGTGGTGGAGTATCTGATCGAGATCACGCCGATCTCCAACGTCTTCCAGGCCGGCCACCGCATCCGGCTCGACCTTTTCCCTGCCCTCTCGGGACTCGTTGACTCGGTGCTCACGGGCGGCCTCGGCACGCTGACGATTTTCCACGGAAGCCAATATCCCTCCAGTCTGCTGCTGCCGGTGATTCCGGGGCGTTGCCAGGACGGCGTCCCGCTGGTTGGCGATCTCGCGCCGCCTGAGCGGTGCGCGAGCAACCTCACGCAGGCATTCGACTAACGTCCAGACTGAAACCAGTCAGTGCTTTCGAAGGGCTGTCCCCACTCGAAACGCTCGCCGACTCGTGGGGTGATGACGCGGACACCCTTGGCCGAAGCCGCCGCCAGCGTGCGCAGGATCGGCTCGTCCCACGCGTGGTAGGCGAGGTTGAACGTGGCCCAGTGCAGCGGCAGCAGCGTGGCGGCGCCCAGATCGAGATGCGCCTGCACGGCCGATTCGGGATCCATGTGGATGTCGAGCCAGGGTTCGCCGTAGGCGCCCACTTTCATCAGCGACAGATCGGCCGCACCGAGCCGTTGCCGGATCTCACGGAAGTGCGGCGCATAGCCGGTGTCGCCGCTGTAGTACACCGAATGCCGCGGGCCTTGCAGCATCCACGAAGACCACAGCGTGGAGTTGTCCATGCTCTTGCGGCCCGAGTAGTGGCGCGCCGGCGTGCAGTGGATGCGGACGCCCTTGACCTGCACTTGTTCCCACCATTCCATCTCAACGATCTGGCTGGCGGGCACGTTCCAGCGCTCCAGGTGAGCGCCAATCCCGAGGCCGACGTGGAACTGTGTACCGCCCCGCGCCAGATGCCGGATCGTGTCCATGTCCAGATGATCGAAGTGATCGTGGGAGATCACTACGGCGTCTATGTTGGCCAGTTGCTCCAGCGCCAGTGGCAGCGGATGGAATCTGCGCGGGCCGGCGAACTGAAACGGCGACGCACGCTCGGACAGCACGGGGTCCGTCATGATCCGCACGCCGTCCATCTCGATCAGGACGCTGGAGTGCCCGAACCACCAGGCGCGCAGCCCTGGCTGCACCGGCTGCTGCAGGACGTCCGGCGACACCGGGATCACAGGAATCTCGAACTGCGGTTCGCGGATCTGGCCCTGGGAGTACTTGCGGATGTTCTCGATCAGCTTGAGGCCGCCGGGCGAGCGCGGCGAGTTGTCGAAGCGCCCATCGTGGTATTGCGGCGACTGGCGCATGCGCTCCAGCCGTGCTCCTTCGAAGGCGCCGCCGAACGTTGGCGTTCTGAAGACCAGAAAGACGGACATCCCGAGCAATCCAGCCAGAGCAATCAGCGCGATGAGAACTCTTTTCACCGATGCGACCGATGGCCTCGCAACCGGCGCGCGAAATTTCCCCTACTTGAAAAGCTGGCCGGCGACCATTGACTGGTACATGCCATCGGTCAGGAAGTACCGGCGCAGAGTCAGCAGACTCTTCGCGTCCATGCCGGAGACATAGCGCAAGCGCCAGGAACCATCGGTCGCGGCCTTCCAGATGGTTTCCGCGACCAAGGACGGCGGCGCGCCCTTGGCGCCGGCCTTGTTCATCTTCGGCACCGCCTTATCCACGATGCCGTTATAGGCCGTGAGCGAGCGGTCGTGGACGAAATCCGCGGAACGGTCGTAGAAATCCGTCTTGATCGCGCCGGGCTCGACGATCTTGACCTTGATGTTGAGCGGCTTAAGCTCGAACTGCAGCGATTCGGAAAAGCCGTCCACCGCCCACTTGGTGGCGTGATACACGCTGTAGAAGGGAAAGGTGGTGCGCCCGCCGACGGAAGCGACGTTGATCAGGGTGCCGCTGCCGTTGGTGCGGAAGTGCGGCAGGATCGCTTTCACGCAGCGCATCAGGCCGAACACATTGGTCTCGAACTGTTTCCGCACCTGCGCCTCATCGGCAGACTCGAAAGTGCCTGACAGGGCGTAGCCGGCGTTGTTGACGAAGGCATCAATCCGGCCGTAGCGCTGGGCCGCGTCCTTGATCGCCGCGTCAATTGAGGCAGCGTCGGTCACGTCGAGCCGGGCGCTATGCCAGCGCGGATCGTTGCGTTCGGGCTTGGGTGTGCGCATGGTGGCAACGACGTTCCAGCCGCGCTCGAAGAACAGCTCCGCGGTCGCCTTGCCGATGCCGGTGGATGCACCGGTGATGAGTATCGTTTGGGACATGGTCACCGCTCCTATAGAGTAGAAGTCCGTTATTGTGCCACGGAGTTCTGATAACCCGTCTTCCGGGCTTGCGGGACTATGCAAATCACATGATTGAACCGCGGCCTGTGCAAACCCTGGAGTGGGACTGATGAAACCCTTGAGCCCGATGGACCTGACGTTTCTCTTTGCGGAGCGGCGCAACCAGCCGATGCATGTCGGCGGCCTGCAGTTGATTACGCCGCCGCCGGACGCGCCGGCGGACTTCGTGCAGAAGATCGCGGAGCGCATCCGTAACCCGGCCAAGGCGGTGGCGCCGTTCAACCACCGATTGGTGCGGCGCTTGGGCGCGTGGTTCTGGACCGAGGACGCGGATTTCGACATCGAGGCGCACGTGCGGGTGCTGGCGCTGGCGCGGCCCGGGCGCATCCGCGAACTGCTGGCGCTGGTGTCGCAACTGCACAGCAATCACCTGGATCGCGCGCGCCCGCTATGGGAGTACTACATCATTGATGGCGTCGAGAATGGGCGGGTCGCGGTCTACGTCAAGATCCATCACGCGCTGGTGGACGGCGTGGCGGCGATGGGCTTGCTGATGAAAAGCATGTCCGAGAACCCGCATGCTCGCCAGTTGCCGCCGATCTGGGCCAAACCACTGCCAGCCGATGCGAGCGCGGAGACGCCGGGTCCCGCCGCTGCGCTGGCGCGGCTGGTGCAAACGGCGCGCGAGCAGATCACCGGCCTGCCCTATGTTGCGCGCGAGCTTTACCGCACCGTGCGGGAAGCCCGCTCCAGTGGCGAACTCGCGTCCAGTTTCCTCGCGCCGCGCTGCATCCTCAACCAGCGCATCAGCGCCTCGCGCCGCTTCGCCGCGCAGTCGTATTCGCTGGATCGGATCCGCGCCGTGGGCAAGTTGCGCGCGGCCACGGTCAACGACGTGGTGCTGGCGATGTGCGCATCCGCGCTGCGCAAATACCTGCTCGAGCTCGACGCGCTGCCGGACCAATCTTTGGTGGCGATGGTTCCGATCTCCATGCGCCGCGACGACGGCGCCACCGGCAATCAGGTGGCGATGCTGCTGGCCCGCCTCGGCACGCAGTTGAGCGATCCGCTCGAGCGCTTGCAGGCGATCCAACGCTCGGTGCAGGCGTCCAAGGAGCGCTACGCGAAGATGACGCCGGCGCAGATCCTGAGTTACGCCGGGACCTTGACCATGCCGTCCAATATCAGCGTGGCGACGGGTTTGGCGCCGCAATTCCAGGCCTACAATCTGACCATCTCCAACGTGCCGGGGCCGAAGAAGCCGCTGTATTGGAACGGCGCGCGCATGGACGGTTCCTATCCGGTGTCCATCGTCGCCGACGGCCAGGCGATCAACATCACGCTCAACAGTTACGCCGACAAGATGGAGTTCGGCATCACCGCCTGCCGGCGCGCGCTGCCGCACATCCAGCACCTGCTGGAGTATCTTGAGGAGGGACTCGGCGAGCTGGAAGCCGCGGCTTGATTCAAAGGAGATGAAGACATGACGTTTACGCAACAACAGCGCACTTACATGATCCGGGAGCAGATGATCGTCCCCGCAGTCATCAACTTCCTGCTCAATGCGGGCATCGGCTGGCTGATTTTCCGCGCGCATCCACGGGTTCCCGTGTGGGGTGAATCCAGCTTTGCCCAGGACGCGCTGGTGACGCTGTTTCTGCTGCCCTTCCTGATATGTCTCATCGTCACTCCGCTGGTGCGGCACGAGCTGCGCAAGGGCAAGATCGCGCCGCTGTCATGGCACCGCAGGGATCACCCGCTGCTGAAACTCCTGCCGGAGAATTTGCTGGGGCGTGCCGTCGTGCTGGGCCTGCTCGGAGTCGTCGCAGGAGCGCCCTTCGTGCTGGGAGGACTGTGGCTGGCCGGGGTGCAGACTCTGTCGCTGGCCTGCGCCGTTCTGCTCAAGGGCTTCTATGCCGCAGTGCTGGCGGCCCTGGTGAGCCCGCCCATCGCCGTTTGGGTGCTGGCTGACACAAGCCCGATTCCCTTGGAAACCTCCGCATGAGCGCGCAGCCGCCTGGACTGTTTTTGATGCCGTGGAAAGCGATTCCACAATAATGGTGATACTGAATCCGTATCACTATTATTGCGCTGAGGGCTGAAAACAGCTCTAAAAGGCGCCAAGCGGGTGGGCGTGGCGTTTTGCCTTGTTTACAACTATATTGCGTGCAACTTATTGGCTTGGTAGTCCCGTAGTGGAGGCGCTCGATGGGATTCGATGCCCATCTTAAGCTCGACAATCAGGTCTGTTTCGCGCTCTACGCGGCGGAGCGCGCCATGACCCAGGCCTACCGGCCGCTGCTGGACCGGCTCGGACTCACCTATCCGCAGTATCTGGCGATGCTGGTGCTGTGGGAGCAGGACCGCCTCACGGTGGGCGAACTCGGCCAACGCCTGTATCTGGACTCGGGCACCTTGACGCCCCTGCTGAAACGCATGGAAACTGCGAGGTTGGTCTCACGAGCGCGGCGCCGGGGCGATGAGCGCGAAGTGGAGATCCGGCTGACGCCGTCGGGCCGCGCCTTGAAGCGGCGCGCCCGTACCGTACCCAGGGACATCCTGTGCCGGGCGGGTGACACCGGCGTGGACCTACCGGAGCTGCGCCGGGATCTGAAGAAGGTGTTGGTGGCTTTGCAGGCCAGCATCCGGGGAGGTGTCTGATGGCTACACGCTTGCCTCGCGTCCTCGATATCGGCACGTCCTACCTCGCCACCATTCTGCGCGGCGGCCGTGGCTTGGCGGCATCCGGCGCGGTGCTCCGGCAGCCGCAGCAACCCGTCGAACTCTATGAGTTCGAGGCCTGCCCCTATGGGCGGCTGGTGCGCGAAGCGCTCACCGAGCTCGACCTGGACGCACTGATCCATCCCTGTCCCGAAGGCGGCCAGCGCTTCCGCCCGGTGGCGCAGGCTACGGGCGGCAAGATGCAGTTTCCTTTCCTGGTGGACCCCAACACCGGGCGCTCGCTCTATGAGTCCGCCGACATCGTCGTCTATCTGTCGGAAACCTATGGCAGCAACATCCGGTCCGGCAATGGACTCCTCCGCAAGCTCTCGGTTGCCGGCTCTTACCTCGCCACAGGTGTGCGCATGCCGTGCGGGCTGAGAGCGCGGCCATCGAAAGCCCCGGCCCAATCCCTGGAGCTTTACAGCATGGACGCCAGCCCCTACTGTCGGCTGGTGCGCGAAACCCTCTGCGAACTGGAATTGCCGTATCTGCTACGCAACACCGGCAAAGGCAGCCGCAATCGAAAAACCCTGCTGGATCGCGCCGGCAAGGTCCAGTTGCCTTATCTGATTGATGCCAACACCGGCAGGGAAATGTTCGAGTCGCCGGAAATCGTCCGCCACCTGGAACAAACCTATGCCCTCACCTCAACCGCTGTCTAAGGGAGATTCACCATGAAACTTGCGGGAAAAAGGCCCAGCAATCTTGGCGTCAGCAACGGCCGGCTCGCCGCTTGTCCCAACAAGCCGAACTGCGTGAACAGCCAGGCGACCGACAAAGGTCATGCGATCGAGCCGCTGAAAGTCAATAGCGATGCAGCGGCGGCGATGCAACGACTGACGAAGGTCTTGGAGTCCATGCCGCGCACGCAAATCATCGAACGTCGCACGGACTATCTCTACGCCGAATGCTCGACGCCCCTGCTGGGTTTCGTGGACGATGTCGAGTTTTACTACGATGGCAAGATCATCCACGCCCGCTCGGCGTCGCGCCTGGGCTATTCCGACTGGGGTGTCAACCGCAAGCGCATCGAAACGATTCGCGCTGCCTTCACTGGGAGCTGAACATGAAGAAGATATTAGGACTGTTACTGCTCGTCGTCATCGTCGGACTGGTTGCGCTCGGCAGCAGCTTCACCGCCGAACGTTTGCCGGTTTCCGATAACACCGCCTACGCGATGCCGGACGCGCATCCGCCGGAAGGCGTGACACTGTCGGCACTCATGGCCGGCAAGATGTTTTCGCCCGCGGCATTCGCCTACCGCGGTGGCAGCTTTACCGAGGAGCGCGTGTTCGGGTTGGGCGGCATCCTGGTGCAGCACCCGCAGGGGACGCTGCTGTTCGATGCCGGCTTCGGCAGCAAGGTGGACGAGCACTTCCGCACCATCCCGAAGATGATGCAGGCCACCTCGAAGTATGCAAAAGAAAAAACCGTCGCCGAACAACTGAAGGCAAATGGCATCGAGCCGGCTTCGCTCAAAGGCATCGTCATCACCCACGCGCACTGGGACCACATCAGCGGCATCGAGGATCTGCCCGGCGCACCGGTGTGGGTGACGCAGGCCGAGAAGGATTTCATCCAGAGCACCGATAACAAGCTGTTCGCTTTGATGAAGGGCTTCGGCGCCCTGCCCTATCACGTCTACGATTTTCCGCAGGGGGCGTATCTGGGCTACAAGCGCAGTTTTGACGTGTTCGGCGACGGCAGCGTGGTGCTGGTGCCGGTGCCCGGTCATACACCGGGTTCCATCATCGCCTTCATCGCAACCACGGACGGCAAACGTTATGCGCTGGTCGGCGATGCGGTCTGGCAGACCGAAGGCATAGCGATTCCGGCCCAGCGTCCTTTCCTCGCGCGCGACCAGGTGGACTGGGACGCGGAGCGCGTGCGCGGCGTGGTCACGCACTTGCACGCTCTGAAAAAGGCGATGCCGAACCTGATCATGGTGCCGGCGCATGATCGGCGGGTGTGGGAAACCCTGCCCGCGCTCAAGAACCATTGAGCCGGCCACCGCACACCTAAGGAGAGAATCTATGCCCCCCCGCGAACCCCCGAAGCTGGCTCGTACATGGTCTGACGAAACACGAACGCGCCGTATATTCATCGTGGCGGGCCTGGTGCTGGGCTTGGCTGCCTGCCCCAGCATTGAACCGCCGGCAGGCGGACTTTGCGTCGAGATTGCGCCGGCCGTGCCGCTGGTCTCCGCGCATCGCGGCGGCGCGGCCTACGCGCCGGAGGACACGCTGCTGGCTTTCCAGAATGCAGTGCGCCTGGGTGTCGACGAGCTGGAGATGGACACGCAACTGACCAGCGACAACCAACTGGTCATTATTCACGACGACAGCCTGGACCGCACGACCAACTGCGCCGGCGATGTCATCTCCATGACGCTGGCGCAGGTGCAGGCCTGCGACGCGGCGCATTGGTTCTCGCCGGGCCAGCCCACCACCGTGGTCAGCATGGACGCGCCACATCCGCTGCGCGGCGCGGGCGTGAAAGTGCCGGCCCTGCGCGAAGTGCTGGATTGGTACCAGACCCTGACCTGCAACCCGCCGCGCCTGTCCATCGAGATCAAGAACGTCCTGCTCGAGTCCAACTTCGATCCCGTCGGCGATAAAATCGCCAGAGTATTGCTGCCGCTGCTCGCGGAATATGGGTTGGAGGAGCAAATCGTCATCCAGTCGTTCTGGCCGGTGACACTCATCCAGGTGAAGCTGCTCAACCCGCGCCTGAAGACCCAGTTCCTCACCGCGTCCAGCTTCGCGACGACGGCGGTGGTGAACCTCGCTTTCATCGTGGCCACCGGCCATGACATCAGCGCCCCCAATTTCGACGCGCCCGACTTCGACGCCAGCTTCGTGGAATTAGCTCACGCCGTCGGCAAGGCGGTGATTCCCTACACCGTGGACACGGCCGCCGACCAGCGCGCGGTCGTGGATTTCGGCGTGGACGGCCTCATCACCAACTTCCCCGGCTGCCTGCTGCAAACCCTCGGCCGTGCCACGCCCGCCAAGATGACGCCGGACGGCACGCCCGACACGCCTGCCTGCCCGGCGCCATAGTGAAGAAGCCGACTCTGGCCTGAAACATTCGGGAGACAGGAAGCTCATGACCACCAGACCCGTGAATCCCCAGGACGCCTCCTTTCTGTTCATGGAGACGCGCGAAACGCCGATGCACGTGGCGGGGCTGATGACCTTCGCCTTGCCGGACCGCGCGCCGCCGGATTTCTGTCATCGGCTGATGCAGGAATTCCGCGACAGCCGCGAGTTTTATTCGCCGTGGAACCGGCGTCTGGCTTCGCCCTGGGTGAAGAGTCCGGTTAACGCCTGGGTGGAAGACAACGATCTCGACGTCGAGCATCACGTGCGCCACTCCGCGCTGCCGCATCCCGGTGGCGAGCGCGAGCTGGGGCAACTGGTCGCGCGTCTGCATAGCCATCCGCTCGACTTCACGCGGCCGCTGTGGGAATTCCACCTGATCGAGGGGCTGGAAGGAAAGCGTTTCGCGGTCTACATCAAGATGCATCATTCGCTGATTGACGGCATCAGCGGCATCAGGCTGTTGCAGCGTTCCATGTCCACCGATCCGGCCGAACTCGACAAGCCGCCGTTCTGGAGCGTGCCGCCGCCGGAGCGCGGCACGCAGGGCCGCCCACCTGCCGCGAGCGGGGCGAACATCCGAAGCCTGCTCGGCGATGTGGGGCGTGCGGTTCGCGGCCTGATCAAGGCGGCGCGCGATCCCAACGATGCCCTGATTGCGCCTTTCCAGGCGCCCGCTTCCGTGCTCAACCGCCGCATCAAGGGTCAGCGCCGTTTCGCCACCCAGCAGTTTTCCCTGGAGCGCCTGAAAACCTTGGCCAAGTCGCTGGAGTGCACGCTGAACGACATCGTGCTGGCGATTTGCAGTGCTGCGCTGCGCCGCTTTCTCAAGGAGGCGAACGCGCTGCCGGCCCGCTCGCTCACCGCCGGCGTGCCGATGTCCCTGCGTTCAAAAGACGACCCGGACGACGCGGAGACCGGCACCGCCATCGCCTTCATCGTCGCCACGCTGGGCACCGACATTGCCGACCCGCGCAAGCGCCTGGCGGCGATTTGCGCGTCCACGCGCCGCGCCAAAGAACAGGTTCAAGGTTTGTCCAGAAAGGCGATGGAGACCTACGGGCTGCTGGTGATGGCGCCCTATGTGGTGCAGATGATGGCCGGATTGGGCGGTCGCATGCGGCCGGTGTTCAACCTGGTGGTCTCCAACGTGCCGGGACCCTCGCACTCCTTGTATCTGCGCGGCGCGCGCATGGAGGCGAGCTACCCGGTCAGCATCCCTTCGCACGGCAGCGCGATGAATATCACTTGTCAAAGCTACGCCGGCACGCTGAATTTCGGCTTCACCGGCTGCCGCGACACCCTGCCGCATATGCAGCGCATCGCGGTCTATGCGGCGGAGGCGCTGGAGGAGCTTGAGTCCGTGGTGTCGCAGCGCCGCAAGAGCAAGAAGGCTTAAGGAGTCTCTGAATAATTCGTTAGTCCCGCGATAGCGGAAATTGTAGGAGCGGCTTGTAGGAGCGGCTCCGAAGAAATGACAATTGATATGGAGGAGAGCACATGGTCAAAGTCACCGAAGAAAATCTGCCGTTACAGCGCATCTACCACTGGGAGAAAGCCCGCGCCGATCAGGTCTATCTGACCCAGCCCATGGGCGGCGATAGCGTCCATGACTACACATGGGCGCAAGCGGTCGGCGAAGCGCGGCGCATGGCGGCGTATCTCAAATCCCACGGCTTCGAACCGGGCGCGCGCGTCGCGATTTTTTCCAAGAACTGCGCACACTGGATCATGGCCGACTTCGCCATCTGGATGGCGGGCTATGTCTCGGTGCCCTTGTATCCCACGCTCGCGGCACAGACCATCCGGCAGATTCTGGAGCACAGCGAAACCAAAGCGCTGTTCGTCGGCCGGCTCGACGACTGGGAGCAGATGAAATCCGGCATCCCCGATTCCGTGCAACGTATCGGCTTCCCGGGTTCAGCCGACGCCGGCAGCCGGGCCTGGGACGACATCGTCGCCACGACCGAGTCGCTGAAGGAATCGCCGACTCGCCCGGCCGAAGACCTGGCCACAATCATCTATACCTCGGGCACCACCGGCATGCCCAAGGGCGTGATGCACGGCTTCCACAGCTTCGCGGCCACCGGCGAGGTGATCCGCGAGATGCTCGGCACGGACGAGAACGCGCGCATGCTGTCGTATCTGCCGCGGTCGCACGTGGCCGAGCGCGTGGGCGTGGAGGCCAACTCCATCCGCTCCGGTTTTCGCGTCTATTTCAGCGAGAGCCTCGCCACGTTTCTCAAGGACTTGCAGCGCGCGCGTCCGACGTTGTTTTTCTCGGTGCCGCGGCTGTGGGTCAAGTTCCAGCAGGGCGTCTTCGCCAAAACTCCCAAGGAAGCTTTGGACCCGCTGCTCAAGGGGCCGAACGGCGCAGCGCTGAAGAAACAAATCCTGAGCCAGTTGGGCCTCGACACCATCCAGTACGCCGTCACCGGCGCGGCGCCGCTGCCGGCGGCGGTGCTGTCGTGGTATCGCGAGCTGGGGCTGGAACTGCTGGAGGCCTACGCCATGACCGAAAACTTCGGCGTCGGCCACCTCAACCGTCCCGGTCGCGCGCGCGTTGGCTATGTCGGCGAACCCCAACCAGGCGTGGAGTGCCGGCTGTCGGCAAGCGGCGAGGTGCTGGTTAAAACGCCCTGGAACATGCAGGGTTATTACAAGGAGCCCGAAAAAACCAAAGAGGTGCTGGGCGCGGATGGCTGGCTCCAGACCGGCGACCTCGGCGAGATTGACGAACAGGGCCGGCTCAAGATCACCGGTCGCGCCAAGGAGTTGTTCAAGACCAGCAAGGGCAAATACGTGGCGCCGGCGCCGATCGAGAACAAGCTGGCGGCGCACTCCAAGATCGAAGCCTGTTGCGTGACCGGCGCCAATTACGGCCAGCCGTTCGCGCTGGTGCTGCTGGCGCCGGACGTGGCCGCGAACGCGAAAGACGCGGCGGTGAAGGATGAGTTGACGAAGTCGCTGGCCGCGCACTTGCAGCAGGTCAACGACACGCTGGACCCGCACGAACAACTGGATTTCCTGTGTCTGGTCAAAGACCCGTGGACGGTGGACAACGGCTTCCTCACGCCGACGCTCAAGATCAAGCGCAACGCAGTGGAGAAGACCTATACCCCGCTGTTCGACGGCTGGCTCGCGCGCCGCGAGGCGGTGGTATGGGAGTAGCCGTCCGGTGAGTGATGCGATCACCGCGCCATCCAAGGCACTGTTGCTGCTGGAAGGCCGCGCAGTCTGGGAACTCGGCGCGCTTTACGCGCTCTGGCCCCTGTTGCGGCTCGCGCCGCGCGGCGACGGTCATCCGGTGATGGTTCTGCCCGGCATGGGCGCCGGCGATTTCTCCACGCGACCCCTGCGCCGGTTTCTGCGCGACCGCGGTTATCGCGCGCACGGCTGGCGCGCGGGCCGCAACATCGGCAGCGAAGCCATCGCCGGCCGACTCATGCACCGGCTGCGGCATCTGCGCAACCGTTACGCGCGGCCGGTCAGCCTGATCGGCTGGAGCCTGGGCGGCTACTACGCGCGCGAGCTGGCCAGGCGCATGCCGGACGATGTGCGGCTGGTCATCACCCTGGGCACGCCGTTCGCGGCGCCGGCGAAAGCCTCCAATGTCTGGGCTCTGTATGAATACCTGAGCGGCCGCAAAGCTGAAGATGACGCGGCGCGCCTGGCCTTCCTGCGCGAGGCGCCGCCGGCGCCGTTCACTTCCATCTACAGCCGCAGCGACGGCATCGTCGCCTGGCAGGGCTGTCTGGAACAGCCGGGGCCGCGCGCGGAAAACATCGAGGTGCGCGGCAGCCACTCCGGCCTCGGCCACAATCCGCTGGCGCTCTACGCCATCGCCCACCGCCTGGCCCAGCCCGCTGGACAGTGGACGCCCTTCGAGCGCAGGGGGATCACGGCGTTGCTCTATCCGGACCCACAACGAAGTTGAACGCCAAAATCTCATAAGAGAAGCGAACGGACAGGCGGTCAACATCACTTGCCTGTCCTACGCTGGCGCCCTCAACTTCGGATTTACCGGCTGCCGCGATACGCTGCCACACTTGCAACGCCTTTCCGGCCACACCGAGGGAGCTTTCGATGAACTGGAGCTGTCCGTGCGCTGACCCTAATCGGAGATTACCGTGACACGCCCCACTTTGTTTGCGCATCCCCTATCGTTATTCAGCCGCAAGCTCCATCTGGTGCTGTTGTTCCAGGGAATCGAACACGACTACAGGATGACGGCGCCGCATGCCGACGATCCCGAATTCGCGGCCGCCAGCCCGCTGGGCAAGATTCCGGCTTTCAAGGACGAGCACATAGCTCTGGCCGATTCCAGCGTGATCGCGCATTACCTCGACAAATTCTACGGCGGCAACAAACTGATGCCGGAGTCTCGCGCTGGCTATGCGCGGGCGCTGTGGTTTGAGGAATATGCCGACACCGTGATGGCGCCGATCATCGGCTTTCATCTGTATGCCGAGATGGTCCTTGCCGAGCGCGTGTTCAAGCGGCCACCCGATGCCGGCGACATCGACAAAGCGGTCAACAAGGAGCTGCCTGGCGTCTACAAGTTCCTGGATGGTGAACTGAGCGGCCGACAATGGCTGGCCGGTGACAATGTGACCATCGCGGACATCGCGGTCGGCGGGCTTTTGCTCACGCTTTACCACTGCAAGCAAACCGTGCCCGATTCTGCACCGCAGCTCCGCAGTTTCGCCGAGCGGTTCTTTGAACTGGCTCCGGTACGACAGGTCCTGGCTCAGGAAGTCACTACCCTGCAGGCGATCAAGTACGACACCCCGCTGGCGCAGTGCGGCGCCGACGGCGTGCCGGTGGTGCTGCGGCGCCGCGGGACGTGATCAGGCAGCGGCAATCGCTCATGTGCCACACGCGCACGGACTCGGGTGGCTGAGGCGCAAGAGGCTGCACGGTGACCGCAACGGTCGAGCTGCCGCTGTGGCTGGTGCTGATCCTGGTCGCGGGCTGCGGCTACGCCGTGCTGATGAGCGCCC
This sequence comes from Nevskiales bacterium, assembly GCA_050740255.1. Lineage (GTDB taxonomy): Bacteria > Pseudomonadota > Gammaproteobacteria > Nevskiales > JBOICV01 > JBOICV01. Next base: position 16,715 of record JBOICV010000117.1, on the reverse strand, counting down.
TGCTGCCGAGCGTGCGCTGGGTACTGCGGCGCCGCCTCAACCGCGCGATCGACCGCATCAACGCGCGCCTGCGCATCCGCATCCGGCCGTTCCAGCGGACCAAGCGGCAGGTGCTGATTGACCGCCTCAGCTACGACTCGCAGGTGCTGGAAGCGGTCGAAAGCCATGCCCGCGAATCCGGTACGCCGTCCGAAGTGGTGCTGGAGCGCGTCCACGGCTACGCCAGCGAAATCGTCCCGGCCTTCAACGCCTACGTGTACTACCGCGTGGGTTACTGGCTGGCGCGCCGGGTCTCCCGTTTCATCTATCGCATCCGCGTCAGCGCGGCCGACAATGACCGGCTGACCGCGATCAATCCAGAGGCCACGGTGGTGTTCGTGATGAACCACCGCAGCAACATGGACTATCTGCTGGTGACCTATCTCGCCGCCAACCAGGTGACCCTGTCCTATGCGGTCGGCGAATGGGCCCGGGTACTGCCGCTCAAGCAGTTGATCAAGGGCCTGGGCGGCTACTTCGTACGGCGCAATTCCAACGATCCGCTGTATCGCAAGGTGCTGGAGCGCTACATCCACATGTCCACCAAGGAGGGCGTGAGCCAGGCTGTGTACCTGGAGGGGGGTCTCAGTCGCGACGGCCGCTTCGCTGAATCCAAGCTGGGCTTTCTCGACTACATGCTGCGCAACTTCGACGCGGAGACGGATCGCGACATCGTGTTTGTGCCGATTGGCATCAATTACGATCACGTACTCGAAGACATGAACATGCTCGCCTGGACCGACCCTCAGCGACGTAAGGGCACCTGGCACCATCTGCAGAACGTATTGCGCTTTTTGCGTCAGAACATCGCCGCGGGCCAGAGCGGCCGGTTTCTGCGCAACGGCTATGCCAGCGTCAATTTCGGGATTCCGGTCTCCGCCGCCGGGTTCGTGCGCTCGCGCAGCATCCGCTTCCCGGGGCTGGACAAGTCAGCGCGCTTCGTCCAGGTGTCGGCGCTGGCCCAGGAATTGATGGACGCCATCCGCCACGTCATGCCGATACTGCCAGTGCCCTTGATCGCCACCGTCATCGCCGCTCACGAAGGCGAACGCCTACGATCCGGCGAGATCATCGTCGCGGTCAACGAGCTGATCGATCGCATCATTCGCGCCGGCGCCGCTATGAAATACGACGAACGCCCACGCGGCTCGACCATCCTCGCCAGCCTGGAACTGCTCAGACGACGGGGAATCCTGATCGAGGACAACGACTGTTTCGTCTTGAATCCGGAATCGCGCCCGCTGGTCGTCTATTACGCGAATTCCATAGCGCACTGGCTTGAGAATCCGACTGCGTGACAGCTCAGCGAGGCTTGAACACCCATAGGCTGCGGTCAAGACAACGCTCAGTGATCAGAACGACCGGCTCGATATGGGTTGGCGCGATACACTTCCACACTTGCAACGCTTTCCCACTAGAGCGTTTTTGATTTATCTGTATACGTATCCTGAAGAAGCGAAATAATTAGTGCGGTGAGCGCCTTAGTACGAACGCGGAAGCCCCAGCACCATCTCGCCGACCGCGTTAAGCGCGCTTTCCGCGTGAACCGGCGCGGAGCGCAGCAGCCGCGCGAGCTGATGATACATCGTCAATCCCGAACTCCGGGTATAGCCCATGCCGCCCTGGACTTGCAGCGCCGCATCGACGGCCGCGAATCCGGCCTGGCCGGCGGCGTAACAGGCCATGTTGGCGGCGCCGTCGGCGCGCGCAGCGGTGTCGGCAATGGTGCAGGCATCCTGTAGCAGCAGTTGTGCGGCACGCAGCTCAATGGCGGCACGCGCCAGAGCATGCTGGACGGCCTGGTGCCGACCCAGCGGCGCAGCGAACACCTCGCGCTTCCGGGCGCGCGCCACGCCCTTGTTCAGCGCGTACTGCCCGATGCCGCAGGACAGCGCGGCGGACACCAGCCGTTCGGTGACCAGGGCGGGCGCCAGCACACGCAAACCCTCGCCCGCCCGGCCGAGCAGTTGGTCGTTGTTGATCGCGATGTCGTCGAAGCGCAGCGTGCATTGCCGTTCGGGTAGCGGAACCTGCGTATCGTCGAGTTCGCAGGAAAAGCCAGGCGCGTCCGTTGGCAGCAAGACCAGGGAAAATTCGTCACGGCTCACGCCCGCTGTCCGCGCTACCACCACGATGGCGTCGGCGACATTCGCGGCCGAGGTGTAGTTCTTCGTTCCGGACAGCTTGTAGCCGTCGCCGACCGGGATCAGGCGCGTGGTGAGGTTGAACAGATTCGTGCCGGCGTTGCCCTCGGTGATGGCGAAAGCGACCACGCTTTCGCCGCGGAGGAGGCGTGGCAGCAACTCGTCGCGAAGAGATGCGGCGGCGTGCCGTGCGATTACCGGTAACGCCAGCCCGGGACCGGTGATCAGGGTCAGTAGCGGCAAGCCGGCGCTTGCCAGCGATTCGGCCACCGCCACCAGGTGCCGCGCGCTACCCTCCCGGCCGCCGAATTGTTTGGGAACCAGCACGCCCAGCAGCCCAGCCTCACCCAGCGCGCGCCAAAGTTCGCGCGGGAACTCCCGCTGGTCCGCCTGCTCCCGCCAGTAGCCGTCGCCGAAGCTTTGCGCGATGTCCAGCGACTGTTTCCAGCACGCGCCCGCAGTGCCCTCCCCTTCCTCTGTCATCAGCGGCTTCCTATGCGTGAGTTAGCCAAAAGGTTTTTCCTGGGCCGCTGTCGGCGTCGTGACCGGCCGGCCATCCGGCGTTGCGATGGGCAGACCCGGAATAGGCAGCAGAGAGCCGGTTGAGCCGCATACATTCGCATCCGGATCGGCGAAATCGGCAACCACGGTGTCAACCCAGCCGATCAGCAACTCGACGACTTCGTTCTGGACCACTGAGCGTGAGAGCGGCGGCATCGCAGCGCCGGGCTCGGTCGTGGCGACGCGCAAGGGCAGGATGGACTGGCTGGCATTGCCGGGCACGATGTCGTAGTTGCCGAAGTCCGCGGCCTTGCCAGCGGCGATCGGCGGCTTGCAGATGCCATTGCGCTGGGTCATCGGATTGGTGAAGGAATCCAGCACCAGCCCCGAGTTCTGGGCGTTGCCGGCAGGGTTATGGCAGTGGTAGCAGTTCACTTCCAGGAAAGCGCGGGCTCGATGGTGAAGATCGGCCGGCGAACCCGGCTGGGCGCCGGAACTGCCGGGCACGTTCCACTTCGGCAGCCGTTCGAGATTTTCCGGCGCGTCCGGCAGGTCGAGCAGGCCCTGCGTCTGCAGATAGGCGAGCTGATTCATCTCGCCGAGACCCGGATAGTCGAAGTTCCGGTTCAGGTTGCGCACTTTCGGGCCGATCGGCGGAGCGCCGGGTTCAAGATCGTCACCGTTGTGGCACAGAAAGCAGGCGCCGGCATCGGGAATCGCGTAGCGGTCGGTTGCGCCGCTGTAGTGGCGGCGCGCGCCCTGCGGTTCGGCGACTTCCGGATCGGGATCATCGTAGCTCCAGTTCACCGCGGCGGTGCTGCCTTCGATCACCAGATTGGCCACTCGCTGTCCGCCCGCAGCCGTGCTCCACAGGTACGGCAGGCCCACCCAGAACGGCTCGCCGTCGCGGCCCTGCCGCTTGATCAACAGGCGCGTTTCGACCACGTTTTCGTTCTCTCCATCCTTGAAGCTGAAGGTCTTGGCCAGCACCGTGCCCACCGGAAAGGCGAGCGTCGCTGAATAGCAGTCGAAGACGTTGAGCGTGTCGCAGTTCTGCGAATCCTGGAACTTCGCCTTGAGCGGCCGGCCGTCCGCGCCGGGCGGCAGGAACAGGAAGCGATACTTCGAGGCGTAATCCGAGAACAGGGCCGTGTTGAGATCGAAGGGCACGCCGGGCGCCGCGGGTCCGGTGCGCGGGTCCTCCGGGTTCATGAACAGGCGGTACTGATCCAGTTGCGGACAGTTGTACTTGAGCAGCGCCGTTCGGTTGATCTGGCCCGTCTGGCCGGCGTTGCAGGCGGCGGCGATTTCCGCCGTCGTCGGCCGCGGGTCCGCGTCTGGATGTGGCGTGAAGGCCGGCGGTGCGGGTACGAAAAGTGGCAGAAGCTCCGGCTTGACCGTGGGGCAATCGCCTGGCTTGTCGTGTTCGGCCGGCACGAGATTGGCCGGGTCGAAGGGATCCGCCGTCGTGAAGTGGGCGTTGGCGAAATCATCCACCAGCGGATTCACCGGGTTCTCGAAAGTATTCGCCTCGATGCACATGCCGTTCTGTGGAAGTTTCAGGCTCCCGTCAGCCTTGAACTTCCAGGCATTCCACTTGCAGACCGGTGCGGGGTCGAACTGATCGAAGTTTGGTCTTCCGCGCTCATCGGTGCGCGGTTCGCGGCGCCCGCTGTCGTTCGGGTTGGGCAGCGTCAGCGCAATGCCGTCGCGGTCCACCGGGATCTGGTCGCAATCATTGGGGCGGTCCAGGCCGCCATCCCAGACGATGTGCGCGGCCTTGCCCTGGTTCTTCACCAGCAGCACCAGCGGGAAGATCGAACCGTTGTCGGCCAGGCACAGGGGATTTTCCTGCAGGCCCGGCAGCCCGGCGATCGGCACATTCGGATCACCCAGACAGCCGCTGCGTTCGTAGTCCGGCAGCGCCGGAAGGGCGCCGTTGTTGCGGAAGCGGTTGTTGTAAATGTGGACGCCTTCCGGGTAGAAATCGTAGTTGGTCGCCGGCTCGCTCGAATCGGCCAGGCCGTAGTTGACGATGCCGATGCCCACGGTGCGGTTATCCGCGATTTCGTTGTCGTAAATCTCGAGCTGGTCGGTGGCGACCAGCAGCATGCCGGTTCCCTGCGGCACCAGGGCGACAATCGCGCCGCGCGCCGCGAACTGGGGCAGGTTGTTGTTGTAGATACGGTTGCGATGAACGCGGTTTTTCTCGCCGAACTGGACGCGCACCGGCAGATCGAACACCAGGATGCCGCCGACGTTGTCGTGCGCTTCGCTGTCCACGATTTCCGCCCGGTAGGTGTTCTCGAACTCAACCCCGCCGACGTTGTGGAAGGCCTCGACTCGTTGCAGCAGGATGTCGCTGGACTGGCCGATGTAGAACCCGGCGTCCGACGAGCCGACCGTCACCGAGTCCTCAATCAGGATGTGGCGCGCGAGCGCCGCGTAGTACGCATAAGGTCCGTTCTGCGCCCAAGGCTCACGGCTGGGGTCATAGTTCGGCGATGCCGGGTCGGCGTTCGACCAGCCAATCTTGGTCCGGCGCATGCTGATGTGCTGTGAGCGGAAAATCCGCAGACCGTTGCCGGCGGCATCGTAAATCGTCAGATCCTCGATGGTGAAGCCATCGGACTGGTTGATGTTCAGACCGTCCTGCGCGCGGCTGTCCGCGAACGACAGGATGGTCTTGTGCATGCCCGCGCCGCGAACGGTAATGCCGCGCTTGCCGGTCATGATCAGGCCGGTGGTGAAATCGAACCGGCCAGCGCAGAATTCGATCGTGTCGCCTTCACGGGCGTCGAAGAATGCAATCAGTGCCTGGCGTTGTGCGTCAGGTCCGGGGCAGATGCGGAAGACTTTGGCTGCCCCGGCGGCCTGGCTGCCTCCGGCTTGATTTCCAGGCGGGTGGCTATTGCCACAGGCAGACAGCAGCAGTAACGACGCCAGCAGCGCGAGTGCGGCCAGGTAGCGGCGTGTCCGCGAATCTTTCGCATATTGATCGTTCACAGCGGCAGCGAAATCACCCATGACGGACGAGCCGCCAAGCGGACCGGACAGGAATTCACAGACTGCCTTTTTCTATATTGAGGCTGCTACTGAAATTATATAGACTGGTCTACTAATATCAACGCTTACCTTGCCTGACGGCATTCGATGGCATCAAACACGCGAAACAAACTCATCCACTCAGCGCTGGATTTGTTCCGGTCACAGGGCTATCACCAGACCGGTCTGAACCAGATCCTTGCCCAGGCCGGAAGTCCCAAAGGCTCGCTCTATCACTACTTTCCCGGAGGCAAGGAGCAACTGGCCTGCGAGGCCGTTCAGCTAGCCTCAGACCAGATTCTGCGGGTCCTGCACAAGTTGTCGGGTGCTGATGACGCGGCCGGTGCGCTGGATCTGTTGTTTGACAGCTTCGCGCAGGGGATGAAGCGATCGTGGTACAGCAAGGGCTGTCCCATCGCCACCATCGTGCTTGAGGAGGCCGCCCAGAACGATGCGATCCGGGCGGCCTGCGATGCCGCGTTCACGTCATGGCTCCTAGTCCTGTCCGAAACGCTGGCGGCATTTTCGGTTCCCGATCCGGACAAGGCGGCGGCGACCCTGTTGTGCGCCATTGAGGGTGCGCTGCTGCTGTGCCGGACGCAACGCTCCACGGCGCCGTTAAGGACTGTGCAGTCTGTCGTTACGGCGGGGGTTTTGCCCCGTCTCCACGGATAATCGAGTTATCGTCGCCGCACAGGGCCGAGGCATCCCGCTTTTTGATCGCAGGAAAGGCGTCGGGGAAGTTCCGCTAGAGCTGAAACGTTTTTCCACCGGGGAGTATCAGTAGTGAAATCTGTTTACCTCTTCATCCTGTCCGCCGCGGTTCTCGCCGGCGGATGCGGACAGGGCGAGCCGTCCAGTATCGGCGCGGAGGTCCCGGTGGAGATCAGGGTACTATCCAACCGCGCGGATCTCATCTCCGGCGGAGACGCGCTCGTGGAAGTCCGCACCGGACCCGGCGTGGACGCATCGCGGCTGGTGATGGACCTGAACGGGCGCGATGTGAGCCCCGATTTTGCGCTGCGTCCCAACGGCCGCGTCATGGGGCTGCTCAGCGGACTCGCGGACGGGGCCAACGCCCTCACCGCCGGAATTCCCGGTGGTCCCGGTGCACGCATCACTCTGACCAATCACCCGATCGGCGGGCCAATATTTGCCGGCGAACAGGTGCAGCCCTGGGTCTGCACCAGCGCCGGCCAGGGCCTCGGCACGCCGCAAGACGCGCAGTGCAACGCCCCAGCGCAATTTGCGTTCTTCTACAAGTCAACCGGGTCTGAAGACTTGCAGCCCTACAATTCGGCTGCGCCGCCGGCCGACGTGGCGATGACCACCACCGACGAGGGCAAGACCGTGCCGTTCATCATCCGGCGCGAACGCGGCGCCATGGATCGCGGACTCTACCACCTCGCCGTGCTGTTTGATCCGGCACACCCCTGGACTGCCTGGGCGCCGCAGGCCGCCTGGAACGGCAAGCTGTTCTACACCCACGGCGCGAGCTGCAACACCAATTACAACCAGGGCGAATACGACAACATGGAGGAGATTGGCGCAGCGGAGATCAACCGCGCGCTGGCGCTGGGCTTCGCCATCGCCCGCTCCACGCTCAACGTCGCCGGCCAGGTGTGCAACACGGTGCTGTCGGCCGAGGCGACGATGATGCTCAAGGAACACTTCATCGAGCGCTACGGCGAAATCCGCTACACCATCGGCCGCGGCAATTCCGGCGGTTCCATCCCGGCGCTGACCGTGGCCAATGCCTACCCGGGGCTGTTCCAGGGCGCGCTCGTGTCCACCGCCTTCCCCGACATCTGGACCACCGGCCACGAGGTGTTGGACTGCCTGCTGCTGACCAACTACTTCATCGCCAAGTCGCCGCTGCTGTGGACGGATGTGGCGGACATGACCGCGGTCAGCGGCGGCGGCAGCATCTCGGTTTGCGTGTCCTGGGTGGCCCTGTTCGCGCCGACGCAGGACCCCACGCATGGCTGTGGACTCTTGAAGTCGTCCTACGTGCCAATCGCCGGCACCCGCACGCTCGATGACTATCACCCCGTGCTCAACCCGCGCGGCTGCCGGGCCACGGTGCAGGACATGCAGGTCGGCATCTGGGGCCGGCGGCCGCAGGACGGCTTCGCCAAGCTGGCTTACGACAACATCGGCGTGCAATACGGCTTGCTCGCCTTGCGCGCCAGCCAGATCAGTCCGCAGCAGTTCGTGGATTTGAACGAGAAAATCGGCGGTGTGGACATTGACCGCAATACGGTCGCCGCGCGCTCGCTGGCCGATCCCGACACCCCGCTGATCGGCCACCGCTCCGGCCAGGTCAATGACGCCACCGGTCTGGGCGACGTCGCCATCATTGACCAGCCGTCCACTGACAACATCGAGATTCACACGCCCTACCACGCCTTCACGCTGGAGGAGCGGCTGGTCAAGGCACATGGGCATCACCAGAATCACGCGGTCTGGCTGGGCGGCGAGACCAGCGCTGCCTTCGACGCCCTGAACCGCTGGCTGGCCGATGCCGGGGCGGACACCCGCGCGGAGCCACTCGCCACAAAGCTCCTGCGCCACCGGCCGGCCGCAGCGGTGGACTCCTGCTTCATCAACGGCGAGCAGGTCAGCGACGCCGCGGCTTGCGCGGCGGCGTATCCGGTGTTCGGTGCGCCGCGCATCGCCGCCGGCGCGCCGCACGCGGTGGACGTGCTCAAGTGCCGTCTCAAACCGCTCGACCGCAGTAGCGGCGATTACGGAGGCGTCACGTTCACCGACGCCCAGTGGGCGCGCCTGCAAGCCGTGTTTCCCGCCGGCGTATGCGACTGGGGCCAGCCGGGAGAAGCTCAGGTGCCGACGCAGCCGTGGACCACCTTCGTCGCTGGTCCAGGCGGCCGTCCCTTGAACGCCGCGCCGGTCTCCGAACCCAGATAAAGCCAAAGCGGGTATTGCGCTTGGGTGCTTCAGACTAAAGACTACGACATGAACAAGGCTATTCGCGATTTGCGTCGAGCCGGCGCAATGCGCCGCGGAGTTTCCAGCAGTGTGTGCACCGTCGTGGGGGTCGCGTTGGCGCTGCTCGCCGGATGTCGCGATAGCTCGCGGGACGGCGATGCTGTCATTGAAGGCGGCTCACGGAGTGCGCAGATCCCGGCGAGTGCTCTGGTGGTCAACAACACACTGGATCAAGTCGATGCCGTTCCCGGCGACGGGACTTGTGCATCGGCGGAAGGTGCCTGCACGCTGCGTGCGGCCATCATGGAAGCCAATGCCTCGGGCTTCGACGCCGAAGGCAGGCGCCACACGATTTTCGTTCCGGCGGGGCGCTACACGCTGACGATTCGCAACCTGGTTTCGACCAGCGATCTCCCGATCGGCGAGCTGCCGGCACTGCAGTTGCTATCGGTTGATAACACGGGCTCGTTGTTGTTGAAGGTGCCGATGACTTTGCGCGGCGCCGGTGCGCGCTCGACGGTAATTGATGCGAACCGGATTGACGGCGTCATTGTGATCGGCCGCGCTGCCGACAGCACCATCTCCGATCTCACCATCACCGGCGGTGTCGGCAATTTGCTCGGCGGTGGCGTCTATGCCCAGGCGCTGGCGCGGCTCGAACGCGTGTGGGTCACCGACAACGTGGCGGGTGGCGGCGGCGGTATCTTCGTCAATCCGCTCGGCACGCTGGAGTTGATTGACAGCACGGTCAGTTACAACACCGCGGACTATCAGGCCGGCGGCATTCGCATTGACTCGCGCGGCACCATCAGCAATTCCACGATCAGCTACAACCGCGCCAACGGCCCGGCATCGCCGCTGCCGCTGGGCGCCGGTCCCGCGCCGCTGCTGGGCAAGGGCGGTGGTGTGGATATCCGGGGGCTGGGTGTGACCATCAGCAATTCCACCATCGTCCACAACCGTGCCGATGCCGGCGGCGCGGGCATCCACTTTGCGTTCGCCTATACCGATACGCTGCCGGAACCCGTCACTGCCGGCATTGCTCCGGCGATCGCGGAGCTGCTGCTGGCCAACACCATCGTTGCGCTCAATGAATCAGCCTCCGGGCCACGCGACTGCCTGATGGAAGTGTCGTCTTCGCAAACCCGCTCGCTGGGCAACAACCTCGACTCCGACGGCAGTTGCAATCTGACGGCCGCAGGTGATCTGCCGCAGCGCGACCCCCTGCTCGCAGCGCTGGCGAACAACGGCGGGCCCACCGATACCCACGCGCTGCTCGACGGCAGCCCCGCGATCAATGCCGGCAATCCGACGAATTGCACCGCCACCGACCAGCGCGGATTACCGCGCGCAAAAGATGGTGCTTGCGATATCGGGGCTTATGAAAGTCATTGACTGAACTTGCAAACCCGAAGCCTAGCGATTTCACCGACCCGTCAGCCAGTTCCAGAATTCGACGTACCAGGGAGTGCCGCCATCAGGGACGACCTTGGTGACCTGGAAAGGCATGTTGGTGCCTTCTGACGCACCGACATCCATCCGGCGGGCGATGCCATCCGCGGTCACCAAAATGAAGTTGTCCTTGGTGATGGTGGGCGCGACCATCGCGTAGATTTCGCCGCCGGGCGCGACTAGTGCCTTCGGCGCCAGATGCTCTTTCTGGGCGACATTCAGCAGGCGGTCAAGGGCATCTTTACCGGCCTTTTCGGCCACGTATGACGATTCCCTGACGTCGCCGCCAAGCTCGGCATGCAGACCTTCCGGATTGCCGGTGGTTGAAAGCTGCGTCAGCCCCGCGGACGCCTTACCGGTTACGGTGGCAGGCAGTTTAGAGCGGTTAATTTCGGTCACAACAAACGGTTTGTTAGTGCCTTCTGAGGCACCGACATCCATGCGGCGTGCGATACCGTCCGTGGTGATCAGGATGAAATTATCCTTGGTAATTGTGGGTGCCACCATGTTGTAGATCTCACCGCTCGGCGCGACCAGAGCCATCGGCGCCAGGTGTTCCTTTTCGGCGACATTCAACAGGCCGTCCAGGGTAGCCTGGCCAACCGTCTCGGCGACAATCGCGGTCTTCTTGATCTCACCGCCCAATTCGGCATGAAGACCTTCCGGGTTACCAGTGGTGGAGAGCTGGATCAGACCCGGGGAAGCAGTGCCGGTGACAGTAGCCGGAAGACCGCCCGCTTGGGCAGAGAAAGTGGACGCTGCTGCGAGCGCCACAAGGCAGACGGAGATGCCAGTGTTTAACGGGATGGAGCGGAGCATATCAACCTCGCGAGAACGGGAAAACAGTGGATATAAATGCATAAAACGATTGACTGGCTTCATGACAACTACCTCCTGTGTGGGTGGATTAAGGCGGTAAAACATCGGTATGGTCAATGTGTTCCCAAGCACCTTTCGAGCGATCGAAAAGCAGGCTGCCTTTGCCGTGGGCCGCGACGATGACGTATGCCGGCGTCAGCGCGACTCCTGTAGCGAAGCTGCCCTCTGGCAGCGGCAACGACTGCAAGACCTTTGGATTCGGGGCATCTCGCACATCCACAAGGATCAGCATGGGCTTCGGCTGCGATCCAACCATAGCGGCAACCCCATCCTGCACGTCCACGTTGACGGGTTCTACATCGAGCTTGAGCAGCGCAACTTGCTTCGGGGCCTTGGGACTGCTGACATCCAGAACGCCAAGGCCCTTGTTGAACGCGACGTAGGCATGCTGCCCGGCGATGGCGGATTCAATCGGAAAATTCGCCGGCTCGGCGCCGCCCGGCGTAAATCCATAAGTGTCCAGCGGCAGCGAGCCTTGTTCGGCCAGAGACAGCGGCGAGCCCGACACGCGCGCCAGCGTCAGCCGGAAATACGGGCCCCAGTTGTGCGTGGAAATCAGCGCCAGCTCGCCGCGCGAATCCAGCAGCACGTCGGGCTGGCCACGGCCGTAATCGGCGCTGACGACTGCTGCGCCGAGGCGGCCCGCAGCGTCATAGCTGCGCAAGGAGAGCTGCGAAGTGCCGCCGGAGACGATCACCCGGCCGGCTGCAGCCGACACGCCCGAGAACGGCCCGACCTCAACCGCGATGGGTGTGCCCACGAGCGCCGGCGCCGATGGCGTCGTCAGCGAGAAAACGCTGAGATGTCCCTGCGGCCGCGCATCCAGTACGAACAACAGATCATCGGCGATCGCCAGATCGTCTGCGCTTTCCACGTCGTGCGGCAGTCGCATCAACGTGCTGCTCGTAGCAGCGCCCAGATGCAGAATCTCGATGCCGGCAGCACCGCGCGTCACGTACGCCCAGTTGCCGTTGGCGACAACGTTTGCCGACTCACCCGGTTGCGTTGTCGGATAAGTGAGTGCTCCTAGGGTCAGGCCAACCCAGGCGCAGCCGCCAAGCAAAAACATCAAGCAACTCACTGCGAGCGCACAGCCTGCAATCGCCCACTGGCTTGTTCGCCTGATATCCGCCGTTTTCATCTGCGCCCCCAGCTCCACGCCTTCGACGGGGCGCACTATAGGTGCAGGATGGGCCGAGCAATAGCGCCGGCAGTGCGTGAATTGTGGCCAGGCGTCCCGAACGCCTGCGCGTGATACATCGGAGTTTGCGTCGTGCAAAAGATGGCGCTCGGGATAATCGGGGCCTACGAAAGCCACTGACAAATCAGCAGGGCGATCAGCCGACAGCCGCTAGGGCTCCAGCCAGTGCATCTTGAAGGGACCCATGCCCTGCACCTGAATCAGGGCGCCGTCTTTGCTCCAGCCGAAGTGGTGAGCCTTGGCCGGAATCACAGCGAAGCCGCCGGCCTGGATTTCCTTGCCAGCGTTCTCGTCAAACGTATCGCCGAGGCCAAGGCCGATGCTGCCCGACAAGACGGTAAAGATTTTATCTGATGCGTACCAGTGCGGCGGCGTCTGCGCGCCCGCCGGCATTTTCATCCACATGACGAACATTCCATCCTTGTCGGGATCCCCATAGATGTGGGCAACCTTGACCGAGTCCTCGGGCCCGTCGCCAAACCTGGCCTCGGCCGATGTCAGCGTCTGTATCGACAGCGGAGCGTGCTTCTCCGCGGCGGCAGCGACGGAAACTGAAAGAACAACGGGGGCCAGACCCAGCAGCGCGAAGCGTTTCATCCGCGTTCAGCCCTTGAGCTGACGCATCGCGGTGGCCCAGTCCTCCAGGTGCCAAATCTTGGCAATCCTGCCGCCAACGATCTCGTGAATATCGATCGTATCAATGCGGAAAGCCTTGCTGCCGTCGCAGGCGATGCCCATGAAGTCACCGACCGGGCTGCCGGTGGCCACCGCGCGGATCACGGTCTTGTTGCCTTCAACGATCTTGTCCACGGGCTCCCACTTCAGGTCCGGGATCAATTGCCAGAAGAACCCGACCTGCTTGATCAGCGTGGCCTTGTCCTTCACTTCCTGGCTGTTGATGGACTGGAAGTTGTCGGCCAGTACACGCTCCAGCACGGCCGCCGGGGTGGTTTCCTTGTTGACGGTCAGGGCTTGTTTGTAGAGCGGGGCGAGAAGGTCATGAAATGCGGCGTTCGGCATGGCGGGTCTCCTGGGATTGACGCTTCCAGAGTGCGTCGGAATGGATAGTGTTCAATTTAGACTCTTGCAAGGATCCTGCACGTCGTAAAGAAGACAACGCATGTGTGAAAATGGACATAAGCAAGAAGGTGATGCGAAATGTCCGTTCCCAACAGCCGTCGCCAACCGCGCCTGAAGGCACCGCCGGAGCTTGTTCGCTTCCAGCCATCGCGACGCGATGGCCTTGGCGTCGAGACCCTGAGCCTGGCGCAGCTGCGGGAGCGCGCGAGCGCAAGGCACCTCGCGGCGATGCAGCGGCCGGAGTTCCTGATGTTCGTGCTCTATACGCGGGGCAGCGGCGAGCACGTCGTTGACTTTGTGCGTCATCGGGTGGTCCCGAATACGCTGATCGTCGTTCGCGCGGGCGATCTGCACCAGTTCCGGTTGAACGACAGCATGGACGCGCGGCTGCTGGTGGTGGATCCTAAATTCATGCTCCCGGAGCGCCTGGCCTATCTCCGGCCCCTGCTCTGGAGCAGCCCCTGGCCGGCCTGCTCGCGTCTGCCCGGCCCGGTTGTCCTTGAGCTGCTGGAGATCTGCGACGCACTCGAGCGCGACCTGGGGCGGCATGCCTCGCGCGATCTGCAAGAGGCCCTTGCGCGCCAGCGGCTGTACACCTGGCTCATCAGCCTGCGAATCGCCTGGGACGCCAGCGCCACAGGTGAGAAAGAGCCGCCGGTTTTCTCGAGCTTGGTACATGAGTTCCAACTGCTGCTTGATCAGCATTACCCAGGGCGTTGGACCGTTCAGGACTACGCCAAAAAGCTGGGCTATGCGGAACGCACCCTGACCCGCGCATGCCTGGCGTTCAGCGGCAAGACCGCGAAGGCGATGATTGACGCCCGCGTGCTGCTCGAAGCAAAACGGCAGCTGGCGTACACGGACGACACGGTTGACGCCATCAGTTATCAACTCGGGTTCGGCGATGCCAGCCCGATGGTGCAGTTCTTCAAGCGGCTCGAAAAATCAACACCCCAGGCGTTTCGCCGCTCGTTGCGTGAGCGGGACAAGACCTGAAGATGTTCTCGCGCCGGCCCATGCGTGCCGCGCACGACGCGGCGACTACCTTGGCGTGACGGCCCTGCGGGACGGGTTCGCGGCCGTTCTCATCCAAGCCGGAGAATCCGCGATTCCCGGACCCACCGATGTTTTTTTGTGCGCGTCGCGCTGAGGGCGGCAACTTAGGCGTCAGCTTCCGGACAACTCCAGGCTTCCCCGGCGCTTCGCCTCAGCCGGCTCGAACGCAGTGCGGTGCGCGAACCTGACGGTTCGGAACGATTAGACTGAGATTCTGCCCGCACAGGAGCCCCGGCGTGAAAAGCAAAACCGAATACACACTTTACATCTACTACCTGTCGTTCTTCAGCGGCAAGATGCAGGCCTATCTGCGCTACAAGGAAGTGCCACACCGGACCATCGAACCGAAGTGGGGTGAGGTGCTGAACCTCGTTTACCCGAACACCGGACTGATGAAGGTGCCGGTGGTGCAAACACCGGAAGGCCAGTGGCTCGCCGACACCACGCCGATGATCGACTGGTTCGAGGCGCGCTTTCCGGCGGGCCCCGTGATTCCCGAAGACCCTTATCAGGCGTTCTTTTCGCGGCTGCTGGAAGACTACGCCGACGAGTGGCTGTGGCGGCCCGCGCTGTATTACCGCTTCGGTGTGCAGCCCGACGCCGACCTGCTGTCACGCCGCTACGCCGCGACCTTTCTGTCCGACGCACCGCTGCCACGAGGGATGATTGCGCTGCAAGCCCGCCAGCGTTCGCGCAAGGCCTATGTGAGCGGCGACGGCGTCACAGCCGAAACCCAAGCGCATGTTGAAGGTATTTTTCTCAACACGCTTGATCGTTTGCAGAAAATATTCGAGGCGCGGCCGTTCATGCTCGGTGACCGCCCGTCGCTCGCGGACTTCGGGTTCTTCGCCTGCATGTTCCGCCACGGCGCGCTCGATCCCACGCCAAGTCTGCTCATGCTGGAGCGCGCTCCGGCGGTGTATGAATGGGTCGGGCGCATGTGGAATGCCCGCCAGTCAAAGCTTCGTGGTGACTGGACTTCGGCCGGCGCAGTGCCACAGGACTGGATTCCCATTCTCAAGGATATCGGCGAAGCCTATCTGCCTTACCTGCACGCCAATGCGATCGCCTACCGCGACGGCCGCAAGCGGTTCGATCTGGAAATCCAGGGCGTAAGCTATCGCGATTTCAATGTCTCGCCCTACCGAGTCTGGTGTCGCGAGCGCTTGCAGACTCACCTGGCAGCGGTTCCCGCCGCCGCTCGGCCAGCGGTAGAAGCAACGCTCAAGAGCAACAACTGTTTGGAGCCGCTCCAGCGCGACGGCCGCATCGAATCAGGCCTGTATCGCGGCGTGACGCCGCCGGTTTGCGCTCCACGCAAAGTCGGAACGATGGAGAAACTCGCCATCTATTTTACCGGCACCACGCACTGGTACGCACCTGCGCAGCGATAACGTCTGCGCTGCGGGCCATGCGCCCGTTCGCTCAAGGCGGCGACTGGCACCGCACTGGGGTGGGGCGGGTTTAGTTAATCGTAACCCTATTGATTTTTTCAACAAGCTCATCCAACTTTCTCTCTTGACGCAGATTCGAGGCACCCACGAAATACCAAATGCAAAAGATATTCACCAGCGGCGTAAGACCCAGAACTGTCCACTTGACGACGCTGCGCCCTTTGTCCTTGGCGAGCAAAAACCCCTGAACGCCAAGAGCCAACGATATGATGAGTAGCGGCACGAACTGCATAAGTAGCAATGACTGGTCTTCCATTCTCGTCTCCCAAAAAAGCATGAGCTCTAATGCTATCGCCACTATGAGGTAGCGCAGTCGTGTTAGCGTCGGTTCGCTAGGCCGCGAGAGGCCAACCCTTCATCCTGTTTTGTCGTCGCGCCCCCCATTTTGCCGACCGCCGCACACCGGCAAAGTCACGCACCGATGGGCCAGTTTTTCAAGCTTACTCGCTGAGCGTAACGCCGGCCCACCGACTGCATGAGCTATCCCGTCTGCGGTATCGGGTGCGACCGGCAGATGCAGGTCATCAGCACATAGGCGTGGACAGAACAGGTGTAGCGGTCGCAGCCATCGAGCAGGCATTCCAGACGGAACGGTCTTCAGGGCAAAGAAAATCAGGCTGCGGTTGTTACTTCGCTGGATGACGTGCTGCGGCTGACCAAACAGGCCATATGGGCAGACGGGCGATGCAGCGGCTCGGTGGGAGTGACGTCCGGCACCTTAGATCAGTAAATCAATCGTGTCTGACTCTACTGATTGCTATTGATTTTGATCCAATTGATTCACTTATGTGTCCGCGTGCATCCAATTCTGACCCACTTTTGGGGGTAGTTTGCAACGAAAACTGACCCACCCCTTACGCTTCGCCCTCGATAACAAAGACAGGGCGGGCAGGAGTGATCAGCATGGATGTATTA
>JBOICV010000116.1:0-55557 GCA_050740255.1 Nevskiales bacterium | reverse complement strand
CACCCATCCTCTCCCGGAGGGAGAGGGGATAAGGAAACATTCGTTTATGGGCATCAAATGCGGGATTGTGGGTTTGCCCAACGTCGGCAAGTCCACGCTCTTTAATGCGCTCACACAGGCCGGTATTCCGGCCGAGAACTATCCCTTCTGCACCATCGAGCCCAATGTCGGCGTGGTGGCCGTGCCCGACCCGCGCTTGCAGGTACTGGCCGGAATCGCGCAGCCGGAGAAAATTCTCCCCACCACGGTTGAGTTCGTGGACATCGCGGGGCTGGTCGCTGGCGCCAGCAAGGGCGAAGGCTTGGGCAACCAGTTTCTTTCGCATATCCGCGAGACCGACGCGATAGCGCACGTCGTACGCTGCTTCGAAGATAGCGACGTAGTGCACGTTTCCGGCGCGATCAATCCGCTACGCGATATCGAGGTCATCAATACCGAGCTGGCGCTGGCTGATCTGGATAGCGTGAGCCGTGCAAGCGAACGCGCCGGCAAGTCGGCCAAGACTGGCGACAAAGTGGCCAAGCACAAACACGAGCTGTTGTTGCGGGTGCAAGCGCAGCTCGACCAGGCCAAGCTCGTGCGCGCGCTAAGCCTGAACGCGGAAGACCAGGCACTGCTGCGCGAGCTGAACCTCATCACGCTGAAACCCACGCTCTATATCGCCAACGTCAACGAAACCGGTTTTACCGCCAACCCACGGCTGGACGCGGTACAGGCGCATGCGCGCAACGAGGGCGCCGAAGTGGTGGCGGTCTGCGCCAAGATCGAGGGTGAGATCGCCCAGCTCGACGACGCCGACAAACAGGATTTTCTGAAGGATCTGGGCCTGCATGAGCCGGGACTGGATCGGGTGATCAGGGCCGGCTATAAGCTGCTCGGTTTGCAGACCTATTTCACGGTGGGGCCAAAAGAAGTGCGCGCCTGGACGGTGAAGCTCGGCACCACCGCGCCGCAGGCTGCCGGCGTAATCCACACCGATTTCGAGAAAGGTTTTATCCGCGCCGAGGTCGTGGCCTACGACGACATTGTCAAATATCAGGGCGAGGCCGGCGCGCGCGAGGCCGGCAAGTGGCGGCTGGAAGGCAAGGACTACCTCGTACACGAAGGCGACGTGATGCACTTCCGCTTCAATGTGTAAAAGCTCCCTCTCCCTCCGGGAGAGGGTTGGGGTGAGGGCGCGCCATTACTGACTTGCTGGTGTTTAACCGTATCATCAGAGCATGAAACGTTCCGGCTCCAAACGCCGCGTACCGGTACCCATCCGCGGCAACGAATACACGGTGGATGAGTTGGCGCGCGCGGCGAACAGTACGGTGCGTAATGTGCGCGCTTACCAGGACCGGGGCCTGCTGCCGCCGCCGACGCGACGCGGCCGTACCGGCATCTATACCGGCGACCACCTGGCGCGCTTGCGTCTGATCGGCCAACTGCTGAACCGCGGCTATACGCTGGGCAATATCGCCGAGCTGATCCTGGCCTGGGAGCGCGGCCAGGATTTGCGGCAACTGCTGGGGCTGGAAAGCGCGCTGACGACGCCCTGGTCTGAAGCGCTGCCCGCCTATTTCACCGCGCCGGAACTGCTGAAGTTGTTCGGCAAGTCGGGCACGCCGGAGGCGATCAGGAAAGCGGTTGCACTGGATGTGCTGCAACCGGATGGGCAAGGCTTTCGCGCGCCGCGGCCGCAGTTCATCCACGCCGGCGCCGAACTGGTCGCCATGGGCATACCGCTGTCGGAATTGCTCGACATCGTGCGCCTGGTGCGCGGCAATGTGGAGCGCGTGGCCAACGAGCTGGTAAAGCTGGTGGTCAAGTACGTATTCGATAAATATACGGACGGCCACCTGCCGCCCGCCAAAGAAGTCCCGCGTCTCGCCCAACTGGTTTGGCGGCTGCGCCCGGTGGCTGATATGGCGGTACAAACCGAAGTGGCGCGGGCCATGGACGGCGCGGTCAACCAATACCTGGGGGAATTGATGACCCGAATCTACGAGCATCTGCCCAAGGAAAGCCCCAAGCGCGGCTAGCGTCCGCCGCCTTCGGATTAGCGGCGGCTGGAAGCAGGGGAGCGCATCCCGTAGAATTGCGCGCCTTCAATACATGGTGATGTAGCTCAGGCGGTTAGAGCGCGGCACTCATAATGCTGAGGTCGGTGGTTCGACCCCACCCATCACCACCATCTAATCAAGCCCTTACCGCTACTGCTGACGAGCGCACCAAGTTGAGTGCGGGACTATTGCGGGACTGCCTCCCGCACACCCTGTTCGCCGCCGTGATCAGGTTTGCTGACTCTGCGGAGGAATACTCGGTCGGCACGCGGCCCGACTTGTGATCCTCCGCTGCTTGCTGGACGTATACACCCGTGTACCCCAGAATCTGGCCGCATAGTTGCGAAGGAAGGAAAGGGTATGCCGAAAGGCCGTCGTCACCATGCGCGACCGCGCAAACCAGGCAATAAAGCTTCGCACAGCGGACGCGAGCGCTTGCTGCGCGCGGGTCTCAGCCTGTTCGCCGAGCGGGGTTATGACGGCACCTCGGTGCGCGCCCTGGCGACCGAAGCCGGCGTGTCCTTCGGGTTGATCCGCAAATACTTCGGCTCAAAGGATGGTTTGCGCGACGCAGTGGAGGAGTTCGTGCTGGACGAGCTCGAAAAATTCTACAAGGACAGCTACCAGGGTGTTTACCGCTCGGCTGCGGCGCAGGCGGAGCGGGCGGTGCAATTTATCGAACATGACCGCGACGTCTTGCGCTATCTGCGCTTTGCGTTCATCAACCCGCAGAAAAGCACCCAGCAACTGTTCAACCGCTACTTTGCGGTTTTCCAGAAGAAGGTCGGCGCGCTGGCTGAACAGGGTCAACTCGGCGCAGGCGCGGACCTGCGCTGGGCGCCGTTCATCCTCATGTTCCTGCAACTCGGCCCGCTAATCGTGGAGCCCTTTGCCCGGCGCGTACTCGGTCAATCCATTTATGCCCCCGAAATCCTGGGCGACCGGCAGCGGGCCTACATGACCATGCTGAGCCAGCCGTTTCTGACCGAGTCGGTCTAGCCGTGCTGGAGGGCGGGCTGCCTCAGGGACAGACCGATGGCGGCGCTCACACCAACGGAATTGGGCGGACTGACCTATCCGCGTGCGCGCCGCAATACCCTGCCCTGGAGAATCGGCCTTGCTCGGCCGTGTTCGACGCAAAAAGCCTCATCGTGGAATACGAGTTCGACGGGTTCTCGCTGTTTGCGAACCTCACCGAGTACGGCAAGGAAGTGGCGTTCAATAACAGCACGGCGCCGCAACGGGGCGCGGCGGGCGGCATGCCGTCGTTTCCACTTGTGCCGTCATACCCGCGAACGCGGGTATCTTTCGGCGGCGAAGTTACAAGATTCCCGCTTGCGCGGGAATGACGATGCAGTTCGTGAAGCCCAATGGACACTGGCCCGCGCCGGTGTGACGGCCAGCCGCCCACAGCCCGCTTGCTTGCCGCCTGGAAAACGCCATGCTATGGTACACAAACGTATACCTCGCCATCATTTCGGCGCTACGGGTGCGGGTTGAACCGACCGTTGAAGGGTCCGGGTACCGCAGCGAACCATAAAAATAAAAAAGACAAGGCAGCAGGCATTCGGCGGAGGGGAAGATGGCATTGGAACCAGGCAAGCGGTACGGCTATCTCCGGCTGGTTTTGACGCTGGCCGCGTTGGCGTTGGTACCTGCAGCAGGCACCGCCCTGGCCCAGGCGGACACCGCAGGGCGGCAGACGCAACAGTCCGGGAATCAGAATGCTGATTTCGATGCGCTGTTCGGGGATGAGGCTGCGGCGCCTGCGGCTGAGCAGAGCGCAGAAACTCCGGCCGCCGCCGCGCCGGAACCTGCGGCGGAGCAGAGCGCGGAAACTGCCCCCGCGACTGCGCCGCCGGTGGAATCCGCTCCGCTGGTTCCGGTCGCGCCGGAACCCGTCGCAGCGACACCGCAAACCCCGCCACTGGAAACCGGCGCGCAGACCACTGCGAAGGCCAGACCGCCCAGTTCTTCCTTGATCGAAGAGATCATCGTGACGGCGGGCAAGCGCGAGCAGAACCTGCGGGAGATTCCCGGCAGCGTTGCCGCGCTCAGCGGTGACGATCTCGAGGGTATCAAGGCCACCGGTCTTGGGGACTACATCAAGCGCGTGCCGGGCGTGGTACTGGTAGACCGCGGCGTGGACGGTAGCGCGCCGGTGATTCGCGGCATCACCACCAACACCAGTCTGGTGGGTGGGCAGTTCACACAAGCGCCGGTCGGCATCTATGTGGACGATGAAGCCATCCGCCTGTTCAAGAAAACCGGCGCCTGGTTTGTGCCGACCATCTCCGCCGGCCGCTATGTGGCAGACAAGGCCAAGGACCCGGCTTATTACTCGCCCCTGGTGCGGCCCAAGGCAGAAGCCATCGGCCCGTTGATGCAGGCGACCTTCGGCCGCGCCTACAAGGCCGGCGTCAAGATCGCCTTCGGCACCGATGCCGCGGTATTTCCGCACGGCGACAACGCCAAGGAATTTTCCTACATGGTGGAAGCGGGCATGCCGCCGCTGGAGGCGATCCGCGCCGCTACCCTCAATGCCGCCGAATTGCTCGGCAAGGCCGATCAACTCGGCAGGGTGGCGCCGGGTTACCTGGCGGACCTGATCGCCGTGAAGCGCGATCCGCTGACGGATATCGCGGTTTTGCAGAAGGTTGCTTTCGTCATGAAAGCCGGCACCGTCTACAAACAACCCTGAATACTATGCGCGTCGTCGTTATCGGTTCCGGGCTGATGGGCGTCAGCACCGCGTGGTTCCTCGCGAAGGATGGCCTTGACGTCACGGTGCTTGAACGTGCCGACAGCGCCGCGCAGGGCGCCAGCTTCGCCAACGCCGGCATGCTCACGCCCAGCATGGCGGACCCGTGGAATGCGCCCGGTACTCTGATGCAAATGCTGCGCTGGATCGGCAACGAAGATGCGCCGCTGCTACTGCGTCCGCGTGCGCTGCCCTCGCTCCTGGGTTGGGGCCTGTCCTTTCTGGCCAACTCCCGGCCGCAGCGCTATCGCGACAATATGGAACGCAATCTGCGGCTGGCCTTATACAGCCTGACCGTCATGCGCGAGCTGCGCGCGGCGCTGCCCTTGTCTTATGACCAGCGCACTGTCGGCACTTTGAAGGTTTTCCATACGCCGCGCGCTATGGACGAAGCAGTGCAGTGCTGCACGCAACTCGTTCCCCTCGGCTTGCAGATGCGGACACTGGATGCGCGCCAGCTCAGCCTGTTTGAGCCGGCGCTGGCCGACGTCAGCGCCTCCCTCGCGGGCGGCATCCATTTCCCGGAGGACGAATCGGGCGACGCGCGGCAGTTCACCGAGGCGCTGGCCCGGCACGCGCAGGCTGCGGGCGCCATATTCCGGTTCGGCGCAACGGTGACGGGATTCGAGCGCGACGGCGCGCGCGTGACGGCGGTAAGCGTCGGAGCAGAGCGCCTGCCGGCGGACGCGGTGGTGCTTGCCGCCGGAAGCTGGAGTCCGCTGTTGTTGCGCCCGCTCGGGCTGCGCCTGGCAGTGCGGCCGGTGAAGGGTTATTCCGTGACGCTGCCGCTGGCCGGGTGGAAACAGCCACCCGCGCTGCCAATCATCGACGACGCGCTGCACGCGGCGGTCACGCCGCTGGGCCAGTGCTTGCGGGTGGCGGGGACGGCGGAGTTCGCCGGTTACGACACGGCGCCGACGCCGGCACGTATCGACAATCTCTTCAAATTGCTGCTGACGATCTTTCCCGCTTTCAAAGCGTATCTCGACGAAACGCGCGCCGCGCCGTGGGCGGGCTTGCGTCCGGTTTCGGCGGACGGGGTGCCGTTCATCGGTCAGCTCGGCTACGACAATCTTTACGTCAACACCGGTCACGGCCACCTCGGCTGGACGCTGGCCGCCGGCTCCGCCCGCATGCTGGCGGACCTGATTCAGCAGCGGACGCCAATGCTTGATCCGGTGCCGTATCGCGCGCAGCGAGGATTGCTGAGCGACCGCCGGCGGAATTAGTCCGCCAACACGCGGTCTACCCGCCATGCGAGTGCTTATCGGGATCATGTTGCTGGCTTACGCCACCGCGTCAGCAACGGCGCCTCGCTGGCATTGGGAGGGCCGCTTTTCCGAGCAGGAAAAAGCCGGGCTGAGTGACTGGATCGAGCAAGTTTTGCACGGCATGACGACGCTGCTGGGTGAGCCGTCTGATACGTTTCACGTGCATTTTGTCCACCGCAGCAGTGACGAACCCGTGCCCTGGGGAGAGACCAATAAGGGCCGCGGACGCCGGGCCTATCTTCATGTGGATACCCGCTATCCGTGGACTGCGTTCGTGCAGGATTGGACCGCGCCACACGAACTGTCGCATCTGCTGTTTCCCTACCTGGGGGAAGACAGCCGCTGGTTTGCGGAAGGCATCGCCAGTTATCTGCAGTACCAGATCATGTACGCCAGCGGCGTGCTGAGCTGGGAGCAGGTGATCGCCCGCTACGATGATCGCTTCCGCAGCGCCCGCGCCGGGTCCCGATTCGGCGACATGAGCATTGTCGAGCACAGCCGCCGTGCATCATCCAGCGGCTACGTGCGGCTGTACTGGGGCGGCGCTGCCTATTTTCTGCAGGCAGACCGGCAGTTGTATCTGGCGCATGGCACCCGATTGACGGATGTCATCCGAAAGTATGCCGTCTGCTGTTATCAGCCCTGGGGCGTTGACGCGGACGGCATGATCAACCAATTCGACCGCCTGAGTGGCGGCACCGTGTTCGCAAAAACCTACGCGCGGACCGTCGCCCGCCCCGGATTTCCGGACACGGCTGAAGCGCTCGAGTGGCTGCAACAACATCCGCCGCTGCAACTGCAGCGATCGGGGTCGTCATGAGACGGCGAGGCGACGGGGACGCGCCGAGACTCATTCCCCGATCCATACTGTCGCAGCTTGCCTGGCCAGGACGCAGACGCAAATGGTATACATCCGTGTACCTTTTGCGGAAGCCAAAGAGATAAACAGATGAAGACCCATATCGGCAAACTTCCGCAACTGGCCAGCGGTGTGCGGCTGCCCTTGTCCAGGGCGGTGCGTGCCGGCGAGTTTCTGTTCCTGTCGGGCCAATTGGGCGTTGATGGCAGCGGCGCTGTGGTCGCGGGCGGCATTGAAGCGCAGACCCGGCAGGCGCTGAACAATATCGGCACGGTGCTCGGTGAGGCCGGCGCTTCGCCGTCGGATGTGGTCAGATCGGCAGTGTGGCTGACCGACCGGAGTGATTTCGCGGCGTTCAACCGCGTTTACGCCGAGTACTTCGGCGACACACCTCCGGCCCGATCGACGGTGGTGAGCGATCTGGTGCTGGACGGGGCATTGGTGGAGATCGAGGTAACGGCCTATCTGGCGCGGTGACGGTGACTGCTCGTCAGTGCGCCGGCGGCTCCCGCTGGCTTAAGAAGCCGCGATTTTCGTAACGTTTCAGTTTGTGCGGGGGCTTGCGACGAAAAACTTCATCGAAGACTCGCGGGCGACACTTGTGGACTGTAAATAACCATATGGTTGTAAATATTTACAACCACTTGTATATTAATCACACATCCTCGGCGCGGGGAATCCTATGCCCAGTTCTCTACTGAGATCTTCCGCGAGAACGTCCGTGGCGCTGCGCGCAGCGGGACGCCCGCGCAAGCTGACGCACGCGCGCATTGTTGAAGCCGCCATACAGGTGCTGGACGAAGAGGGATTCGCTGCGCTGAGCGCGCGTTCGCTGGCGCAGCGGCTCGGGGTCAACCACGCCACGCTGTATAACTACGTGCGCCATATCGAGGATATCGAGGCCGAGGCGCTCGGCCGGTTGATAGCGCGGGTGCCGATCCCCAGCCGCGACAACCCGGCGCCGATGCGGGCGCAATTGACGGAGCACCTACTGGCCGTGCGCGAAATGCAACTGCAACACCCGCACGTGCTGCATGCGCCGGTGGGATCGCCGACCTGGCGGTCGCATGTGCTGAACAGCAACCGGGTGCTGCGGGCCCTGAGTCCGCATAGCGGATCGCTATTTGAAGCCGTCCTCGCTTACAACGTCCTGACGGCCGTCATGGCCACCAGTGCCGAGCGCAATCGCGCGAGCGGCACGGCTAGTCACAGCGACTATGTGCAGGCGCAACGACGCGCGGTGGCGGCGCTGCCGCGCGGCGAGTCAGAACTGGTCCGCCGGCTGTTGCTGGAAAAAAGCGCATCCGGGCCTGGCATCGAATCGCTGGCCGAAGTCTTGAACTTTCTGATTGATCGCCTGCTGCCGGGTATCGACCGCCCTCGCAAGCCCGCGCCGAGACGGAAGGCGTGAGACCCGGACGCAGCACAGACCGGGCGCAGTGACGTCGGCCCACCGACGCTGCTGTCGCCAATTTGGATGCGGGAGGGGCGCGGGATGGTACGAGCAGGATGC
This sequence comes from Nevskiales bacterium, assembly GCA_050740255.1. Classification (GTDB taxonomy): domain Bacteria; phylum Pseudomonadota; class Gammaproteobacteria; order Nevskiales; family JBOICV01; genus JBOICV01. The sequence goes on along the minus strand of JBOICV010000116.1, from coordinate 47,108 downwards.
TAGCTGTTGGCGATTCTCGGCGCCGCTTCGTTCGCGGCGCCGGCGCAGGAACACCCCGCGGATTCGAAAAGCAAAATCGAAAGTTCCCAGTCTAGTGCGCCCGCCGACGCTGAACCGCCGTCCTCCGGGCCTGGATCCACCGAGGTGGACGCATTCATTGAGCAGCTCACCACCGACGAGGCGTCCGCGCCATCGCCCGACGGCACGCCGGACGCGGATCCGGGCGCGGCTGCCGAAGTTGCACCGTCGTCCCCACCGCCGCCAGTGCGCGCGAGCGATACAGCGGAGCCGGACCAGAATGCCGATTTGCCGCAACAAGCGCCCGCGCCTTCCAGGCCCAGCAGCGCCACTGTGCTGGAGGAAATCGTGGTCACGGCTACCAAGCGCGAGAAGTCATCGCGTGAGGTGCCGATCAGCATCGATGCTTTCAACGCTAATGAATTGAACGAGCGTGGCGCGCAGGGCGCGCAGGATGCCCTGGCGTATTCGCCCGGGGTTTCGGTGAATCAGTTCTACAGCCCCAACCTCGTCAACGTCCAGATTCGCGGCACCACCGCCAACACGGTGAGCGTGCTCGGCGGTCCACCCACCGGCGTGTTTCTCGACGATATTCCGCTCACCAGTCCCACCTCGGTCGGCGGCAACCCCAATATTGATTCCTTCGATCTGGCCAGCGTCGAGGTCCTCAAGGGTCCACAGGGCACCTTGTTCGGCGGCTCGGCGCTGGCCGGCGCATTGCGCTCGGTTCCCAGCACGCCGGAACTCGGCGAATTCGGCGGTCATGGTTTTTATTCACGTACCCGCGTGAACGAGAGCGATGACGACGGCAGTGACTACGGCCTGGCTCTGAACGTACCGATCGGCGAGACCCTGGCGCTGCGCGGCATGGCCACGCGCCGTGACTATCCCGGCACGGTTGACAACCTGCGCGATGGCTTGCCGGATGTGGACAATTACCGCATCGAACAGCAGCGCGTGATGCTGCGCTGGGAGCCGCTCGATGCACTATCCGTACAAGCATTGGTGCACGACACCAGCGGGGCGATCAACGATATCCTCTTTACCGACAATACAAGCCGTCACGAGCGCAGTAGCGAAAGCGGCACCAGCCCCAGCGTCTTCGAGTACCGGATCAGTCAACTCATGGCCGAATATGCCTTCGACAGCTTTTCGGTCATCGGTTCCGCGGCGAAGGTCAAGAAGGATGATGTCCTGGTCTTCCAGGAGGACCGGCTGCTGCCCACCGGGCAGTTGCCAGGGCTTGACGCCGTGGTTGTGCAGCCGTTCACGGCCGAGATTCGCGCGAACGAATTGCGTCTGGTGTCATCGGCGCGCACGCAGAGTGACTGGTTCCTGTTCGACCAGTGGGACTGGCTGATCGGCCTGTTCGATTACCGCGCGGACCAGATTTTCTCCGCGTCCATTCAGGCCACGTTGCGGCCGGGTCAACTGCTGGCGCCGCTGCTGCCGGTCCTGCCGGGGCTGCCGCTGCCCTCGCTGCCGCCGATTGAGGCCTTGCTGACCGGGGCGACTTCGCTGGCGCAGGAACAGGCGCTGTATTTCGATCTGACCCGCTACCTCGGTGAGAAGTGGGAACTCAATCTGGGCGGGCGGCTGTTCCGCCAGGAAAACCTCGGCGCCAGTGCGACCAGCAGCGCCGGGATCAATATCGGCTCCGAATCCGCAACGCAAAAAGCCAAGGAGTTCAATCCGAAATTTGTCGTGACCTGGCATCTCTCGGAACAGGCCGCGCTGCGCGCGGCGGCGGTCAAGGGCTTCCGTTTCGGCGGGGTCAACCTGATCCTGGATCAGGACCCCAATGCGCCCTTGCTCTACGACACCGACGAACTCTGGAATTATGAGCTGGGCCTGCGCAGCGAGTATCTCGAGCGCCGGCTGCTGTTTGATGTCACCGGGTTTTACGTGGACTGGTCGCGCGTGCAGATCGCGCAACGCACCTTCACCGGGCTGTCGCCGTACATAGACAACGTGGGCAGCGCGGTATCCAAGGGCGTGGAGCTGCAAACCCGCGCCCTGCTGTCGGCGGGATTCTCGCTGACGCTGGCCGGCGCTTATATTGATGCGCGCACCACCGCCGCATTCGCCTCCCAGGAGGGCTCCATCCCCGCCGGAACCCGCATGCCCGGAACACCGCGCGTGACCGCCTCCGGCATCCTGGGCTATAACCGGCCGTTACCGCGCGCGGTGCTCGACTCCAGCTTCACCTGGAGCTATCAGGGCGAGGCGTTCAACGATCTGGCGCATCGCGTAGCAATACCGGCCTACGACGTATTCGGATTCAACCTCGGCCTGAGCCTGCCCGCGGTGACGGGTCAGCCGCGGCTTGATCTGAATATCGCCAATCTGCTGGATGAGCGGACTTTCAACGGCGCGGTGGTCACCACCATCGGGGGCAAGAGTACGACCGACTATCTGTTGATTCGCCCGCGCGCCGCGACGCTGCGCCTGAGTCTCGCCTTCTAAGGAGCTTCGATGAACGATATTCTGCAAGCACCGCCGCTGACGATGAGGCTGGCGGATGGAAGGCAACTGGCCTGGGCCGAGTTCGGCGATCGCGGCGGGCGGCCGCTGCTCGCGCTGCATGGCACGCCGGGTGGACGCATCCAGTCCGCCCTTATGGACGCCGCTGCGCGCCAGGCCGGCGTGCGCGTGATTGCGCCGGACCGCCCCGGCTTCGGCGACTCGGATCCAAAACCAGACCTGAGTTTCAGTAGCTATGTTGACGATGTGCGCCAGCTCCTTGCACATCTGGGCCTGAAGCGCGTGGCGGTCTGCGGTATTTCCGACGGTGGTGGTTATGCCCTGGCCTGCGCCCGTTGGCTGCCGGACCTCGTCTCGAAAGTCGTGCTGGTATCGGCCATGGCGCCGGCGCCCAGGGCGGCGCGCAAAGGCACGTTGTTGCAATTGCGCGTGGTCTGGTTTCTGGTCGCGCATCTACCGCGTCTGGCGGTGGCGCTGATGCGGCGCACCTATTTCAACGATCCCAGCGATGCGGCGCTGCAGCGCATGCTGGCGCAACTGCCCGCGGCGGACCGCCGCGTGATGCGGCGCCCCGAAGTGCGTGCGCTGTTTCTAGGTGCCGCCAACCGGCAGATGCTGCGCCAGGGTGTCGAGCCAGCCGTTCACGAGCTGGCACTGTACACACGGCCGCTGGGCTTTGAGCTGGGCGAGATCCGCGTGCCGGTGCGGTTGCTGCATGGCGAAGCCGACGGCAACGTGCCGGTGGCGGTGGCGCGCTATCTGACGGCGCAGATTCCCGGCGCGGAACTGGAAGTCATTCCTGACGCGGCGCACCTGTTCATCGTGGAGTCGCCGCAGTTGCTGTTCCGCCAGATCTAGGCCATGCGCTTTTTCATTGCGGATTTGATGACGGAGACCAACAGCTTCGCGCCCCTGCCCACGGGCATGGCCGGTTTCGACATCGCGCGGCCCGGCGGTGAACCCGGTGCTGGGATCGCAACGGCGCTGGGCGGGATGCTGCGGCAGATTGTCAAAGCCGAAGGTCATAACGTTGGCGCCGAAAGCCTGTTTGCGTTCGCCCAGCCGTCCGGAAAAACATTGACCGCCACCTATGAGTCGCTGCGCGATGAAATCCTGGACGATCTGCGCAAGGCCGAGGACATAGATGCGGTGCTGCTGGTGCTGCATGGCGCGATGATCGCGTTCGGCTACGACGACTGCGAGGGCGACCTGCTCGCACAGGTGCGCGAAATCGTCGGCCCCGGCGTGCCGGTCGGCGCGATGCTGGATCCGCATATGCACCTGACCGGGCGGATGCTTGCCCATGCCGGCGCGCTGGTGCTGATGAAGGAGTATCCGCATACCGACGGGCCGGCGCGCGCGCAGGAGCTATGCCGCATCCTCGCGCGGCAGCGGCGAGGCGAAATCAAACCGGTGAGCGCGGTGTTTGACTGCCGCATGCTCGGCATGTACCCGACCACGGCGGAGCCGATGCGCGGCTTCGTGCGCCGCATGCAGGCCATCGAACACGAACCCGGCATTCTGTCGGTCAGCCTCGCGCATGGCTTTCCCTGGGCGGATGTGGCCGACATGGGCAGCAAGCTGCTGGTGATTGCGGACGGCGATCCCGCGCTGGCGCAGCGTTGGGCGGAACCGCTGGGGCGGGAGTTTTACGCGCTGCGGCACGCGCTGGCGGTGTCGTATCTATCGCCCGCCGAAGTGCTGGCCACCGCGGCGCGCGAAACCGGCCTGTCGGTGATCGCCGACGCCGCCGACAACGCCGGCGGCGGCGCGCCATCCGACAACACCGCGCTGCTGCGCGAGTTGCTGCGACAGCGCCTGGCGCCGGCGGCGCTGGGCGCACTCTACGATCCGGCCGCGCCGCTCGACGTGCTGGCTACCGTCACCAAACTCTCCGGGAATCTGGTGCAAAAGTTTTTCGGGAGCATGACTCAGCCGATGGGCCGCTCGGCGGCGATTGAAGTCAGTGGCGTGCATATTGTTCTGTGTTCGCTGCGCGCGCAGACCTACTCGCCGGACATCTTCACGCAGATGGGAATTGCACTGGAACCGTTGCGCTGCGTGGTGGTCAAGTCCACGCAGCATTTTGAAGCCGCCTTCGAGCCGCTGGCCGCGCGCGTCCTGCGCGTCGCCGTGCCTGGCGCCGCGCTCGATGTGAACTTCGCCGACTTTACTTACACGCAATATAACGCCCGCTACTTTCCGCGTGAATCTGATCCTCTGAAATTAGAATGAGACTGCACGAATATTCGAGTCACGACGCCATCAGCCTCGCACAGTTGATCAGACGCGGCGAAGTCAGCGCTACGGAAATTCAACGCTGTGCTCTCGAGGCCATTGATCTGCTTAACCCGCGGCTGAATTTCATCTCGGGTGCAGTGCAGCGCGCGCCGGCATGGCAGGAAGGCAAAGCCTTCTCCGGCGTGCCGTTCCTGTTGAAAGAAGGCCACGGCACTCAGGGTTTTCCGTTGGGGATGGGGTCGCGGCTGCTCGCGGGGCTTTCCGTTCCCCAGGACAACGAAATGAGCCGGCGCTTGAAAAATACCGGCGTCGCGCTACTGGCCGCGACGACCGCGCCGGAATTCGGCGCCTATCCGGTGACCGAGTCGAGTCTGCACGGCGCTACGCGCAATCCCTGGAATCTGGATCATTCTCCGGGCGGGTCCAGCGGCGGCGCCTCGGCGGCCGTTGCCGCCGGTGTGGTGCCGGTGGCGCAGACCAGCGACGGCGGCGGCTCCATCCGCGGGCCTGCGCACTGCACTGGTTTATTCGGACTCAAGCCCAGCCGTGGGCGTACACCTCACTTCAGTACCCTCTTTGGCCTCGATTCCTGGCATGTATCGAGCCGTACGGTGCGTGATTCCGCGGCGTTTCTGGATCTCTTGCACGGCGCCGCTGATGGCGCGCGTTTTCATATCGGCCGGCCTGAGCGGCCTTACCTCGATGAAGTCGAACGCGAGCCCGGCTACCTGCGCATTGGCATCTGCCGTAGCGCGCCGCTGTCGGTGCCTTTGTCTGCGGAATGTCTGAGCGCGGTTGATGCAACAGCAAAGTTGCTACAGGGGCAGGGCCACCATGTTGAGGAAGCGTCGCCGAAGATCGCCTGGACGCGCTTCATGCAGCATTTCCTCAATGTCTGGAGCCATATGCTGCCACTGCGCGTGAAAATGGCTTGTGCAATGCTCGGTCGCGAGGCTAGCCCCGGCATGCTGGAAGCCAAAACTTTGCAACTGATGGAACGCGGACGAGGGCTTGGTGTCGAGGATTTGCTCCTCGCCGAGGCCGCCTTCGAGGAGGCTCGCATCGCGGTGGATCATTACTTCCGCTCGTATGACCTTTGGCTGTCGCCGGCCGGCGTCAGCCAGGCCCCGCGTATCGGCAGCCTCGCGCCCAGTGATGGCGCCGGCAGTTTCGACGAGTACGCCGTGCGTGCTCTGGATGCTTACGCGGCGTTTACGCCGCTGTTCAACGTCAGCGGTCACCCCGCGGCGTCGGTACCGGTGATTCACGGCAGCAATGGATTACCGGTGGGCCTGCAGTTCGCTGCCGCAATGGGTCAGGAGGCAACGATCTTTCGCATTGCCGGGCAGCTAGAACGCGCGCATCCCTGGATCGGACGCCGCCCGCCACATTCAATTTTCGCGCCGCATGTAGCGGACTCCTTGAAGCTGGAATACAGGAAACAGGCATGAACTTTCAGCAGCAACTGAGCCAGATCATCGAAACCTCAGGCGCCCCCGGCGCCTCGTTCGCCTATTGGGACGGCGCTACCCTGCACACTGCCGTCGCCGGCAAACGCAACAGCGTCACCGGCGATCCGGTGACGCAGGATACGCTCATGCACATCGGTTCGATCAGCAAACTGCTGAACACGGTGCTGATGATGCAGCTGGTGGACGATGGCTTGATCCGGCTCGAAGATCCGGTTATCAAACATCTGCCGCAGCTGCGGCTGCGCGACATGACGGCGCTCTCAAAAATCACCTGCGCCATGCTGGTGAACCACACCAGCGGTATTGACGGCATGCTGCTGCCGGATCACGGCCCCGACCGCGAGCGCATCGCCGACGCGATCGAGCGCTTTGCCGAGCTTGGGCAACTGCACGAGCCCGGCGGCGGGCCGTCTTACTGCAACGCGGCGACGGTGATTGCCGGATACCTCGCGCAGACGCTGCGCGGCGAGAGCTGGTACACGCTGATCAAGCAGCGCATCTATGAGCCACTGGAGATGCGCCATGCGCTGGCCGATATCTCCGACCTGCCGCGCTTTCGCCACAGCGTCGGCGATGTGACCGATCCGGCGACCGGCAAGCTGGTGCAGACCACACGCCCGTTTCTGCCGCTGAGCTTCGCACCGGCGGGCGCGACGCTGATGATGTCGGCCACCGATCTGGTCAGCTTCGCACGGGCATTGCTGAACGGCGGCGCGGGTCTGAATGGCGCGCGCATCCTGTCGGCGGAATCCACGGCGCGGATGACGCAGCCGACCGCCGATATCGTGCTGCCGGTGGGCTGGCGCTGGGGCCTGGGCTGGATGCTGTTGCCGGGTGAGTTACTGTTCCACTCGGGCAGCGGGCCGGGTGTGGCCGCGTTTCTTTACGCGCAGCCGCAGACCGGGCGGGTCGCCGTGCTGCTGACCAATTGCGATCGCAAGGATGCGGTGTATCCGGCCATGCTTGAGCCGATCATCGAGTCGTGGACCGGACTCAGGCCGCACAAACCGCAGCCCAGCAGCGCGCCGCTGGATCCCGCGCCCTATCTGGGCGTGTTCGAAAACGTCATGGTGCGCGGCGAGATCGTCGCGCATGGCAAAGGCATCGGCATGCGCATGGGCTGGAAAGCGCGCGTCTACGATAACTCGCAGGCCACCACGCCGGTGCTGCCGCTGGTTTCGCTGAGCGAGCACCAGTTCGACACGCCCTACATCCCCGGCATCGTACAGATCGGCGCGATACGTTTCGTCAATCCCGATGCCAGTGGGCGGATGGGCGCGCTGGGCTTCAACGTACATCTGCTGATGCGCAGCGCCTGAGCATTGCCGCACCCACGTGGCGCTCAGCGGACCGCTGCGCCGCGTCGGCCAGACCCCCGTCCGCGCAGTGGTTTAACCGCCTCCGGCATGCCGGCCGGCTCCAGCGGCAGGCGCGTGGTGTTGATGAACTGCGTCATCGAGATGTAGGAATGCAGCTCGTGAACGCCGTCAATGCGGGACAGCCGGCGCCAAAGCAATTCCTCGTATTCGGCCACGTCCCTGGCGACGATCTTGAGCTGGAAATCCACGTTGCCCATCAGGGTATGGCACTCGATGACCTGTGGAAAGCGTTTCACCGCCTCCACGAATTTCGGCAGCACATCCCGGTCGTGGCGCGCCATCTTGATATGCGCGAATACCAGGAGGCCGAGCCCGACTTTCTGCGGGTCGAGCACGGCGACGCGTTTCCGGATGATCCCGCTATCCACAAGTTTTTGAATCCGGCGTGCCACCACCGATTTGGAGGAGGCGACGCGGCTGGCGATCTCGTTGACGGATAAGCTCACATCTTGCTGCAGGAGGTCGAGGATGCGGGTGTCCAGCTTGTCCAGCGCTGTGGTCATATTTCCCATAAAAGTGCCATTTACCGAGAAATTATCCCGAGTATAGCGTGATTCATGTCAATTTCGGGAATAAGTACCCGGCTAACGCTGCTATTCTGTTTTGGCAAAACTGCGCAGACTTCAACCGGAAGAGTCCTATGGCCGTATTCGCGAATCCCGCCTTCAAAAGTCACGAAGCTGTGTTCTTCGCCCACGCCGCGGATTCCGGCCTGCGCGCCATCATCGCCATTCATTCAACGGCTTTAGGCCCTGCGCTGGGCGGCTGCCGCATGTGGGACTACGAATCGGAGCAGGCGGCGCTCACGGATGTGCTGCGCCTGTCGCGCGGCATGAGTTACAAAAACGCATTGGCCGGTCTGCCGCTGGGCGGCGGCAAAGCGGTGATCCTCGGTGACGCCCGCCGGGACAAGTGGCCCGCAATGCTGGATGCCTACGGCCAGTTCGTAGAGAGTCTGGGTGGCCGCTACGTTACCGCGCAGGATGTCGGCTTGACCGAGCCGGATATGATTTGCATTGCGCGCCATACACGCCATGTCGGCGGCGGCGCTGCGGGCGGCAATCCGGCGCCGAAAACCGCGCACGGCGTGTTCCGCGGCATCACCGTCGCAGTACGCCATGCGCTGGAACGCGATAGCCTGGACGGCCTCATGGTGGCGGTGCAGGGACTGGGCAGTGTGGGCTTGCACTTGTGCCGCGAGCTGCATGCAGCGGGTGCGCAACTGGTGGTGGCCGATCTCAATCCGGTACGCGTCGAACAGGCGCGGGACGAACTCGGTGCGCAAGCCGCCTCGATTGAAGACATTTTGTTGACCCCGGCAGACGTGCTGGCGCCCTGCGCGCTGGGTGGCGTGCTCAACGCCACCAGCATTGCGCAATTGAACGTAAAGGTCGTGGCGGGCGCGGCCAATAATCAACTGGCTACCGATGCCGACGGCGAGCGGCTGCAGCGCCGCGGTATCCTGTATGCGCCTGACTATGTGATTAACGCCGGCGGCGTTATCAGCGTCGGTGCGGACTACCTGGCGACCCTGTCGGAGGAAGAGGTTTGGCGCAAGATCGAGCGTATCGGCGATACTCTGGAACAGGTGTTTGCCGAGGCCGAGCGCAGTGGGGAAGCTAGCAACCGTGTCGCGGACCGCCTGGCCGAGGCGCGCCTGGCCTCCGGCAAAATGCTGACCCGACAGGTCGCCTGAGATGACAGAACAAACCGGCCTGCAACTCCATATCCCCGAGCCCACGGCCCGGCCCGGCGAGACCCCGGATTTCAGCGGCCTCAAGATTCCGCCGGCGGGCAAACTCGCCCGCCCCGCTATCGCAACACCGGAAGAAAATCTGCGCGATTACGCCTATGGGCTCATCCGGGTATTGGATGACGATGAGCAGGCTGTGGGCGACTGGAATCCGAAACTCGATCCCGAGATCTTGCGCAAGGGTTTGCGCGCCATGCTGCTCACCCGCATTTTCGACGAGCGCATGATGCGGGTGCAGCGCCAGGGCAAGACTTCGTTCTACATGAAATCCACCGGCGAGGAAGCCGTCGCCGTCGCGGCGGCGTTGGCGCTGGACCCGCGAGACATGCTATTCCCCAGCTATCGCCAGCAGGGCCTGCTGGTCGCGCGCGACTGGCCGCTGGTGGATTTGATGTGCCAGATATTCAACAATAACCGCGATCGTCTGAAAGGCCGCCAGTTGCCGATTATGTATTCCTGCCGCGACGCCGGCTTTTATTCGATCTCCGGCAATGTGGGGACGCGTTTTCCGCATGCGGTCGGCTGGGCGATGGCCTCGGCCTACAAAGGCGATAACCGCATCGCCGCCGCCTGGATCGGCGAAGGCTCCACCGCCGAAGGTGATTTTCATTATGCGCTGACCTTCGCCGCGGTGTATCGGGCGCCGGTGATACTCAACGTGGTCAACAACCAGTGGGCGATCTCCAGCTTCCAGGGGATTGCCGGCGGCGAAACCACCACCTTCGCCGCGCGCGCGATCGGTTACGGGCTGCCGGGACTGCGCGTGGACGGCAACGACTTCCTGGCGGTGTATGCCGCCACCCGCTGGGCTGCCGAGCGAGCCCGCGCCAACCATGGCGCCACGTTAATAGAGCTGTACACCTACCGCGCCGCCGCGCATTCCAGCAGCGACGACCCTTCCGCTTACCGGCCCAAGGACGAGGCGGAAAAATGGCCGCTCGGAGATCCGGTCGAACGGTTGAAGCAGCATTTGATCGTGCTGGGCGAGTGGTCGGAACAACGGCACGCGCAACTGAGTCAGCAACTGGAGGAACAGGTCAAGGCGGATCTCAAGGAAGCGGAGAGTTACGGCACGCTGGGCACCCGCCCGGACAGTCCCAAGACCATGTTCGAGGACGTGTTCAAGGACGTGCCGCCGCATCTCGTGCGGCAACGGCAGGAGGCCGGTTTCTAACATGGCTCGGATGAACATGATCCAGGCGCTGAACTCGGCCATGGCGGTGATGCTGGAGCGGGATCCGAACGTCGTCATCTTCGGCGAGGACGTCGGCTACTTCGGCGGCGTGTTCCGCTGCACCGCCGGCCTGCAGGAAAAATTCGGCAAGACGCGCGTGTTCGATGCGCCGATCGCCGAAGGCGGCATCGTCGCCACCGCGATCGGCATGGGTGTGTACGGGCTGCGGCCGGTGGTCGAGATCCAGTTCGCCGATTACATCCTGCCCGGTTTCGACCAGATCGTATCCGAAGCCTCGCGCCTGCGTTATCGCTCGGCCGGCGAATTCTGGGCGCCGATCACGATACGCACGCCCTGTGGCGGCGGCGTCTACGGCGGCCAGACTCACAGCCAGAGCCCCGAGAGTTTGTTCGCCCATGTCTCCGGGCTCAAGAGCGTCATGCCCTCGACTCCTTACGATGCCAAGGGTCTTTTGATCAGCGCCATCGAGGACGATGACCCGGTGATCTTCTTCGAACCCAAACGCATCTACAACGGCCCCTTCGATGGCCACCACGATCGCGCGCTGACGCCCTGGTCCAAGCACGAAGCGGGCGAGGTGCCTGAAGGCTATTACAAGATACCGTTGAGCCAGGCCCATATCGTGCGCGCCGGCAACGACGTCACCGTCATCACTTACGGCACCATGGCGCACGTCGCGCTGGCGGCGGTGGCCGCAGCCGGTGTGGACGCCGAGGTGATTGATGTGCGCACGCTGTTCCCGCTGGACACGGCCACGCTCGCGACTTCGGTCAAAAAGACCGGCCGCTGCGTGATCGTGCATGAGGCCAGCCGCACCTGTGGCTACGGTGCGGAACTGATGGCGCAGGTTCAGGAGCACTGCTTTTACCAGCTCGAAGCGCCGATCGAGCGAGTGACGGGCTGGGACACGCCGTATCCGCATGCCTTCGAATGGGATTATTTCCCCGGTCCGGAGCGGGTACAAAGGGCGCTGTTAAAGGTCCTGGAAAAATAAAATGGGCCGCCGCGTCTTCAAACTCCCCGACATCGGCGAAGGCATCGCCGAGTCCGAGATCGCCCAGTGGCATGTCGCGGTGGGCGATACCGTCACGGAGGACCAGGTGCTGGTGGATATGTTGACCGACAAGGCGGCGGTGGAGATCCCCGCGTCGGTGAACGGCACGGTGCTGGAACTGGGCGGCGCGGTGGGCGACATGATTGCGGTCGGTGCGCCGCTAATCATCATTGAAGTAGCGGGCGAGGGTGACGACAACACGCAAAGCCGCTCGCCGGTGCCGACCGCGGTTCAGTCCAAATCCCGGTCCACAGCAGCGCCGCCGGTAACACCAACGGCGCCGCCGCCCACGGCGAAAGCAGCAGCAAAAGCCGTCGCAGTCGAAGCGCCGAAGCGCGCGACCGCAGCGCTTGGCGCCACTCTCCGGCCTGGCGCCGGCGGCCTGCCGCGACCGGTCGGCGAAAAACCGCTGGCTTCGCCAGCCGTGCGCCAGCGCGCGCGTGAGCTGGGTATTCATCTGGCCTACATTCCCGGCAGCGGCCCCGCCCATCGCGTCACGCAGGCGGATGTGGATGCCTATATCGCTGCGGGTTCACGCCCCGCGGCGTCGGCGCGTGTGCGGCGCGAAGGCGCGGATGAAATAAAAATAGTCGGTTTGCGCCGCAAGATTGCCGAGGCGATGCAGCGCTCCAAGCAGCGCATACCGCACTTCGCTTACGTCGAGGAAGTGGACGTGACCGAACTGGAAGCGCTGCGTCTGCGCTTGAACGAGCAGCGCCACCCGGAGCAGGCCAAGCTCACGCTGCTGCCGTTTCTGCTGCAAGCGCTGGTGGAAGTGGCCGCCGAGTTTCCCCAGGTCAACGCCACTTTCGACGACGACGCCGGCATCCTGACCCAACATCACGCACTGCACATCGGTATCGCCACCCAGACACCCAAGGGCCTGGTCGTGCCGGTCATCAGACATGCGGAGATGCTTGATCTCTGGTCGGCTGCCGCCGAGATCAAGCGTCTGGCCGAGGCGGCACGCGCGGGCAAGGCGACCCGCGAAGAGCTGTCCGGTTCTTCGATCACCATCACCAGCCTCGGCGTCATGGGCGGTATCGCCTCGACCCCGATCATCAACGCGCCCGAGGTGGCCATCATCGGCGTCAACAATATCGTCGAGCGGCCGGTGGTGCGCGCCGGCGCGATCACGGTACGCAAGATGATGAACCTGTCTTCGTCTTTCGATCACCGCATCGTGGACGGCTGGAACGCCGCGGCTTTCATCCAGCGCATCAAGCGTCTGCTGGAGCAACCCGGCGCCCTGGCTGGCGGCTAAGACATGAGCAAACCGATCAAGGCGAAGGTGCTGGTCATTGGCGGCGGCCCGGGCGGTTATGTGGCGGCCATTCGGGCCGGCCAGCTCGGCCTCGACACCGTGCTGGTGGAGGCGGATCGCCTGGGCGGCACCTGTCTGATCCGCGGCTGTATTCCGTCCAAGGCGCTGATTCAGGTCGCCGACAAGTTCGAGCAGATGCGCAAACACTTCGGTGAAGGTGCGCAGGGCATCAAACTCACCAGCGCGCCGCAATTCGACCTGGGCGCTGCCGTCCGCTGGAAAGAAACGGTCGTGGACAAGCTCGATAGCGGCGTTACCGCGTTGCTGAAGAAAGCCAAGGTTCGCACCGTGCAGGGGTGGGCGCGCTTTTCCGACGCGAGGACTTGCACGGTCGAAACTAAGGACGGGGTGGTCAGCATCAGCGCTGAGCATGTGATTCTGGCCAATGGTTCGCGGCCCACTGAATTACCCGGCCTGCCGTTCGATGACACCGTCATTTCTTCCACCGAGACGCTCGTGCTCGATCGCCTGCCAGCCAGGGTTGTGATCGTCGGCGCCGGCTATATCGGACTGGAACTGGGCATCGCCCTGCGCAAGATGGGTGCCGCGGTGAGCTTTGTTGAAGCAGCCGAACGCATCTTGCCGCAGTACGACCTGGCGCTGACCCGCCCGGTGGCGCGCTGGCTGAAACAGCACGATGTCGCCGTGCACCTGAACAGCAAGGCCAGGAGTTTGCAACGCGGCAGTGAAGGCGCGAGTCTGCAAGCCGAGACGGCGACGGGCGAAGGCCTGCAACTGGCCTGCGACAAGCTGCTGGTGACCGTCGGCCGTCAGCCGCTGACCCAGGGCTGGGGTTTGGAGAACATGGCGGTGGATATGCAGGGAGCCTTCATCAAGGTTGACGACCAGTGCCGCACCAGCATGCGCAATGTCTGGGCGATTGGCGATCTGGTCGGCGAACCCATGCTCGCGCACAAGGCCTCGGCCCAGGGTGAGATGGTGGCCGAGATTATTGCGGGCATCCCGCGCCGCTTCGATCCCGTTGCCATCCCGGCGGTGTGCTTTACCGATCCGGAAATTGTCAGCGTCGGCCTGTCGCCGGCTGCCGCAAAAGCAAAAGGTCATGAGGTGATTACCGGCAACTTTCCCTTTGCCGCCAATGGCCGTGCCCTGAGCATGCAGGCGGGTGAGGATGGCGGCTTTGTCCGCGTGACCGCGCGCAAGGACAATCATGTCGTGCTGGGCATTGATGCGGTGGGCGCACATGCGTCGGAGCTGTCCGGCGAGTTCGTGCACGCGCTGGAAATGGGCGCAAGTCTGGAAGACATTGCGCTGACGATCCACGCGCACCCGACCTTGTCGGAAGCCCTGCCGGAGGCGGCGCTCGCCGCCCTCGGGCACCCGATTCATATCTAGGGCGATTCCGATCGACACCTCTTGTCAATCCGGCAAAAGCCTATGGCTATCACCGTAAACGACATCCACGCCGCCGCCAGACTGCTCGAAGGGCAGGTGACGCGCACCGCCTGTCAGCCGTCGCGAGTGCTGTCGCGGCTGTGCGGCGCACAGATTTTTCTGAAGTTCGAAAACCTGCAATTCACGGCCTCGTTCAAGGAACGGGGTGCGCTCAACAAGCTGCACAGCCTGAGCGACCGCGAGCGCGCAGCGGGTGTGGTGGCCCTGTCGGCGGGCAATCATGCGCAGGCGGTGGCTTACCACGCAACACGCATGGGCCTTCACAGCACTATCGTGATGCCCATCAACACGCCCTTCACCAAAGTACGCAACACGCGGGAGCTGGGTGGCAAAGTTGTTTTGCACGGCAACACGCTGGCCGAGGCGCAAACCGAGACCGAGCGTCTGGTCGCGGAAGGGCTGACCCTGGTGCACCCCTATGACGATCCGCTGGTGCTGGCCGGGCAGGGCACGGTAGCGCTGGAAATGCTGGCGCAGCAGCCGGAGCTGGACACGCTGGTCGTCCCCATTGGCGGCGGCGGCCTGATCGCCGGCTGCGCGATTGCGGCGAAAGCCATCAAGCCCGGCATCAAGATCATCGGCGTCGAATCCGAGGGCTATTGCTCAGCCTGGGCTGCGGTCACCCACTCGCCACAGCAGCCCAAAGGCGGCCGCACCATCGCCGAGGGCATCGCGGTGATGAACGTCGGCAAGACCAACCTGCCGATCATTCGCGAACGGGTGGATGACTATATCCAGGTGCCGGAGACGGCGCTGGAGCGGGCGACCGGCTTGCTCGTGAACATCGAGAAAGTGGTGGTCGAAGGTGCGGGCGCAGCCGGACTCGCCGCGGTGCTGACGCGGCCGGAATTGTTCGCAGGACGCAAAGTCGGCCTGATTCTCAGCGGCGGCAACATTGACACGCGCCTGCTGGCGTCGGTGCTGATGCGCCAGTTGGTGCTGGAATCACGGCTGGTGCATCTGCGGATCGAGATTGAAGACAGCCCCGGCTTTCTGGGCCGCGTTGCCGCGGCCATCGGCCAGGCGGGCGGCAATATCGTGCAGGTGCATCACCAGCGCCTGCAGGTCATCCGCCATCCCCGCGACGCGGTTCTCGACGCACTCGTCGAAGCGCAGGATGAGACCCATGCGCAGCGGATTATTGCCGCGCTCAAGCAGGCGGGTTTTTCGGTAACGCGGGAAAGTTCCGGAGTGGAGTGAGGCTGAGCCCGGTACAACCCAGTATCGGGTCCGTGACCGTTCGCCGTGCATATTCGACCGTTCGCCATGTTTTCGCCAGCACCGTAAAGCTGCGGCCATAATCTTGTCCTTCAGACTTGGGCTTGGGACTACCGATGGGCCGAAGCGAAACCGAATTGCCGTCACCGCCGCCGCCCGGTTCCCCCAGAGCTTACTGGGCCTGCCAGTTGACGGGCTGGTACGGATACGCCCTATCCCAGATTTACGCTGCGGTGTTTCTCCTCGGAATTGCGTGGCCGCTGGCGACAATGGAGTTGCTGGCCTTGCACACCGGCGGGCTGGCGTTGGCCCACGGGCTGCGCAGGTTCATTCGGCATCGCCGCTGGGACGCACGCAGCGCGCTCGCGCTAACGCCGCGCGTGCTGCTTGCCGGTCTGATTCTCAGCCTTCCACTGGGATTGGCCCAAAGTTTCATGGCGGTCTCTGCCCTCCATAAAGGCTTTGCGGTTTATCAATCGGATTCCACGACTCCACAGATGAATGTAGCCGCGCAACAGATGGATGTCGCGATTCAACAGCTGAGGCTCGCGATGCAACAGCATTGCCGCGCGATGCAGCAACAACGCCTTGAGGATCAACAGCAGTGCCTCGCGATGCAAGAGCAGCGCCTCATCATGATGCAGCAGGGACTCGGGAGTATTCCTTCATGGGCGCTGCAGCTGCAGCAAGCCATCCAATGGGCGCCGGTCTTCTGGATATGGATGCTCATTTATTTCATCATTCTCAGCAGAAGGAAACGCCACTGGGCGGAACTGCAACAGGTAGAACTGGCGCGTGCTTTGCAGCAGGCGGAGTTGCGCCTGCTTAAATCCCAGCTCAATCCGCACTTCCTGTTCAATTCACTCAACTCGGTGCGCGCTCATCGCCGGCCAACCGGCGCGCGCGCAGCACGCCGTGACCGAGCTCGCGCGCACGCTGCGCTATACGCTTGGCGCCGGCCAGGAGGAACTGGTCACGCTGGAGCAGGAGCTGGCGATGGTGGACGATTACCTGCAGCTTGAAGCGCTGCGGCTGGGCGAGCGGCTCAAAATCGAGCGCGACATTTCAGCCGCAGCGATGCGCGTGCGCATTCCGGTGATGCTGCTGCAGACCGTAGTCGAGAACGCGATCAAGCACGGCATCGCCGAACTGCCGGCGGGCGGTGTGCTGCGGATATCGGCCGGCGTTGCCGGCGACGCACTGGCGCTGCAAGTCGAGAATCCGCGTCCGGTGGGGCCGATCTCGCCGGCGCACGAGGGCATCGGCCTGCGCAATAGCGCGGAACGCTTGCGCCTGTTGTTTGGCACGGCGGCGAGTCTGGAGCTGGATTTGTCCGAACCAGAGCGCGCGCTGGCGCGCATCCGGCTGCCGCTGCGCCCATGAAAGCGCTGCTGATTGACGACGAGCCGCTGGCGCGGCGCGAGCTGCGGCGCCTGCTGGTGGAGTTTCCCTGGATCGAGATTTGCGGGGAGGCCGAGAACATCAAGGAGGCGGCGCGCCAGATCGAAGCGCTGAGCCCGGAGCTGCTGTTCCTGGATATCAAGATGCCCGGCGGCTCGGGCTTCGATTTGCTGGAACGTCTGGAGCAGGCGCCGCTGGTCGTGTTCACCACGGCCTACGATCAGCACGCGGTGCGCGCCTTCGAAGTCAACGCGCTGGACTATCTGCTCAAGCCGATCGAGCCGGAGCGCCTCGCCGCGGCGCTGGCGAAGGTCAGGCGCCGGGCTGGCGATGCGCCCGCTGTCGCGGGCGCGGCGCTGGAACAATTGTTCGTGCGCGACGGGCCGCGCTGCTGGTTTGTGCCGCTGAGCGAGGTCGCGCTGTTTACGGCGGACGGTAATTATGTGCGCCTATTATGGGGCAGCCGCCAACCCACGCTCGGCCGCCCGCTGACGGCGCTCGAGCAACGCCTGGACCCCAAGCGCTTTTTCCGCGCCAATCGCCGGCAGATCATCAACCTGAGTTTCGTCGAGAGTGTGGAACTGGGCGTGAGCGGACGCCTGCATGCGCAGTTGCGCGGCGGGCCGGAAATCGAAATCTCGCGCCGGCAGGCACGCGTGTTCCGCGAGCAAACCACCGTTTAATGCAGCTTACGCAGGGGGTCAAAACAAGCGAGTACTCCACAGGCCTGTCATTGCGAGCCCGCAGGGCGAAGCAATCTCGTTTTTTTTTGCCACGCCGCCGACCGGAATCAAAGTTGAGACACCGTTGAAATACAAAAGGACGACAACGATGAAGCTAATCAAAACAATTTTCAGCGCTGCGCTGATGCTTGCGTCCTGCGCTACGCAGGCCGCCGCGCTGGCTTACCAAACCATCCCGGGCGTCTCGCCGGTACCGATCACCGAGGGTGCGGGGCTGAAAAGCCCGCAGGAGCTGGAAGCGTTCATAGACGGCATCATGGCCGCACATCTACGCGCCCAACATATCGCCGGCGCGACGATTGCGGTGGTCAAGGACGGCGAGTTGTTCTTCGCCAAGGGCTATGGTTACGCCGACGTAGACAAACAAATCCCGGTTGTGGCGGACAAGACGCTGTTCCGGCCCGGCTCGATCGGCAAGCTGATGACCTGGACCGCGCTGATGCAACTGGTGGAACAGGGCAAGGTTGAGCTGGATGCCGACGTCAATACCTATCTGACCCAGTTCCAGATTCCGGATACGTTTGAGCAGCCGATTACCGTGCGTAATCTGTTCACCCACACCCCGGGCCTGGAAGACCGCGTGGTGGGTCTGCTCGTCAGGTCGCTTGAAGAAATGGAGCAAGCCGCCGAGGGTTTGGCCGCGCACATGCCGGCGCGCGTACGGCCGCCGACTACTGAGGCCAAGAACCTGTCGTATTCGAACTGGGGCGCGGCGCTGGCGGGGCTGATTGTCGCCAACGTATCGGGGATGAGCTACGCCGAGTACGTTGAGCAGAACATCTTCGAGCCACTGGACATGCGCAGCAGCAGTTTCCGCCAACCGGAGCCGTCGGAATTGGCGGACCGGTTATCCAAAGGCTATAAATACGAGGCAGGCAGGTTCGATGCCAAGGGCATCGAATACTTCAACTTGCCGTTTGTGCCGGCGGGCAGTATGTGGGCCACCGCCACCGATATGGCCAGGTTCATGATTGCGCACCTTAACCACGGCGCCTATCGCGGAAAACGGATACTGCAGGAAGACACGGCCAAGCTGATGCACAGCCGCATGCTCAGTCCCAGCCCCTACCTTGCTGGCGTCGGTCTGGGCTTCGTCGAGAAGTACATCAATGGGCGCCGCCTGGTCTGGCATAACGGCGGATCGCAGTGGTTCTTCTCCGACCTCAACCTGTTGACGGAAGAGGATGTCGGTATCTTCGTTTCGGTGAATACGGCAACGGCGCTGCCGCTGAGCACCCACCGCGATCTGCTCAAAGCCTTCATGGACCGTTACTACCCGGCCGAACTACCCAAGCTGACGCCGCCCGAAGGCTTTGCCGAGCGCGCCAGCCATTACGCCGGCAGCTACCTGCCTGATCGACACTCTCATACCACTATCGAGAAGATATTGCGTCCCTTGTTCACAATCAAGGTTACGCCCACCGAGAACGACACCCTGCTGCTCGGCGCCGGCCCAAACGCTGCGCCATTCGTCGAGGTTGCACCGAAGATGTTTCGGGAGGTGGATGGCGATCAGATGATGGCCTTCAGCGAGAATGAAGACGGCGAGCTTGAGTACCTTCTGGTCGGACCGTTCGTCGCCCACAAGCTGGCCTGGTGGGAAACGACCGAAATGCTGGGCCTGTTTCTCGCCTTTGCCCTGCTGTGCTTCGTGGCCGCCATCATTAGTGCATTGCGTCATTGGCGGGCTGATCGCAAGGCTGAGCCGAACGCCCGCCGCGCACGGCGACTGGCCGCGACTGTTGCGGCAATCAATATTGCCTTCGTGATCATGCTGGTCCTGTCCTTTTTGCCGCTGAGCAAGGACCTGGCAGCCGGTTGGCCCGCCCTGCTGTATTACGCCCTGGCGCTGCCCTTGCTGGCTATCCCGCTCACACTGGCGGTCGTCTATCTGGCCTGGCAGGCATGGCGTAAGGGCTGGTGGACCCGCTATGGACGCGCGCAGTACAGCGTGATCGCGTTGTTATGCGTTTTGTTCCTGTGGTCGCTGCATAGCTTCAACCTGATCGGTTTCAACTTCAGCTGAACTCAGGACGGGCCTGTCCCCGGATCGAGTCCGGGGCAAGCTCTGAGCTGGTCGCGGGGGGGGCCGTCATTGCGAGCCCGCAGGGCGAAGCAATCTTATTTGTTGCACGTCCGCCCGCGAGTATCGAAACCGAGACACCACCTGAGCTCGATGTGACCGCCCCTTGCAACCGCAGGCCGCGCGTTTCCGACCGTTTAACATTTTCTTTCTGCGGGGGCGGCGCGCGGTTCTAGTCTTTGACCATTCCATGATTTTTTACTGAGGGTCAAGACATGAAGTACGCAAGCAGCACGACGCGCCGACTGTGCCTCGCAATCGCGCTGGCACTGGTAGCGCAGAGCGGCCTTGCAGATGAGCAGGATTCGCTCAACTGTCCCGTCGATCGAATCACGCTGCCGGCGGAATGGGTCGAAAAGTCAGACGGCGGTGCGGCCAGCTATAGGA
Organism: Nevskiales bacterium; assembly: GCA_050740255.1. Classification (GTDB taxonomy): domain Bacteria; phylum Pseudomonadota; class Gammaproteobacteria; order Nevskiales; family JBOICV01; genus JBOICV01. The sequence goes on along the minus strand of JBOICV010000116.1, from coordinate 26,940 downwards.
GCCCCGGCGGCACCGAAGCCTTGACGACCGCGACCTACCGGTTGCGAGCGCCATTCACGGACGGAAAAGGCCGCGCCGAGTTGCTGCAGAAATCCGCCGAAGTATTTCGTCAGGCCGAACGTAGCCTGAGCAAGAACCGGGTAGTGCTATCGGCCGTGACGTGGACGCGATCGGGCTCAAACTCGCAGCTACGCTATTCCGGCCGCGATCCTGCGACGGATAGACGGCTTGTCAGCCTCACGCTAATTTCGCGGCAATGCATGCAGAACTTCTATTACGAAGCGATCGGCTTATCCCGCCACGAGTTTGGCAAGCGAGCCGTAGACATTCTTGACGCGCTGGAGATCGGCGAAGCCTCCAGCCTGCCCTTGAGCGCCGGTACCCGTATCCATGCCTTGCCTGACGCAGGCGTGGCCGGGCTGATGTCCGTTCCCAATATTCTCAAGCTTGGCGGAATCGCACTGGGCCGCTGATGCGGCGGCGCGTGCGAGTCAGCGCGTGAGGTCCGTCTCATTCATTGCGGCCAGCCCCAGGCGCGCGCGTGTCAGATAAGTCTGCAACCGTTTGCGCCGTTCAGACAAATCATCGAGAGCTTGCCGGTGCAGCAGCACTTGCAGCGCTTCGTGGGTGGCAATCAGCGCTGGGCGCCTGGGGTGCGAAGCATCGCGCCGCTCGATGCACTGCCGGAGTGATTCGAGGTCGGTGAGCGCCTGGGTGAACGGGGGTCGGTTGCCCAGGCTGCCGAACTCCTCAGAGTAAGTCTGCTCAGTGATGAGGGCGGCGGGATCAGATTCGGAGCCACGCAAGTTTGTCTGTAGCGCGTCAAGCCGCTTCATCTCTTTTTCGTAAGCCTGCACGGCGGTCTGATAAGCGCTACGCGCCTGAGCCGAGGCGCCGAGCTGCTCATAGGCGTAACCGGTCGCCAGCAGTGCTTCCTGGACGGCCGGATCCTGTGCGTCGCGGCGGCCCAGTTCGTGCCAGGGTGCCAGGGCGCGGCGAAAACGCGCTGCGCCCAAGGCGCCGGGCTCAAAGGCGAAGCTGTGGTGGAAGGAGAACATCGAAGGTTTGTCGCTCGGCCGGCAATGGCTGGACTTGAACAGCAGCAACCTCACCGATTTCGGCGCCGTCTGAACATCGGCGCAACGCAGTTCGCGCTTGAAGGCGATCCGCTGCGGCGTGCCTTCGGGCGCCAGTTCGCTCCACCCCAGCCCCAGCAGCGCCATATTGGAATGCAGACCGCTCAGCCGGACCCGCTTGAACATATGCCGTGCGCTGGCGCCCTCGTTCAAGTTCAGCCAGGTCCAGCCCAGCGCCAGATTGGCGCGATCACGCAGCGTCAATACGGCGGCATCTTCCGCCGTCACCATGCCCAGTTCATCCAGCAGCGCCATGCCTTCGAGCGGGCTGCCGCGGCCGATGAGCGAGGTGGCAAGATTGAAGTGGTTATAAAGGCTGCTGCGCGGAAAGCCTTGCGTGTCTTCCAGCGTTTCAACGGTAGCCGCAAAGCGCTGCTGCTGCATCAGGCTGACCGCAAGCAGGGTCTGGCGTGTCTCGATGTCCTCCGGTGTGAGCGGCTCACGCAGAGAGCGCAGCGCACGCTCGGCGTCGCGCGGCAATCCCCGGTTCAACATGAGGCGCGCCTGTCTCAGCCGATAGGGGTTTTGTTCGCCGGCGGGCCAGTCGCCGTCCTGCGCCCGCGCCGCTTCAGCGGCTTGCTGGTGGCGTGCGAGCCGCTGATACCAATGGATCAGCAGATGCGACGGCGATCCGCTGCGAGCTGCAAGAACTGCCGGCAGGTTTGACCGTAGTAGTGGATCGGCTGCATCACACGAGCGCGCCGCTGCCGCATGCACCGGCGATAACTGCGGCGCAAGCGAGACGAAGCACAGAACAAGAAGACAGCGGGGGAGCCATTTCATTTACTGTGATCTTGCCATTGCGCGGTATCAGCCGGGAGGATGACGCCGTAGAAACGCCAGCACTGCGGCGTTGAAGTGATCGTTGCGGTCACCGGCCACCATATGTCCTGTGCTCTGGATGTCAACGACCTCGGCGTGCGGAATGAGCTGGCGCAGATGCTCTGCGCTTTCCTCGCTGACGACGGCGCGGCGCGCCAGGTTGCTGAACTGGCGACCGCACACGGCTACCGGAGCAACAGCTTGAGCAACTGCTCCACGCCGCGTGCGTCCGCTGCTTTGCCGGTGATGAAGCGTCGGTAGGCATACGATTCCCCGAGGCGGACCACGGCGTAGGCCAGATCGTCAAGCGGGATGGAAGGCTTGTACTGGCGCCGCTCAACCTCCTCGGCCAGCAATCGGCGGATTTCCTTGATCAGTCGTTTCTGGAATTCACCGGCGGTACTGGTGACCAGGCGCATGGCGGCTTCGCCTTCGCGATCGAGGAAAGCCTGCATGCCGGGATGGGCAATCACCCCATTGATGAAATGCGCCGTGATGATGGCGACGCGCTCGCCGCCCTTGGCGCGAGTGCGCTTGCCTTCCTCCTCCAGCGCGCGGCTGACGAGCGACCACATGATTTCCGTCAGCAGGTTCTCGCGCGAGCCGGCCCAGCGGTAAAGCGTGACGCGGCTGACACCCAGCTCGTCCGCCAGCAGCCCCATGTCAACGCGTTCGCCCGCCAGGAATTTCTTGCGCGCCAGCTTAAAGGCGTCCAGCGGCGTGACTTTAGAGGCCAGCTCTCCCGACAGCTGGCGCGCCATCGGGCTGCGTGGGTCTGCTGCGATCTTAGGCATTAGCTGGCTTCTGGCGTCGCGCGCATCGAGTTGACAAAATTCTTAATATGATGCAAGAATGAATCATTGCTTGTAAATGATACATGCATATTACAGCCATGATACGACATTCCATGTGGCGCAGCGGGGGAGGCGGCGCGGTTCTTCGCGCAGTGGCGCTGGGTTTGTCACTGGTATTGCTCCAAGCCTGCGGACCGTCGTCCGACAGCGCAGGTTTGCCGTCTAGCAACGACCCGGCGGCCGGCAGCGCCGGCCCCGCTTTGGGCTCCTCTGAGGAAACGCTGCGCGCCAGCCTGAATTGCTCGCCGGGGCTGGAAACGGCGCAGCGCCCGGCGATCCTGCTGGTCCATGCCACGGCGGTCACGCCCGACCTGAATTACGGTTGGAATTACATTCCCGCGCTGGATGCCCTGGGCTGGCCCTGGTGCACGGTCGCCCTGCCGAATCAGGCGATGAGCGACATCCAGGAGTCGGCGGAATTCGTCGTCTTCGCCATCCGCGAGATGCACCGCATCACCGGTCGCAAGATCCAGATCCTCGGCCAAAGCCTCGGCGGGCACGCCCCGCGCTGGGCTCTGCGTTATTGGCCCGGCACGCGCGACATGGTGGAAGACCTGGTGTCGTTCGCCGCGGCCAACCACGGTACGCCGGTCGTCACCATCCTGTGTCTGATTGGCGGCTGCGCCCCGGCGGTCTGGCAGCAGAATTCCGCTTCCGCTTACACGCGCGCTCTGAACTGCGACACGGAGACTTACCCGCAAATTGCCTATACCAACATCTACACGCATACCGACGAGTTCGTGCAGCCCAACCTCGATGACAGCGGCACCTCCTCGCTGGCCGGTGGCGACAATGTCGAGAACGTGGCGGTGCAGGACCTGTGTCCGGTGCAGCTAGCCGATCACCTGACGATCGGCACTTCCGACGCGATGGCCTACGCCCTGGCGATGGATGCGCTCACCCACGAGGGGCCGGCGGACCCCTCGCGCATTCCCCCGTCGGTGTGCCTGCAGCCCTTCATGCCCGGCGTCAACCCCGCCACGTTCCTGATTGATTTGGGAACCGCCGCCGTGGAAATCGTCGAGCAACTGACGTTCTACCCGCGCGTTCCGGCGGAGCCGCCGCTCAAAGACTATGTGCCACAAAGGTGCAAACAATCATGACGCCCAATCGGTTACGAAAATTTACCGTGGATTGGGAACGTACCGGCTTGTCGCTGGTTGCCGCGGTCCTCTTGTGCGCGGCTTGCGTCTCGTCTCCGGCCGCAGCGCAGGACGAACTGGATTCGCTGCTGGACTCAGTAGCACCTGAAGCCCCGGCGGGTGCAGAGCAGAGCAAACCGGCAACGTCGGCGGACTCCGCCAAACCGGAGGAAGGTTCTGCTCCAGCACCCGACGAAGCGACTCCGGCGAACGCGGTGAATGAGCCTGAGCCGCAGGCTGCGCCGGAACCGTCTCCTTCACACAGCCGCGTGATCGAGGAGATCGTCGTCACTGCCACCAAGCGCGACTCATCGCTGCAGGAAACAGCCATCGCCGTGAGCGCGTTCAGCGAAAAGCTGCTCGAGGACAAATCCATCAAGAACGTGTTCGACATGCAGGGGCAGGTGCCGACCCTGACGGTGGCGACGCAGCTCCAGCAGTTCGCGGTCACCCTGCGCGGCGTCAGTCACGAATTCAACATCGCCGGCGGCGAGCCCGGCATCGCCACCAACGTTGACGGCGTTTACTACCCGCGACCCACCAGCGCGGCGATTGATGGCCTGGACTTGCGGAGCATCGAGGCTTTGCGCGGGCCACAAGGCACCCTGTACGGCCGCAACACCACGGGCGGCGCCATCAACGTGTTCTCCAATATCCCGAGCTTGCAGGAGTTCGAGAGCTCGACCTCGCTTGAATTCGGCAGCTTCAGCCAGCGTTCGGCGAACCTGGCGTTCGGCCTGCCCTTGATCGCCGATCGGCTCGGCCTGCGCGTGGCGGGACGTACCAACCGGGCTGAGGGCTTCGTGACGAATGCAGCCACTGGCGAGGATCTCGGTGCGCCGGAAGGCTACGCCTATCGAGCGACTGCGCTGTGGCAAGCGACTGACGCTCTGGCCTTCACCCTGCGCGGTGATCAGTACAATGACCGACTCGAGGGCTCGGTGGTCAAGTTCACGGAGGTGGGTGCACCATTCAATCCGACCGCGAATATCCCTGATCCCCTCAATCTGCCGAACGGCAACTTCGGCAACGGCCGCACCGACCCGGACCCTTACGACCTCTATACCAATCTGGATGGCTTGACCGAGACCACGGGCTCGGGGCAGTCGCTGACCGGCGAGTGGACTCCCATCGAGGCGGTCACCGTGCGCTCCATCACGGCCTCGCGTAAGACGGGCCTGGATTTCCTGCTGGACCTCGATGGCACGGATGCGAACTTCGCCCGCTTTCCTACCCAGGAAACCTCGAGATCCTTCAGCCAGGAGTTGAATATCTTTGGTGAGGTCGGGTCGCTGAAGTGGTTGGTGGGTGGCTTTTATTTCAAGGATGACCTTCAATCCACTCTGGATCCGACGCTCACGGTCTCGGCGGGGACTCTCGCCGGCGGGCTCGGCCAGATGTTCAATCTGCCCCTCTTGCCCATTTTGCTCGAACCGCTGCTTGATCTCGTCTCCCAGTTGGGTATCGAGGTGGGTGTGCCGGTGGACGCAACCTTCAAGCTCGACCAGAACACCAGGTCGCGCTCGCTGTTCGGCGAAGCGACCTACTCGCTGTTCGACCCCCTGCGGCTGGTTGCCGGCGCCCGCTACACGGTGGACCGCAAGCAGGGCACGCAAACCACCGACACGGTGTTGCTCGGCGTGAGTCTTGACATGTCGGAATGCAAGGCGGGCCGCGCCTTCGATCTGCAGTGGAGGCAGTTCACGCCCAAGCTGGGTGTCGAATGGGACGCGGCCGAGGACGTGCTCGTGTATCTGACCAAGTCGCGCGGCTACAAGGCCGGCGGCATCAACTTGTCCGCCTGCGCGGATAGCTTCGATCCGGAAGTGCTCGATTCCCTCGAGTTGGGCCTCAAGTCGGAATGGTTTGAGCGGCAGTTGCAGCTAAACCTGACCGGGTTCCTGTACGACTACCAGGATTTTCAGGCGAACATTTTCCGCGCCGGCGCCAATGAAATCGTCAATGCGGCGAAGGCGAAGATCAGTGGAATCGAGCTCGAGGGCACCTGGCTTACTCCATTCGCCGGGCTGGTGCTGGACGGCAATGCCGCCTACCTCGATGCGAAGTTCGAGGAGTTGATGGCAGCGGACTCGTTCAATCCCCAGGCCGGACCGCAGGACTTGTCGGGCAACACCCTGCCGCGCGCGCCCAAATGGACCACGCGAGTCGGCATGGAACTGCCCATCTCCATTCCCTTGAATCCGACGCTGCGGCTGGACTACGCCTACCGGACGGAATATCCCCTGGATATATTTAACGGGCCCACCACGACGCAGGAAGCGTTCGGCCAGACCAGCGTGAGCCTGCGCATGGCAGGAGAAGCCTTCGCCGGTGGCGGGTCCTGGCAGTTCATCCTGTTCGCCAAGAACCTCGAGAACGAAGCCGTGTTTGCGCAGGCGGCCAAGACGGTGACGGTGGGCGGCACACTGGTGTCGTACCAGGCACCGAGAACCGTCGGCGCGAGATTCATCGTGAAGTTCTAATGGAGAACCGCATGAGACGCGATATCGAATTCAAGAGTGAAGGAGTCACCTGCCGGGGCTGGTTTTACCGCCCGGACGCCATGGCAAAGAGCCAGCGCCTTCCGACCATCGTGATGGCGCACGGCTTTGGCGGCGTCAAGGAAGTTCGTCTCGACAAGTTCGCCGAGGGCTTCGCGGCCGCGGGTTTCCAATGTCTGGTGTTCGACTACCGCACCACGGGCAGCAGCGACGGCGTGCCGCGCCAGCAGTGGATGCCGGACATTCAGATCGCCGACTTCCGCAATGCCGTGAGCTTCGCGCGCGGTCTGCCCGAAGTTGATCCGGAGCGCATCGGGCTGTGGGGCACCAGCTTTGGCGGTGGCCATGTGATCTCGGTGGGCGCGGTGGACCGGCGGGTCAAGTGCATCGTCGCGCTGGTGCCCTTTCTCGACGGCCGCGAGAGCGCCAAGGTGATGATCGGCGAAGCGGCTCTGGGCGAGGGCATGAAGCAGATGATCGCGGAGCGCGAGCGTATCGCCGCCGGCGGCGCGCCCGCGCAGGTGCCGATCGCAGCACTCAACGGCGAGCCGCAGGCGATTCTCAACGATCCGGCCGAGATCGCCTGGGCCAGGCTGGCAGCAGTCCCGGTGCCGACCTGGGTGAACTGGGTAACCTCGCCTTCGGTCGAGGCGCTGTTCGAGTATTGCCCCATAGCGCTGATTGACCGGGTCGCGCCGACGCCGCTGTTGCTGATTGCATCCGAAACGGATGCCGTCATCCCGCTGGCTCTGTCCCAGGCGGCTTTCGCGCGCGCCCTTGAGCCCAAGCGCCTGAAGGTTTTGCCGTTCGCTCACTTCGAGATTTACGAAGCGCCGGCGCGATCCGCCGCCATCAGCGAAGCCGTTGACTGGTTCGCCAAGCACCTGCGGTAATATAGGCTGACCTCTCCGCCACAGCGTCGCCAGGTTGAAGTGTTTGTTGCCTGCCGGACCCCGTGCTACGGCACATGGTTGTATACCTTCGTTGCGGCGAAGGTGGATACGAAGAGGTTATGATTCAAAAAAGATCGAGGCAATTCTCGGAGGAGAATAGCGATGATGCGTGACGGATTGGTAGCGGTGTTGGCCGGGTCGTTGTTGCTTGCCCTGCCGGTGATGGCTTGGGGCGCCAAGGTCGGCGATGTCGTCAAGACCGGCGAACAATGGCTGGTGGCGCAAGTCGCGAGCCAGCAGCGGGTCGACGCGATGGCCGAACAGAGCCAGGATCTCGCCGGGCAATACCGCGCGACTCTGCGTGAATCCGAAGGCCTGAAGCTCTACCTGCAGCAACTGCGCGCACAGCTCAAGTCGCAGGAAGCAGAGATGGAGGTGATCCGCAGCGAATCGCGCGAGCTGGACCGCACCAACATCGAGATCCAGCCCTTGATGACCCGCATGCTCGGTTCGCTGGAGCAGTTCGTCCTGCTGGACATGCCCTTCCTGAAGGAAGAGCGCGTGACGCGGGTCGCCAAGCTCAAGGAAATGATGCCGCGCGCGGACGTGACCGTGTCCGAGAAGTATCGCCGCATCGTCGAGTCCTACGGCATCGAAATGGAGTATGGCCGCACCATCGAAGCCTACCGCGACAAGCTCGGCGACAAGGAAGTGGACTTCCTGCGCGTCGGCCGCGTTGGTCTGTTCTACCAGACTCCGGACGGCGCCGAGACCGGTTACTGGGACCGCGACAAGAAGGAGTGGACCGACGACGACGATTACGCCGACGGCGTGACGGAAGGGCTCAAGGTCGCCCGCAAACAGACCTCGCCGAACCTGTTGATCGTGCCGATCCAGGCTGCCGCCCAAGCCGCCCCGGCCAGCAAGGGGAGCAAGTAAGTCATGAAGAACATTTTCAAATTCGCAAGCCGCCGCCTCCTGGCTGGGGTTTCCCTGGTCGTCGTCGTGGGCGTCATCGGCCTGCCCTTGGCGCTGGCCGCGGAACCGGCGCCGGCCACCGGCGCCAGGACCCTCGACGAGCTGCTGGAGCAGGTGCGCTCCGCCGATGCCCGCGATGCCAAGGTCAACGCCGAGCGCGAAGCCCGCTTCGCTGCCGCGCGCGACCAGCAGGGACAGTTGCTGCGCGAGGCAGAAGCCGAGAAGTCGCAACTGGAAGCCCAGTCCGCGGCGCTGGCCAAGCAGTTCGAGCAGAACGACATTCTGATCGGCGAGCTGTTGCAGGCGCGCGACGTCAAGGCGGGCAATCTCGGCGAACTGTTCGGCGTGATGCGCCAGACCGCCGGCGATTTCGCCACCGTGGCGCGCAACTCGATGCTGACCGCGCAGTTTCCGACGCGCGTCGCCCAGATTGACCGGTTGGCGCAGACCAAGACCATGCCGCCGATAGGGGAGCTGCAACGCTTCTGGTTCGAAATGCAGCGCGAGATGACCGAGGGCGGTAAGATTACCCGTATCAAAGCCAAGGTCACGGCCCCGGACGGTTCGCAGACGGACAAGACCGTCACTCGCGTCGGCCCCTTCGTCGCGGTGAGCGAGGGCGAGTTCCTCGAATACACCACCGGCAGCAATGCCTTCTCGACCCCGCCCAAGCAGCCGCCCGGCGACTTCGGTGACATCGCCGAGGACTTCGAGGAGGAAGACAGTGGCTACCATTCGATGGTGGTCGATCCGACCCGCGGCGTGCTGCTGGGCCTGTTCTCGCAACGGCCGAACATGCTCGACCGCATCGCCCAAGGCGAGGCGGTGGGTTATATCATCCTGCTGGTTGGCGCGATCGGCGCCATCGTTGCGATCTACCAGTTCCTGTTCCTGACCCTCACCAACGTCAAGGTGAACCAGCAGCTCGCCAACCTGCGGCAGCTCAGCGCCGACAATCCGCTGGGCCGCGTGCTGCTGGCCTTCAAGGGCAGCAACGCGCCGAAGTCCGGTGAGGAAGCCGAGGTGGTCGAGCTGCGCATTTCCGAGGCGGTATTGAAGGAAACGCCGCCGCTGGAGCGCGGCCAGTCTTTCCTCAAGCTGGCGGTCGCGGCGGGCCCGCTGCTAGGCCTGGTCGGCACCGTGGTCGGCATGATTCATACCTTCCAGGTCATCACCGAATCCGGTTCGGGCGATCCCAAGCTGATGGCGGCCGGCATCGGTCAGGCCATGATCGCGACCTTGCTGGGCCTGGGGATCGCGGTACCGTTGCTGTTCGCCAACTCTGCGCTGCAGGCGCGCTCGCGCCGCATCACGCAGATTCTCGACGAGCAAAGCACGGGCCTCCTGGCCGAAATGATCGAGAAGCGCGTGCATGCTTGATTTCCTGCTCGCGCCCTTCCACGCGGTCGGCAAACTGGTCATCGCCGGCGGACCGCTGGTCGCCTGGATTCTGCTCGCGGGCATCGTCATGTGGACGCTCATTTTCGAGCGCCTGTGGTTTTTCCGCGCGCGGTTGCCGGGCATGGTGGCGGCGCTCCTGTCCACCTGGCAGGCCCGGCCGGAGCGCCAGTCCTGGTCCGCGCACCAGATCCGCAAGGCGATGATTTCGCGGCTCAGCGGCGCGATGAAAGAGAACATGCCGGTGCTCAAGGTGCTCATCCCCGTGTGTCCGCTGCTGGGCCTGGTCGGCACGGTGCACGGCATGATGGAGGTGTTCGACAGCATGGCGATTCTCGGCTCGGCCGACGCGCGCACCATGGCCAGCGGCGTGTCCAAGGCCATGAACTGCACCATGACGGGCCTGGCGGTGAGCGTCACCGGGATGTATCCGGTGTTTTATTTCCAGTCGGCGATCCGCGAGCAGACCGAACTGCTGGCCGACCGCTTCACCTTCTAAAGGAACAGGTCATGCGCCTGCGCCATCGTAGGGCTCACCACGACGGGGGTGACGAGGAAGCCATTGACCTCGCGCCGATGCTGGACTTCGTGCTGAATCTGCTGATCTTCTTCATCATCACCGCGGTGTTCGTGAAGGAAGTGGGACTATCGCTCAACACGCCGCCGCCGCCGACGCCGAATCAACAGCAGGAAGACGAAAAGGGCACCTTGTTCATTGCCGTGCACCAGAACGGCGATGTATCCATCGATCAGCGCCTGGTGGATCCCGCCGCGGTGCGGGCCAACGTCGAGCGTTTCCGCGGCGAGAAACCGGAGGGGCCGGTGGTCGTCGTCGCCAACACCAAGGCGCCGACCGGCAAGGTCGTCAGGGTCATGGATCAGGCACGGGCGGGCGGCGCCATGAACGTGTTGCTGCAGCCGACCGCCGGCAAACAGCAGCAATGACGATAGCGAGGAACTTATGAAAGCCCGCCGCCATGCCGAAGCTGACGACCATCACGGCATCGATCTCGCACCGATGCTGGATTTCGTCCTCAATCTGCTGATTTTTTTCATCATCATCACCTCCTTCGTCAAGCAGGCTGGCGTGAAAGTCGACAAGGAACAGGCCGAGACCGCGGAAGCCAAGGCCACCGGCAACATCCTGATCGCGATCCGTCCCAATGGCGACGTGTGGATGGATCGCAAGAAGGTCAATCTGCCGGAGGTGCGCGCACTGGTGGAACGCATGCACGCCGAGCGTCCGGAAGACACCGTGGTGATCCTGGCCGACAAGTCCGCCGAGACCGGCGTCATGGCCAAGGTGATGAACGAGGTGCGCGCCGGCGGCGTTGACAGCGTCTCGGTGGCGACGCTCGGGCAGGGAGGCTGAAAGACCCGACATGCCGACGCAAGGGCAAATGGCCCGCCTCATCCCGCGCTTGCTGCAGGCGCAGTCCGCCTCCGGCGAGATGCCCTTGGGCCCGCTGCGGTTCGGGCCGCCGCTGCTGCTGGCCTGTGTCGCTATTTTCGGGCTGTTCTGGTTGCTGTATGCACTGATCGCCACGACCTCGGGCGGCGCCAGGAGCGGCGAGGTGCTGCCGACCATTGATTTCCTGCGTCTGGCCAAAAACTTCGAACTTGAGACCCGCGAGCGCCGGCCGCCGCCGGAGTTGCCGCCCCCGCCCGAGGCGCCGCCGGAAGCGCCGTTGCAGCAGGTGCAAATCCAGGGGCCGGCGCAGACCGCCATCAACATCAATATGTCCCTGGAGAACACCACCCAGGTACGGGCGAACTTCGGCCTGTCATCCACCGACGGCGAGTACCTGCCGATAGTGAAAGTCGCGCCGCTGTACCCCGCGCGCGCGCAAAGCCAGGGTATCGAGGGCTGGGTGCTGCTGCAGTTCACGGTGACGGAAACCGGCGCGGTGATTGATCCGGTCGTGCTCGAGGCGCAACCGCCGGGCGTCTTCGACGAGGCCGCGAAGAAGGCGGTGCTCAAGTTCAAGTACAAACCGCGGGTTGAAAGCGGCAAGGGGATCGCCGTGCCAAAGGTGCAGCATCTGATCCGCTTCGAGATCGACAAGCAATGAGTCGCGTCGTGATTTCCCGCGATACGCTCCTGCGCAGCCTGCTCATGCTGCTGATTGTGCTGGGCATGGCCGCGCCCGACTTCGCGCTTGCCCAGGACAAGAAAAAGGACAAGCCGGTACCGCCACCGACCCGGCAGACGCAGGTCATCCGGGCGGAAACCTATAAGAAGATGGAAGTGGCGCAGAAGGCCTTCGAGGCCAAGGATTACAAGGCAGCGCAAGCCTCGCTGGACAGCCTGAAGGCGGGCGAAGCCAAGCTCAACGATTACGAGCGGGCGACCTTGTACAATTTCTACGCCGCGCTCTACTACTCGCAGGACAAGATCCCTCAGGCGATCGAGGCCTACAACACGGTCCTCAAGCAGCCGAATCTGGCCGAGGGCCTGCGCGACAGCAGCCTGTACGCTCTGGCCCAGTTGTATTTCATCTCCGAGGATTATCCGAAGGCGATCCAGGCGGTGCAGAAGTGGCTGTCGGTGGTGGCGGAACCCAGCCCCGAGGGTTACGCCTTGCTGGCGCAGGCCTATTACCAGACGCAGAACTTCGCCGAAGCCGAGAAGGCGCTGCTGACTTCGCTGAAAATCTCGAAAGAGCGCGGCCAGATTCCGAAGGAGGCCGCCTTAGCCCTGCTGCGCGCGATCTACTACGAGCGCAAGGAGTACGGCAAGGCCGCCAAGGTGCTGGAAATTCTGGTCGGCTACTATCCCACCAAGGGCACTTATTGGCAGCAGCTCGCGGGCATGCGCGGCCTGCTGGATCAGCAGCGCGAACAATTGCTGGTGACGCATGCCGCCTACCGCGTAGGGCTGCTGCCCAGAGAGTCGGAGCTGCTGAATCTGGCGCGGCTGTACATGGTGCAGGATGCGCCGTATCCGGCGGTGCGCTTGTTGACCCAGGCCATAACGGACAAGACGATCAAAGTCAGCGCCGAAAATCTCCAGCTCTTCGCACAGGCGCTCACCCTGGCCAGGGAATACGAACAGCAGATCCCGGTGCTGAAAAAACTCGCGGAAATGACGGACGAGGCCAAGCACTACGTCTATCTTGGCCAGGCCTATAATGAGACCGGCGACTGGAAAAACGCCGCCGCGGCGTTCCGCGCCGCGCTGAAGGCGAAGAACCTCGACAAAGCGGCCGATATCCAGATGCAGCTCGGCACCGCGCTGTTCAACGCCAACCAGTTTGCCGACGCGCGGCAGCATTTTGCCGTGGCCGCACAGTCGTCCACGCTGGCGGAGTCGGCCGGCAACTGGATCAAATTCGTGGATCAGGAAATCGCGCGGCGCGAGGCGGTAGCGCAGATGTAAGGGTGGCCCCCCGCAACAGTACAAGTCAATTGCGGAAAGCGCGAAATCCCGCAAGAATTAAGATGAAGCCGCGATTGCAGAGTCATAGGGTTATCTCTTTGAAGGCGGCATGGCGGCGTACATCCAGAACGACCAAATCGGGCAATCGGTCAATCCGGGCCTTAAGCGTAGCCGCGTCAATTCGCTCAATCGCGGGTAAGCCGGACGACGGTTTCACAAACCTTCTGAAATATGCGGGTTCAACGCAAGACCGACGGCCAATTTTGCTGCGCATCGGCGATGAACTGTTTTTTGCTGGCCAGCCACTGGGTTCGAGTGTCCACGTCGTAGTTCAGATACAGCTTGTCGTCAACGACCGACCAGGCCAGAGGGTCGCCTTTCGCGGTATAGCCATGCGCGATCGCATATGCGCAGTAGCCGCCGAATTGTGGCGCGTAGCGGGCCGGGTCGGTGGCGAACTGATCGCGGTTGGCACCATTGACGAAGGCCCAGCGCGCGCCACCCCAGTCCAGCGAGATGCTCTCCTGACCTTTCACGGGCTTGTTTTCGGTGAAGTAGGCGACGGGGTCATAACCGCCCGCCGCGAGGCCCGCCGAGGTGAGGATGGGCTCGCTGGCAAACATGCCGATGTGCTTCAGTCCGGCAAACGCCAGCGCCGCGAGGATCACAAGCGTGCAGCCGCCATAAATTGCGAACTTCTTCATTTTCATCGATTCACCATTGATTCATTGATTGTCCACCGCCGCAGGCGGCTAGAACAGCGCGTTTCACAGCGCTGGCCGCGGGGTCCGGTTTTTCGGTTTTTAGTTTATGCTCGACGCATGATGCCCGCCCAGACTCGCGGTCCCGCCGACGTCCCGCTGCTGGAACAGACCATCGGCGAAAACCTCGAGGCCACCGTGCAGCGGCACCCGGACCGGGATGCGCTGGTGGTGCGTCACCAGAACATCCGCTGGACTTATGCGGAGTTCGATCGCGAAGTGAATCGCGTCGCCCGCGGCCTGCTGGCGCGCGGAGTGGCCAGGGGCGAGCGCGTCGGCATTTGGGCGCCCAATGTAGCCGAGTGGGTGCTGGTGCAGTACGCCAGCGCGAAGATCGGTGCGATCCTGGTCAACATCAATCCAGCCTACCGCACGCACGAGCTGACCTACGCGCTGCGCCTGTCCGGCTGCCGCACGCTGGTCGCTGCGCGGCGCTTCAAGACCAGTAATTACGTTGCCATGGTGGATTCCGTGCGCGGCGACCTGCCGGAATTGAAGGAAGTGATTTTCCTGGACGAATCCGATAGAGCGGGTGACTGGGCTGCACTGCGCGCCGACAGCGAACAAGTTTCGGAACGCACGCTGCGAGAGCGGATGGCGCAGCTCAAGCCCGGCGATCCGATCAATATCCAGTACACCTCCGGCACCACCGGCTCGCCCAAGGGCGCGACCTTGTCGCACCGGAACATTCTCAACAATGCCTGGTTCACCGGGCGTGCGATGCGCTACACGGAGTGCGACCGCATGTGCATCCCGGTGCCCTTCTACCACTGCGCCGGAATGGTGATTGGCAATCTGTGCTGCACGGTTTTCGGGGCGACGATGGTGATCCCGGCCGCGTCATTCGATCCCGAGGCCACGCTGGCGGCAATCGAGCATGAACGCTGCACCTCGGCGATCTGCGTGCCGACCATGTACATCGCCATGCTCGCGCATCCGAAGTTCGCCACGAGCGACGTCAGCTCGATGCGCACTGGCGCCATCGGCGGCGCACCCTGTCCGATCGAGGTGATGAAGCGGCTGGTCAGCGAATTCCACATGCCCGAGGTCACGATCATCTATGGCATGACCGAAACCTCGCCGGTCGCAACGCAGACCGCGGCCGACGACCCGATCGAGAAGCGCGTGGGCAGCGTCGGCCGCGTGCATCCGCATGTCGAGATCCGCATCGCCGGCCCCGAGACCGGAGCGACGCTGCCGCGCGGCGAGCCCGGCGAATTCCAGACGCGCGGCTACTCGGTGATGCTCGGCTACTG
This sequence comes from Nevskiales bacterium, assembly GCA_050740255.1. GTDB lineage: Bacteria > Pseudomonadota > Gammaproteobacteria > Nevskiales > JBOICV01 > JBOICV01. The sequence continues at coordinate 11,820 of JBOICV010000116.1, read as the reverse complement.
GAACGATCCGGCGCGCACCACGGAGGCCATCACATCCGACGGCTGGATGCGCACCGGCGATCTGGGCGTGATGGACGAACAGGGTTACGTCAACATCGTTGGCCGCATCAAGGACATGATCATCCGCGGCGGCGAGAACATTTATCCGCGCGAGATCGAGGAGTTCCTCTACACCCATGCGGCGATCCGCGACGTGCAGGTCATCGGCGTTCCGGACGAGAAGTTCGGTGAGGAAGTGATGGCCAGCGTGATCATGAAAGACGGCGCCGCGCCGCTCACCATCGAGGCGCTACGCGAGTTCTGCCGTGACCGCATCGCGCACTACAAGATTCCGCGCTATCTGCATGTCACGACCGAGTTCCCGATGACCGTTACCGGCAAAGTGCGCAAGGTGGAAATGCGACAGGAGGCGATCGAGCTGCTGGGGCTGCAGGAAGTGGCAGCGAGGAAGACGGCGTAACCGAAGCGCGTGGAACAGGCCAAGGCGTCCTCTCGAACCGATAGTGTTTCAGCGGGAAGTGGCGGCTGCGCCACCAGATCTCGATACCGGACGCGGGACGCAGGAAAGGCGCATCGCCGTGGCGGTCGAAGTAGTAGCTGTTGGCGAGCGTGCAACGATTGTTGAAGAACACGGTGTTCTTTTGCCGGCGCAGGATGTCGGCGAAATAAGCGTCGTGTGCCTCCTGCCGCACTTCGACGTAAGTGGCGCGGCGGCGCCGGGCAGCCTTGATGCAGCGCAGGGCGTGCCGGGTCTGCGCTTCGATCATGGAGAACCACGAGTCGCCGGCGGTGGCATAGGGCCCCGGCATGGTGAAGAAATTTGGAAAGCCTGGCACGGAAATGCCCTCATAGGCCTGCAGGCGATGCTCGTCCCAGAAGCTGTTGAGTTCCAGGCCGCGCAGGCCGTAAAGCTCGTACGGCGGCAGGTTGCCCTTCTCCAGAACCTTGAAGCCGGTGGCCAGGATCAGCACATCTATCTTCCGTTCCTTGCCTTCCGCGGTAACGATCGCGTCCGGCGTGACGCGGCGGATGGGCGCGGTCACCAGCTCGACGTTGTCGCGGTTGAAGCTCCGTAGGTAGTCGTTGGAGAAGCTGGGCCGCTTGCAGCCGAAGCCGTAAAGGGGCGTGAGTTTTTCGCGCAACGCGGGATCGCGCACATGTCGTTCCAGCCGGCGATGGAACAGGTTTTCGGCGTAGCGCACGATCCTCGGGAAGCGCTTGTAGTAGACGATTCCCAGCACCATGATGAATTCCGTCACCAGCGAGTTCCACAGGCGCACCATCTTCTGCGTCAGCGGCAGGACCGCGAACATCTTGCGCTTCCACGACGGGATTTCGCGGTCCGGGCGCGGCAGCACCCAGATCGGCGTGCGCTGGAACACCTGCAGTTGCGCGACGAGTGGCGCGATCGCCGGGACGACCTGCACCGCCGAGGCGCCGGTGCCGATGACGGCCACGCGCTTGCCGGCGAGATCGTAGCCGTGATCCCAGCGCGCCGTGTGGATGGTTTTTCCCTGGAACCCGGTGACTCCCTCGATGTCGGGAATCTTCGGCTGTGTGAGCCCCCCCGTCGCGTTCAGCAGGAATCGCGCCGTGAATTCTCCGGCGCTCGTGTGCACGCGCCAGAGGTGCTTCGTTTCGTCGAAGACGGCTTTGAGCACGTGAATACCAAACCGCAGATGTGGGCGCAACCCGTATTTGCGCGCGCAGTGGTGGGCGTAGGCAAACAACTCCCGTCCGGGCGCAAAGGTGCGCGACCACCACGGATTCTGTTCGAACGAGAAGGAATAGACGCTGGACATGATGTCCACCGCGATGCCAGGGTAGGTGTTGTCGCGCCAGGTTCCGCCCAGATCCTCGGCCTGCTCAAGAATCAGGAACGAATCAATCCGCGCCTGACGCAGCCGGATGCCCGCGCCAATACCTGTGAACCCCGCGCCAACGATCAGGACTTCAAAGTCGGCATCCCTTGTCTGTGCCATGCACTGTATGATACAGTAGACCGCATGCCAGTCAAGATAGCGCATTCGCGACCAACCAGACTCGAGCGCCCGCGCAAACTGGTGGTGGCTCCGGACAACACCAGCGCGACCGACCGCATCGCGGCGGCCCTCGCCTTCAGCATCGCCGCCGGCCGCTACGCCGCAGGCGAACGTCTGCCGCCCGTGCGCAAGCTGGCCGAGGACTTCGGCGTCAACCCGAATACGATTCAGGTGGTGCTGGCACAGTTGCAGGCCTGCGGCTTTGTGTCCGCTCTTCCCCGGCTCGGCCTGGTCGTGCGCGACATCGAACAGCACGGTGGCATTTCCACCTGGCGTCTGGTCTTTCAGCTCGCCCAGCAGTTGCCGGCGCGCGCCACCAGGATCAGCGCCGATCTTCTGGACATGCGCCTGGTGCTGCTCACCGAGGCGCTGAACAAAATCTCGGAACACCCGAAGCGCTACGACCCCTCCCCGGTGCGCCGGGCGGTGGAAAAACTGGAACTCGCCGTGGCGACGACGCCGGACGATGTCATCGAGATCGCGCGGGCCGAACTGAATGCTTTGCGCATCCTGATGCTCGTCGTTGGCCAGTCGGTGGTTACTGCCGTGCTCAACTCGATTGGCGAGATCTACCTCGAAGTCCCGGCCATGATCCAGGCGATGTATGTCCAGCCTACCGACCACGTCGAGCTGTGGCGCGAGGTGTTGGCGCGCTGGGAGCGTGGCGCCTTGTCCACTCGTAATGTCGAGGAGATTCGCGCCGTGCTGGAACAGAACGACAAGCTGGTGATCGAGCGATTCCGCAAGGGGCTGGTTGGCAGGAAGACCGCGCCGCAACCCACGCTGGCTCGCGCAGCTTTTTGGACGTAGGCACTCATGAGCACACGTCGTCAGCCGATCCGCACCGCTTGCGCCTTACTCATGCCGGATGGGAGCTGGAGAACGACGGCGGGATAAACGACATCGCACGCTCGGTCAGCGCGGCAATCGTCAGGCCGGAATTAACACCCAGATTCGCGCCGAGCATGGATCCGCCGCAGACATATAGATTGCGATAACCAAACACGCGGTTCTGCGCGTCAATCAAATCACTATTGATTCTCTTTATTGATTCTCTTGACCCTACTGATTCTTATTGATTCTTATTGATTCGTCTCGAACATTCGCCGCGGAGGGCTCGCCGCTGACGAGGCCGCATTCAAGGTGAATTAGCTGCTGCGGGAAGCCTTCCGCCGGCGACTGACGGGCGTGGATCTCAAGGACGAACGAACTATTCGCGAATCATCGAGGGTCAGGCCGTCCGCCAAGTGCCAAAAACCCGAGGGGTCCAGAAAAAGAAGGGCGCGGTCACTCGAAGATGACCGCGCCGCTTTTAATACTTGTCCGTTTCCTAGATCAAACCGCGCCGCCGACCGCGGCTTCAGTCGCCTTGATCTCGGCCTGGCGGCGCGCGATCTCGGCACCGATGGGCGGACCCTTGAAGCGGCGGTTCTCGAACAGCACCCAGACCACCAGCGACAACACAATGAAGCCGACAGTGATCGGCAGCGCCCAGTCGTTCGGCGGCTGGATGCCCGCATAGAAGATGACGGCCATCGACACCAGCGACAGGACGCAGACCAGCCTGAAGAGCGCGCCGCCGAGATCCCACGGACCTGGCTTCGGAAACTTCTCCGTTCCGTAGGTGAAGAGGGCGAGCGCAATCGGCACGGTGAACGACAGGAACAGGAAGATCACCGTGCAGGAGACGACGATCGAGTAGGCCGGCGTGCCGGCAATCGTGATCGCGGACGTGAACCATACGAAGAGCACCGCAAGGAGCGATCCCGCCCAGATAGCATTGGCGGGCGCACGGTGCGCGCGGCTGACTTTCGCCAGCGCCTTAGAGATGCCGGGGACACCGTCATCGCGCGAGAACGCGAACAGCATGCGCGATACCGACGTGACGGTAGCGAGACCGCATAGCCATTGAGCGACGAAGATGAGAATGTAGAGCGGCGTCCTGATGGTCTCCGGCACCCGCTCTCCCATCGCCCAGAAGAAGACGTTCCAGCCCTGCTTGGCTGCATCGTCCATGTTCGGGATCATGAGCACGAACGCGCACAGGAACAGGTACCCGAAGACGCCAGACCACAGCACCGACGAAACCATGCCTTGCGGCACGGAAGTGGCGGCATTCACGGTTTCCTCGGCCGTATGCGCCGAAGCGTCATATCCAGTGATCGTGTAGATCGGCAGCAGGAGACCAGCAATGAAGGTTAACAGTGCCGGCATAACCACCGGCCAAACGGCGCTCGCGCCTTCCGTGCCGCTGTAGTTGGCGAAGGTAAACAGGCGCGAGAAGTCCCACGACTCGGCGAAGACGAGACACGTGACCGCCAGGGCGACCGCGACGAGAAAGATCAGGTACCCCGACAGATCGGTGAGCTTCGTGGTGAGTCCGATGCCCATGTGGTTGACGAGGGCTTGGAGTGCCGTGATCGCGGCGACGAAGAGGACGCGATGCGTCAGCGTATCCTCGATACCGAATTGAGGGCCGAAAGCACCGAAAAAGAAGTAGAACGTGCCGACGTTGATAGCGCCCAGAACCGTGATGAGGCCCAAGAGGTTGAGCCATGCTGACAGCCAGCCAGTGAAGCGGTTGCCGAGGATCGATCCCCAGTGATAGAGGCCGCCCGCCGTCGGGTAGGCCGACGAGATCTGCGCCAGCGCTATGGCAAAGACGCCTGAGATGAGCACGCCGACCGGCCAGCCAATGCCGATCGCCGCTCCGCCCGCACCTGCCGTCGCCTGGCCGAGCGAATTGATACCGCCTGACAGGATGCAGATGATCGAGAATGAGATCGCGAAATTGGAGAAGGCGCGCATGCGGCGCGACAATTCCTGCGCATACCCCATGCCGTGCAAAACCTTCACATCCTCCGTGAGGATGGATTTCTCGTCTAGTCCAGACATGGCGCTGAAGTCCCCCGAGTGGCCGTTGGCACCCGCCGGTACTGACGGAAGCCAAAGCTAGCTGGTGCCCGAGCCTCGCTTGCTGGCGACCAGCGCGGCTTTGTGACAATGATGTGGTCGAGAGTATTGTCTGTCAATTGAAGAGAAAGCCCCTGGCGGGCCACGCATCGCCGAAAAGCAGCCTGCGCATTTCCGCGGCGAACCCGCGAGATCGGTCGGTAGAGCCGCTTTCGGACTCAAAACTGCCGTCCGCGGGTTCCACGCCGACCCTATGCGTCGGCATCCTCTATTTCGTATTCACCGGCATCGTCACCTGCCGGCTGGCGCTGCGGCGCTGAGCCGGCGCGCGAAGCCGCGGTAACGCGCTCGCTGCGGTAGGGCTTGCGCCGGATCGAACAGCGCAAGCTGCTGGTCGTGGATGCTCTTCAACCACTGCTGTTCCAGTTCCGCGGCGGGTTGCCCGGGCGCCTCGTCACGAAAGGCTTGCAAGAACGCATCGTAGCCGTAGCGGCCGATGTACCAGCCGATGAACGACCCAGCCATGCAGTACACCTGCCAGGAATGGAAGTCGCCTTCGGCGCTGCTGCCGTCATAGCGCGGCCAGGCCAGCGCTTGTTTCAGCGATATCAGTTGCCCACGATGCGAGAACAGGTTGACCCAGGCGTCGTTGCTCTGCCCGTACTGCGGCCAGCTCTGGGGAATGCGATGATCCTGCGCGAACAGCGCCTCCAGCGTGTGCGTGGCGATACCCTCCTTGAAGAAGAAGCTCGAGTCGTGTCCGGTAATGTGGTGTGCGAGCTCGTGGACGAAAGTCTCCAGCATCTCGTGCGGATCGTTCGGCGGCATCAGAATCTGGTCGCCGACGTAAAGGCCCGGACCGGCGCGCTTGCTCAGCAGTATCTTGATCGGCTTCGGACCCTGCGCTTGCAAATAGCGGTACTCGCGCGCAGCCCAGCGCGTGAAGAGTGCCCGCAATTCGACGACGCGCGGCTCGCCGACCCTGGCATCGTCAACGATCTCGATGACCGGCGCCGCGTCCGCGCGCGCAAGCAGGGGCGTCGCGAGAAGGAGGAGGGCCAGCAGCCTGCGTGGAGCCATGCCCCTTTGGATAGGCAAGCGCGCGCCGGGTTCAGTTGGTGTTGCAACTAGTAGTCTCTTCATGGGCCCGGCGCAGCCCGCGGAGGGCAGGCAAGAAAGTCCGGAGTTCACCCGGGCACGAAGCTACTGGAGCGCATCCAGAATCGCCCGGATCTTGACCCGAAGCTGCGGGAAGTCCTGCTTGACGGTGGTCCATACGATGTCGAGATCAACCTCGAAGAGTCTTTTCTAATTCAGGTTTGAGTCTGAAGGAGCCTTGATTCAGTGGTTGCGTCAGGCGGCGGACTTGGACCGGCGGAAGATGGATTGGAAGAGTTGAGTGCGAGCGGTGTCGAGCTGTTGCGCGGCTTGATTTTCGGACGTCTGGGCAGCGGTGTGTTCGAGGGCGGCAAGGGTGAGACCCGGTTTGAGGTGGGTGCCGGCGTCGGGCAGTGACTTGAGTTTGTCGAAGGGCGTCATGATCTGATCCTGCGGATAGCGCTTGCGCAGCTTCCCTTTTGGATCGAGTTCCTCCACGGCGAAGAAGCACGGCCTGCTCAAACCATATTGGAAAGAGACTGCAGCTTGACACGTCGTCGAACGGAGCGTACGGTTCTAGCAGACGGTGCGTAGACAGGAGTCAACGCGCTAGTCTTGCTTGACCGGAGAATCGGGGCCCGCAACATTAACATTACATGGAGGTAATGTTCATGAACACTGCAATTCGTGTTCTCGGTTCTGGTCTTCTGATGCTGATGTTGGCCGGGTGTCCTCCCCTCCCCCCGGTCGGAGCTCCGGTAAGCGTCACGGTCGACAACTCTAGCGTGACGACGCAGCCGCAGGTCAATCGGCTCGTGGTGGGGACGAACACCCAATGGATACACAGCGGGGACGGCTTGCTCCTGCCCAACAGCCTGAGCTTCGCTCCCCAGGTACTCGCACGGGCGACGGATCTTGCTCCGACCATGGTCCGCTACCCGGGAGGAACCCTGACCGACGCGTATCGCTGGCAGACGGGCATCGGTCCGCTCGCGAGCAGGGGACAAAGCATCAACGCCTTTTCAGGCATACCGGCAACGGTATTCTTCGGCACCGTCGAGATGCTCAACCTCAGCAGGATTCTAGGAGCCGAACCGCTGATCAGCGTGAATACCGTGACCGGCACGGCCAGCGAAGCCGCGGACTGGGTGAGGTTCGTCAACATCGATCAGCCCGCCACCGGTGCGGGTCTTCCGATCGCACGCTTTTGGGAGATCGGCAACGAGCCCTATCTGCGAAACGAGAACCAACCCCAATTTACCCGGACGCCGGCCGAGTATCTGGTGGCGCTGAACTCGTTCGTGCCGGCGATGCAGGCCGTCGATCCTTCGATCCAAGTCGGCCTGCCGCTGGTCTCGCCGAACGTCGAACGGTTTCTTACTCCCCCGTACGATACGTACAACGCCACCGTGCTCAACGGGCGCACCGTCCCGCTCGGCTATGTCGCGGTCCACAACGCGTACTTGCCGTTCACGTTCACCCCAGGTGCGCCAGCGAATAATCAGCTAAACGTCGCCTTTTCGGCAGCGGCCACGGCGTCCATGCGGGATCTCGACGCCCTCAAGCTGCGGATGTTGGCAAGCGGGCTCGACGTACCGTTCGCGATCACCGAGTATAGTCCGCTCGTTACACTTGGCCGGTCGAGTGACAACCTCATCAACTCGCCGGCCGGCGCCCTCTACATTGCCGACCTGCTGACGCTGTACGCGGCGCGCGACGACATCCTCAGCGCCAACCACTGGTCTCTGGTTGGCAATGGCTTCTTCGGAGCGATCGGCTTCAATGCCACCATGCGGCCAGCTTTCACGATGCTGAGAGAACTCTCTAGAGACCTGCGCGGTGCTCGATTGCCGATAGCGGTAGCGACGCCGACCTTCGATGCCCCCGAATTCGGCGTCGTGCCGGCGACCAACGGTGTGCCCCTGGTCAGTGGGTTCGCTTGCACCGATGCGGGCCGTGTGCGAGTCGTGCTGATCAACCGCGACGTAACCGCCAGCCATCCGACCACGCTGAATTTCGCCTCGGCGGTCAACGGTGGTGGCGAAAAAAGAACCTATGCGGCGCATGGCACAGCCCTTATGGCGTTCTCGAGTGGTGGCGGCGGCGCACCCACTTTCGTCGCTGAGGCGGTCGGTGCACTACAGGGGACGCCGCTCAGTCTCAGTCTGGCGCCGCAGTCCGTTACTGTCATTGATCTGGCGCTCTAACCTCAATCCGAATATCTCGCTCAGTAACGATGGAAAGGATGTGGATCGAAAGGGCCGCTGGTACGGGAGATGCCATGGCGTTGGAGCTCGAGGTCGATACGGACCCGGCCGAGTCCGCCGCCAGGGCGACGCGCCGACGCCGATTGTTGTTTCAGCCCCGGCTCCCTGACGGTCCGGTCGGCCACTGGAAACTTGACGAAGGTTGGGCGCCATGCTCTGGTTGAAGCGGACTTGGGCGCTCGTCATCGTGCTGATGGCGTTGGGGGCGACGAGTGCGCAAGCGATCGACGTGCCGCAAGATCCGCCGGCGATCGCTCAGCGGCTGATGCCGCCGATGCTTCGCGCGGAGCCCTCGATCGCGGCGGTCGAGCCGGGCCACCCGCCCTACGCCAGCCGGGCGGGCTTCGAGCGGTTCCTCGCCACCTACGGCGGAAGCTGGGAAGTCCGCTGGGACGAGCGCGCCGATCGGCCGAACCTGGTGCAGGGCTCCGGTATGCCGATGCTTCCCGATGCGCCGGTCGACCTCAAGGACGTCGAGCGCAGTGTCCGCGGCTTCATCGGTCGCTTCCCCGAGCTCTTCCGCGTCGATCCGGCGGACCTTCGTCTCGATCTGACCGCGAGCGGCCCTGCCGGCGAGCACATGTGGTTCGTCGAGCTGCAGCAGACCTTCCGCGGCGTGGTGGTCGAAGGGGCGAAGGTTTTCTTCCGGCTGAATCACGGTAGGCTCATCCAGTTCGGGACCGAGCGGGTGGCCGACGTGCGGATCGATCGCGTGCCACGGATCGCGAAGTTCGCTGCGCTCGGGCGGGTGCTCGCGCAGGTCGGCGTGGGCGCGGGCCGGGTGACGGTGCTCGATCAGGGCACGCTCGAGATCGTGCCGCTGCTTCCCCGCGGTGAGACGAGCGGCGAGCGCTACGTCGGTGTGCCGGGCAAGGGCTACGACCACCGGCTCGTCTGGCAGGTGTCGTTCCGAGTGGCGGGCGACCCGGCGACCTACCGTGCGCGCCTCGACGCGCAGAGCGGCGAGCTCCTCGAGCTCGTGGATCGGAACCTGTACGCCAACGCAACAGTCAGCGGCGGCATCTATCCGGTCACGAACAGCGATCCGGAGATCCTGCAACCCTTTCCCCAGACCAGCGTCAGCAACAACGGAACCAAGATCACCAACGGCTTCGGCGTCTACGACTACTCCGGCGGCACCGCGACGACCACGCTCAACGGTCGATACACCCGGATGAGCGACAATTGCGCCGCGACCGGTGGCGTGCTGCAGCCCCTGCTGGACCTCCTGAGCTCCCTGGGCCTCTCCCTGGGCGGGGCGACGGGTATCTCGCTCTCGAGCTCGACCGACGGGAACCTCAACCTCGGCACCAGCGGAGGGACGGACTGCACGACACCGGGGATCGGTGGAGCCGGCAACACCCATGCGGCGCGAACCGCCTTCTACCATCTCACGCAGTCGAACCGCCGCGCGGCGGTGTTCCTGCCCTCGAACACGTGGCTGCAGGGGACGCTGCGGGCGAACGTGAACATCAATCAGACATGCAACGCCTTCTGGAACGGCTCGACGGTCAACTTCTACCGCTCGGGCGGCGGCTGCTCGAACAGCGGTGAGATCGCCTCCATCATGCGCCACGAATGGGGCCATGGTCTCGACCAGAATACCGGCGGCGCAGCGAACGAGAGAGGCACCGGCGAAGCGGTCGGCGACATCTTCGCGATGCTGGAATCACAAGACGGCTGCATCGGCCAGAACTTCCGGCCAGGCCTGAACTGCCCGAACTGCCAAAGCTGTACTGGCGTGCGAGACATCTCGGACTTCGACATCAGCGGCCCGGCGGTGATCGCCAGACCGAGCACCGTCACCGACGACGCCGGCATCGACTGCGACCGCTTGGCGTGCCCGTTTCTCGCCTCCGGCCTCATCCCGTACCAGGGACCGATGGGCTACGAGGGCCACTGCGAGAGTTACATCGCGAGCTCGGCGGTCTGGGACCTCGGCCAGCTCCTCGTCGGGGCGCACGGCACCGAGCTTGGATTTTCGAAGCTTGAGGAGATCTGGTACGAGAGCCTCGCCCCGACGAAGAGCGCGTACCAGTTGGTGAGCGGCGGCAGGTGCAACGCGTCGGCCGTCGTGAACGGCTGCGGCGCCACCAACTGGTACACCGTGTTTCTCGCGGTCGACGACGACGACGGAAATCTCGCCAACGGCACGCCGGACGGCTGTCGCATCTGGGACGCGTTCGACGCGCACGGGATCGCATGTGGGACGAGACCCGTCTGCTCGGGCGACGCGCCGCCGCCGATTGTTGTTTCAGGCCCGGCTCCCTGACGGTCCAATCGGCCATGGGAAACTTGACGAAACCAGCGGCAATGCCGCTTCGGACTCCGCTATCGACGCCTGTCGCCGATGCGGACCACTTACATGACCTGGAGTACACGCGATGAAAACGACATTGACTCGACCCCGCCCTGCGCGGTTTCTTGAAGCCATGGTTTCGCGACGCTTGACGAAGCTGGGCACCCTGCTCTGGTTGAAGCGGATTACGGCGCTCGTCATCGTGCTGATGGCGGCGTTTGGGGCGACGAGTGCGCAAGCGGCGCTACCGCCGCTACCCGTCTGCGATCGGCCGCCAGTCGGTCAGGCAGGGGCGAACGATAGTCTTTGTCGAGTCGAATTGGGTGTCCCGCCCGCGGGTGTCCCCGTGAAGGGCATGATGCTGATCCTCGCCGCCGGCGCCTGGCAGAGCGGTCCCCAGATCGTCGATAACTTCATCGGTGCCGGAATTCCGGCGCGCTGGAACGGCTACGGCTGGTACACCTGGACCGTCGAGCTGACCAACGGTCAGCAGGGTTTCTTCGACGCGGTTCAGCAGTTCGATTTCCTGCGCGCATACTTCGATCAGAACCCAGGCATCGCCAGCCTGCCGGTCTGCGTTTGGGGCGGATCATCCGGCGGCCACTTCGCATTGCTCGTGGGCGCGATCCGTCCTAACGTGGGCTGTGTCGTCACCGAGGCGGCGCCGACCAACCTTGGCCAGCTGACTGGATTCGGGCTGCAACTCCTCCAGAACAATCTCGCCATCCCGCCGGCCGCCTACGCGGCCTGGAGCCCAGTTACCTACCCGCAGCTCGCGAACATGCCGGTCCTCCTCGGGCATTCCCAAAACGATCCGGTGGTTCCGGCGAATCAAGCGACGCAGTTCCGCAGCAGCCACCCGAATAGCCGCGTATTCCTCCTCCCGCCCGCCGGCCCAGGGCAGCCTGGTTGCGTGTCCGACGTGGTCGCCTGCTTCTTCATCTCTCACCAAGGTGATGGAAGCCCTATTGCGGCCAGCGCCATTGCCCAGTGGCGGGTCTGCGAACAAGCGATGCCCACCCCCTTCAACGTCCCAGGCTGTCCAGCCCAGTAGGAACGGAGAAAGAGGAAGAGGTGTCCGCGTGCATCCAATTCTGACCCACTTTTGGGGGTAGTTTGCAACGAAAACTGACCCACCCCTTACGCTTCGCCCTCGATAACAAAGACAGGGCGGGCAGGAGTGATCAGCATGGATGTATTA
>JBOICV010000115.1:0-4023 GCA_050740255.1 Nevskiales bacterium | reverse complement strand
TGCCGAGCAGCACATCTTTCAGCCGCTGGGCATGGTCCACAGCACTTTCCGTGAACCGCTGCCCGCCGCGCTGGCCGGACAGATGTCCGCCGGCCACCTCTACCAGGGCGGCCAGCTCAGAGCGCAGGGCTTCGAGTACATCCACAACTTCGCGCCGGCCGGCGGCCTGTCGTCCTCTGCCACCGACATGGCGCGCTTCATGATCGCGCATCTGAATCACGGTGCCTACGGCGCGCACCGGATTCTGCGCGAGGACACCGCGCGCCAGATGCACAGCCGTCAGTTCAGCCCGAATCCTTACTTGAACGGTTGGGGCCTGGGCTTTTACGAAATCTATGGCAACGGCCGGCGCATCATCGCGCACAACGGCGGCACCCCTACGTTCCAGACCGACCTGTGGCTGCTGCCGGATGAGAAGGTCGGTATTTTCCTGTCCTATAACACGCCCTCTGGCAGCGCCCTCGCGGAACTGCTGCGCGCCTTCATGGACCGCTACTACCCCGCGCGCCTGCCCGAACTCCAGCCGCCCAGCGATTTCGCGCAGCGCGCGGCCGCCTATACCGGTCGCTACCGCGCCAACCGCCACGCTTACACTACCCTGGACAAACTGGCCGTGTTGTCGAGCGATATCAGCGTGGCCGCCTCTGCGAATCTGCTGCGGATCAATCTGGGCGGCGAGTGGTCAAGCTGGGTAGAAGTGGCGCCAGATGTATTCCGGCGCAGCGACCGAGGCGTGACCGTCGCTTTCGCCAGGGACGCGAACGGCCGGGTGACGCATCTGCTGACACCGGGCGCCGCCTACAAGCTTGCTTGGTTCGAGACGGCGCGCTTGCACTTGTGGCTGCTGGGTTTGAGCGTGCTTGGCTTCTTGCTTGCGATCGTCAACGCCCTACGCCACTGGAAAACCGATCGCAGCGCGAGCGTGACAAGCCGCCGCGCCCACCGGCTCGCCGCCGCGCTGGGCGTGATCAATCTGCTGTTTCTGCTGGGCCTTGCGCTGAGCCTCGGCGGCGGCATCAACGAGTTGGTGTTCGCTATTCCTAACTCGCTTCGCGTCGCGCTGATCTTGCCCTTCCTCGCGCTGGCGCTGACGCCGGCCGTACTGTACTACGCCGTGAAAACCTGGCAGGCGCCCGGTTGGAGCCGCTACAGCCGCGTGCAGTACACGATTATCGCGGCGCTGAGCGTCGCGTTCCTGTGGTGGTTGTATTTCTGGAATCTCATCGGCTACCGGTTCGGCTGAGCGGCGCGCCACGATGCCCGGGAACCCGGAGTAGACGGGTCAGATTGAATTGGCCGAAATGAATGCTGCTGGACTAAAAAATGGTGGAGCGGAAGGGGATCGAACGATTCGCCTGGAGCGAATCGTCGCTTTAGCCCGAGCACAGCGAGGGTGAGGCCCAGGGAAGGGCCGAACAACCCTCGACAGTGTGTGAGGACTGTGGACTGGATGGTGGAGCGGAGGAGGATCGAACTCCCGACCTCTGCATTGCGAACGCAGCGCTCTCCCAGCTGAGCTACCGCCCCACGCGCCCGCAAGGCATGTTTACGGGCGCGGTATATTAGCTGGAGCCACCCTCCAGAACAAGAAAACCGTCTTGCGTTTCGCCCAGCAGCGCATTCTGATTTTTACCCGCGCGCCGGTAGCCGGCGCCTGTAAGACCCGACTGATTCCCGCGCTGGGACGGCGCGGCGCGGCGCGGGCGCACCGGCAACTCGCCCGTCACACCCTGCGCATCGCGCAGAACGCCGCGCTGGCGCCGGTGACCTTGTACTGCGCGCCGGATAGCCGCCACGCGTTTTTCACGCTCGCGCGGATGCGTACGGGAGTGCGGCTACAACGGCAAGCCGGCAGCGGTCTGGGCCGGCGCATGGCGAACGCGCTGCACCAGGCACTGCGCAGTTGCCGCGCCGCCATCATTATCGGTACGGACTGCCCGCTGCTTGATGCGGAATATCTTGCGCAGGCTTGCGCGGCGTTGGAGCAGCACGACGTGGTGCTGGGTCCCGCCGGCGACGGCGGCTACGTGCTGATAGGCACACGCGTACAGGAGCCGCGCCTGTTTGCCGGTATCGCCTGGGGCGGACCTGGGGTGCTGGCTGCCACCCGCCGGCGCCTGCGCCGCCTGCAACTGGAGTGGGTAGAGCTGGATACCTTATGGGACGTTGACACTGCGCGCGACTGGCGCCGCGCCCGGCGCCTGCTTGAGCAAGGACCGCCGTAAACAACGGCGAAGCGCCGGTTTTGTTGGAGGCGGGATTCCACCGGCCGAAAAAATCTGGTAGAAATGCGCCGCCGCTGTGCCGTTGACGATGGCACAGGGCAAAACCAGGACGACTCCGCACAAAGTCAATGGCCAGGAAGAAAAACCCCAAACCGGTCAGCGAAGACCTGCTGCCCGAAGAAGCTGAATGGGAAGAAACGGCTGAGGTTCCCGAAGCGGACGCCGAAGACCCCGCGCTTGCGCGCCAACGCGACTGGCGCGATCTCGAAAAATACTTCGAGGAACGGGATTTGAAGCGACGCTTGAAGGACGAGTTCTGGGTGGGCGAAGACAGGCCAAAGCGACCGCCGCCAGGGGCGCGGCGCAAACGCTAGACACCCAGTTGCAAACTGCGCGGCAAGACCGCGCTAGCTCCTGTTGATTTCAACCACCTGTTTGGCGCCGCCGCCACTGACGGCCAGCATCACCCCGATACCGGCGGCGATGACGAGGCCGATAACCGTCCAGGTGGTGCCGATCCGCTCCAGCAAGCCAACCTTCCACAGTGCCGCGACCACGCCGCCGACAAAGATCAGATAACCGACTAAGTACATGCCTGTCCATTTCATCTCGTGCTCCTTTGCGCGCCAAGGGATGGCGGCTGCAACTATGACAACTTTACCTGCAACTAATCCGCCGCCGCAGGCTCCAGACCTTTTTTCAGATACTCGAAGGCGTCATCCACGTTGTCGGTCAAATGGAACAACTGCAGGTCTTCCGCGCTGATCAGACCATGCTCAAGAAACATCGGGAAATTCAGCATCTGCTCCCAGAATTTGCGGCCGAATAACAGTACCGGGATTTTCTCCTTCTTGCCGGTCTGCACCAGGGTCAATACCTCGAACAATTCGTCCATGGTGCCGAAACCGCCCGGGAAAATGACCAGGCCCTTGGCCAGGTTCAGAAACCAGAATTTGCGCATGAAGAAGTAGTGGAACTCCAGATCCAGTTCGGCATTGATGAAGGTATTGCTTTTCTGCTCGAAAGGAATGGAGATGTTCAAACCCATGGACAGCAACGGGTTTTGCTCGCTGGCGCCGCGGTTGGCGGCTTCCATGATGCCGGGGCCGCCGCCGGTACAGATGAAATAGCGCTCGCCTTCGGGATGGGTGTCGGTGGTCCAGCGCGCCACGCGGCCCGCAAACTGCCGCGCCATCTCGCAGTAGTCCAGTCCATCGGGTGTATTGGTTATGCCGGGACAGGTGCGCGCTGAGCCGAAAAAAATCACGGCCTTGCGCACACCCAGGCGGTCGAAGCGATTCAGCGGCTCCAGGTACTCCGCCATGATGCGCAGCGGCCGGCCGGCGGGGCCCATTATAAAGTCCTGGTTTTTATACGCTTTTGTCATCGTACGCGGTCTGATGAATGATTCGCCGGCGAGTATAACAATCCGCTCTGTGGCCACCGACCACTTGAAAGCAGGGGCGGCGACCCCACCTTAACTGCATGAGCGCAATGCGCGCTTGCTACCAGATAGTGAGGTGATGTGATGAACCTGATGCGAACGTATGAACCCGTCGGCCTGCTCTCCAAGCTGCACGACGAAATGAACCGCCTGTTCGAGCCCGGCTCCCTGTCGGATTTGACCGGGGCCAGCGGTGTATGGACGCCGGCGGTGGATATCAAGGAAGAGGAAAACCGTTACCTGATTCACGCGGATGTGCCCGGCATCAAACCGGAGGACATCGAGGTCACGCTGGAACGCGGGGTATTGACCCTGCGCGGCAAGCGCGTGGCGGAAAGCCGCGCGGAGCAGGGC
>JBOICV010000114.1:0-5194 GCA_050740255.1 Nevskiales bacterium | reverse complement strand
ACTCCTAACAGGTCCGTCAAAAAAGTGGCTGCAAATATTTGGTCCGGCAGAAGCGGCAACAAACCGCACAACGCCACACCGCCAGCACGCTCGATGTTCGCCGGACCTGGATGGCTAATGGCGTCCAGGGTCAGCTCGAAAGCAAGCCGGTCAGTCAGCCCAATAGTGACGTGATCGACGAAGCGGCCGGGGCAGAGATCCTGCAGGAGCACATTGCTGACTTTGGGATTGTCCAGACCCCAGTCCAGCGCAGCGGTGGGCACCGGCGCAACCGGCTGCACCAGTTCGTCAAACTGGGTATAGAGGCTGGTGTACGAGACCTCCCCGGGCGTCTCGTCGTCACGGTTCACGGCCGCAACAAAATCCGAATCCGGCGCAACTTGATACAGCGCCGCGGGCAGCCCGAGCAGTTCCGGAATCAGCGGTGGTCGGGATGCGACATTGCTGCCGTGATTGGGTCCGGCCTGTAATACGAAGTCTTCAACTGCGGCGCGGGCCGAAGGCCACCATTTAAGCGCCCAGCGAGGCATCGCCGCGCCCTGGCTGTGGCCAATCATCGCCACCTTGCGACCACTTTCGGCATGGATACGGCGCAGTGCATGCACCACGTATTCGGCTGATATCTGCTGATCGCCCAGTCCACGATCCGGGTAGCTGACGAGGCATACATCGAAACCGCGTTCAATGAGCAGCGGCAGGTAGGTCCAGTTGTATTGCTCCGGACCGTTGGTGAAAGTGCCGTGTACCAGCAGCACGGGCGGTTTATCCGGGTGCGCGAATGGCGTGCACTTCAGCGCCGCGTCGAGTTTTGCGGTATCCGTCTCCAGTTTTGGCTCGGACGTCGAACCAGCCGTGGCAGGGTTGTCGAGAAAAATTTCGGAGTCGCTATCAGAGCCTTTGCAGGCGCCCAACGCCAGTGCGGTGGCGAACAGCGAAATAAGGCGGAGGTGCTTGCACATGGTTTTCGATGACTTTAACGAGAATGCTCAGTTTCCATTGAACGGCGATGGCATGCCAGCGACGAATCAGCCCGCGTCCGGCAGCTTGAAGTAATCGGGCCGGCCGGCAAGCCATACTTCGCCCCACAGCCTGCCGCCGCCGTCCACCGTCAGAACCTCGCCGGTGATGAAGCCGCCAGAGGGGCCGCTGAGATAAACACAGGCCTCGGCGATTTCGAGCGGTGTGCCGGGACGTTTCATGGGGTTCGCGCGCGGAAACTCGCGTACTGCCTCCGGCGGATAAACCTCCAGGCCTTCGGTCGCGGTAAGCCCGGGGGCAATGCAATTCACACGGATATTCAGCGGCGCCCATTCGAGTGCGACCGTGCGCGTCAGGCCGATGACACCCGCCCGCGCAGCCGCGGTGTGGGCGACGCCCGGCATGCCACGCTCTGTGACCGTGATCACGTTCACCATCGACCCCGGGCGCTGCGCGTCGCGCCAGTGTTGCGCCGCCCGCTGCATCATGTACCAGGTGCCGTTTAGGTTGGTATTGATCACCGCATTCCAGCCCTTAACGGAAAAATCGATAGCGGCCTGCGGAAACTGTCCGCCGGCGCTGTTGACCAGCATGTCCAGCGCGCCGAACTCAGTCTCGACGCGCTTGAACAAGTCGGCGACCTGTTCCGGCTCGCGGATATTCATCGGCACCGCGGCGACGCGGGCACCTCTTGCCTTGGCAAAGCTAACGACCGTTTCCAACTTCTCGGGTGTACGTCCGCAAATGACGACTTGAGCGCCCAGGCGCGCGAACAGCAGCGCCACCGCGCGCCCGATGCCGCCGCCGCCGCCGGAGACCAGCGCGGTCTTGCCTTTGAATAAATCGGCGCGGTAAACCGTAGCGGCGGTCCAGAGTTGGTCGAGGCTGGTCATGTAGAAATTCGCAGCCAAGGGCCGCTCCTACGGCGGCGTTGTTGGTAGGAGCGCGCCCTGCGCGCGATGCGCGCGATGCGCACGATCATGAGCGCAGCAACTCGTCGCTGATAATGATTTTGCGCACTTCGGTGGTGCCCGCGCCGATCTCAAGCAACTTGATCGAGCGATACAAACGGTTGATTTCCGACTCCCAGATGTAGCCGATACCGCCGTGAATCTGCACCGCCTCGCTCAGCACTTTGTTCATCGTTTCCGCGGCATACAGCACACCCGCGGCGGTAATTTTATGGATGTCGCCGCGGCCACCTTCGTGCTCGCC
The DNA here is from genome assembly GCA_050740255.1 of Nevskiales bacterium. GTDB lineage: Bacteria > Pseudomonadota > Gammaproteobacteria > Nevskiales > JBOICV01 > JBOICV01. The sequence goes on along the minus strand of JBOICV010000114.1, from coordinate 3,001 downwards.
GAGAGTACTGGCCGCGCGCAACGTCTGGTAGGTGAATAGCCGCATGGACTCGACCCAGACGTACATATCGGCCAGCTTGGCGCGAATCATCTGGAAATTGGAAATCGGCTGACCGAACTGCTCGCGCTGACGCGCATAGTCGAGCGACAGCTGCAATGCGCGTTCGGCGATGCCCAGACACAGCGGTGAAATCATGGCGCGCTCAAGATCCAGCCCGCTCATGACCACTTTGACGCCGCGCCCCTCCTCGCCGACCAGATTCTCAGCCGGCACGCGGCAATCGTCGAATACCAACTCGGCGGTTTGGCTGCCGCGAAAGCCCATCTTCTCCAGTTTCTGCGCCGCCTTGAAACCGGGAAAGTCTTTCTCGATGATGAAGGCGGAAATGCCGCGTGTTCCCGGATTCTTGCCGGTCTTGGCGTAGACCAATAGAACGTCGGCGATCGGGCCGTTGGTGATATACATCTTGCGGCCATTGAGGATGTAATGGTCGCCCTGGGGTCTTGCGGTGGTGCTCATCGAACCCACCGCGTCTGAACCGGCGCCGGGTTCGGTCAAGCCGAGCGCGCCGATCAGTTTGCCGCTGCACAAGCCAGGCAGATATTTCTTCTTCTGCGCGTCGTTGGCGTTGCGCAGGATGTTGTGCAGACACAGATTTTCGTGCGCGACCCAGGCCAGCGCCAATGCGTGATTCCAACGGCCGAAGGCCTGCAGAATCAGACCGCTGGTCATCAAATCCATGCCGGAGCCGCCGTAAGCTTCGGGCGCGGTGACGCCGAAGTAACCGGTTTCGCCGATCAACGAGAAGATGTGCTCGGGCCACCACTCCTCGTCGTCCATGCGCTGTGCCAGCGGATACAGCTCCTTCTGGGCGAAGCGGTCGGCCTGATCGAGAATCTCTTCTTCTTCACGCGAAAGACCGGTGAACGCCTGTATCACGCTTGGACGCTCAGAGTTTTTTGGGTTATCGTTGGCCATCGTTGGGATCGCTGTAAAGATGTCGCTATTAGAGCGGCTGCGCTTGTGGCTCACTTCGTCCAATGTGGTTAGGGGCGCGATCCATCGCGCCGAACCGTCGCGAGCAAGCCTGTCCTGAGCGCTGTCGAAGGGGCTCGCTCCTACACGATGGCATCCACGAGTCCCCATTCCAAAGCCTGTTTTGCGTTAATCCGTTTACCGGACAAGACCAGCCAGGCGGTGCGCTGCCGGCCGATGCGCCGTGGGATACCGACACAGCCGCCGCCGCCCGGGATCAGCCCGAATCGCAGCTCGGGCAGATGGAAGAAACTATCGGCAGCAGCGGTCACGCATCGACCAAAGGCTGGAAGCTCGACGCCCGATCCGATGCAGGCCCCGTGCACATGAAACTCCACACGCTCAGCGCATTGGGCGAGAAAGCGTCCGGGCATCGTCAGACCGCGGATGACATGTGCCATCGCGGGATTCGGCAGCGTACCGAATTCGGTCAAGTCGCCGCCGACACTGAAGCACTTGCCGCGGCCGCTGGCTTTCACGGAACGAATGGAAGAGTCCGCAATGACCAATTGCAGTGCCTCAACCAAAGCATCGCGCATCTCCAGATTGATCGCATTGCGGTTTGAGGGCCGGTTCAGCTCCAGTCTGAGCTCATCATCGTCCCGGGTTACTACTACCGGCGGACCGTCATCCGTCGGCTGGGCGGGAGATGCGGCCTTGTTCTGAGCTAGCCAGCGCTGGAACTCGGCGCCGCCCTGCAGCGTAGCGTAAGCGAGTGATTCCACAGTCAGTGCATCAAGCATTGGCAAGCTGGCTGTGGTGCGCAATAGCTGGACCAATACGCTGGCCGCGATAGGACAGTGCTCAATATTGGCCAGCAGCGGTGCTGCGTGCCCGGGGTCGTCGAGCACGACATCGCAAGCGGCGGTGACTGCGTCGTCAACACCGTCGTGGGCGATGGCGATAGTAGGGCAGGGCAGCTGTCCCAGCCACGCGACAATGCGCTCGGTTTCCTCTTGGTTCAGCGTTTCGGCGGACCCCGCCTCAAACAGCAGATAGCGCTGCGCGGACAGTGGCGAAAACTCGGCGGTACTGCCGAGTGACCATTCACTTACCTGCGCGAGTGCCGCTGGCAGAGGCGGGGCGCTACGGCTTGCAAGGACCGCCATCGTGAACAGGCCCTAGCTCAAACCCGTTACCGGAATCGCCGCGCCATGAATGGCCCGCGCCGCGTCCGAACAGAGGAATAGGATCACACTGGCGAGGTCTTGCGGCGCCACCCATTTGGAGAAATCCGCTCTGGGCATATCAGCGCGATTCGGCGGCGTATCAATAATGCTCGGCAGCACGCAATTGACATTGATGCCCTTCTCGCGCAACTCGCCCGCCATGCTTTCGGTCAGCCGGATCACGGCACTTTTGGAAGCGCTGTAAGCGCCCATATTTGCGCGGCCGCTTTGCCCGGCGCCGGCACCGATATTCACGATCTTGCCCGAGCCGGCCGCGAGCATTTTCGGCACCACGGCCTGCACCGCATTGAGCAGGGTGCCGGTGTTCATGTCCATCATTAATTTCCATAAATCGGCCGGCGTTTCATGTACCGACGGTCCCATGCGGAAGCCGCCGGCGATATTGCATAGTGCATCGATGCGGTCGAAACGCTTCATGGCAGTTTCAACGGCTTCGGCGACTGACGACGCCTTCGTCAAGTCGGCCGCGAGCAATAGCCGGCGTGCATCGCTGCCGGGATAGACCTTCTCCAGTGCCGCCTCGTTGAGATCCAGCAGCACCAGCGAAGCCCCGGCTTCCGCAAACGCAGCCGCCACGGCTTTGCCCAGGCTGCCCGCTGCTCCGGTAATCATCACGACTTTGCCTTCAAAGCTCATTGCCGTCCTCTGGTGGTTCGCATAAAAGCGAGATTGCTTCACTACGCTCGCAATGACAAGACGAAAGACGTCGAACGGTGTGGACAAACAGCAGCTTGGCCCGCCGTCCTAGCCGCGCCTTGCGGTGGTGAGTACAACTC